>CAYSTJ010000004.1:118953-130452 GCA_964434105.1 uncultured Cellvibrionaceae bacterium | reverse complement strand
TGAACTACACCCCCGAAAAACCACTCGCTTCGGGTAGTCTGGCGGGATACATCGCACTGAAATGCGGGCGTGTCCGCCCGAGATCGGGCACTCCGGCCAAAAATATAGCGGTAAATTCGTTATTGATACCCAAATAGGCCTGATGTATGTATTCCATCCACGAACAGGGCGTAAGGCCGTACTTTAATTGCTGTTCTTCGCTCCATCGCTGCTGTTTGCGCCATACGCCGCGTTGGAAAAACGCCTCCCACTCGCTTCGTGTTGCAGTCAATACGTAGGGTGTGGTAAAGCAAATGCATTTGTCTTCCGGCGCTACAGGGTTGGGCAACAACCTGACAAACCAGAGTTCGCCAGGCGTACCCCGATACCCTGACGGGTTGAATACACTTACAGATCGCTGAGTGTTGATATCTCGCAAGCGAATGCATTCCTGATCAAAACCGCTGTGCTCATAAATACCCATGCGGGATTGGTTGAAGTATTCCATTAACGACACGATTTCCGGAGACAACTTTAAAATATCCTTCAAGTCCAGGGTTATCGATGTCAGTGTCTCTTTCTGCAGTCCGATAGCCAGATCAAATGACGACCACGAAACAAAATAGGATGTGGTCACAGAACTCTGTGGAGGGCCACTCGGCATATATTCTTCTTCAGCGGTACCCAGAGCCTGATTAAAGCGATCCAGCGCCGGCAGCATCAACAGCAACTCCAGCAGCACTGACAGCAGGTTCTGGGTATGTAAATAGGCAGCATGTACCGGTTGGTACCCTTTTTCTATCAAGGCATCCATGTGTCGAATGGAGGCCGCTGCCTCCGTTGCATAGCGCCGGGACTCTTTATATGCTTCCAGGGAAACGAGAGAACTGGCGGCTTCTTTGCGGAGAATTTTGGCAACTTTGCTGGCGATTTTTTTCATATATTTTAGTCAGTATTCAGCTCGTGTCGTAACTGATCAGTTTGCGACCAGGTTTGTTCAGAGCAAGGCGAAAAGTGTGAGTTTACTCATGTCAATACGTCGCGCATCCTGCGCTTCACCCACCGGGCCAGGCACTCAAACCTGCTACCGACAGGTTTGCGACCATCTTTTTGCGCAGCTTTCATTTGTAGGCACAGGGGCAAATTGAGGCGTGAGCTCAATAGTTAACCTCTTTTAAACATTCCGATGTGTCGGCTCTGCTCATTGCGCTGATTACCGGCTATGCCCTGTTGCTTCAGCGCGCCAGGATATCAGGGTTGCGCCGCATCCTACCAGAAAGCTGTGCTCCGGGGGACCCTGCGGCACGACGAGTGTTTTGACTGGCCGGCATCATCTGGCGTTTCAGGCACAGAGCCGAAGTATGGTGATCGATTTCCCGACAGCGAATCCGGAGGCGCGCAGCACTACCACCAGGCGGTGTAGAACGCCGTCAGTATTATCATCACGGCCACAGCCGACAGGTTGAAGCCGGACGTCGTCGCAAAACTGATATCAGACAGTTCCACCGCATGCTCCCGGCTCGGCTTCTTCCCGCAGAGGGACACCACCACTGCCGCCAGCATACACAAAATAAACACGACGCCTACCCTGTCCATAAACGGCAGCTCTGGCCACAGCAGCTTGAAGGCGACGCTAAAGGCCGCCGAGCCTATTGCCGCAACGAGCCCGGCGTTCGCTGTTGTACGCTTCCAGAACATGCCCAAAAGGAACAGGGATACGATGCCCGGCGTAAAGAACCCGGTGAACTCCTGAATATACTGATAAGACTGCTCGAACTGTCCCAACAACGGCCGCGCCGCCAGCATGGCAATAAGCAACGCCAGGACGCTGACAATACGACCTACCAGCACATAATGACGCTGGCTTTTCAATGGCCACCGGCTGGCGTACAGATCCATGGTGAAAATGGTGGAGATACTGTTTGTCATAGAGGCAATGGAAGAGACGATGGCGGCCACCAGTGCAGCGAAGATCAGCCCTTTCAAGCCTATTGGCATCAGGTTGAGCAGGGACGGATAGGCGTTGTCAGCATATTGGAGATCCGGCACCAACAAGACTGCCGCAATACCCGGCACCACAATGATCAGCGGCATCAACAATTTTAAAAATGCCGCAAATACAATCCCCTTTTGCGCTTCCTGCAGATCTTTGGCCGCCAGGGCACGCTGAATGATGTATTGATTGAACCCCCAGTAGGACAGGTTCATGATCCACAATCCCCCAACCAGCACCGACAGGCCGGGCAGGTCGCCATAGTGGCTGTGGGAGGGCGCGAGGATCATATCGAACTTTTCCGGCAGCGCTTGTGTCAGAGCGACAAAACCGCGCCAGGCACCACTTCCATCGCCCAGCAACGCTAGCACAGAATAAGTCAGAAACAGACCACCGACCACCAACAGCACCACCTGGATCACGTCGGTCATGGCGACAGCCTTCAGGCCGCCATAAATCGAGTAAACCAGCGAAAACGCTGCCAAAAACAGCATACCGTGGTACCCATCAACACCGGCGATTGTATTAATGGCCAAAGCGCCGAGCCAAAGCACCGCGGTCAGGTTGACAAACACATAAACACCCAGCCAGAAAACGGCCATCACAGCGCGAACACGGTAGTCGTAACGCTGCTCCAGGAATTGCGGCATCGTGTATATTCTGCGTTGCAGGAAAATCGGTAAGAAATACTTGCCCACAACTATCAGCGTAAGCGCCGCCATCCACTCGTACGAGGCAATACCGAGTCCGATCACATATCCCGAACCCGACATACCGATGATTTGCTCTGCGGATATGTTTGCTGCAATCAGCGATGCGCCAATGGCCCACCACGGCAGGCTGTTTCCGGCGAGAAAGTAGTCGTTGGCGCTCTTGTGATGCCCCCCTTTTTCTCTCGATACCCACCAGGCTATGCCGATGATCGTCAATACGTAGAGTGTAAAAACCGTTAAATCCACCGGGTGCATATTCATAGAGCCTAACCTTCAAATCCGCCTTATTATTTTGTAACGATTCAGCTTACGCCCCGATTTGCCCCTGCACTTACAAATGAAAGCGCCGTTAAAAAATGGTCACAAACCTGCCGGCAACAGGTTTGAACGCCTGGCCAGGCGGCCCGTAGGGCGACGCGCAGGATGCGCGGCATATTGACATGCGTAAACTCACATTTTTCGCCTTGCTCTGAACAAATCCGGACGCAATCTGAACAGCTGCGATATGCGCTGAATAGTTACCATTAATTTTTGTCCGATCATGGCCGGCTTATACGAACGCGCCTTTTTCCGCTGTGCAAATGTAGACGGTTGCCCCAATTCCGGCACCCGGCTGGTACTGCCGCTCCACGGCGTCCAAAATTGCAGACACCGCGTCTTGTGGAGCCAGCACCACAACGCAGCCTCCGAATCCCCCGCCGGTCATTCTTGCGCCGCCTTGTTCACCCAGCACCGCCTGAATCAATTCGACCAGGTGATCGACAGGCGGCACGGTGATCTCAAAATCGTCGCGCATGGATTGGTGAGAACGCCACATCAGCTCGGCAATGCGTTGGTTCTGCCCGGATTCAAGTGCCGCGAAAAGGTCAAGCGTCCGCTGGTTTTCGGTAACCACGTGATGCGCGCGTCGATAAATCGTGTCGGTCATCGACTTTTGATGGTACCGCAGCATAGCCAGATCGACCTGCCGCAGTGAGGCCACACCCATGACGGTTGCCGCTTGCTCGCACTGTTGTCTACGCGCGTTGTACTCACCGCCGACAAGGCCGCGCCGGATATTGGAGTTGACGATGACGAGCTGATAATCGGGCGGGATCGGCGTGGTGCGAAACGCCAGCGACTGGCAGTCCAGCAGCAACGCATGCCGGTCCCGACCCATTGCCGATACCAGCTGATCCATGATTCCGCAGGCACAGCCGACAAATTCATTCTCCGCTTGCTGCCCCAGCAGGGCCGCTGCTATCCCATCCAGCTCCAGCTGATATAGATCGGAAAACGCTTTCAAAACTGCAATCTCCAGAGACGCCGACGAACTCAACCCCGCCCCTTGTGGCACATTGCCGGTAATCAGCAAATCGGCCCCACCGATGGCATGGTGTTTTTGTAGTGCCCGCAACACACCGCGCACGTAGTTGCTCCAGCGATCGCTTTGATCAAACGGTATGTCATCCAGGCGAAAGCAATTGCGCTTGTTGCCGTAGTCCATGGCAATCACGTTAACATTGCGATCATTGCGCGCGGCAGCAACGACGCGGGTCGCGAAATTAATCGCCGCAGGCAATACATAGCCCTGATTGTAATCAGTGTGTTCGCCAATGAGATTGACCCGCCCCGGCGCCGTCACGACTACGCGGGGCAGGCGGCCGAAGTGCAGCTGAAATACACGCTTCAGGTTCCCCATCGTCACCCTTTTGCTCCGCTTTTGTAATGTTCAGGCGGCAGTGACTGCAGAGTCTGGGCCGCTTGCTCCGGCGTAAGATCCCGCTGCGCCTCGGCCAGCATCTCGTAACCGACCATAAATTTTTTGACGCTTGCGGAGCGCAACAGTGGCGGGAAAAAGTGCGCGTGGAGATTCCACTCCGGATGATTGCGACCATCATAAGGCGCACCGTGCCAACCCATGGAATAGGGGAAAGAAATCCTGAACAGATTATCGTAAGCGGTGGTGATGCGACGTATGATATCGACCAGCGTCTTCGACTGTTGCGATGTCAGATCGCTCATATAGGCAACGGCAAATTTCGGCAACAATAGCGTTTCGAAGGGCCACGCCGCCCAATAGGGAACCACCACCAGCCAGTGGCCGTTCTCGCAAACGACGCGCTGTCCAATTGCCTGCTCCCGGGCCGCATAGTCCATGAGCAGGTTACCGCAGTGCCGTTTCATATAGGCAGAGAAGCACTTCTGTTTGCGGACAGCCATTGTCGGCAGTTCGTTCTGGGCCCAGATCTGCCCATGGGGGTGCGCATTTGAACACCCCATCACCGCACCTTTATTTTCGAATACCTGTACCCATTGATACCGGCTTCCCAGTTCTGCCGTCTGTGACTTCCAGCAGGCAACAACATCTTCAAGCGCTTGCTGAGAGAGTTCCGGCAGGGTTTTGCTGTGGTCGGGAGAAAAGCAGATCACCCGGCTACACCCTTGCGCCGCTCTCATCGTAAACAGCGGATCATCACTGAAATCGTCGGGGACGGCGTCTCTCAGCGCGGCAAAATCATTGCTGAACACATAAACCGATGCGTACTCCGGGTTACGCTTCCCGTTGACTCTGATGTTACCGGGGCACAGGTAGCAGGTCGGGTCGAATGTCGGCGGCCTGTCGATCGGTAACGCCTCCGCCTGCCCTTGCCATGGACGCTCTGACCGATGAGGCGACACAAGCACCCAGTCGCCGGTCATTGGATTAAGCCGCCGATGCGGATAGTCGGCGACCTTAAATTCATTCGACATATCGTTCAACCTGTCACTGCCGGGTACGCGCCGATCTGCGGCGCTACTGCCGTAAAAGACCACGCCCGTTAAAACGCTATGCCAATGGTAAAACGTTTACCCTTCCAATAACAAGTCTCACTATCGACCCACCGGGTCCGACGGCAGCCGCCGGGGGGGGGCATGCCAGTTACACGCGATAAAGCCAGTTGCACCCGGTAAAGCCAGCTGCGACTCCCCGGGGAATCTGCTATCTTGGCAGCGAAATCAGGCGCGGCCAGAGCAAGTGAAGCGGGCGCCGGCCTTTAGAAAGCAGGTCTGGACATGGCGACAATCAAAGATATCGCGACAGCGGCCGGTGTATCGCTGGCTACCGTGTCTCGCGTGATTAACGACGGCCCCAAAGTGGGCGCCGCGACGCGCGAGCGCGTTAAACAAACCATGGCAGCGATGGGTTACCGCCCCAATGCCAATGCCCGCGCACTGGTAACCCGGCGCAGCGCGTCGCTGGGTGTTGTGCTGGCCGAGTTGCGTGACCCTTTCTTTGCAACCCTCGCCCACGGTATTGAGCGGGTCGCCCGACCGCAGAATGTCCAAATACTGATGAGTGCCGGGTCCATCCAGCAGGATACAGAGCGCAGGGCAATAGAAACCCTGCTGGAGCACCGATGTGAGGCCATGGTCGTCCACAGCAAGGCGCTGGATAACGATGCGCTCATCAACTTCGCCGGCCAGGTACCCGGTTTTGTTCTGATTAATCGCTACATCCCGGAAATTGCCCACCGCTGCGTATGGCACGACAATGTCGCTGGCGGGCGCACTATGGCGAGATATATCGCCAATCAGGGTCACAGGAAGGTCGCCGTCATCAGCAGCAAGTATCAAATTGAAGACCCCGGCCAGCGCATTCAGGGTATACGCGAAGCGTTAGCGGAGCTGGGTATCGAACTGCCGGATTCGTGCATTGAATTCAGCACGCCCGACCAGGAAGGCGGCGAAACAGCTGTGCAGAATCTACTGGCAAAAGGCCTCGAATTTACGGCGATCATGGCCTACAACGATGCCATGGCGTCTGGCGCCATGAGCACTCTACTGGACCACAATATTGATGTCCCCAATGCCGTTTCCGTTATTGGTTACGACGATGTGCTCCTGGCAAAGTATTGCCGGCCAAAGCTAACGACATTGCGTTATCCGATTGAGGTAATGGCCATGCGAGCCGCTGAACTTGCCCTGCGATACGCCGCCGGTGAAAGGCCGGAGCCGGGCATTACCTTCAAGTACGCCGCCACGGTCGTCAAACGGGAGTCAGTGATTAAATTCCAGCGCAACAGCACAGGCGCAACCCACGCCAGCCGTGACCGCTAAACGACCCACAACCGCCCCCACTATTCAGGCCCCCACTATTCCACGGCCCAACCTGACGGCCGCACTTACCTGCCGCAACAAAAATGAGAACTCGCGCAGCACCCGGCAGGCAAAAGACCGATAACATGCAGGGTAAACGTTTACCCTATATACTTCTAACCCGACTGGACGGCCCGCAAGGCCCCGAATGTCCAATACTCGGCAAACTGGCGAACCGGAGGCGCCGCAGTGCCGCCAGATCGGAAGGCATACCGCACTGGACTTATCACCAGCGGAGCGCTTAGCTTAACTTTGTTGCAGCTGTTACGGTACCTGATATTTACGGTTCTGTTTTACGGTTCCGGGCTTCAATAAGCCGTATTGCTATAGACGCACACTTTTTTAACCCGCTGATCTATTGGGAATTTTATGCTTAAAAAACTGGTATTTGTTCTCCTGTCCGCTTTTACCGCCGCCGCTGCGGCCGACTCGCTGCCGCACTTGCGGCAGAATGGCAACGCAGTGCAGTTAATCGTTAATAATCAACCCTTTTTAATCAGAGGCGGCGAGCTGGGCAATTCCACCGCCTCCAATCTGGACTACCTCAACCAATACTGGGACAAATTCGCGGCGCTAAATATGAACACGGTTCTTGCGCCCGTTTACTGGGACCTTTCTGAGCCCCAGGAGGGAAAGTTCGATTTCAGCCTGGTCGATGGGTTGATTGACCGGGCGCGCAAACACGACATGAAGCTGGTGCTGCTCTGGTTTGGGAGCTGGAAAAACAGCATGTCTTCTTACGCGCCACCGTGGGTAAAAACGGACTACAAACGGTTTCCCCGCGCGCGAGACAAAGACGGGCGGGCATATGAGATTCTATCCCCGTTTCACGCGGAAAGTTACAAAGCCGATGCCCGCGCCTTTGCTGCACTTATGCGCCACGTGAAGCGTGTCGACAAGCATCAAACCGTCGTCATGGTACAACCAGAGAACGAGATTGGCATGGTCGAATCTGCCCGAGAGTACAGTGAAAAGGCCAATGAACTTTACCAATCTCCAGTGCCCGCGGAGCTTATGCAATACCTGCACAAGCACAAAAGCCGCCTCGCGCCAACGCTCGGCGCGCAGTGGGCAAAGTCAGGTTACAAAATGCAGGGAAGCTGGGTAGAAGTTTTCGGCGACTCAGCGCACACCGAGGAGCTTTTTATGGCCTGGCATTTTGCGCACTATACCGAGCAGGTGACCCGAGCAGGCAAAAAGGAGTATGCACTGCCAATGTTTGTCAATGCCGCACTGATCCGACCGGGATATCAGCCCGGGCAGTACGTTAGCGCCGGCCCCCTGCCCCATTTAATCGACGTTTGGCGCGCTGCCGCACCATCAATAGACTTTATTGCGCCGGATATTTACTTTCCCAATTTTTCGTATTGGGCCGAGCGCTATACCGAAAGCGCCAACCCGTTGTTCGTTCCCGAGGCGCTTAGAAATGAGACGGCCGCGGTGAATGCGCTCGCGGCGTTTGCCGAATACAACGCAATCGGTTTTAGTCCGTTTGGCATTGAGTCCATATCGGGTCTGGCTGAGCAGCTGTTGACTGAAAGTTATGGCCTGATTGAGCAACTTGAGCCGCTTATTCTGGCGCATCAGGCCGATGGGCGCATGCGCGGGCTACTTAAGATAAGTGATCAACAAAAAGCCCCGCAGCGTGTTCGCCTTGGCGATTATGAAATGAACGTCGCTTTCGAGAATGCGCCACCGCCGTCCCTGGCCGATGGCGTCATCAATGAAAGCGGCGATACGTCACGTGGCCCGCATATTCCCGCCGGCGGTATGGTTATGCAGTTGTCCGACGATGAATTTCTTTTTGCAGGTATCGGACTCACGATCACGTTTGATTCGGTTAATCCGAACGAGCAGGCCGGCATCGTCTCTGCAGAAAGCGTGGAGTTTAATAACGGGCAATGGAAAAACCTGCTCTGGAACAACGGCGACCAAACCCATCAGGGGCGCCATGTCCGGCTGGTACCCGGCATATTCGGAATGCAAAAGGTGAAGCTCTATCGCTACCAGTGATTTGCCGGCCCTTCTTTCCCGAAAACTTGTTATGACCACCACCAGAAAAACAACCAAAGAGGCAATCCTGCATGCGCTTTTATTATGTTCCTCGAGTCCTGCTGGGCTCCTATTTAGCAATCACTTTGGGGTGCGGTGCGGGAAGTGACCCTGTCGGCAGTTCATCTTCAAGCAGCTCGTCTTCAAGCAGTTCGTCTTCAAGCAGTTCGTCTTCGAGCAGTTCATCTTCGAGCAGTTCGTCAGGCGCCGCCGCGGCGAACTGCGCCATACCGCCTTCAACCATTTCCCGCACACCAGGCGACTATTCCGAACAACGTCAATTACCTGACCCGTTCCAATTCGAAGACGGAAGCCGCGTTGAATCAACCGGAGATTGGCAATGTCGGCGACAAGCGTTGAGTGCATTGATAAAAGCCATTCAATACGGTCCGCTACCGTCCAACCCCGATAGCGTGAGCGCCTCCTACGCCAACGACACATTAACCGTGACGGTATCCGCTGAGGGAAAAACCGCTTCATTTAATGCAACGATCACCAAGCCCAGTGGTACCGGCCCGTTTCCGGCGTTTGTGGTGATTGGCGGCGGTGGGTTTTTCGGCATGCCTGGCATTACCTCCGATGTGACCACTTCACGCGATATCGCGTATATCACGATGGATCCCAATCCGGTCGCGGCCGACAACGGCACCTCGGGGGCTTTTTATACTCTCTATGGAAGCGCCAGCCCGCGCACCGGAAATCTCATGGCCTGGGCCTGGGGCGTCCACCGCATCATCGATGCTCTGGAAGGTACCCCAGAAGTGGGTATAGATCCGCAAAAGATAGCGGTCACCGGATACTCCCGCTTTGGAAAAGCCGCTTTGGTAGCAGGCGCATTCGACGATCGGATCGCGCTGACAGTACCTGCTGGTGGCGGCCACGGCGGCATAGCCAGCTGGCGCGTCGGTGAGGACAATGACGACAAAGCCAATAAATTTAACGGTTGCTGCGAAACTATTTTCGAAATTGACGGTGCGCCAAACTGGTTTACCGATGGCTTCGTCAATAACTGGGCACATGACAATACCTATCGCCTGCCTTTCGATGCGCACGCCATCGCCGCACTGGTTGCGCCACGCGCCCTCATTGTACAAGAGGGCACTCAGGACACTCGCAATGGCAATGGCACCGACGTTGCCGGCCCGTATAAATCCATGTGGGCGGCCCGTCTTGTCTATGAATTTCTGGGCGCCGAAGATATGATTGGTTTTGTCGCCGACGCGCATGGACACGGCACTATGACTTCGCGTGAAGTCGGCGCCATAATGGATTTCGCGGACAGGGTTTTAAAGGATGAACCTGGCAATGCGCCACCGTTCGATGATCGCGGCAGCCCCCCGAACATTTCATGGGGCGCACCTTAAGGCCTCCCGCCGTTTTATCGGCGCATCATAAAAATACGCCCGGCCGGTCGGGCCACGGTCAGGTGCCGCGGCTCGACGATGCCTGTCGGACTGGTTGGTCTTCGGGCTGGCTGGTCGGATTAGCTGTCATGGCGGGCTAATTATGCCTGCCAGAATCAATTGCTTTACTGGCGTAGCTCAAAATCATAATTGAAGACAGGCCACCCGTTGACGAAAGTCATTTCCAGAATCGCCAGATGACCCCAGCCGTCATTGCCCCCATAGTAGTGAATGGACGCCAGATCCTGCCCCTTGTGTCGCAGATAACCAAAGTGCCCCGGGCCGACTCTTCCCGGTCGGGTCGAGAGCACCGAGCCTGTGGTTACACCCGCGTTAATCTGCTGCTGACTGATAACGTCGCCATTCCATAAGTTGTGGCCGCTTTGGGTAATAAATGGCCCCGTAGGACTGGAAGAGCGGCCTACGTAAAGAATGTAATTACTGTCGAGTTGAGCACAGCATTCACCAAGGTTTACAAACAGGTAATAGTAGCCGTTGATGTATTGTACCTGTGCTGCTTCATATTCATTCCAGCCACCGTTATTGCCGGCAGCGTTGAAGCGGGTATTGTTGAGTAACAGCCCCGTATCGGGATCGAGCTGGCGAATAAAAATACCGGCGTAATGCGAGCCGTAAGTGATCCATGCGTTACCGTCTGCATCGCGATAAACGCCTGCATCAATGGCGTTAACTGGCTCGTTTCGCGAGGAGCGTGGCTCGCTTCTGGTCGACACCAGCATCCCCAGGTCGCGCCAGTCCGGGTCGTTCAGCGAGTCCGTCACCATCACACCGATCGCCGAGTTGAGCACGGTCGAAGAAAATGCCGAATAGTACAGATAGTACCGGCCATTCATTTCAATAATGTCTGGCGCCCAGAAATTGCCATCGAAAACTGGCAATTCGTCGTCGATCCAATCGGGGTAGGTGTGTGGGAGTATTGGCGATTCGCCCTGGTACCAGGTCATCAAATCGTAAGAGTAAAGCGCGTTGACAGGACGACCGGCGCCCTGCCCAGTGCCGAAAGTCCAGTATGTATCGCCATCGCGTACGATAGTGGACGGATCGTGAATGGCGTCCTGGCCCGAGATGCGAAAAGGCACCGTGGCTGTCCACGATTCATCGTCCGAGGGAGGCGGGTCTGTCGTTGCACCACCCGATGAGCTGCTGGCGCTGCTGGAACTGGTTGAACTGCCGGAGGTGGATGAGCTGGAACTGCCGGAGGTGGATGAGCTGGAACTGC
>CAYSTJ010000004.1:20890-118853 GCA_964434105.1 uncultured Cellvibrionaceae bacterium | reverse complement strand
GAACTGCCGGAGGTGGATGAGCTGGAACTGCCGGAGGTGGATGAGCTGGAACTGCTGGAGGTGGATGAGCTGGAACTCGATGAAACGTCCGGCCCGGTGTCGGCACCACAGGCGGTTAGCACCAATAGCACGCTGTATATTATGATCTTTTTCATGCTGCCTCAGATTGGTTTGCGCAAAGCAGCCGCTGGCCTGCCTCGAAAACGTAAATTTGCAATATTACTTGCCGAGCAAACCAAGTTATCAGACGGCTTTCAAACCGACAAATAATTAGCGATATAGTGTGACGCCAGCCAGATTTTAGCGACCAGCAGGCGCGAACCCCAGTGCCCGGTAAAAACGGCTTAAGCCGCGCCACGGCAACAGATCCACAACGTTTCCTTTACCTCCCTTTGCGCATCCCATCGGGAGGAAATCGCCCGCGCCCGCGCCACATCCGCAGCACATACATTATTCCGCATTATAAAGACACAACCTCTGCAACCGAGGTAGCTACGGCATATGCGCCCTTGTGCGCCATAGCAAACACAAAACTACGTACACAGAACGCCTGTCACGGGCGCCTAAGCGCGCCGTCTGTGCATATCTCGCTCTGGAGCGTCAAAATCTGTGACAGAGTGCTTACTTGCCGCCAATGATTGAATTTGCACTAATCCATTCTCATGCTATAGAATGCGAATCATTATCAGTATCATTTATTTTCGTATAAACTGCCGCCCGGTATGTTGAATCGCGCAAGCGGAGATCCAGCCAACTCGGTAACTATTCACCTGGTGTCCCGACTTTTTCCTCTCACTGCGTCTCAGAGAGACGCCTATGAGTAATGCCCGTTAATCCAACCATCGCAACGAGAAAAACCATGCAGTTAACAACACATTCCCGACGGGACCTGAAACTATCGCCAGCTCATCAATATCACACCAGGTCCAGGATGCTGACGGTGGCGACGGTTCTTGCTCTGGTCGGTATTGGCGGCGTTGCCGTTGCTGTCCCCCACACGGCCCATGCTCAGGAGGCTGCCGTTCAGCGACAATTTTCTATTCCAGCGGGCAAGCTCAGTGATGTACTGGCCCAATTTGCCGTTACCGCAGGTGTGCAATTGTCCTTCCACCCGCCGATGCTGGCGGGATTGCAAAGTGACGGGTTACAAGGCAGTTACACCGTAGCCGAGGGATTTTCGACATTGCTTGCCAACACCGAATTTCAGTTGCTCAATGAGGGACGTGGTAACTTTACCTTGCGCAAAATATCCACGAATGCCATAGCATTGCCATCAGTAAAAATTTCCAGCTCTGTGCCCAATGCCTCAACCGAGGCAACCCGTTCCTACACGCTGGCTGAAACCAGTACCGCCACAAAACTTAAACTCACGCCCAGGCAAACGCCGCAAATCGTTAATTCGGTCACCCATCAGATGATGGATGATTTTGCAATGCAGGACATGGAAGATGTTTTAATGCTTGTTCCAGGCGTCAGTACAGGTCACACCGACGGTGATCGACGCAGCTATACCGCCAGGAGTTACGCCATGGCAATCCAGTATGACGGTTTGCCGTCTACCTCCGGCATTGACGGTGGCGTTGTTGCTGGCCCGGACAGTGCGCTGATTGACCGCACCGAAGTATTGCTGGGCGCGACCGGCTTAATGAATGGTGCGGGGCAGCCTGGCGGTGTCATTAACATGGTGTATAAGCGGCCTACCGATACCCTTCAAGCTTCCTCCAGTATCAGTGTCGGCTCATGGGATGCGCAGCGCATAGTCGCTGATATCTCAGGCCCGCTCACCTCGGAGGGCGGTTTGCGCGGGCGCGTTGTAGCGGTAGATAACGCCGGGAAATCATTTCGCAATTACGAAAAAGAAAAGAAAAAAGTGTTCTACGCCGTTGTGGATGCCGATCTGACTGACAGCACATTGGCGTCAGTCAGCATCCAGAAGCAGGATATTTACGACAATGTTACCGATCGAAGTGGATTGCCTGTAGACAATGACGGCCAGGACCTAAATTGGAATCAGTCAACTTTTCTGGCACCGGCGTGGAATCAGTGGAACAAATATGCCACCACTTACAAAATCCGGCTGGAACAGAAACTGTCTGCTGGCTGGCAATTGACCCTGCAGGGGTCACAATTAAAATCCGAAGCCGACTGGCTGTTCGGCACCCTGTCCAGTTTCGATTCGACCACTGGCGATGCCGTATTCTCCCGCTGGGGGCAGTACAACCAGGAAACCAGCGACGACGTTGAGTTCTTTTTGAGTGGTCCGGTCGCGCTGTTTGGACGCGGTCACGAGGTTGTGATTGGCGGCAACTGGACCGAACAAATATGGAATGGAAGAAGTGGCGATGGCACCGACTATGCCACCAATCTCTATACCTTTAACCCGCAAACAAGTGTACCCCGCCCCGAAATCGTCCTTGACACCACCATCAGCGATTTGGTGACGGAACAATACGGTGGTTATGCGGCGGGACATTTTGATTTAACCCATTCACTCAACGCCATAATCGGCAGTCGCGTCAGTTGGTATCACTATGAGTACAACGACACTGTTCGCGATGAGAATGCGGAAACCACCCCCTATTTCGGGCTGATCTACGATCTGGGTAGCTGGGCATCGGCCTATGTCAGCTATTCCAATATTTTTAATCCACAAACCGTAAGGGACACTAACGGGAATACGCTGGAACCGGAACTCGGTGCCAATTACGAAGCAGGAATCAAAGGGGAGTTTTACAAAGGGAAGCTAAACGCCTCGCTGGCTATTTTCAATATTGTTAAAGACAACGAAGCTGAACTGATTTCCAGCATTCCCCACAACGCGAATAACGCCTGCGGCGGCTGGTGTTATGCGGCGAAGGGAGAAACGACCACTAAAGGCTTTGATCTGGGCCTGTCAGGGCAGCTCACTGACGCGGTGCAGGTCATGGCCGGCTTCACACGATACGAGAAGGATGATAACGAGGACACCGTCCACATCACCAAGCTATCCGGCAGCTATGCCCCAACGGGCTACGATTGGCGCTTCGGGGGCAGCATTGATGTCAGCAGCAAAACCTACGGGCAGTGGGGAATGACACAGGATGCGCGAACGTTGGTCGGCGTCTTTGGCAAATATCAACTCAACCCACAACTGACCGTTGCGCTAAATATCCACAACCTGCTGGATGAAGCGTATTACGCCAATGCCATTGATTCCGGTTATGGCCGAATATACTGGGGGGAACCTCGCTCGTGGGCGCTTTCGTTTCAAGGGCAATGGTGATTCAGACACATGATAACGGCACACGGACGGCGGGTGTCGAATATCAATCAATTGCATTGGATTGTGTTGCATGTCTTTCCCGCCCATTCGTTGGTAAGAAAAGCAAGGAGAAAGGCATTCCGACCCGGCCAGATGCTCAATTCAAAACACTGTGGTATCGAACTGATGTAACTACATGACGTAACTCCATAGCGTAACTACATGAAGTTACTCCATGAAGTAACTACATGAAGTAACTCCATGAAGCAACGAAAGTACGCCCGTTTTTTATGTCATGACGGCTACACGGTCCGATTACGACCAGCACTTATCGATACGAGGATCAACAAAGCTGATGAAAGAGGGATTCCGCCAGAGCATGGCCTGGCTGCACACCTGGTCCGGCCTGGTGGTCGGCTGGGTGCTGTTCTTTGTATTCGTCACCGGCACCACCGGCTATTTTACCTATGAGATCACCCGCTGGATGGAGCCGGAGCGGCCCTTAACGGGGGCGACATTTACCTTTGACAACGGCATGCTGGCACTGATGGCCATGGACCGGCTGGAGCAGGTAGCACCCAATGCCGAGTACTGGAACATCATACTGCCGCACCAGTCTCAGTCCACCCGGGGCTGGGAAGACTTCGCCATCGAGTGGGAAACAATGCCCCTTGAAGGGCACGAGCATGGTGTGCGAGGCCGTGAAACACTCGACCCCGCCACCGGCGAGTTGCGTCACGAAGTGGAACCCCGGGAAACCGGCGGGGGCCGCCTGCTCTACCGCATGCACTACGCACTGCATTACATTGATTACCCCATTGCTTTCCGTATCGTTGGTATTTGCACCATGTTAATGCTGCTGGCCATTGTCTCGGGTGTCATCACCCACAAAAAGATCTTCAGAGACTTCTTTACTTTCCGCCCAGGAAAAGGTCAGCGTTCCTGGCTGGACGCCCACAACGTGATCAGCGTGATGGCTCTACCATTCTTTCTGATGATCACCTACAGCGGTTTGGTATTCTTTTACATTGATTATATGCCAGCTGGCGTCACGTCACTGTATGGGGCAAGTGATCGCGCCAGGGAGACTTATTTTGACGAACTGTACGGCGACCACAGCCACCAAGCCATTACACGGCCCACCGCATCGATAGCCGATATGATAACCAAAGCCCAGGCGAGCTGGGGAGCGGATTCACAATTGCGTTCCGTGTTCATCCAGCATGATGGCGGCGAGGAGCCCCGAGTGGAAATTGGCCGGGTAATGGGAGACAAACTCCGTTGGTATCAAGGTCACACCCTCAGCTTTCACGCCCATACCGGCGCCCCACTCCCGCCTGAGCCAGACTACAACGCAACCGTCCGAACGCACCAGACGTTGCTATCTCTACACGAAGGGCGCTTCGCCGAGCCATGGCTACGCTGGCTTTATTTTATCGCAGGTTTGTCGGGCTGCGGCATGATTGGCACCGGACTGATTCTTTGGACAGTCAAACGCCGCAAAAACCACCGCACGTCGGGCAGTGGTTTCGGTCACCGCCTCGTGGAAGCGTTAAATGCCGCGACTATTGCCGGTCTGCCCGCGGGGGTGGCGGCCTATTTTTGGGCCAACCGTCTACTGCCGATAGATATCGCAGACCGTGCCGCGTGGGAAGCCAATTTTCTGTTTCTGGTATGGGGCGAGGCACTGATCTACGCCTTCTTCCGGGACATCCGTAAAGCCTGGGTGGAGTTGCTGTGGCTGACCGCCGCAGCCTTTGCTTTATTGCCCGTGGTCAACGCCTTAACCACTGACAAACATCTCGGTGCAACACTACCCGCCGGTGATTGGGTGTTGGCGGGCTTTGATCTGACCGCCTTCGCCGTGGGTCTTGCGTTCGCTTATATGGCAATAAAAGTCAAACGCCTCTGGCTGAAAAAAGCGACCCGGCTAGCGGCTTCCCATGAGACTCTGCTGGTCAGGGAGGCGGTGTAATGACATCAATGACCAAGAGCGTCCGCTACCGCTGGCTGATGGTAGCCCGCCTTTTGGCGGCCATCGTCGGTGGCTATGCACTGACAGCTTCCGCCACCGTGCTGCTGGCACTGATCTGGCCTCTGCCAAAAGCCGAAGCGGTGGCGGCCTCCACCCTGGTGAGCTTCGCCGTGTACGCATTGGTTATTATCTGGATCATTGCCACTAAAAGTCTGCGCACGATCTGGCTCAGTCTGGTTGGTGCAGTAGCCATTTGCAGCAGTTTGAGCTGGTTGCTGTTGGGCGTTGGCGTATGACCTTGATACATATCACCGTCTTTATAGTGAGCTTGCTGGGCTTTGGGGCTCTGGCCATGCCCCGCCACTACCAACCGGTAAAGAGCACCGCCCTGTCCAAATCCAGAATCAACATGCTGCGCGTTACCGGATGGTCACTTTTAACGATGGCTCTGATACTCGGCCTTGGTGGATGGACTTACAGTATCGGCATAGTGACGTGGCTTGGATGGCTGACAGTTGCCGGGCTTGCGCTGGTATTTTTTTTAGCGTCGGGAGGCGCTCCATCCAAAATCAGGATGCAATCTCGCCAGCCAACAGCTGCCCCGGAGACCACGTATGCCGCAAGTGCCAACGCATCACACCGGTTTACCGGCCTGGCAGCCATTCTATTGCTGGCTCCTCTGACTGCGTTTGCATGGCAACTGCTCAGCAGCTCGCAGAAGCCGCTGTTAAGAGAAGATGCAGTCACCGGAAAAATCGGCCCGTGGTCATTCACACTTGCGGAAAAGGATCGCAAATCGCCCGAATTGGTGGCGATGGATATTCCCCTTAAAACCTTTGTGATCCGTTTTTGCGACGGTTGCGATGCAAATATTCGGATGGCCTACCTGAAGATACGCGAGCCCCATTTGTTGCGGGCCGCAGGAAACGGTTTCAAAGGGCGCGGCCGTGAAAAATCCGTGGAGATTCCAGTACCGGCAGCAGCCAACCTGGATGACGACATTTGGCTAACAGTCGAAGGCAACGACGGAGAAATTTATCAGCAAGCCTTCGATATCCGGCAATTGTCGCCAGCCCTCTCAACATTCCTTCGAGAACGTTCATGAAATTCATCATTTTTATTTTGGCTCTGTTTACTGTTGTGGCGACCTGGGCGCATACCCCGGTCTGCCGGTGCGAACTCGAGGGACAAAAAGTCCAGTGTGAAGGCGGTTACCACGATGGCTCCGAGGCTGCCGGTGTTTCCATGAAGGTTATCACCTACAACGGTCAAATATTGGCGACCGGTCAACTGAGCAAGCAATCCCGCTTTGACTTTACGCTGCCCTCCCAGCCCTTTTACGTCTTGATGGATGTTGGTCCGGGGGAAATGTTTGAAGTTGATTGGCGGGATATTCACGAGATCGGAAAAAGCACGTCCGCAACCGACTTTGCAGATAGGTTTTGATGCACTTCGTGCATAAGAGACAGCATTCCTATAATCGTTTGAAGTAAGGTAACACTGGGGAATTGGTTTACCAGGATTCAGAGCCGTTAACATCCATGGATTCAGACCGGTTGAATGCTTTCTCAACTACATAGCGCCACCGCGTCGGAGATGGTGGCATTGATCTGTACTTGCACTTCGCCCCGGTCCCGATAGCCGCCTTCGATGGCCAGCCAAGGATTGCGTTCGTAGCCGCCGAGCAGGCCCCAGCTGGAGCGGCTGTCGTCAAGGTGGCTGATGCTGGCAATGCTGATGGCATCGGCCAGGTTGAACTGCGCGTTGCTTTGGCTGACCGGTGCCCTACTCACGCTGACGTCGGTACTATTGGCTGCCCGCGTGGTGGACGTTGCGTTGTTGATAACGCGCAGGCGTCCTCCCGCCCAACATTCATTTTGATGTTTCCTCCCGCCTGCAGGCGCCCTCTGCTACGCTTAATGCAAACTCAAAGCATGCGTTTGTGAATATGCCTATGCGATTTAATTCAGTAATTTGGAATATCCGTCTGGCACCGGAGAGCAGACGCTCGGGTAGTCTCAAATGAAGGACTGGTTTGCCCGTTTAAACCTGAAGCCCAAAACCGCAGCTGCCGGCGCGGCGGCATTGTGGCTGATACTCACGGGATGGGCTCTCACGGCAGAACGTACACTGGACGCACTCGACCGTCCATATACCATATATTTCACCGCAGACCCCACGGGGTTCACCGCCCATGGCTGGACCGGCCCCAACTACGATCAGTTCGCCTGCCTCTTTGGAGAGAACCTGCCCGCACGTTTTTGTGGAATCAACATTAACCTGGGCGATGGATTAACCCAGGGCGAAGATCTCAGCCGGTACGCCAGCCTCGATCTCACGCTGGGCTATCGGGGCCCGGCCGACACAATGCGGATTTTTATGCGTCACGCATTGCCTCCGGAATCGCTGGCGGCCACGGCGAAATATCAAAATGTTTTCACCGAGCTGACACCTGGAGTGTATCGATACCGGATTCCACTTTCTGCTTTCACCGTCCCGGACTGGTGGAAGGACAATAACCGGGACGCAGAGGACTATTACGAACCGGAGTTTTCCGATGTCCTTATCGCCGGCTTTGATATTTTCAGCCCGATCCCGTATGGGCTTCACCAATTCGAGATATTTGACTTTCAATTCAGTCAGCGCTGGTTGAGTGCTGTCGTCGCCCCCTACTGGGCGTTGGGCTCGCTGTTCTACTTCGCTTTCTCGTGGTTGCTGTGCAGACAGCTGCGACTGGCCGCGGAACTGCGACAACGACACATTGAGGCGGTGGGCCTGCGTCATCAGGTCACCCTTCTGGATGCCGAATCGGCGCGGTTGCGACACCTGTCGATGTTTGACCCGCTCACCCAGCTTTTTAATCGCCGTGCCGCCGTCGACATGATCGAAACCTTTCGCCAGACCGGCGGCCTGGCAGGCACCGCTGTGATTCTGCTCGACATTGACCACTTTAAGGAGATTAACGACACCCATGGCCACAGCGCCGGTGACCAGGTGCTACAGGAGCTGGCCAGACGGATTCTGGGATTGCTGCGTGATAGCGACGCCGCCATTCGCTGGGGCGGTGAAGAGATTGTAGTGTTATGTACGGATGTTAAAGGAACAGAACAGGCGATGCGTATAGCGGAAAAGCTGCGCCAGGCAGTGGCCGGGGAGAAGTTTGTCGCCCGCACTTTGGCGGTAACCGCAAGCTTCGGCGTTGCCGTATGTCAGGCGGGAGAAAGTTTTAATGGGGCACTCGAACGGGCCGACGCCGCCCTCTACCAGGCAAAACGGAATGGACGAAACCGCTGCGTCAGTGCCTGAGCCGGATACGGGCGATCCAGAATGCGCTACGGGGAATTGACCGGCGCGCACCGCCTGCGCCTTTAATTGCAGCGCCGTATTTTGTAGACCAGCCCGTCGTCGCCCAACACGAATACTTCCTTTAATCGTAACGATTCAGCTCGTGTTGTAACTGTTCAGATTGCGTCCAGATTTGTTCAGAGCAAGGCGAAAAATGTGAGTTTACCCGTGTCAATACGCCGCGCATCCTGCGCGCCGCCCTCCGGCCCGGCTGGCAGGCATTCAAACCTGTTTCCGACGGTTTGTGACACTTTTTTAACGCGGCTTTATTTGTAGGTTAAGGGGCAAATCGGGGCGTGAGCTGAATAGTTACCGGGAATTCAGTACAGCTCTTCGACCTGAAAGTCATCCACAAAAAATTCGGCGGTGGGCGGGTTCGCTTCGATGTAGGCATAAATTTCTTCAAGCCCCGCCGAGTTTTTATGCTGATAGATACCCGAGAGCCGCTGCCATTTACCTGCAACGACGGTATCTTTCGCCAATGGAAAATAATCTTCGACACCATAAATACGCGTTTTTATGGTGATTTGCGCAACGAGCGGCGAACTGTCCGCCGCAGCCTGCACGTACACCGAAAAACGGTAACTTCGTCCCGCCTGCAGCTTGTCGAAGTGCATGGTCGGACCATTCCATTCGCTCGTCCGGTTGGAGATATACATACTGTAGTTTCCCGACCGCACCGGCTCCGTTACCCGCTCCAGTCGCGCAGACTGTGGAACCCAGAACTCGTAACCATCTTCCACTCCACCGTTCAATGCCAGATCCCTTTTTGGGGGTTGAGCCGCCAAATCATCGTCGGATGCTTCAACCGGGCCGACTTCAACCACATCGAGCGCATCCACAAAAAAAGTGACCGCCGGATTCTCGGTTGTAATGGCGAGCGAGCTCCCCCCATAGGCGCGGCTGTCGACATGGTCAAAAGTGCCCGTCAACGGTGCCCACTCTCCCGGGTTAAGCATGATGCTGGCCAGGGGTTCGATACCTTCCGAGTTATTGACGACCTTGCGCCACTCCAGCGTCATGCGGGACTGGTCGGCATTACCCGGCAGCTTTACGTAGACCGTTGCTTTATAGCGTCGAGGCGCCTGCAACGGGCCGAGTGGCATCACAACGGCATCCCGCGCGCTTCTGCGCTGCCATAGCATCAAACTCCACTCACCACTGTAGGCTTCCGTGACCACCGGCTTCAGTAGCGCACCAATGCTCAGCCACGGCGCCACGCCGAGCTCCGCGTCGCCATTGGTGACAATGCTGTTCAGTGGCATTGTATCCATCGTCAGCTCCGGCATCGGTGTCCGTTCTACACGCTTCAATTCAGCATCACAGCCAATTAGCAGGCAGATCAGTACCAGCAGACCGGCTGGTCGGCCTCGGGGTAATGGCACAGCGTCCAAATTAAATGGTCTCCAAGCGGTTGGTCTGCTGTAACTTTAGCCCAGTTTGGACCCCGACGCATGGCCGGACAAGATCGTTCGCCATTCACCACGTACCGCGCGAACGCGTGTCCGGTCGGCAGGCATTCACAGCCACCTGTGTATACCGCAAACTGGCGCAGACAGTCATGCGGCAAAGGCCATCGAAAGTCCAGGCTACAGGCGGAGCGCCATACATCAACGCGCTGACGGTTGCGCCGGGTCCCGATGACGAATGCAAAAAACTCGCGTGGCGAACGTTCTCGGCGCACGCATCAAACTTCACGCGGCGGACGGCGCATAAGGCATTGCTCAAGCGGGCGCTGGAAATGCCGGCCGGGTTGAAAAACACGCTGCACGTCTGAAATTTGTAGACACCACGGACATCGCGCGGCCTGACGGCAGGGCGGCCAGTGGACCGAACGGGTTGAGTCAACGCAACCCAACAGCCATAATTCGTTTTTTCAACTTACCGCCCGTGGCAGGGTAATCCGAAAAGGTATATGGCAGTATCCCTCTCCACCGAAGCACCCATTGACGCGCCGCCTGCTGTGTCCGTCCGGTCCCTGGTCGCCTTTGCCGCCCGCACCGGCAGCATCGAACGGGGATTTACACCGGCACCCACCGGTACCGAGGGTACAGAAGGCCATTTACGGGTGGCCCGCAACCGCCCTGCCACCTACCGGACTGAAATTTCACTGAGTACGCAGATCGGCGCATTGACTCTGCGCGGGCGTGCCGATGGTTATTGCAGTGCCACCAACTGTCTGGAAGAAATCAAGACCTTCTACGGGGATTTTCAGCGCATTGCTGACAACCAGCGGCAATTGCATTGGGCCCAGGCAAAATGTTATGGATGGATGCTGTGCCGACAGGCGGGACTGGAGAGCATTCGGCTGGCACTGGTGTATTTTCACCTCGGGGAAGATAGAGAATATCGGCTGGAGCAGGACTGGGCCCTTGACGCGCTTGAGCAGGACTGTCTGACGCTGGTCGAAAAGTACCAGTTGTGGCAGTCGCGCATGGCCTGCCGCCAAACCGCGCTACGGCACTGGGTATCCGCTTTGCCATTCCCCTTTCCGGTCATGCACCCATCCCAACGGAAAATGGCGGAAGCCGTCTATAAGTCTGCCGCCACCGGACGGGTTCTGTTGGCCGAAGCACCCACCGGCACCGGCAAAACTCTGGCGGGTCTGTTTCCGGCCATCAAGGCCATGGCCCACACCCCCATCGACAGGGTGTTTTATCTCACCGCCAAGAGCACCGGCAAACAGATTGCACTGGACACGTTGCATCAACTTGCAGAAGCTGACGGGACGCCATTACGCGTACTGGAGTTGACCGCTCAGGCCAAAGCCTGCCTGGCACCCGCTAATCAGTGCACTGGCGATAGTTGCCCTTTCGCCGAAAACTTTTTTGACAAGCTGGTACAGGCCCGCGCCGCCGCGGCCGACATCCCGGTGCTGGATCAGGCTGCGTTGCGCACACTGGCTGATACGTTCACGATCTGCCCCGTGTATCTCGGCATGGAAATGTGTCGCTGGGTGGATGTGGTAGTCGCCGATGTCAATTATTATTTCGACGGCCGCCCATTGCTGCTGGAGCTTGCCGACGAGCTGGACTGGAAACCCTACCTGCTGGTGGATGAATGTCACAATCTGATTGAACGCGGGCGCATGATGTACTCTGCCGCGCTCGATCGACGACAGTTGCTTGATGCCAAAAAACTGGCCCGATCTCCATTAAAAGCCACGCTCACCCGGCTTAACCGACATTGGCTGGCCCTGCTCAAAATCCTGGTCGAACGTCCCGGACAATTGACATTGCTTGACGACATCCCACCGGCCTTTTTGTACGCACTGAAAGATTTCACCGATCAATACCGGGCGTATCTGCAACACCATCCGGAACTGGGCAACCATGATGCCGCTGTCCAGACTTTCTTTCTCACTGCCCTCGCTTTCCAGGCACGTCTGACTGAAAAAAATGATGATTTCTGTATCGACATGGACACGCTGGACACCCGGGCCGAAATACTGACGTTAAGAAACCTGGTACCCGCGCAACTGCTGCACAAACGCCTGGCCCGTGCCAGTGGTGCGAGCTTTTTTTCCGCGACACTGCGACCCATGGATTTTTACCACCGCATGCTGGGTTTGCCCGAGGATACCGTGCACCTGCAGGCCGCATCACCGTTTTCTGCGGATCAGCTCGCCATACGCATTGCTGCGGATCTGTCCACCCGATTTCGGGACCGTTCAGCTTCCCTGCATTCCATGGTCGCCTGCATCTATGAACAATTGCAACAGGCGCCCGGAAACGCTCTGCTGTATTTTTCCAGTTATGCCTACCTGCTGGAGGTTGATGGGGTTTTATCTGACGCAGTTAAACCGCTTGGCGTCGACATTGTCCGACAGGAAAAATCCATGTCGGAAACTGATCGCATCCAATTTATACATCAATTCAATACGCGCAATAATCTGTTGGGACTGGCGGTGCTTGGTGGCGCGTTCGGCGAAGGAATCGATCTGCCCGGTAATGCCCTGAAAGGTGTTTTTATTGCAACACTGGGGTTACCGCAGGTTACCCATGTCAACGAGCATCTAAAACATTTCCTGCAGGACCGGTTTCGGCAGGGATACCAGTACGCATACCTTTATCCCGGCATTCAGAAGGTCGTACAGGCCGCCGGCCGGGTGATACGGCGCACCGAAGATACGGGCTACCTGTACCTGCTGGACGAACGCTACCAGCGCCGCGAGATTCGTCAGCTGCTGCCGCCCTGGTGGGACTGTTGACACGGGGACGTGTTCGATAACGCGCACTCAGTCGTTATCGACACCAGGCAGCAAAGTCAAAACGGATTAGCGAACCGGAAAAGTTGCGGTCTTTTATCGTCTGCATCACTCAGCCTGGACTGGCCGTTGTTGTCGAGAACAATCCAGATCGCCTCATCGGTGACCATCAGCCCCTCGCCCAGCCCGTAAGGACCGGTATCGTATCCATAGGCCCCGGAACGCTCGACATCCCGGTAGGATCTGCAATCGCGCCCGGTGAGATCGTCCGCGCCCAGTTCGCAGACCTTGTAATGATTGCGATTCAACACAAACACCCTGTTTTTCCAGACTGCCAGCCCGGTGTAATCGTAGGACAGTCCGTCTTCGGCAAGGCCAGCCTGCGCCGGCACCAATATCTCTACCGGCGTGCCGCCCTGCATCCGGATCAAGGCGCGGGGCTCGCGCTCGACAGCCAGCAGCAATTCATTCCGGTGCAGCGTGATCCCTTCGATATAGGCATTCATGGTTCCGAACAATCCACGCTCCCGGCCTGATGCATACACATCCTCGCCCTGCCACCACAGGTTATTGCCTGGGCCCACGGTCAGTACCGCAAAATAATATTCGCTGGCAAGGTACAGGGTGCCGTCGTCATCACAGGCGATGCCTTCCCAATCCATACCGCCGGTTAATCCGAACAGTTCGGCCGCTAACCGCTTTATGCGCAGCAATAGCGGAAACTGCTGGCGCGGCGGCAGCGGAATGTTTTCTATTACGCGATAAGGCGTTGCAGTTGCGATCCCCTCCGTACCCGGTGAAAGCTCAAAGACAACATCATCGTGATCATCCGAGACCAGCAACAGACGATCGTCACAATAAGCAAGCCCGGACGGCTCCAGACCGGCAGCCCCTTCGATTGCGTAGGCCGATTCAAGGACCAGCGCGGATTGGGCCTGGCAATATACCGACAGCGACAATACAGTAACGGCAAACATCCGGCCTATGTGCGACATTCGAGACACCTTTGCGAAGCGACCGTGGTTTTCATGATGTACCGTCCTGTAGTGGACGGCTCACCTGCAACACCTTTTTCTTGATGTCATCAAGACTGGCGGGCTTGGTGATATGACTGTCGAACCCTGCTGAACGGGCTTCCTCGATAAACTCACGGCCGCCATATCCGGTCAGTGCGATCAGGCGGGTCGTTGCGGTCTCCGGACTTTCGCGCAGCTTGCGGGCGACCGCGAATCCGTCAAGCCCGGGCAGTCCGATATCGCATAGTACCAGGTCGGGCTTTATCGCCACCGCCATTTGCAGCCCACTGGGGCCGGTATGAGCGACGTGCACTTCCTGCCCGAGCATTTCCAGCAGCAGTTGCAGAGTGCTGGCCGCATCCGGCTCGTCTTCGACGATAAGGATACGCTGATTGGGGGGTACGGACTGTATCTGCTCTGGTTGCACGGCGTTTTCCTCCTCCTGACTGATTGGTGTACCTATCGTAAATGCGCCCGCGCCAAGGTGTCTGTCAGCGGCCAGACGGGTGTAGCCGCCGGGTATTAACGACACCCGGTTTTTGCTGTCGGTGCAGTGACCGCGTCGCCGATGCTGCCAGTGCCAGCGCCGGCCAGCACTATCGCATACGCGCCTCATCTCTCCGCACGCACTCATCTGCCTCCCGGCTCGATGCTCTCGATCAACCCGCTGTCCTGCATACACTTTTCCTGCCGATGGAACGTCCATAATCAATTATACTGATCACCATCGGTGTTGCCTGGCTGTCAATGATTCCGTCACATCCCGTAAATGGGTATTGCCGAACGCGCTGGTATTTTCATCGTCCAAAAAACGAACGGCCCCATGACACGCACAATACCGCTACCAAATTAACGTTCGCCAATAGCGCGCGCCTTTGGCATTCGGCGTCGCGACATTATATAGAGTCCGCTATGACGCTACGCCTATAAAATTGTTCGGTAACTATTCAGCGCACGCCCCGATTTGGCCATAGCGGCGTTAAACGATGGTTACAACCTGTCGGGCACGGGTTTGAACGCCTGCCCAGGCGGCCCCGGAGGGCGAAGCGCAGGACGCGCGGCGTATTAACACGGGTAAACGCATATTTTTCGCCTTGCTCTGAACAAATCTGGACGCAATCTGAACAGTTACGACACGAGCTGAACAGCGACAATCTTTCAAGGTAACCGGAGAACACTTTGACGCGTGAACAGAAGATACGCTTCGCCAACACCCTGCTGGCAGCGGCCGGTGGTCTGGTGCTCAGCACCATCGGCCTGTGCGCCTGGCTGTTCGGTTACCTGCTGGTCAGCGGTTACACCCTCGCGCTATTGCTGTTGCTGTTCTGGATAGTCAATGGACTGTTTCTGGCCGCGATTTATTCCGGCTACAACCTGCGCTTTCGCGAGCCTTCACTGACTTTGCCTCAAATGATATGGGCCAGCACCTGCTGTATGGTTGCGCTTTTTATTACACGGGACCTCGACAGTGCCATGTATATGCTGGCGTTACTTACCATGATGTTCGGCGTCTTTCGCGTCAATTTAACCCAGATCAAGGGGTACTGCCTGTATCTGCTTGCCGGGTTTATTATTGTGGTACTCGCCCGTCAGTACTGGTTTCGTTTGCCGGCGTCCGTTATCACCATCCTGGTGCAATGGTTCACTTTCGGCTTCTGCACCCTGGCCTTCAGTCGCCTGTGCGGATCGATTGTGACACTGCGCGCCCGGCTGCGCCAGAAGAACGAAGATCTGCAGGAAGCCCTGCGGGCGCGCAGTTATTTTCTCGCGAATATGAGCCACGAAATCCGGACACCCATGAATGGCGTACTGGGCATGCTGGAGATCGTCCTGTGTGGAGACCTGAGTGTCGAACAGCGTCGCTACCTGAGCGTCGCCCAGTCCAGCGCCAAGGGGCTGCTGACGATTATCAACGATATTCTGGACTTCTCCAAGATGGAATCCGGCAAGTTCAAACTGGAGATACTGGAATTTGATTTGCGCCGGCTCCTGCATGAAATCGTCGAAACCTTCAGCGCGCTGGCACAGGAAAACCGGGTTAACATCTGGCTGGACATCGATCCGCAGACGCCACAAACGATCGAAACAGACCCGATGCGTTTACGCCAGATTCTCAATAACCTGATCAGCAATGCCCTGAAATTTACGGAACAGGGTGAGGTCGTGATCGCCGTCGCAGTGCACAAGCCTGATGGCCGCTGGATGCTCCAGTGTGAGGTGCGGGACACCGGTATTGGTATTGCGCCGGAAAAACAGACGCAACTGTTTGACAGCTTCACCCAGGCGGACGCTTCCACCACCCGGGTATATGGCGGCACCGGCCTGGGGCTGGCCATCTGCAAACAATTATGCCTGTTGCTCGATGGCAATATCAGCCTGCAGAGTCAGCCCGGCGAGGGCAGCACGTTCCGGTTTACCATTCCCGTGCAGCCGGCGGCCGCTTCCGGGTCCGACCAGGCATTGAGCCGGAATCCCTACGAACGGCCACCCGATCCCGCGCCGAAGCCACCACAGGTCCGCGAGCCGCCTGCGGATTCGGTGGTGACTCCCGACACTGCGCCAGTCGCGATGCTGCAGAACCGGGCGCACGTGCGCATTCTGCTGGTGGAAGACAATAAAACCAACCGGGATGTTATCCTGTTGAAGCTGAAGGCGATGGATTTACCCGTGGATGTGGCCCAGCATGGCCAGGAGGCTCTGGATCTCCTGCATCAGGCCCGACAGGCCGGGTGCCCGTACAGTCTCGTTTTAATGGACTGTCAGATGCCGGTGCTCGACGGCTACGAAACCAGCCGCGCAATTCGGGCGTCCCGCCATGCTGATCTGCGGCATACGCCAATAGTCGCCCTGACAGCCAATGCAACGGATGGTGATAGTGAGAAATGTTTTGCCGCAGGCATGAATGACTATATCGCCAAACCCGTCCGTAGCGACTGCCTCGCCCGGATTGTCGCCAAGTACATTGATACCGATAGTACCGAAACTCAGGCTACACCCGCCTAAAAAAGGTTGAGAAACATGTCCGATGTGAATTGGGAAAAACTGTTGAACAGTATGCGTCTGGGGCGCCGTGCCCCCAAACACGAACAGGGCCGCTCGCCCTTTGTGTCGGATCACGACAAGGTGGTGTTTTCGGGCGCCTTTCGCCGGCTTGCCCGCAAAACCCAGGTGCACCCACTCGCCTCCAATGATCATGTTCACAACCGGCTGACTCACAGCCTGGAAGTCGCCTGCGTTGGCCGGAGTCTGGGCATTAATGTGGGTTATTCGCTGAAACAGAACGGACGCCTGCCCGACAACATCGGCCCGGCCGACATCGGCGATATCGTGCAGGCGGCCTGTCTCGCTCACGATATTGGCAATCCGCCATTTGGCCATACCGGTGAAGAGGTAATCCGGCTGTGGTTCTGCAATGACGGCAAACAATATATCGAGGACCTGACCACTGCCCAGCAGCGCGACCTGACAGGGTTTGAGGGTAACGCCCAGGGTTTGCGGGTGTTAACGCGCTCCGAATACTTTCCGGACGACGGCGGCATGCGGCTGACCTACGCCACGCTGGCTGCTTTTATCAAATACCCCTGGACCTCGGACAGCCCGGAACCGGACAAGCGTCCCAAGCCCAACAAATATGGCGTTTTCCAGAGCGAAGTCGACATATTTCGCGAGATTGCGGATGCGGTCGGTCTGCATCGACACCCGGGTCAGGACTGGTATATCCGCCACCCGCTGGTGTATCTCATGGAAGCAGCGGATGATTTCTGCTACGGACTGATCGATCTGGAAGATGGTCTGGAGATGGGTATTTTAAAGTGGGACCAGGTGTATGACATACTCGAACCATTGCTGAGCGGCCGCGACAAGAACGCTGTCAAGCGGGAACTGGAAACCTTCTGCGACAGCCGCAAACCCCCGATCATCCGCGGCAAAATCATTGCCCGTTGCGTCGAATCGGCCACCGCCGCATTCCAGCGCTACGAAAACGGCATCGTCCAGGGACAATACGACGATCTGATCTCACTGTGTGATACGGAAGTCCGCGACTATGTCGAGAACGCCAAAAATCTGGCCAATCGGGAGATTTTTTCCCACCGCCGCAAAGTCGAACTGGAAATCGGCGCCTACAGTGCCATCTCCACCCTGCTTGAAGTCATGTGCAGTGCGGTCGCGGAAATCGTCGACAAGCCCGCGGGCACGCCGCTGAGCTTTCGCGCCAAACGCATCGCCAACCTGCTCGGCGCGATGCATCCCGACAATCCGCTGGTGCCAGCCAATACCGGGCTGCCGGATGCCCGCTACCTTGCACTGATGCGCGTTGTGGATTTTGTCAGTGGCATGACCGACAACTACGCGGTCAACCTGATGAAGCAGTTTCGCGGGCTCGGGCATTAAGCAAAAGAAATCGCCTATGCCAGACCTCGCCACCGGCGCGCCGCTCGCGCCGGATTATTACCTGCACAATTTTCGGTTTTTGCTGGATTGGGTCAACGACCGCTATCGTGATCTGTTAGCGTCCGCCGAAACCGGGTTCATCGACAGTTTCAGGCAACTTGACCGCAACGGCCAGTGCCTCCTGGTGCGCCTTGCGACCCGCAAGGGACCCTGGTTCCGCGGCAGCAAACTGAATTACGCCGAAATTGAGGGTATCGAGACCGCGGCGAACTGCCTGTGTTCGGTAAACCTGCTTGCAGACGACCCTGTACTGGACATAACCTGCCTGGGCGGGCTGCTGACCAGAACGGAGTTAATCCATCTGTTCTCCGCAGAGCTGGCGGGCTACCGGTCGCGCCGAAAGCCGGAGTTACTGGCATTGCTTGAAGCGCGATACCCGGATTTGCAGCGCTGGTCGGCATGGACAGCATTACAGTGGGGGCCTTTGTATCAGTTTGCGCTGACACCGGTAATCGACACACTGATGCTCCTGTTCTTCGGCAATCCATGGCAAAATCTCAGCGACTTCGTGTTGCGGGATCTTGGCCTGCTACGCTACGAAAATTACCGGATCGACCCTGACCACCGCCTGTTTCATGACCGGGCGTCACTCGACCAATACCAGCAACTGTTGGCGTTGCGGGAAGCACTGCAGGCGGCTGACGGTCTGGAAGAACTGCGTGCCCTGGCACGGTCGATTCCGGCGGCAAGCGGCGCCGACGCCCTGGCACGGCGCCGCGCGCGATTATGCAATCGTCTGGCGTACGCGCTGGAACGGGCGGAAGATCACGAACTGGCACTCGCACTTTACGCGCAAAGCGCTTTGCCGCCGGCCCGGGAAAGACAGGTGCGTCTGCGGGAAAAACTGGGTCAATACACGCAGGCATGGCAACTGCTCGAAACCATTCTGGCACAGCCGCTGGATGAACATGAGCAGCAGGTCATGTTACGTATGGCACCCAGGTTGGCGCGCAAAGCCGGCATCAGGTATCAACGTCCACCAGCGATTTTACTGGACGAAAAACGACTGGTATTACCGATGCCCCCGACAACCACCGGCGGCCAGGATGAACAGGCGACCCGCGTGGAGGGCCTGCTCTGCCGACATTGGCACCGGCCCCACATGCCCTGCCTTTATGCCGAGAATCGCCTGTTCAATGGACTGTTGGGGCTGTGGCTCTGGCCAGAATTGTTTCGCAGCGTCAGCGGCGCTTTCGCCAACCCGTTTCAGATTGCACCATTGGACCTGTATCGCGAAGGCTTCCAGCATCGGCGACCCGCCATACAGGCATTATGGGAACTTCTGGATTCCGGTGCATATAAAGCGCATATGCGACAGATATACGCTACCAGACAGGGAATCGCCAATCCGTTCGTCAACTGGCAGTTTCTGGATGAAACGATTCTGGATCTGGCGCTGGACTGCATTCCAGCGGACCACCTGAAAGCCATTTTTCGGCGGCAATTATTCGACCTGCGGGCCAACTGCAGCGGCTTTCCGGATTTGATTCAGTTTTATCCGCAACATCAGACCTATCGCCTGATTGAGGTTAAAGGCCCCGGTGATCGCCTGCAAGACAACCAGCAGCGCTGGCTGGCGTTTTTCTCGGCCAATGCCATTCCCGCCGAAGTGTGTTATGTCGCCTGGCAAATCGATTGAGCGGGCGGCCGGTTGCCGCTATCCCTCGCGGCTAAGTTCGCGACCGTCAAGAGCGATCCAGCGCCCGGGCCTGATCGGCAAGACTCATGGCGCGGCCCCAGCACAGCGATGCCAGACCAATGCATGCCACGATCAAAATTTTGGCGGCCATATCCGGTGTACCCGTCACGCACTGAAAGGCGCCCTGCCCAATGCGGAAGTTGCCGGTACCACACCCGTAATAGGGCCCCGCCAGAAAACCGATCAGAAATATCATTACGCCCCCCAAAACCAGCTGCAAGGGACTGTTCCAGGGCTTTTTACTCAGTTCTTCCAGAATATTTTTCACAAATCGGGCTCTCGATACCGCGGTTACTGCCTGCCTGAACCCTATCAGGCGCCTGATGGCGCGGCACGCTGTACCGCACAGATTTTTCCTGTCCAATCCTGAATGACGACAGCAACGCTGTTCGCCGTCCTGTCATGGACCTATGGGAAGTATAGTCAGGGAGGCTGCTTACGCCGGAATGTTTTGACTAATATGGGTTTTAATAGCAAAAAAAACTTGATGGCGTTTTTTTAGATCCAGGTGTCAGTGCCATCGGCGCATCCGGCGCGCCAGCGCTTTGCTTTATAAGTCGCGGCGGTTCGGTCCGCAGCGCGGGGGCGGTACTGATACCCCCTGTTGCCGCACGCGGAAGGCGATTCCGGGACCTGGTAATCTGTCCGCCGTGCATCGACACAGGACGCGGTACGCCGGGCGGAAAAACCCTCAGGGTTTTGTGTTCGCGGGCCTCAGGCGATCAGTTATGCGCTTGCCTGTCCGGTCCGGTCTCAATCACCGCCATTACCTGCGTCAGCTCCACCGGCTTCACGAGGTGGTGATCAAAACCGGCTTCACGTGACATCTGCCGATCTTTTTCCTGCCCCCAACCCGTAACCGCGACCATTACGCAGTCGGCTGTTTCCGGTATTTTGCGTAGAATACGGGCAAGATCATAACCGTTCAAACCAGGCAATCCAATATCCAGGAATGCAAATTCGGGCTGAAACTCGCGCACGATGGTTTGTGCGTCCATCCCGTTGTGCGCAACCCGAACGTCATGCCCCAGCGTCGTCAGCAGTGTGGCCATGGTCGACACGTAATCCACATTGTCGTCCACCAGCAAAACCCGATGCTGGTCATCTCGCGGCTTGCCGCGCGCGACGTCGCTATTGGGGTGGGGAGCGCTCTGACGACTGACCGCCAGATTTACCCGAAAAGTACTGCCGCGACCGGTGCCTTGACTGAACGCAGAGAGCGTGCCCTCGTGCAGCTCCACCAGGTGTTTCGACAGGGCCAACCCCACCCCGAGGCCGGCATGTGTGCGCTCCAGGGACTGATCAACCTGCGTGAACATCACGAAGATATGCTGCAGCATGTCCGGCGCGATCCCGATGCCGTTATCACTCACATCGACAATCAGCTGATCGCTCTCCACCCTGGCTTCAAAACGGATAACACCGCCGGCATTGGTGTATTTGGCGGCGTTATTGAGCAGGTTCGAAAACACCTGGGCCAGGCGAAAGGTATCGGCATCGATGTAGACCGGTTCTCGCGGCATTTGCACATCCAGCTCATGCCCGCAGGCGGCAATAAAGGCGCCACTGGCTTCAACGGCGTCCTGCATGACGGATCGAATATCGACCCGCTCGCGGGTGATCGCGAGCTTTCCGGTGGTGATACGCGACACGTCCAGCAAATCATCGACCAGCCGCACCATCTGCCGCAACTGACGCTCCATCACGGTCTGTGCATTTTCCCGGATTCGCGCGGAACTGTCGGGCATTTGTAACAGCCGCAGACTGTTTATCAGGGGCGCCAGCGGGTTGCGCAGTTCATGTGCCAACGTCGCGAGAAACTCATCCTTGCGCCGATCAGCCAACCGCAGGGCGTCTTCCGCCGCCACTCGTACGCCCATTTCATGCTCCAGCGAGCGGTTCGAGTCCTCCAGGGCCTTTGCCCGCCGCTCCACCTCGCTGAGCATGTCGTTGAAGGCTTCGACCAGCACACCGATTTCATCTTCAGAGAACTTGGCCGCACGCAGAGAAAAGTCCCGGCTTTGCATCACGCGGCGGGCGACATCGGTTACCGCATAGATCGGTTTTGTCACCGCGCCGCGCAACCAGGTTGCAATCAGTGCTGCCAGACCCAGACTGGCCGCCATGACACAGGCAAGAATAATGGCGTAATCAATCAACCGGGACTGTATCTGGTATTGGGCACGAATATAAATGGTGCCCAACACCTGGTCATCCTTGACAATGCGCTTCCAGACCTGGATGCGATCACGCTCAACGGTATATTCGTCAATAGCCTGAGGTTCCTCGCGCCAGGCCACACGCGCAGCGCTTGAGGTGCTGTATTCGGCGAACAGCACACCGTCACTGGTATAAAGTGCGGCGCTCACAATCATCGGACGCGTTCTCAGCAAGTCCAGATTGGCTTTGGCCGTTGCCGGGTCGTCGAATTCAAGTGCCGGCGCACTGACTTCCGCGATAATATTGGCCTGCGTCGCCATATCCCGAATCAAGGCGTCGTGATACGAACGGACATCGTAAACCAGCATGATCACGCCATAGGCCAGCAATGCGATTACTGTGGTCGCCATGATGACAACCATGAGCTTGTTGGATATCGAGTATTTTATTCGATGCATCATCAGCTACCGTCCTGTATTACGGTAGCGGCAACTGACAGTAGCCGGGCGCTCAGGTGCAGGTTGTGTTCGCGTGCCTGGCGCAGTGCCACATCAAAACCGATGCGGCCGTCAATTAGACGCAGGTTAATGGTACTGCCGTCACGAAGTCCCTTCTCGTTCTCTGTGACAATCAAAAATGATTGCTCACGGGCCATCCCGGCCAGCCGGGGCAGAAACCGCTCGGCATAACGCCCGACGAACACCAGATGTGGCTGTTCAATCTGCTTGGGACTGGTTGCGTGAAATATCTGGACGGGCCGGTCGTTTACCCGGCGGTCGCTGGTCATATGGCGCAGCTCCCTGTCGACCGAGCTGGCGCCAAGCACCCATATCCGGTATGGCGTGTCGCTGGTGGGAAAGCTTTCAGCAGGCCAGTCGGTATAGCCCAAAAACCTGTAAAGCATGGCGGCCTTGATTTGATGTTCCAGCGCCCGGACCTCTGTCGCCTCAATCGGCTCAGCAAATACGGTAAGCGAAAACCAGCACAACAGACATGCCGCCACCCATTGGCAAAGACTGCGCTTCGGTAGCGCTTTCAGCGGGGCTACTGGCGATGATGAAACGTCAACAGACCCTAGATGCCCCATACGATCTTTCCAAAAAAGACACGCTCGAATTCACTGCGCGTGGGTGATCCATCAAATTCTGCATGACTGTCACCCAGCAGGTTCCTCACGCCGAGCGAGAAATGCAGCCGTCGCACCGGAGTCCACTGCAGCAGGACATCCGTTGCCGTATAGGCCGGCACATTAGAAACGTCGAGCCGGTCAACATGGCGCAGCGTCGCATTAAACTCCACCGCATCCGATAGGCGCCAGAAGGATTGCAACACGCCACTGTAATCCGGATCGGCATAGGCCAGCGCAGTATTGGGTGTAAAATCGCTGCTGCCCGCGTCCGGTTGCAGATCGAAGTCCTGCACCATCGCACCGCCGTGCAGCCGCCAGTCGGGACTTACCTGCCAGCTGCCCCAGGCTTCCAGTCCGCGGCTCGTGGCCGTCGCCTGGTTATCGAAAGTTCTGCCTGCGCCCATCGGTGAGGGTTCCATGGTGCGCAGGCTATCATAGTCGCTATAGAAACCCGTAATCGACCACGAGAGGGTTTCATCGGCGCGCCCGCGATAACCCAGCTCAAAAACATTCACTACTTCCGAAGTAAACGTTGGCGAGCCCTGTATGCTGTATTGCGGAATAGCGTCCACCGGCGGTGTCTCGCCGGGACTGAAGATTTCCCGCTCGAAACGGGAGGGCGTACGGACGACACGGGATACACTGGTCCAGATCAGCGCGTTCGAAGCAAACGACCAGGCAACCTGAGCTGCAGGCATCACTTCCCAGTCAGTAAACGGATTTTTTTCCAGCTTGCTGCCAAGACGAACCCGCACCGTGTCACCGACGGGAATCTCATCCTGCACAAAAAGATTCAGCCATTCCATTTCCCGTTGTTCTGGCACAAACCGGAACCTGCGGTCTGCGGCAACATGGTCGGACATAAATCGATAACCACCGCCCCAAACCAGCCGGTGGAGCTTTCCAGAGTCCCACTCGTGATGGGCTTCGATGTCGATAATATTCAGACGTTGAGAAAAGTCGCCAGGCTGGTTCCGCTGTGAATGATCAACATACGCCTGCAAAATAATATTGGACGCCGGACTGTACTTCCAGTGTTTGCGGGTCAGAATATTGGCTCCCGTCATCTCGATATCCTCAGCGTCTGCCTGGCGTACGCGAGCGCTATAGGCGTCACCCTGCACGGTCAGCAAAGACGCCTTTTTCCCCAGATCCGCCCGGAAGCCGGCCTGGGTTCGCCGCCAGCCGGACCGTACCGTTGCCCCGTTGGCGTCGCGCGTATCATCATGCTCACCCTGCCTGGCGTACACGCGATAATGCCCGTTTTCTGCGATCGCGCCGCCGTACCGGACAGCCGCGTGGTGTTCATGCGGGCTGCCACCGATCGAAAGCAACTCGCCCTGGCTGTCTGCCGCGGAGCGACTGACAATATTAATTACCCCATTCACGGCATTGGCACCCCACAGTGTACCACCGGGGCCGCTGACAACTTCTATCCGGTCAAGATCTTCCAGCACCACATCCTGGGCGTCCCAAAATACGCCCGAAAATAGCGGTGAATAGATTGTGCGGCCATCAATCATCACCAGCAGCTTATTGGCGAACGAGTTATTGAAGCCGCGGGCGGAAATCGCGTAGTTGCCCGCATCTATTCTCGCTACATGCAGGTTGGGGGCCAGACGCAGGGCTTCCGGCAGACTGGACGATCCCGAATAACGTATGGCGGGTTCGGTAATAAGATATATGGACGCTGGCGCATCAGACACCGGAGTGTGAGATTTTGATACCGTGTTCACGGGCAGTGCAGCCAGTTGTTCCAGTGACAGATCTGCCAGTACCCGGCTGTAAGCGTTCACCGGATTACACCAGATGGCCAAACCCGTCAGCACGCAACCCCGATGCACATTCCGGCGCAGCAGACGTGAAGTCATTCGTGCGACGGCCAGTAACGACCGTTGCAGGGGGAACAGGTATTCCGTGCCCGCGGCGAGAGTTTTCATAACGGGTGCCTTAACCGAAAATGCGCGGTATCGAATGTGTAGCCCGAAGGGACAGTTATTACTTTTATCAGCCACCCGGGACGGCCTGAGAGCACAAACTTGTGAAGGCTCACCAAAAAATAATAACGTATACCAGAGATGTGTCAATGAGCGCCAATTTATAAGCCGCCCGCTGTGGCTCGAATTCGGTCACAGTGGCCAGTCAACGACAGTACCTGCCCCGCAGATGAGTAGCTGGCAGGATGACGGGCGCCATGGGTATGCACCGGCATGGCCGGCTCGCGACATGCGTGACAGCATAACCGCTGGGCGAATCTGAAAACACAGTCTGAATGTGAACCGATTCGACATTCAGCGACTTTTTACTGTCTGTCCCGATTGAACTGTATTGCTCCTTCTTTATGTAACGTCGGCAAAATCGTTCGGAATCCGGAAGCCGAACTCTCCGGCCCCGCATGTCCCCGTTGAACCCAACTCGCGTCGGAAGTTACAGGCCGCCTGGCACTTCTTACACCAATCGATCCGGTGTTGCAACCGGTGCCGGCTACCCTTTACCGGCATTCCAACGATATTCACCCGTCTCCCGATTTACGGGCCTGTCAGGTTCGGCACAATTCCTGCTGCCCCGCCATCGACCAGCTTCTTCATCAATACCGGGAAAATCCATGAGCCAAGCAGCCGAGCAGACCAGTGATGGTACAAACAAAAAAAAGCGCTCCCGTCTCCTGCAAATGGGGCACCGCCTGATCCACTCAAAACGCATGCTACCGGGCATCGGCATCGCGTCATTCCTGGAAGCACTGATAATCCCGATTCCGCTGGAGACTATCCTGATCCCCTTGATGCAGGCCCGGCGGGAGCAGATATTCCTGATCAGTACCGTGGTGCTTGCCGGATGCATTCTGGCGGCGCTGGTCGGGTATGGCATCGGTTATTTTGTTTTTGATGCCATCGGCCACCACCTGGTGTCCCTGGTATCGAGCGAACAGGAGTTCGAAAAAATCAGCCAGCAGATGGAGTCCAAAGGTTTCTGGTTTGTGTTCAGCGTCGGTGTTGCACCTATTCCGTTTCAGATAGCCATGCTGGCCGCGGGCGCGACCAAGTTTTCACTGTGGTCATTCCTGATCGCCACAGCGCTATCCAGAGCTATCCGCTATTACGGGCTTGGGCTACTGGTCTACTGGACGGGCAACCGCGCCCAGGAAATATTCGAACGCCACCGAAAAACGACGGGGATTGTCCTGTTTGTTGTTGTGGCCGTTATCTGGTACTTCGCCATTTTTTAATGCCGGTTATTGCGAAACATTCTGGAAAGCGCGCAGTTTATAGCAGACCGACACGATACGCTGCGCTTTGGTAGCTTTTCCGGCGTAACTTTTCTAGACGGTGTAAAAAAAATGTCACCTGTGTGGTAGCTCACATTTTCTTTTCTATACTTCCAGGATACATGGATTTGACGACTGTAAGTGAAGCGATCTTGCAGGTCGGATCCCGACTCTATCCGTTGAAAAGAGAGACGCCATGAACTTCAAATCGATTATTCCGCTCACGGTGGCGGCACCCATGCTATGGATTTCTCCATCCAACGCAGCCGAGATAAACTGGAACGGGTTTATGTCCATCGCTGCGGGAAAGACGACAACCAGTGACATGACGTACCTGGTCGAACCCACTTCGAACGGGATTTACGACAATGAGATCCGCTTTGATCCTGAATCCGTGGTTGGGCTGCAGGCCCAGGTCGTAATATCTGACCGGTTGCGCGCCACAGTTCAGATGGTATCCAAGGGCGCCAATGATTTTAATACCACCGTCGATTGGGCCTATCTGAGTTACGCGCTCACCAACGACCTGACAATGAATGCCGGGCGCTTCCGGTTGCCCCTGTTTTATTATTCCGACTTCCTGGACGTAGGTTATGCCTATCACTGGATTCGGCCGCCGGTGGAAGTCTATAACGCGTTCACCGCCGGCCTGGAAGGGGTCAATTTTTACCATTCCAAACTGTTTGGCGCTGTACAGCTGGAGACTCAGGTGTGGTATGGCGCAATTGATTCCGAATCGACTTCGGAAGGCACAGTATCTGAATACGCAGCGGACCCGGAGACCGGCATGCCCGTGCTTGACCCGATGTTTGGATTCCCCGTTTTACTGAGCAGCACACCTGCCAATATCACCACGCGGTTTGATGTTTCAAACAACACCGGGATAACATCCACACTGAGCTGGAACTGGCTCAGGTTCCGCCTGCTGTATAACGAAACCGAGATCGCACAGTCCGTTACCACCAGCATACCGCAACCCACCGCGCTTATCGTCGATGCGGATCTGGATGTAAGTTTTATGGCGGCTGCGTTTATGGTTGATGTGGATAATGTCTTTCTTCGAAGTGAGTTTACCCGCGCCAAACGCAAAACCACCTCCGCACCCAGTTTTTTTGAGCCCATGGGTTCCGTCACGACAATCGAAGACGACTACTGGTACGTATCCGGCGGCTATAATGTTGGCGACTTCACCCCGCACCTGACCCGCACCAAAGTAAAAGCCGACCCGTTTGGGTTTACCTCCGACTCGACCACAGACACTGTCGGTCTGGCCTGGAATTTTACGCCCTCAGCCACCTTCAAAGTGGAATACGCCCGGGTAAAACAGACCGGTCTTGACTGGGAAACGTTTACACCGGTTGAGAACAAATTTAACGTCGTGTCGACTGCCATTGACCTCATGTTCTAAAAGGATTAGCGCTATGCGTTTACTTTCATCCCAATCTATTTTGCTATTACTGTTTGCGTTGCTACCCAAAATGGGCCTTGCGGACCATGTTGTCATCGTGCACCCGTCTAACACGGCGCCGATTTCGAAATCGGACGTGGAGAACCTGTACCTGGCCAAAACCCGGGCATTTCCAAATGGTTCGACCGCCGTGCCGCTTAATCTGAAAGAGTCCACGGACGTTCGTTCCCGCTTCGAAAATGAAGTGGTGGGCCGCAGCGAAGCCCAGATGAAAGCCTACTGGTCGCGCCTGCTGTTTACAGGCAAGGCGGTACCGATCCGACAGGTCGACAGTGAGAAAGACATGGTGGATGCAGTCGCCGCCGACCCTTCGGCCATCGGGTATGTCAGTGCAGACAGCGTCAATGGCGCAGTCAAACCGTTGCTGAATTTTTAGATGCGCCGCCGACAGCCGGACACCGTGCCGGCCCGGCGGCAGCGCTGGTCAAAAGCCCGGTTGACTGCTTTACTTAGAATGCATACATGATCTTCGGACCGACAGACCGCATACGTTGGCCGGCCATATTCGCCCAACGGAGGGTGTACCACATTGGATTTTTTCAGAAATCTGTCAATTCGCAAAAAAGTACTGTTGATCCCCGTGGTCGGCGCCATCGGTTTTGTATCCTATCTGCTGTTGAGCATGCATTTCCTGAAAGATACGGTAGAGCAGTTGAGCGATGCCAGAAACCAGCAATTTCCGCTGCTACAGATTGCGCAGAACAACATTAACCGGGTCAAGAACATCCAGGAGTCACTGAGTTTCGCCGTCAGTTCCGGCGAAGCGGATATTCTGAGAAATGCCCGGGAAATGGCCGACGATTTTCGCCAGGACATGCAGGAATCACAGACGATAGATGCATCCCTTACCGGCGAACTTCGGGCCATAATTGTCGTTTTTAACGAGTATTTCAATGAATCCTATGGCATTTCCTCCGGCATGATCGACGGGTCTATCGATTTTTCCACCATGGCTGCCCGCACACAGAAAATGGCCTCGTCGCTGGAGACGCTGGAAGGTCTGTTGCAAAATTTCTACGATGCCCGTCTGGAACAGTTCAATTACGCCTTTGCCAGTGCCCATAGCGATTCGTCCCGCCTGACGTCGCTGGGCACCATCCTGTGCCTGGTCACCCTCGGGTTACTCTTTGTAGTGGCCATCCCGATCAGCCACATGCTCAAGTCCAGCGTTGATCAGGTGACTGCCACACTGAAGAACATTGCTGAAGAAAATGGTGACCTGACCGTGCGACTAAAATCCAGCAACCGTGACGAAGTGGGGGATCTGGTGCACTGGTTCAATAATTTTATGGACAAACTGCAATCCACGATCCGGGAGATTGTGGAGACGGCGCCCCCGCTGGCCGCCCTGTCTACCGATGTGAAAGGTCTCTCCTCCAGCATCACCTCCACACTGACCCTGCAAAAAAACAGTGTCAGTGACTCTAAAGACAATATCAAGCTGATGAGCCAGAGCATCTCTTCCATCGCCCAGAACGCCGGGGAAGCCGCGCGCGCAGCCAAAACCGCCGATGCCGAGGCCAATAAGGGGCAGACCGTGGTCACCAGTACGGTTGCCGGCATCCAGAGTCTGTCAGAGAATATCCGCGAAGCGTCGGCTGTGGTGGAAAAGCTGGAACAGGACGCTATCAGTGTCAACGTTGTACTGGACGTCATCAAGGGCATTGCCGAGCAGACCAACCTGCTGGCGCTGAACGCTGCGATCGAAGCGGCGCGCGCCGGAGAGCAAGGTCGGGGCTTCGCCGTGGTTGCGGATGAAGTGCGCGGTCTCGCGTCGCGGACACAACAGTCTACCGAGGAGATCAATACCATTCTGGCACAGCTGCGCAACGCATCACAGGCTGCCGTACTGACGATGAAAGACAGCAGTGCCGCGGTCGCACGCTCAGTGGAAGAAGCCCACATGGCCGGCCGCAGCCTGCACGTTATCACCGAGACGGTTGAAACCATCAATGCCATGAATGAACAGATTGCCCGGGCCACGGATGAGCAGGAGAATATATCCACCGAGCTGGTCGATGAAGCTGAGCGGATTCGTGCACAGACCGAAGAAACCACGACCTCGGCATCACAGCTGAATAACGTCAGCGAGCGGCTCAACGTGCTGGCGGGCAATCTGGAAAAAGTGACCCGTCAATTCCGGGTCTGAGGGCGTGCCCGCACGGGCTCCCTCTTGCCGGCAACGGTCAGGGGAGCAGTCTGTTTAGACGCTGTTGACGCTTCGGCATAACTCATTAAAATAAAAGGCATTTCATAGCTTTAGCCACCACCGTGAATGCCTTATAAGTCCATTGGTTAGACCCAAACGTCAACACACCGTAATATAGCATCCCGGCCCACTTCTCCTTTCTCCCGCGGCATTGGCTTGTCCGGTGGTATTCCGGTCACTATTAAGCGTGTGTCGTCACTGTTCAAATTGCGTCCAGATTGTTCAGAGCAAGGCGAAAAATGTGAGTTTGTTCGTGTCGATATGCCGGGCCGCCTTGATAGCGTTCAAACCTGTTCCCGACAGGTTTGTGACCTTTTTTAACGCCGCTTTATTCGTCGGTGCAGGGCAAATCGGGGCGTGAGCTGAATAGTACGTATTCCGTATGCTGTTATCCGGCCACTGCGTTGCAATACCGCGAGACGTTTAGCCTGGAGCGATTCGAACTTGGCGAGAAAATACAGTTTGCGTGGCCGCATCGTGCGGTTTAACGACCACAGGCACACGACCCGGCATGGCTTCGAATACCTGGCCGACGGTGTACTGCAAGTGGCGGACGGCCGCATCACACTGGTTGCCGATGCCGGGCAGTTGCAGCGGCAGGGTTTCGATCTGGATCAGTGCGAACACCGTCCCGAGTCCCTGTTTATGGCGGGTTTTATCGACGCCCATGTGCACGCATCACAGCTCGCGATTGTCGGGTCCCACGGCGAACAGTTGTTGCACTGGCTGGAACGCTATACATTTCCGGCAGAACTGCGGTTCGCCGATGAAGCCTGGTCGTACGCCCAGAATCAACATTTTATCGATGCCCTGCTGTCGAACGGTACGACCACCGCACTGGCCTTTACCACCCGCTTCCGGCATTCTGCCGATCACCTGTTCAGCATCGCCAGCGACCGCGGCATGCGCCTGCTGGCAGGCAATGTGTTAATGGACCGCCACGCACCGGCAGGGCTATTGCGTGAGCGCCAGGCCGCCGACCGGGACTGTCGCGCGCTGATCCACCGCTGGCACGGCCATGGCCGACTGGAATACGCCATTACTCCCCGCTTTTCCGCCACGTCCACCGCGGGGCAACTGCGACTGGCCGGGCAGTTGGCCCAGCGTTTTCCAGACCTTCGCATACAGACACACCTTAGCGAAAACCATGCAGAAGTCGCCTGGCTGCAGCAACTGTTCCCGGCCGCAAAGGATTATTTGCATACCTATGAACGGTTCGGCTTGCACACCCGCAATACAGTATTTGCCCACTGCCTGCACCTGAGTGATAGCGAGTTCTCCCGCATTGCCGGCCAGGGTAGCAGCATTGCTTTTTGTCCCTCCTCCAACCTGTTCCTGGGCAGCGGGCTGTTCGATCTGGCACGGGTCAATGCACTTCAAATACCGGTTGCATTGGCTACCGATGTGGGCGCGGGCACCAGCCTGTCACAGTTCCGAAACATGGGCGACGCTTACAAGGTCTGTCAACTGAAAGGGTATTCGCTCTCGGCGGCTGAAGCGTTCTATATGGCGACCCTGGGGGCCGCCCGGGCGTTGCACCTCGACCAGCATATCGGTAACCTGTGCGCCGGCCGCGACGCCGATTTTATCGAGATCAATGCGTCCGCGCACCCGGTGGTAAAAAGCCGCCTGGCCTCCACCTCAACCATTGAAGAAGAACTGTTTGTCTATATGACCTGTGGCGATGAACGGTTGGTTGCCCGTACGACGATTGCCGGTGAGGTTCGCTATCGCAACCCCATCATCAACTGACGACGCTTGCCGACACCCGCCAGCGTGATACACTTCGCATTTTTTTAAAGAGAACCGTGAATTCATTGGCATTCGCGCGGTCAATTGGCGTTCAGCGTGTGTTCAGCTTCAGAACGACTTGAGACTCGCAAAATGCGAACTATCTTTAAAGTACCTGGGCGCAACGAACGACGGGCGCCGGCAAATCAATTTAAGGCAGTAGAATGAAATATCTTGCAGTGCTCTTGATACTGGCGGCGAGCCTGTTGTCCGGATGCGCCAGTATGGTGGGCACCAACAGTTATCCCGTCACGCTCAATTCCACGCCGTCCGATGCACGCTTTGTTGTGGCTACCCCGAACGGCCGAACCATCCATTCCGGCACGACACCGGCGACCGTTATGCTCGCCAGCAGCAGGGGATACTTCAAATCAGCCGACTACCTGATCACCTTCTCAAAGCCCGGTTTTGAAGACACGGTTGTTGAATTACACGGTGAGGTCAACGGCTGGTACTTCGGCAACTTCCTGGTCGCTGGCGTTGTGGGCCTGCTGGTCATAGACCCCATCACCGGGGCCATGTGGAGACTGCCGGATGAACAGGGTGCGGTGCTGCCAGCCGCCGTCGCGCCACCGGCAAATGAACATGCCAGCCTGCACTGGGTCACAACCGATCAGTTGAGCGAATCCCAGCGGGCCCGACTGGTGCGCGTCCATTGATCATCGCCGTTGCCGTCAACGTTCGCCACACCGGAAGCCCGCCGCCGACACCACATCGGCATTTACTGACAATCCGTTTAATGGCCGGAACACTGGTAAAGACGGCATCTGCCTGATATCTTGCGCCTTCGACTCTCCTGCTTTTAGACGAGGTATCGGTGCGCGCAACCTATTCTATTCACCGTCGTATCAGTTTTGTGCTGCAGGCCGTTCTTTGCGTGGAATTACTGGTCGCTCTGGCCACCCAAAAATGGTTAACGTCTTTTGTAACTGCGGGGATTATTCTGGTCACCCTGATCCCCTTGTTGCTTTGGCGCCGGTTCCGGGTACAGATTCCCCCGCAGTTCCATTTACTGGCTATCGCTTTTATCTTTGCGTCGCTTTTTCTTGGCGAAGTCCGGGACTATTACACACGTTACTGGTGGTGGGACACGGCACTACACACGATTTCCGGCCTGATACTGGGAATAATCGGATTTTTGCTGGTTCATATTCTTAACGAAATCGACAACATTGGCGTTCACATGAAACCGGGCTTTGTCGCATTTTTCGCCTTCATGTTCGCTGTCGGCGCTGGTGCCATCTGGGAAATTTTCGAATTTACAATGGATAGCCTGTTCGGCATGAATATGCAAAAGCCGATGCTGGACGATCCATCAGGCCTGACCGACACCATGTTTGATCTAATCGCCGACACAGTCGGTGCCATCGTGATGTGTCTGTTTGGCTACTTCCAGTTAAAAAAACCCGGTCGCATGTCATTTCTGGAAGAATGGATCGATGATTTTGTCATGAGAAACCCCCATATGTTCAAGGGCGCGCGTGAAAAATCCCGCGACTAATGTACCCGTAGCGATTGAGATTCAGGCATCCAGGTCACGTCGGGATGCCGCACCACGAAATGCTGGAGGCCGATGATGGATATTCCGGTTAATAAACAGGCGCGCCCATTGATGTCGACCGTCAGCCTCCCTGTCGCAGGCATGAGCTGTGCATCCTGCGTCGGCCGCGTAGAGGCAGCACTACGCGAGGTTGAGGGTGTCGACGAAGTTGCCGTAAACCTTGCGACGGAGCGGGCAGATATTCGCGCCGCCGCCCCGGTTGATCAGCAGCGACTGGTCGAGGCCATCGAGCAAGCCGGCTACTCCGTACCTGCGGTAATCAACACCGAACTTGCCATTACAGGGATGAATTGCGCCTCCTGCGTGGGCCGGGTTGAACAGGCCCTGAAAGCCGTGCCGGGCGTTACTGAGGCGACCGTCAATCTCGCGACTGAACGGGCCAGTGTGCAGGGTAACGCAGGCTCCGACACCCTCGTTGCGGCCGTGGCTGGCGCCGGTTACGCTGCCCAGCCACTGGGGCCGAGCGGTATGGATACCGCCCAGCTGGACGCCAGAAAGAATGCCGAAACAGCCGCGCTTAAACGGGATCTGGCCATTGCCGCCGTGCTGACAGTGCCACTCTTCGTGGTTGAGATGGGGGCTCACTTTATTCCGCCGGTTCACCGGTTTGTGGCGAACACCATTGGCATGCAAACGAGCTGGTACCTCCAGTTCGTACTGACCACCCTGGTCCTGTTCGGGCCGGGCCGGCGATTCTTCAGCTATGGCGTTCCGGCACTGTTGCGCCGCACGCCAGACATGAATTCACTGGTTGTGCTGGGGACCTCGGCAGCCTGGGGTTATTCCGCTATCGCAACCTTTTTTCCCGGTGTCCTGCCGGCCGGTACGGCTAACGTCTATTACGAAGCGGCAGCCGTCATCGTAACGCTGATTCTGTTGGGCCGCTATCTTGAAGCCCGCGCCAAGGGGCGCACATCGCAGGCCATCAAGCGACTCGTGGGCTTGCAGCCCCGGACGGCCCGTGTACGGCGCGATGGTGAGTTGCTCGAAATCGCCATCAATGAAGTACAGCCGGGCGACCAGGTGGATGTGCGCCCCGGGGAGCGCATCCCGGTCGATGGCAATGTGGTCGAAGGGAGCAGCTACGTGGACGAATCGATGATCACCGGTGAACCGATACCGGTCAAAAAAGCGCCCGGCAGCCCCGTGGTCGGGGGCACAGTTAACCAGAAGGGCGCACTCGCGGTCACCGCCACCGCGGTGGGGGGCACAACGGTGCTGGCGCAGATCATCCGTATGATTGAGCAGGCACAGGGCTCAAAACTGCCCATCCAGACGCTCGTGGATAAAGTCACCCTGTGGTTCGTGCCCGCCGTCATCGGGGCGGCCATCCTCACCTTCCTTGTCTGGTTTGTCGTCGGCCCGACGCCAGCGTTGACGTTTGCGCTGGTCAATGCCGTGGCGGTACTGATCATTGCCTGCCCGTGCGCCATGGGACTGGCCACACCGACTTCGATCATGGTCGGCACCGGTCGGGGTGCGGAAATGGGCGTGCTCTTTCGTAAAGGCGAAGCTCTGCAGCTTCTGAAGGATGCCCGGGTGATCGCGGTTGATAAAACCGGCACACTGACCGAGGGCAGGCCTGCGCTCACGGACCTCGACATTTCCGCAGGGTTTCAGCGAGATGAAGTTCTGGCCCGGATTGCGGCAGTAGAGGCCAAATCCGAACACCCCATTGCCAGTGCCATCGTCGCTGCGGCCGAAGCCGATAACCTGGTGTTGCCAGCGATCAGCCACTTTGAATCGGTCACCGGGCTTGGGGTCAGGGCAACGATCGGGGACGACACTGTAGTGATCGGTGCTGACCGTTACATGAACCAGCTTGGTGTTGATGTGGCGCCCTTTGCCGAAACCGCCGCCCGACTTGGCGACGAAGGAAAATCACCACTTTATGCAGCCATTGGCGGGAAGCTGGCAGCTATTGTAGCCGTGGCCGACCCCATCAAGGCAGGTACACCGCAAGCGATCAGCGCGCTACATGCACTCGGGCTCAAGGTCGCAATGATCACGGGTGACAATCAGCGTACCGCCACGGCAATCGCCCGCCAACTCGGTATCGACGTGGTAATAGCCGAAGTTATGCCCGCGGGCAAGGTTGAATCGGTGAAGACACTGAAGAACGACCATGGCAAGCTCGCCTTCGTGGGCGACGGCATCAATGACGCGCCGGCGCTGGCTGAAGCGGACGTCGGTATCGCCATTGGCACGGGCACCGACATTGCCATTGAAGCCGCCGACGTGGTGCTTATGTCCGGCAACCTCAAAGGCGTACCGAATGCCATCGCACTTTCCCGTGGCACCATCCGCAACATCAAACAGAACCTGTTCTGGGCGTTTGCCTACAACACGGCCCTGATTCCGGTAGCCGCAGGCATTCTATACCCGGCGTTCGGCATTCTGCTTTCGCCGGTCTTCGCGGCTGGTGCCATGGCGCTTTCCTCGGTATTCGTGCTGGGCAATGCACTCAGGTTGCGTCACTTCCAACCCCTGATAACGGCCGATGACCGCGCCACGCAGTAACCACGAACAGGGTTACCGTGTCCGCCGCAAGGTTGGTACCACCACACTCAGCCACCTGGCGGCGGACCGTAGTCTGCCGGCATAAATCGATAATGCCCGGTAATGTCGTAACGCAACAACATATCTTCCAGCACCGGGCCGGCCCCGATGTTGTGGACGATTAACGGATTCCCCGTGTCGGGCGACACCCGGTCCGTGACAATGCCTATATGCGGCAGATTGCCCGGCAACATCCAGGTGACGAGCGCCCCGGGGCGATAGCTCGCCGGCTCGGCGGTCACAGGCAGTCGCTCACCGTGCCGGACAAAAAATGTCTGCAAATTGGGCACCCGGCGATGATCGATATTGCGATCCGGTGCAGCCAGCCCCCAAATACGTTTTGATGGATACGCGTCGAAAGCCGCCTTTATGTCCTGGTGCACCAGAACCTGCAAATCGACACCCAGTGCGCGATAAGCGCGAATAATCACGTCAGTGCAGACGCCGGTGTCAGCCGGTACGTCGCCGCCAGGATAATCAATCACCTGATAGGCACCGTCGTAGCGAACGGTGTGGCGGGTACGCTCCAAAGCAGCCTCAACAAGCTTCGTATCGAAAGTCCCTGCGCCGGCCAACGGCACTTGCGCCAGTAACAGCAACGCCGACAGCCAGTGTGAGACCTTACCCGTCACCTTGAACACTCGAAAATATCCCCGTGGTCCAACCATCTGCCCGTCCCCTCTTTCCATTTCCGACCGGACCGCGCCGGTTGCTTTTACCTAAATGCCCGTATCGGACCTGCGCGCCTGCCCGTTCCGTACTTTCCGCGGCATGATTGCGCAACAGCCAGAGACTATGGTAGAACGCCACTAATTTGCACTCTGACACAGGAGCTCAATTTTGGGACTATACGGCGCAGCCACCCCCGACCACCAGCAGGACATGACGGTCAGTCGTTTTGGACAGCTATTATGCGATATTACGCCAGCCGATCCAATGACACCCGCGGATCGCTATCAGGAACTGTTTGTTGCTGTGCAGTCGTCCAACATTTTCGAAGACAGCAAGACCTTCGTTGACTGCATCCCGCGACGGCACCCGGAACATATCATGGAAGCATACCGGACATCGTTTTTTAAGGACGATTTCGATCTCAAGGAATTTGTGCATGAACATTTTGCCCGGGAAAAGGCACCGCCAAACTGTTTTGTATCGGACCCGGATCGAACCCTTGAGGCCCATATCGAGCACCTGTGGCCGATACTGACGCGTACCCCTTCAGAACACCCCGCACTATCGTCTCTGCTGCCGTTGCCCCATGAGTATATTGTGCCTGGGGGCCGTTTTCGCGAATTGTATTACTGGGATTCCTATTTCACCATGCTCGGTTTTGGCAAAAGCCAGCGGCAACTGTTACGGGCCATGGCCGATAATTTTGCCTACCTGCTTGACACCGTCGGGCATATTCCCAATGGCAACCGCACCTATTATCGCAGCCGTTCACAACCGCCCGTATTCAGCTTGATGGTGGAACTGTTCGATGATGAAGGGGTGCGCAAGGCTGGTGATTATCTACCGCAGCTGCGCAAGGAGTACAGCTTCTGGATGGATGGCGCCGATGCGTTACGACCCGGCGAGGTGCATCGACGCTGCGTCTGCATGCCGGACGGCAGCCATTTAAACCGCTACTGGGATGACCGGGACACGCCGCGTGAGGAATCCTGGCGTGAGGACATACACACTGCGACCTGTTCTGACCGGCCTGCCCATGTCGTCTATCGCGACCTGCGTGCCGGCGCAGAATCCGGCTGGGATTTCAGCTCCCGCTGGCAGGACAGCCCCGGCGACCTGTCAACCATTCGTACCACATCCATTCTCCCCGTCGATCTAAATTGCCTGTTATACAAACTGGAAATCACAATCGCCCGACTGGGGGAGGCCAAAGGTCAGCCGTTCACCGCCCGCGAATTTAACGAGCGTGCCAGGAATCGCTGCCAGGCCATCGACCGGTGGCTATGGAATGAGAGCGAGGGTGCCTACTTTGATTACGACTGGCAACGGGACCAGCCTCGCGAGCAGCTCACCGCCGCCACTGTCGTCCCGCTCTTTGTAAACTGTGCCGGTCAATTACAGGCCCAGCGCGTGGCGGATGTCGTCAGGGCGCGCCTGCTGGCGGAAGGCGGCCTGTCGACCACTGAAGAAGAAAAAAGCGAGCAGCAATGGGATCGTCCCAACGGCTGGGCGCCGCTGCAATGGATGGGCATTTGCGGTTTACGGCAATTTGGACATAACGAACTGGCCGGTGAAATCCGCCGACGATGGCTGAAAGTTGTCAGAACCATTTATGCCAGCGACGCCAAGCTCGTGGAAAAATATGTACTGCGTCCAACCACAGAGCATGCCCATGGCGGCGAGTACCCGCTGCAGGACGGCTTCGGCTGGACCAACGGCGTCACCGGTCGCCTGCTGCAGGAAGAGGCCGCCGCTGATTAATCGTCATTGTAAAATACGGCCAGCCACACCGTAGCGACCTGCGGGTCGGTCCAGCTGACCCGGTGACGGCGGCCGGCAGGTATAGTCAGGCAGTCACCAGCACCAAGCTGGACCTCCTCACCCGACGCGAACTGAATCCGGCCGGCGCCAGCCACCACCATCACCCATTCATGTTCGGATTGCTCGTACCAGCCGGCGGTCGGCGAGCTATGTCCGCGCGATACAATCCGTTCGATGCGTACGGGCCCGGCTCGAACCAGATCGTCGAACGCTTCGGATGCGCCGGTTACGGGCAGATTTGTTAATACATTCATTACGTCCATAACCTTCTCCAGAAAATCAACCTGCACCGGCGCCACTGCAATGCGCCCATGCAGACTTTCTACCAAACCGAACCCGTTTTATTTTCGGGATGATGGCGTTCAACCATGCGATGAAAACAGCGCAATGTTTTATCGGGTCCAGAAAAACCAATAACACTATCAGTAGCACTCACAATGATGAAGTCCCACGGCTTTTCGAAACCAATTTAATCCCCCAATTCAATACCCCGGCCTTTGATACCCGTTCCATGAAACACCTGCCAGCCAGGTGATACAGGTCGGGCATCAGGAACAGCGCCGGGGCGTGATAGTTAACAGGCTCTTTAATAAAGGCCCTGTGAACGTTGGCGCCGCAAAAACACCCGCCATTGCTGTGTATTATTTACGCAGCATTGTAACCCGAGCCAGACGCCCGTCATTCAACGCTTTAAATTGAATCTGTACCCGGTTGTAACCTAAAGCATTTTCTCGCCAATAACACATTGGCATATTTATCGCTACTTCACTGACGAGCAGCGCACAGCGCGGGGGTGCCAAACCCGATTATTCAGATCACGAAACCTCGGCTTTCGGATCCCGCCCGCTGAATCTTATAAGTGACAAAACAGACATAGGCTTAACAGGAGAACGTTATGAAACTGACCAATCTTTCCAAACTCGCAATGGCAATGACTCTGGCAGGTGCAACCTCGTTTGCCCTGGCGCAAACGTCAGGCACCACAGGCACGGGCACAGGTACAACCCAGTCTGACTCGAGCGGCACTTACAGTACAGGTGCAAACACGGGCACCACGGGAACCGGGACCGGTGCAGTCGATAGCACCACTGGCACCTATAACACCCGCGGCACCATTCAGGATCAGTCTGCCGGCACCACTAACCGCGGCACGGCCACCGGAGAGATGGGGACCGACGCAACAGGTACGCTGGAAAGCGGCACTGCCGGCACCCTTGATCGGGGTAGCGATGCAGCAAACGATGGCGCGGTAGATGACACTTTTGAAGTGCCCGCCAGCAACCGTCAGGGTACGTCTGAAACAGAGTGGGATGCCGGCTCCGAGGAATTCGAAGGTGACTCCGCCGACGATTACTCTCTCGATTCAGACGACGGCACAACCGGTTCCATGCAGTAACGATCAGGCTCTCTCTACTGCGCCGCCCTGGTTTGCCAGGGCGCTCTACCTTCCCCAAACCAGAGTCTGTTGCGCACACGGCAACTTGCATTTCCCCTCAATACCAACCATGCTAAAAAGGTCAATGTTCACTGTATACCCCGGAAGGGTACGCCGTCTGGCGGACAATCCGGAAGGCGGTAATCGATATGAAGCGGTCCGAAGTTATCGGTGTCGCACGCTATCTGGTATGGCTGCTTTGCATCCTTGCCAGCAGCGTCAGAGCGGAAATGCCATTGAATGGCGTCGCCATTTACAGCCGGTTCGGTCAGGAGCAGTTTTTGGCCGGGCTGTATGTGCAAAAACCGACCACCCGGGAAGGCGACCTGTTTCAATCCGGGGCGCCAGCGGTGATGGAACTGCGCATCGAAGACGACCGCATATTTCCGCGTCGATTTCAGCGGATGTGGGTGGAGGGCATTGCGATTAATGCGCGCGATCAGGAGCTGGAACTGTTTGCGCCGCTGATGGCCGACTTCAGTAATATGTTGAATATTCAGCTACGTCGTGGGGATATTTTCCGCATCGAGCGAACCGCCGGCGAAACGGTCCGGATCCAGTTAAACGATACCACGCTGGGCGAACTCGCCGACCCGCTCTTCTTTGATCTGTTATTGCGTACCTGGATAGGACCGGTGCCGCTGTCCTCCGAATTCAAAGGCGCCCTGTTGAAGGCAGGGAGCATCGGAACGGAACCCTTGAAGCGTTTTCTGACACTGGCGCCGACAGCAGAACGCAAAGCCCAGGTTGCATCTGCCCTGAGTGAAAGACGGGCAGAGATAGCCCGCGCCGCAACCATGCCGGCCAAATCGGCAGCAGGTACCGTCGCATCGGTGCCGCCCGCTGCACCCCAACCGATAGAGACGCCTGGCACAGATGCCGCCACTTCCCATGTGCCTGCGCCGCAAGACGACGATACCGCTGAACCAACGGCGCCCGCCCCCTTGCCAGACGCAAGTGCATCAAGCGATCCACCGGATCAACCCCCCACCACTGCGGCTGATAACGTAACCGCGCCGGAGGACAGCGTTCTGCTTTCTGCCGACACGGAGGTCACCGTCAGCGCTGCCAGCATTTTGATGGAGCAGCGGTACGTTTCATCCTTGATCCGCCGCACACAAAGCTTTGCAAAATACCCGCGTGTCGCACTCAAGCGCAAACAGGAAGGCACCGTGCGCGTTACCGTCACACTCTCTCCGGCGGGCAAGGTACTCGATATCGAATACGAAGAAAAATCCCGGTATAACGCGCTGAATGATGCCGCATACGAAGCCATTATGGACGCAGACCCGTTCCCTTCCATGCCCCCTGAGCTTGCGGAATCACAGTTTCAGTTTAGCGTGCCGATCGTCTTCCGCCTTCAATAATGAAAGCCCTTGGGTGCAAACCAAAGGGCTTTCATGCATTCAATGTTCAATTGGGTGCGTTGAAAGTGGGGCTGGTGGTCAACACGAAGTCGCCGCTGCCATTGGGAATCCGCGCGTAGCTGCTTTCCCGTTCCATTTCACCGTATACCACCCGGTCGGCGAACTGCTGGTCCGGTGTCACCAGATACAGGGCTTCACCCCCTCGAGCCAGGCTAAAATTGGTGTGTAGCCCGGTATCCACCCTGTCCTTGCCGTCCAGCCAGACTATCAGGTAACCATTGGCCGGAATAACCGTCCCGGCCGGAAAGCTCCAGCGAGTGAGGTCGTGTTCCTTGTCACTGAGAAAATAGCCGGACAGATCATAAGGCTGGCTGCTGTTGTTATACAGCTCTACCCAGTCATCATAATCACCGTCTTCGTCCGCCACCACGGTTTCATTGCTGGACATAAACTCGTTAATTGTTATGGGGTGGGCAATATCCTCGGCCGTTCGTACCTGGTAGATGTAGACGTCGTGTTCAGCACCCGCCGGGCTGTAGGTGGCTGTACCGGCGCCATCAGCTGCGATAGCCTCGATGTAGAAACGCACATACTGGCCAACGCCATGAGGCGGGATCTCACCGCTAAAACTGCCGTTGCCGGCATCTGTCATAGCCACCTTGCTAAAATTCCCGGCAAGACCGGGTCCATAATAGAGATAGACCGCCTGGGCACTGGAACCACCGGAAACCCGCGCGCTGACCTGCACAGACTGGTTCTCCCGCGGGCGAATTGCAGCGATGCCGTCGACAGAATGGCCGACATCACCAATGGAAAGTCCGGTGGCATTGACGTCGCTGTTACTTTGCACAAAGCTGCGCCGCTGTTGGAAGAAACCCCGCAGTTCCTGCACGGCACTCTGGTACTGCTGATAGGAATATTCCTGAAGCGCGGACGTGTCGGACAGGTAAGGATCAATCAGACGGGCGTACTCGTCGATCTTCGCCAGCGCATAATCCGGATCGAGCGCCTCATCAAGCAGTGTACGGTAATGCGCAAGATAGCGCTGTCGAAGTTCGGCATTGTTCAGCAGTACATTCAGCAGCGGATAGTTGGGATTGTCCACTTTGTGAAACGGGCCCCAGCTGGTTGCCAGTCCGGGCATAAAAACTTCGTTGCCATCGTATTCGATGGGCATGATTCGGCCGGTCGCCACATCAAAATACAGATAATAATCCAGCCCGCCTTTATTAATATAACCGTCCTCGTCTGCGAACAGATTTTCCGTCGCAAGGAACCAGAGTGATTCGTCGATCGCCAGATATTGACCGACTTCTTCTATAAGATTTCCCGGCGATGCATTGGACAGGGTGTGCGCGGCGTTGGCCAGGTCCTGCCAGGGATCGTCGACCCGCGGCGTCCCTTTGATAACATAGGCATTCTGGTAGCTGGCGCCGTCAGGGCCAAGGTCATTCAAGGTTGACGTACCTTCTCCAAATACTGCACCGAAGCCACCGCCGAAGCCACCGCCGAAGCCACCGCCGAAATCTCCGCCGAAATCTCCGCCGAAACCGCCGCCAAAGCCGCCTCCATCGCCGCCAAACCCACCACCGAATCCGCCACCGAATCCGCCACCAAAGCCGCCGCCGAATCCACCGCCGAAACCGATTCCACCGGGCGGCTCCGCGCGCCATCGGGTAGCATCGTTATCCAGCAGCCATTCACGGGCATGGCGTCGGTCATTCTTCTGGACCTTGGAATAAAGGCCATAATTTTGGCCGTTTACCACCACCTGCACGAACGCCGCGGAGGCCATGGGAATATGGCGTGCTGCCAGATGCGAGTAAAGCACCTGCTTCATGGCCGATGGATCTCCATAGCCATTGTTCAGCTTGAACTCACCATAGTTGTCGATTTCCTGATCGTCATGCACCCAGTCCAACTCTACCGAGAAGGATTTCTTCTGCCCCGACATCATATAACTGGTCATGCCGCGATAGCGGATACCTACGTCTTCGAATACTTCATCCCGATAGCGCACCGTGGCAGGAATATTTTCTCCGGTATCATTGTCTTTGTTCTGGGTCAGCTGCTGTTGCCAGTCACTATTGGGAAAGTCGATATAGATTGTTTCGACGACGGAGGTATCATAAAAATCGGCAGTGAAAAACCCACCGCGCTCCAGCCGCGAACCATCAGGCGAAATGCGCATCTGTGCGGGCAGTGATGTTTCATTGACATCCAGCGCACCGCCTGCGCCCAGTTCGGCCGGGTTCAGAACCTGCCCATCTATTGGATTTCCACTACTTGAAGACATGCCGGAACTGGTTGACGAGGAACTCGACGATGTCGATGAGGATGATGAAGAGCTGGTGGAAGTGCCGTCTGCCGGGTCACCTCCACCGCAGGCCGACAGCATGCCGGCGGAGACCAGTAATAATAAAATTCGCGAAGAAACCATGTTATGTATTCCCCTCGGAGTCAGTAAGACTTATTGCACACAAGCTGCTTTGCAGCGCGAGATCCTGGCGCGTAATGGATTAAGCCCTTATTCTACGGGGCAGTTCCGTAACGTATGTGAAACAGTCCAGATTTATCCCGGACGGAGGGTGCCAATGTCGCAGGATGTGAAGTCCTGCCTCTTCACGCTTCGAAAAATAGTACAGAAGTCACCTGTCGGGAGATTGCTTATTGGTTGACTCGCCCCTACTCTATACCTATCGCGTTTACCGCCTCTGGCCCGGTTATGCTTCCTCTCTTTTCCCCATCCCACAAGCGTAACGCTGGCGCACAACGGCAACTGGCAGTTTTTGTATTACTGCTGGGGCTGGCTTTTCTGGCCAAATTCCCATCTGACAGTGCCAAAAGCCCGGCCAATGCCGGCCTTGTTCATTATCTGGAACACCTGGATCCGGCCACCCTGTCCGGGCGGACCAGCTTGCCGCGTACCCTGTCAGAAGCCGATGAAAACGAGCTTCCCTGGTACGCTTTGCCATCCGCAGCCGACGCCGGGCAATTGCCGGTCCGCACGCAGTGCGGGTCGCTACTGCCCGCCTTCAACAAGCCATCCTCTCCGCTTCGCTTTTTTCTGCCCCTATTGCGCGCGCCTCCGGCGGTAATGTCCGTTTAACACGCTTCATCTGAAAAAACGTACATTTCTTCCATCGAGGATCCATCATGAGATCGTTTACCTCGCGGGCCATTTGTTGTGGCCTGCTTATTGTGCTGGGCCTGCTCAGCGCACTCCCCAACCTGTTACCGGAATCGGCCGCGCGCGTGCTCCCGGCCTGGTACGTCGACAATAAAGTTGCCCTGGGACTGGACCTGCGCGGCGGTTCGCATCTATTGCTGGAGGTGAATACCAGCAACCTGCAACAGGATGCCAATCAACAGCTTGCGGATACGATAAGTGACGCGCTGCGGGCGAATCGCCTGTTTCATCAGACACCCCAGGTTGACGCGCAGAGCATTCGTATCCAACCCATCGACGGCAGTCAACTGACGGCTCTGGTCGCGCTGGCACGCCCCCTGGTGAAGGCGGCCTCCGAATCGGCTCACTGGTACGACCTGGACCGGCAGGATGGCCAGCTGGTAATCCGCTCCACGGACATCCACAAGGTCAGCCTGCAACGTGACGCCGTGGAACGGAGTCTGGAGGTGGTACGCCGCAGGCTTGACGAAACAGGGCTTGCCGAGCCGACAATCGCCCGCCAGGGTGATAGCAGCGTGCTGGTACAGTTGCCCGGCGTCGATGATCCACAACACATTCGCAAGCTGCTGGGCACCACCGCCAAAATGACGTTGCACTGGGCTGCCGACGGTCACCGCGACGCGGTGAGCCTGCCGGACCGGGACGGTCTGCGCTACCGACTGGAAAAACGGGTGGCACTGGAGGGGAGCCATATACGGGATGCGCAGCTCGCCTTTATCCCCGACACCGGCGAGCCAGTCGTCAATTTCAGGCTGGACAAGGAAGGCGCCCGACGCTTCGCGGATATGACCGGCAACAACATTGGACGCCAGCTTGCCATTGTGCTGGACGGTGAGGTCATCACCGCACCGGTCATTCGAAGTGCCATTACCGGCGGCAGCGGCGAGATCAGCGGCTATTTTACGGCGCAGACGGCCAATGATCTCGCTTTGCTATTGCGTGCTGGCGCCCTGCCCGCGCCTCTGGACGTTATCGAGGAGCGCACCGTGGGCCCGGATCTCGGCAGCGATGCCATTGCCATGGGACTGGCGACCGGTTTAATGGGTGCGGCCCTTGTATTTGTGTTTATGCTGGGTATCTATGGCCGCTGGGGACTGATCGCCTGCGCCGCCCTGGCCATCAATATCGGACTGGTATTTGGTGTACTGAGTGTGCTGGGCGCAACACTGACACTGCCGGGAATCGCAGGGTTGATTCTGAGCGTCGGCATGGCGGTGGACGCCAACATTCTGATCAATGAACGCATCCGGGAAGAAGCCCGGCGGGGACACAGCGCCGCTGCCGCCCTGAATGCCGGTTTCAAACGTGCATTCGGTACTATTCTGGATTCAAATATCACAACGCTGATTGCGGTCAGTCTATTGTTCATGTTCGGCAGCGGACCCGTGCGCGGATTCGCTGTGACCATGGCAGTTGGTCTGGTCACATCCATGTTTACGGCCATCAGTGTGACACGGCTGGTCATGGAATGGCAGGTACGGCGGCGCGGACATCAGCCGTTGCAGATTAACGGTATTAAGGCACTGGACCGACTCAGCGACCGCAGCATTAACTTTATGCGTGGCCGGTTTATCGGTATCGCACTTTCCGCCGCTCTGTCCGTTGCGTCAATTTTCCTGTTTGTTAAACCGGGACTGGAGTTCGGCGTGGATTTCAGCGGGGGCAGTGTCATTGAGGTACGCGCGCCGGCAACGTCTGTAGAAGCCCTGCGTGAGGCGTTACAGCAACACGACCTGCGCCATGCGGCTATTCAGGAATTTGGCGGCGCCGGCAGTTTTCTGGTGCGCCTGCCCATGGAAAACGCCGAAGGCGTAGCCAGCGGTGCTTCGACCCAGGCCGTAAAAGATGCCATTGGAACGGTTGCCGCCGATGCGGAATTTCTCCGCGTGGAGATGGTGGGACCCAGGGTCAGTGGTGACTTTTCGGAAGCGACGCTGCTGGCGATTCTTCTGGCGGGCGGCGGCATGCTTGTCTTTCTGTGGCTACGTTTCGAAGCGCACTTCGCGACGGCGGCCATCCTGACATTGGCATTGGACCTGACCAAAACAATTGGCTTTTTCGTGCTGGCCGGTATCGAATTCAATCTGACCGCCGTCGCGGCTTTGCTGGCGCTGATCGGTTATTCGGTGAATGACAAAATCGTGGTATTCGACCGTATTCGGGAGAACCTGCGTCTCGATCCGGACAGGCCGCTGCCGCAGTTACTTAACGACAGCATCAGTTCCACACTGACACGGACGACTTTCACATCGGCAACGACTTTCCTTGCGCTTCTACCGATGGCAGTTGCCGGGGGCAGTGCCGTTGCCAGCTTCTCGCTGCCGATGTTATTCGGCATTATCATCGGTACCAGTTCGTCGATCTTTATTGCCGCCCCGATTGTGCTATGGCTGGGACAGCGGCGGTTAAAGCAGGGTCGACCGCAACTGCGACCGAGCGCCGAACAAATACAACGGCAGTTGGAACAGCTACCCTAGCCGGGCCAAACACTGCGCGACCATTGTCGGTATCGGTCGCGCAGTCTTCTTTTCGGCCTGGCGCATCCCACCCAGGCTGGTCGCGTCTCACTAATCTGTCGTACCCCAGGTTGCCTGCCATTTCCATGGCAAGCCGGGTGCATCATGCGTGGCGAATCGTATACCCAAAAGGGTCACCTATTCATGGCGAACTACGCCAGAAACTGTGCAAGAACCAGTGGGCCGGTTTCCCGGGTCAATGGCTTGAGTATATAGCCATTGCTGCCCAATGCTTCGCAGGTATGGATTACGTTTTCATCCGCAACCGAGGTCAGCATTACCACCGGTGTATCCATTGTGCGGGTTCTAATTCGCTTGAGTGCTTCGTTGCCGGTCATCTCCGGCATGACGACATCCATAAAAATGAACGCCGGCAGTTCCCTGTCATATTTTTCCACGGCGTCACGCCCGTTTTCCGCCTCAACGATGTTATTGAACCCCAACTCCCGCAGGTATATTTTCAGTGACGTGCGCACCATCTTCATGTCATCCACAATCATAATTTTCGCACCGGGGTCCAGCGGTTTCAGTGGCCGCTTTTCGAACGCACCGGAAACCGGGCTGGCGCTGTCGACAGATGGGACTTCATCCAGGTCTGAATTCACCGCACGAATAAGATAATTGAAATAAAACCGACCGACTTCATCCACATGTACCGGGACTGTAATAATATCGGTGACACCGGTCAGCAGGGATTTCATAGTGTCGGTGTCGTATACGAAATACGGTGGCTCAAACTGAATATTGAGCCGTTGACCGCCCAGTGCCCGGGTCGCACGCCCCAGCACGGTGTTGCCCCACTCGGCCAGCGCGTCTGCCATCAATTCGTTAATTTCTTCATGAACCTGTTCTTCACCCAATACGTGTCTGCGTACGGCGTTACCCATGGCCACGGCGGTTTCTATGTAATGGTGCATCACCATAACGCCGTCGATACAGCCGTTGGTTTCGGCGCAAATGGCGTACCCCTTAAACCGGAATTGTTCAACGCTGTCAGTGAACCCGGGATCGGTCCGCCCCGCCATACCCGCCATTGTTTTGAGATTGGCCAGGGTCTCATCTATAAAAGGTTGCAGTATTCTGCTCTGGATGGTGTTGAGTGCCATAGGTGTACCCGCGGTTCCGATGCTGTCTTTCAACCACCGGTCACCCGACCGACCGGCAGCGCTATAAGGTTTTATACTTTTTCAGTCTAGTCGGGATATCGATTGCGTACAGAAAATCGTGGGCGCGCGCGGTTGCATGATGTTGTTCTGATTTATTTTAGTCGCCGGCGTCGCACGTCATGCCGGCGAGTGAGCGTTGCGGACTCGCCGTGCGCCCGTTCATGGGGGCGCCTCAGCGAGATCCGTGGCGCTGGGGGTCCGCGATGCTTCCTGTGGAGGCAATCAGATTACGGGAATTCTGCATGTTGCGGAACAGCATGGGCTGCCTGGCCGTTGTTGCCTGCTGCGCCTGCTCGACGGCCGCTTCGATCAGGTGATGGTCGGCGCTTTTGTCGCATACCGGGTCGGCGTTTGCGGCATCGCCCGTGAGCATAAACGCCTGACAGCGGCAACCGCCAAAGTCCCGTGCTTTTTCCGGGCAGCTGCGACAGGGTTCGCGCATCCAGTCATCGCCGCGAAAGGCGTTGAAACCTGGCGATTCGCGCCAAAGCTGTTTGATATCCCAGTCGCGTACGTTCGGAAATTCCAGGGGCAATTCGCGGGCACTGTGACAGGGTAAAGCGGTCCCGTCCGGGGTGATGGTGAGGAAGATCGAACCCCAGCCGTTCATGCAGGCCTTGGGGCGGGTTTCATAGTAGTCCGGTATCACAAAGATGATCTTCATGCGCTCACCGTGTTGTTCACGGTAGCGCCGGGTGACGGCCTCCGCCTGTTGCAGTTGCTCTCTGGACGGCAACAGCTGCGCCCGATTGTGATAGGCCCAACCGTAATACTGGGTATTGGCCAACTCCACGTAATCGGCTTCCAGTTCGGCGGACAGTGTCAGTATCTGTTCCAGCTGATCGATATTGTGGCGGTGCAGTACAAAATTCAGCACCATGGGATAGCCCTGGCTTTTGACGGCTTTGGCCATGGCGACTTTCTGCTCAAAGGCCTTGTCGCTGCCGGCCAGCCAATTGTTGAGCTCGGCACCGCTGGCCTGAAAGCTGATCTGGATATGATCCAGTCCCGCCGCACGAAAGGCGGCGACCCGATCGGCGTCCATGCCCAGTCCGGAGGTAATCAGGTTGGTGTAGTAGCCCAGCCGGCGGCCTTCGCCGATCAGCTCGGTCAGGTCCTGTCGCAGCAGCGGTTCACCACCGGAAAACCCGAGCTGTGCGGCACCCATGGCGCGCGCCTGCTGCATAACCCGGAACCAGTCGGCGGTGCTCATTTCATTTTTTACGGCTGCCATCGCCAACGGGTTGGAACAATAGGGGCATTGCAGCGGGCACCGATAGGTCAACTCGGCCAATAGCCATAACGGCGGATTGATTTCAGGCATCCTGCAGCCATTGCCGCTGATAGGCATCGGCAAAAAACCCCAGAATGTCCTGCTCGATATCCTGATATTCCACCTCGGGAAACTTTTCGGCAAGCTGCCGCACAACGGTCTGAATAGCCTGCTCGCCGTCACAGAGGGATAAAATTTCCGCAGCGCTGGGGTTCAACCGGACCATACCCTCGGGATAGAGCAACACCCAGGTGTTCTGGGCCTCCTCCCACTGGAACCGGTAGTGCGGGTTGATGCGCGGGATCTGCTGCAGTGATACGGCAGCCGGCGTGACTAGCGGGATCTCAGCCATGATGTCTCGGTCTCGCAGTTGTGAAAGGGGGGTGTATTGTGGACATAGGCCATAGTCATGGCATCCAGCATGGTCCACAGAATGTCCAGCTTGAATTGCAATATTTCCAGTGCCCGCTCCTGCTGTGCACGGGTGACGAAGTGATCAAGCGTGACCTCAAGCCCATGCGCCACATCTCGCCGGGCCTCGCCCAGGCGGTTACGGAAGTACTGGTACCCGGCCGGATCAATCCAGTCGTAGTACTGTGGCCAGTTATCCAGCCGACGCTGGTGAATGTCGGGGGCAAACAATTCCGTCAGCGATGAACAGGCCGCCTCCTGCCAGCTCGCGCGGCGGGCAAAGTTCAGGTACGCATCAACTGCAAAACGCACGCCCGGTAATAGATGCCGCAGATCCAGCAATTCTTCACGGGACAGCCCACAGGCCTCACCCAGGCGCAACCAGGCTTCAATACCACCTTCGTCTCCTTCCCTGCCGTCATGGTCCAGCATTCGCTGCACCCAAAGGCGTCGGGCGTCGCGGTCCTCGCAGTTAGCCAGTATGGCGGCGTCCTTGACCGGGATTACCCGTTGATAGTAGAAGCGGTTGGCCACCCAGCCACGGATCTGCGCCGGCGTACATTGGCCACTGTTCATGGCCACATGCAGGGGGTGGTGAATATGATAGCGCGCCCCTTTGGCCCGCAATCGCGCTTCGAACTCCGCCCGTGTCCAGGGTGTTGTGGACGCTGTGGTTGCTGTGGACGCTGTCATTAATCTGCCTGTGGTTTGCGATCAGGGTTTTGCGATCAGGGTTTTGCGATCAGAGTTTTGCGATCACGGTTTTGCGATCACGGTCATCTACGTTGCTGCCCGGGTGACAGACCCTGCGCGTCGACAGGGCCGACCGGTTACGGTCGACTAGAGTTCAATCTCCATACCGTCATAGGCCACTTCAATGCCGTGTCGTCCCAGCGTTTCGCGCTCCGGTGAATTTTCATTCAAAATGGGATTTGTGTTGTTAATGTGAATCAAAATTTTGCGCGGCTTCGTTAAACGGTCCAGCACCTCAATCATGCCGCCCGGACCGGACTGCGGCAGGTGTCCCATGCTGCTGGCCGGCTTGGACCCGACACCCGCCACCGCCATCTCGTCTTCGCGCCAGAAGGTCCCGTCGACCAGCACACAATCGGACATGGCCATAAAGGATGCCAGATTGTCATGCACAACACCCAGACCCGGCGCATAAAATGCCCGGCGATTACGGGTAACATCCTCCAGCAGAATGCCGATATTGTCGCCCGGCACCGGATTGTCGCGGTGGGGCGAATAGGGCGGCGCATTGCTCTCGAGAAATACCGGCGTCAGGCTCAGCCCGTCAATGCCGGGTACGCTGAAGCTCATGCCAATGTCGATGCGATGGCGATTGACGCCGCCATTCCAGGCCTCCAGCATGCGAAATATCGGAAAGCCGGTGGTAAGGTCTTCGTAGACGCTGTCGGTACAATATACGTCGTGCGGGCACCCTTCGCGCAGCATCAGCAGGCCCGTGGTGTGATCCAGCTGGCTGTCCATAAACACGATTGCCGCAATGCCCGTGTCACGCCGGCCCCGGCGCGGTTGTATGCCCGGAAAGGCCTCCAGCTGCGCGCGGATATCCGGCGATGTGTTGAACAGCACCCAGCGTTCGCCATCCATACTCACCGCAATTGACGATTGGGTGCGCGGTCGGGCGTTAATGCGGCCATGGCGTACACCGTTACAGTTCTCACAATTACAGTTCCACTGCGGGAAGCCGCCACCTGCAGCGGAGCCAAGTACCTGTATTTTCATAGACAGTTTTTTTGATATTGCCGTCGGGTCACGGTCTCCCGCCGGCGCAGGGATGAGATCGGGAAAAGGTGCGCCCCCATTACCGGCAGGCAGCACCACAGTTTTTTAACGGTGGGCGAAATACATGGTTACTTCAAAACCAATTCGCAAATCAACATAGGAAGGCTTGGTCCACATGACGGTATCCTCTTGGTAATGGTCGAAACTCAAAACATCATTGGCGAAAGTGCCACGCAGTAGACAGCACAGTTACTGGGGCGTTCACCCGGATTTACGCAGCGAATGCGGGCGTGGTTCATTATATGGACAACCCCTGCCCTTGCCCGCGACCTGCTTCCCTTTTTTGTAACTATTCAGCGCACGCCCCGATATGCCCCTGTTCCTGCCCAGCCGTGCAGGGCTATTTTGGTGTATGCCTGGATTTGACAAGATGCGCACACAGCATCTCTGCCCCTTGCAGAATGCGGGGGGTGTGCCGCTGGATAATGTCCGGCGGCACAAAATACAGATGGTTATTTTTCACGGCCGTCAGACTCGGCCATTTTTTCCAGTCATCCAGCCATTCCGGTCGCGCCTCGCCCATGCCACTCGCCACGATCACGTCCGGATTGCGGGTCAATACCGCTTCCAGACTTACCCGCGGCGCCAGCGTCGGCGCATCGCCAAATATATTGCGGCCACCACACAGGCGGATAACATCACTGATCAGGTGCGCATCGTTGAGTGTCTGTAAGGGTTGATTCCAGACCTGATATAGAACGCTGACCGGCTGCTGCCCCTCGTGCCGGGTCTTCAGTTGCGCCAGCTGTGTTTCGAACCGGACCGCCGACTGCTCTGCCACGGCGCTGTTGCCGGTGAGCGTGCCGAAATCGCGGATGGAGCGCGGAATGTCTTCCAGCGTACCGGGATCGCTGGCGTATACCGGCAACCCCAGCGCAATCAGTCGCGGCAGCACCTTGGCGCCGTGGCCGGAGCTCCAGACCAGGACGAGATCCGGCTTCAGCGCCACAATCGCTTCCAGGCTATAGGCCGAAATGGCGCCCACCCGCGGTATATCGCGCGCCGCCGGCGGATAGTCACAATAATCAACCGCCCCCACCAGCGTGTCCCCCGCGCCGGCCGCGTAGACATTTTCGACGATATGCGGTGCCAGCGCCACCACGCGTTGCGCCGGTTTCTCCAATTCGACGCGGCGGTCGAGATAGTCGATGACGGTGATTTGGGCGCTGACCTGAACACTGAGGCAGCCGATCAACAGGCCCAAAAGCCAATAATTCATGAAATCCTCTCGCAATTCATCGATAAAAACACCGGTACCATCCGGGCGTTGAACCGATCGGCTGACACGCCGGGCAACCCCATTCTTACCCAGGCATCGCCGCTGTGGGCCAGGCCGTAACGTAACAGCACGCGCTGTTCCGCTGCGCGAACAAACAGCCGGTATAACACCGGCGCCGGACCGGACAGTGTGGCGAACAGGTCGGTACCTGTGAGCCGCAAGGCCGACGCGGAAGGTGCAGGGTCACCTGCCGCGACGGGTATTTTGCGACCCGCGTCGGGAACATCAACCAGCCTGTCCCGCACACCGGCGGCCACCGTGGCCTGCAGCTGGACCGAGGCGTGACGAAGCCGGCGACGCTGGAAGGTCTGCCACTGCGTATCTGACAGTGCCCGGGCGCCCAACCAATGCGCCGGCCCGCTGACTTGCCAGGGCTGACACAGGGCACCCAGTCTGGCCTTCCAGACCGGACTCGCCAACAGGAACCCCAATCGCACACCCGCCAGACCGAAAAACTTGCCTAACGATCGCAGTACGATCACGTTATCGGCGGGCAAAAACCGGGCAACAGAAAACGCCGGCCGGCAGTCGCCAAAGGCTTCATCCACCAGCAACACACCGTCGCGGTGACCAAGACGCTGATGCCACTCGCGCAGGCGGTCCGGCTCGATCGCTTCGCCCGTCGGATTATTGGGGTTAATCACGACAGCGTGCTGTACCTGTTGGGTCGCGATCAGCTCCACAAGCCGAGCCTGGGTTTCGTAATAAACCGGCTGATGCCCCGCCGCCTGCCAGGCCGCAACATGCTCGCTGTAACCCGGGTCGGGTATCGCAACCCGCCCGACGCGAACCAGACGCGGCAGATGCGCAATGGCAAACTGCGACCCGGGCACCGGCAACACGCAGGCGGCGGGACAGCCATAAAAGTCGGCCGCTGCGCGGCACAGATCACCGGCATCCACTGGTGGCAGGCGGTGCCATACTGACGGCGGCACCGCGGGCACCGGCCAGCTCCAGGGGCTAATGCCCGTGGACAGGTCCAGCCAGTCCTCCGCGTTGCCGCCAAAGTGTTCCAACGCCCATTGCAAATCACCGCCGTGCGCGGGCAATTTCAGCACGGTCATTGGCGCCCGAACGCCAACCAGAGGTGCCATGTCAGCCAGCCTGTCACCAGCACGGCACACCATAACAGTACGACCCGCTGAACCAGTTGCAGAGCCCGCAACAAATCCGCGTTGTCCGGCGCGCTGCCAAATCCCATCGCAGGTCGCGCTTCCGGGCGACCGTGATATATCGCGGTGCCGCCCAACACCAGACCCAGGCTACCGGCCCCGGCAGTCATCACCGGTCCCGCATTGGGACTGGCGCACAGGGCTGCCTGCACCCGCCAGGCACGACGGGCCGCAGCGCGGTTGCCCAACAGGCTGAAACTCAAGGCGGTCAGGCGCGCTGGAATCCAGTTCAGCACATCATCCAGCCGCGCTGCACATCGACCAAACCGGTCAAATCGCTGATTGCGATAGCCCCACATGGCGTCCAGCGTATTGGCCAGCCGATGCAGGATCACCGCCGGTGCACCACCAACCAGCAGCCAGAACATCGGTGCAAAAACGGCATCGGCGCCATTTTCCAGGGTTGATTCGATGGCCGCCTTGCGCACACCCTGCGCGTCCAGAGTCTGGGTTTCACGGCTGACAATACGGGACACCGCCGCTCGGGCCGCCCCCAGGTCACCCTTCACCAACGGGCGATATACGGCCTGCAAATGGGTTTTCAGGCTTTGCAGGGCAATGCATAAATACCCGGCCACGGCATCCAGCAACCAGCGACCTTCCGGCCAGTGCCAGTAGAGCCACACGACAGGCAAAGCCATTGGCACCACCGCCGCCAGCCAGGCCAGTGTGCCCATCATCACGGCGCGGCTGGCGCGATGGCCGGGTTGGGGCAGGACGTTCAAACGGCTTTCCAGCCAGGCAGCCCAACGGCCAAAACCGACCAGCGGGTGCCAGCGGGACGGCTCTGACAGCATCCGGTCCAGCAGCAATGCGAGCATGACCGCGCCAGCACTCATCGATCAGCCAGCCGTATCATGGCGTGGGTCCGGGGGTAAATTCTGGCAGACCGGCGCACGGTTATGCCCGGAAAGTTGTGCGATCTGCGTTGCGCCGTCGTCATAAACCGTTAGCGTGGACAGGCAGGCGTAGGGTACATCCAGACGGTTCAGGTGCGATAGCGGCATACCGAGCGCCAGCCCCAGGGCAGCCCGCACCACGCCGCCGTGGGTTACCACCAAGACATGCTGTCCCCGGTAATTGCGTAGCAGATCGTCAATGCAGGCGGCTACCCGCTGCGCCAGTGAAGTCAATGATTCGCCGTTGGGCGGCTCGCTGGTGGAGGGGTCCTGAGTCCAGGCCTGTACGCGGGCACGGTCGTCGCGCCACACGGCTGCAATTTCCCGACCTTCCCAGTCACCGAAATTCATCTCCCGCAATCGCTCATCTTCCAGACATTCGAGCGAATGCGATTGTGCCAGCATCTTCCCAAAGTGCGCACAACGTTGCAGCGGCGACGTTACGATCACCGACCAGCCACCACACTGGTCCGCGACATGCTGCATCTGCGCCAGCCCGGCCGGGGCCAGTGCCACATCATTGTGCCCGCGAAAAATATTTCCGCCGGCACAGACACCGTGGCGCAACAGGTCGATGCGGGTGGTGCTAGGCATGGGCGGATTCGCCCGGGCTGACGCCGGCATCGGTAAAGCTGGCCATCCCGTTGTGTAATGCCACTGCTGCCTGCAACAATGGCACAGCGATGGCGGCGCCACTGCCCTCGCCCAACCGCATTTGCAGGTCCAGCAGCGGTTCCGCACCCATCTGCCGCAGGGCCAGCTGGTGGGCGGGTTCGGCCGAGCGATGTGCAAACAGCATCCAGTCAGCGACACCAGGGTTGATACGCACAGCACACAGGGCCGCCGCTGTACTGATAAAGCCGTCCACCAGGATGGGAATACCGCATTGGGCGCTGCTGACATAGGCGCCCGTCAGGGCGGCAATTTCAAAACCGCCCAGACAGCGCAGCGCAGCCAGCACCCCGCCTGCCGCAATGGCTGCCTGATGACGCTTCAGCCCCCGTTCAATAACCTGGCATTTGCGCACAACGCCCGCTGCATCCACGCCCGTGCCCGGCCCTGCCGTGCGATTTGGCGGCAGGTCCAGCAAAGCGCTGAACAGCGCGGAAGCGGACGTCGTGTTGCCAATACCCATTTCACCGCCAATAAACAGGTGGGGCGTACTCAGGGGCAGGGACTCAGCGCCGGTGAGCAGCGCCTGCGACAGCTGCTCCACAGTCATGGCCGCCGCCTGGGTGAAATCCTGTGTTCCCGGCGCAATGCCACAGTCATTCAGGCCATCGAGCTCCGGAAGCGGGTGCACGGTACCGAGACTATAAAGACCGAAATCCGCACGCAGATGACGGCTGAGCACACTGATGGCGGCGCCGCCCTTCAAAAAGTTCGCAATCATCTGGGTGGTGACAATCTGCGGAAACGCGGATACGCCCTGGGCGCAAACGCCATGGTCTGCTGCAAAGACACGCACGCAGATGCGCTCCAGCCCGGGCCGTTCCACCCCTTGCCAACCCGCAAACTGCAAAGCGACGGTCTCCAGCCGCCCGAGAGAGCCCGGCGGTTTGGTGAGTTGTGTCTGGCGCGCCACGGCCAGTGCCAGCGCCTCCTGGTCGACAGCGGCGACCGTATCGGTCAGCCAGCGCAGCTCGGTGTGATCGGGCACAGGCTCATTGGTGTGATTCATGCGGGCTCCTTCAGGGATAAACGTAAACCGGCCACCACCAGGCTGACCCGATCACACTGCTGCGCCAGCGTCTGATGCAGCCGGCCGCTTTCATCGACGAACTGCCGTGGCAATTCACCGAGCGGCACTATACCGGAACCGACTTCATTACTGACCAAAAAAACATCGCCTGTCAGTCGCGGCAACACCTGTAACAGACGTGCCCGCGCCTCGGGCCAGTCACCCATGGACAGGCAGTTGCTCAGCCACAGCGTCAGGCAATCCACGACTATGGCCCGGTCGGGACCATCGACCGCGAGCAACGCCTGCGCCAGATGCACAGGCTCTTCGGCCAGTAACCAGCCAGCGCCACGCCGCGCCTGATGATGGGCAATCCGCTCGCGCATCTCATTGTCACCCGCCCAGCCGGTGGCGATATAAACCGGTGTCCTGCCGGAGGCCAGGGCACAACCTTCGGCGTAGGCGCTCTTGCCGCTGCGGGCACCGCCCAGAATCAGTTCTCGCATTATTCGTCTCTGTTTAGCGTTATTCCCGGCGATTTTATAGCACCACGACCGGATGAGGGTGTTGTGAATCGTTCAGGAGTGTCACTCTGACACCAAAAAGCTTTTCCAGCAGCGCCGCCGTCAGCACTTCGCCCACCGGCCCTGCCGCCAGCGCGCGGCCGCCTGCCAACGCCAGCAAATGATCGGCATAGCGTAATGCCAGATTGATATCGTGCATTACCAGCAACACACCCGCGCCCTGTCGGGCAAACGCCCGCACTGTCTGCATGAGGGACTGCTGATGACCAAGATCCAGTGCAGCGGTCGGTTCATCCAGAATCAGCAGGCGACTGCTGGCGTCCTCTGCCCGCCAGATCTGACACAGCACCCTGGCCAATTGCGTGCGCTGCTTTTCGCCACCCGACAGGCGCGGGTAGAGGCGGTTCTGCAGATGCTCAATATCCAGCGCCTGCATCGCCAGCTGCACAATCCGGTTGTCACAGCGTCGGCCGCTGCTGTGTGGCATACGACCCAGCGCCACAACCTCCGCCACCCGATAGGGGAAATTGAGTTGACTGGCCTGTGGCAGCACTGCCACGTGGCGTGCCCGCGCCTGCAGCGACCATTGCGACTGCGGTTTGCCGCACAGGGTTATGGCACCGGCGCTGGCTGCGACCTCCCCGGTTACGGCCCGCAGCAGGGTTGTTTTGCCCGCGCCATTGGGACCGATAATGACCGCAACCTCACCGGCATGCAGCTGAAAATCGACAGCATCGACCCGGCGCTCCCCCTGCAGCATGACACTGAGTGCATCCAGTTGCAGCACCGTCATGAGTTCACCCCGTGGAATTGGCGACGGCGCAGCAGGGAGATAAATACCGGGGCACCGATGAATGCCGTCACCAGCCCCACCGGCAGTTCGGTCGGCGCGATCACGGTGCGGGCCAGCGCGTCGGCCAGCACCAGTAAAACTGCGCCCATACACGCGCTGAGTGGCAGTACATAGCGATGGTCCGGCCCGGTGAGCATGCGCACCATGTGCGGCACCACCAGCCCGACAAAGGCGATGGTGCCGGCCAGCGCCACCGATGTACCCACCCCCAGTGCCACGCAGGCAATCACCAGCCGTTGCAGCTGGCGCACATCCACCCCCAGATGGCGCGCCTCCGACTCGCCCAGAAGCAACGCATTGAGCGCATTGCGCTGCTTGAACAGTACCGACAGGATTGCCGCGCAGACAAGTGCCAGCATGCCGACCCGCCCATAATCCGCACCGTCCAGGCCGCCCATGCGCCATAGACTGATGCGGCGCAACATGTCGTTGTCCGCGACAAATTCCAGCAGATTGGTGAACGCACCGGCGAGGAAGGTCAAAGCCATGCCCGCCAGCAGCATGGTGGATACGGATGTCCCTGCGGGTCCGCTGGCCAGTCTGTACACCAGGATCACCACCAGCACACCACCGGCGAACGCACCGAGTGAGACCAGTGACAGCCCCCACAGGCTCCATTGCAACTGGTCGAGCAATACAATGACGGCACTGGCACCTGCAGCCGCGCCCGCCGTTACGCCAATCAGCGATGGGTCAGCCAGGGGATTGCGAAACAGGCCCTGGGTGGCGGTACCGCATATGGCCAGCAAGGCACCAACCTGGGCCGCCAGCAACGCACGCGGCAGACGCAATTCCCCAATAATCAGATTTGCCTGTGGACTGCCGCTGCCCGTCAGCCACTGCCAGAACTCCTGTAGCGTGTAGGGCAATGCGCCAAAGCACAGCGCCGCCACCAGACTGAGCATAAGCGACCCGAGGGCTGCGGTTAATACAGCAGGCCACCAGCGCGCCAGTGTGTCGGGGGTCTCGGTCATGGCGTTGCAGCAAGGTCCGGCGACGCAATCATTAACACAGCGTCTGCCGCCCTGAAACACTGCCCGGACCTATCAGGTCAGTACGCCACATCGCTGGCACCACGTCGATTCGGCATCAATAGTCCACACCCTTGCGCGCTTTGATGCCGGCCTTGAAGGCGTGCTTGATATCTTTGACTTCCGATACGGTATCCATGGCATCACGCAGCGCCGAACCACCACCACGACCGGTAACAATGACGCTCTGCCCGGCGGGTCGCCGGCGGATTGCCTCGACAACCGCGCTTTCGTCCAGATAGCCATAACCCAGCATATAGGTCACTTCATCCAGTACCACCAGATCGTATTGCGGGTCCTGCAACATTGGCAGCGCCCGGGCCCAGGTCGCTTCGGCAGCGGCGATGTCACCCGTCCTGTCCTGGGTATCCCAGGTAAATCCGGTACCCATCTGGTAAAAGGTAATCTGCGGGCAATGTTCGCGCACATAGATTTCTTCACCGGAAAGCTGCTGACCTTTAATGAACTGCACCACGCCCACCTTCTGACCGTAACCCAGCGCCCGCATTACCATACCGAAGGCCGAGCTGGATTTGCCTTTGCCATTGCCGGTCAGCAGTACGGCCACACCACGTTCGGTGCTCGCCTGCTCTATGCGGGCGTCCACTTTTTCTTTGTGCCTGGCCATGGACGCCTGATGCTTTGCATTTTTATCGGAATCGTCTTGCACAGTGATTGCTCCTGTTGGTCGTATTGAATGATTCTATGATCGTTGCAGGCACACACCGCTTCGGCTGGTCAGTCCGGCGAAAATCCATAGCGCATACCGACATAGAATGCCCGGCCAGCGGTGTTATAGCCCGTTATTTCCTGATAATCCTCGTCACCGGCGTTTTCTACCTGGGCAAACACAGCAAAATGGCGGGTGAGCTGATAGTTGATGCTGACATTGAGTAGCTGGTAATCATCCAGTGGCACGAGACCCGCGCCAAAAATATCCTCTACCGCGTCCCGCACCCAGCGACTGCCAATCATAAGGGTCAACCCGTCCCGCGGATAAATGGAGGCCGCCATGTCAAGCTGCATGCCGGGGCGGCGAGTACGCTGGACCCCATTGGCGGTTTGGGTGTGATTGCGTGTGAATGCGACATCAAGGCGACCATAGTCCCGCACTGGGGCTTCCAGCGCCAGCTCCCAGCCACGCGACTGGCTGCGACCTCCGGTCTGTAAATACCCGGAAAACGCGACCCGGTCAAAATCAATTTCATTTTCAACGGATTGATCAAACCAGGTCAGCTGCGCGGTAAATCCACTGGTTCGAAAGTAATCCAGCCCCAGGTCGAAACCCTGGCTGCGTTCTTCACGCAACTCCGTCGCTGCGGCTGCGCCGAAGCCTTCGGCCCGGTTATAGCTGATCTCGTAAAGACTTGGCGCCCGGAAACCGTTGCCGGCACTGGCACGAAACTTCAGGCTGTTCCCGGCAGACAGGGTATGAATATAGGCCGACGACACACGACCGCTTACATGCTCGCCAAAGTCTTCATGATCGTCGTAACGGGTCCCGGCGGTTATCGCCCACTGTGGCGTCGGCGACCATTGCAGCTCGCCGAATACGCCGGTCTGGTCGCGCTGTAGATCATCACCGTCGACCACATCCACCTGTTCGGCCTTCAGATCACCGCCGACCACCAGCGTGGCATGCTGCGACACGGCCCAGCGGGCCCGGTATTCCGCTTTGCGCATGAGTCCCGCCGAATCGAATGTCGTCACACCCGCAGCCACATTGCGGCGGCTTATGTCCGATTGCAACAGCGCAAAAGTCTGCGCCAGCATGACACCATTGTGATCCAGGGATACACGCGCCGTGGCCTGATCAAATAACCCGACGCAGTCATGGGTACCGGCACAGTGATCAAACTGGTTAGTACTCACGATATCCCGCACCACCAGCTGCGCCCGCAAATCATCCGAAGGGTTCCAGCCGAATTTTGCGTGCCAGGTGGTGTTGTCATAACCATCGCGATCTTCCGAGGTATCGCTGACCAGCGCGTTGAAACCCGCCGTTGACAGATCAGTGACCGACACAAACCCGTCGGCCTGCTTTGCACCATAGGCTGCAAGCCCTTTCAGGCGGGTCGTGTCGTAACGCCCATGCCCAACCTCCAGGCCAGCGCTAGCGCCCTGCTGCGGGCTACGGGTAACAATATTGATAACGCCACCCGCATCGGCTCCATAGATAAACCCCTGGGGTCCCCTTAGCACTTCGATCCGCTCCAAATCGCTGCCAGCCAGCAGGTGCTCCATCTGGGGGCCCACCTGGACCGCCGTCGGATCAGACATTTCCACCCCGTCAATCAACACCAGGGTACGAAAACCTTCCTCGCCGCGAATGCGCAAAGCGGTCGCCTTGCCGTGGCCACCGCTGTTGCTCACCGTCACACCGGGCTGGGTGCGCAGCAACTCAGCCACGGTCGGGTATCCCTGCAGTTCGATCTCCTCGCGGGTTATCACCGATACGCTCGCACCCACCTCCCGCAGGGGAACCTGATAGCGCGAGGCGATAACAACCACTTCTTCGAGTTTATCCTGCGCCAGCAGGGGCGGGGAAAAAGCCGCACCCAGCAGGGCGGGCACCGTAAAATATTTCATAAGATCCTCAAAAGCCAGTAAATCAAGCCATTGAGGGAGGCAATCACGGGGATGACGGGAGACGGAAAAAGCGTTTCATTCCGTATCGGGAATCATTCCGGAATGGTAGCCCTCCGCTCCATTGACGAACATGCCTTGGGCTGGTATCGGGCTCATGGTCGAACGGGACCATTGACCGTTGCGGGGGCAGCGCTGGCTTTGCACCAGACTTCCCATTTAACTCCGGCGTTGCGGAGCACCTCAGGCAGCGCGGACCTTAGTGGTCGCGACCCCAAATGTCAATGCAGACGGGAAAGCGGATGGCATTACGTCACCCTTTTTTATGCAGGCCCGTCATCCCGGTGCAACATCCTGCCGGCTGACAGCCCACGTATTGCACTACACCGTGATCAGGTGCTAATTTTTTAGCACAAAAAGCTTGCACCCACACCCTGCCAATGCTAAATTTTTAGCACACCACAACTCACGACCTGGAATCAGACCTGATCATGCAACCCAACCTGCTGAACAAACTCAGTCGTCGCGAGCGACAAATCATGGACATTCTGTTCGAGCACCAACAGCAATCGGCGCAGGAGATCCAGCAGGCGCTGCCGGACCCACCCGCTTACTCCACGGTGCGGGCCCTGCTGGCACGACTGGTCGAGAAAAAACACGTGCGTTTTGTGCAGGACGGCGCCCGCTACATTTATTCGCCGGTGATAGAGGAAACGGCGGTACAGGCATCCGCCATATCCCGTTTGCTGAAAGTGTTTTTCAAGGGTTCCCGCGCACAGGCCGTCAACGCGTTACTGGATGCCGAAGGCGAGACGCTGTCGAAGCGGGAGCTGGAGGAAATCGAGCGCACCATTGCCCGACTCAAATCCCTGCCGGTACAGGACAAGGACAATCCATAGGAGCGCAACGCATGGTGCTATCGCTGGATATCATCAACGATCTGCTGTTGACCGCCATTAAAATTGCAATTGTGGCGTACAGTATCATGGCTATCGTCGCCACCAGCCACGACAGCTCGGCTGCCTGCCGGCATCGAATGCTCCTGTTTGCCCTGGCAGCGTGTATTGCCCTGCCCATACTTTCCCACTGCCTGCCGACCCTCGCATGGCCCATCGTTCCCGCGTTTGCAGCCCATGCCGCGCAGATCGAATTCTCGAGCCTGGCCAGCGTTACCCATCATCCGGTCGTTGCCCTATTGATCGGGGTATACGCAGCGCTCAGCCTGTGGTTTTTCAGTCGACTGGCTTGGGGGTTGTGGCAGCTGAGAGCGCTTCGACAGCGGGCAACCATTGTCCCCACTGAATCCCTGCCCGACTCCTGCCGCCAGCCGCTGGTCGGCGCCAGACCGGTAACACTGCTGGCGGCCCACGGCCTGCACACGCCCATGATCTGGGGCTGGCTACACCCCAGGCTGGCGCTGCCCCGGCGCTTTCATCAATGGCATGAACCCCGCCTGCGTCACGTGCTGTTACACGAAATGGCGCATCTGCGGCGAGGCGACTGGGCGACTACCCTGTTTGCCCATGCGGTTGTCTGCCTGTTGTGGCCACTGGCCTGCGTCTGGACGCTCCGCAAACAGCTGCTCTGGTATGCCGAAGTCGCCTGCGACGACCAGGTCCTGAGTGCCGGTGTCAGCCGCCCCGATTACGCCACCAGCCTGCTCAGTTTCACCCATACCGGGCCGGTCGGGTTGCCCGGCAATTCGCTTATTGATCCACCGCAGGTGTTTCGACGCATTCAAACCGTCCTCGACGGGGCCCGCACCGTCCAATCCAGTCAACGACCGCCACTGGCACTGGCCGGTATCGGACTGATGCTGCTCCTGCCCGTGTCCGCGCTACAGTTGACACCGATGGAGCCAGCAACGGACGCGGCGATCCACCTGCTCCCCCTTCAAATTACCCGGCCTGAGCAACCCGCCCACCGTCCGCCGCCAGTCGATTCAACCGATGTGGATTGGCAGACTCTCAAATCAAATCTGCTCGCCGACGCCCCGCCCGCGCCGGGCAAGCCGCAACACCGCTGGCGCGTCGATAGCCACCCCCTTCCGGTGGAAGCCAGTACCCGTCAACCCCTCTGGCAGCCGCGCCAGGTACCGCTGGATGCACCGCTCCACAACACGGTCCGGGTATTACCCATTTATCCGAAACGCGCTTTACAGCGTGGGCGCGAAGGCCATGTCACGGTGGAGTTCGATATCACCGCCCGCGGCACAGTCGTCAACGAAAAAGTCGTGGAAGCAGCGCCCCCGGGCGTATTTGATGACGCGGCACTGGATGCACTGCGACAGTATCGCTATAGCCCCAGCTATGCCGATGCGCCGGGAACCATTGTCCAGCGACGCAGAGAGATATTTCGGTTCAGTTTTAAATGAGGATGCAAAACTCAGTGTTCACCAGGCCATAGATCGCTCGCTATAAAAGCAAAAAAGGCGACGGCTGATTAATCAGGAGAAATGTATGACCGGACAATTTATCGCGCATACCCCTAACATCGCGGCAGATTTCGCCTGGCGGCGCTGGGTAAAAGTACTGCCGCTGTCCTGTGCCGCAACCCTGGGGCTGATGGTGCTCATGGAACGCCTCATTGCCACCGCGCCGGTGGAGTTACCGCCCCTGGTGCCATATGTGGTTCCGGATATCGTTATGCCGGAAACCCCGGTTGTGATTGTGCGTGACACCATGCCAGTCAAGCCGGAGGCTGTGTTACCGGAGCCTGTGCTCCCGCCCCCGAGTATCGACTTCACCGCCGACACCCCTCAGATTTCGCCGGTTCTACCGGTGGCTAAAATCGATCCCCCCTCGTTGACGACCTATAGCTCAGCCACGCCCGTTCCCACAGTAATGGTGCAGGCCGCCTACCCCCACCGAGCCTTGAGCCGCGGCATTGAAGGCTATGTTGACGTGGCATTCGACGTAACCGAAACCGGGGCAACCACCAATGTTCGCGTGATCTCGGCACACCCTGAAAACGTGTTTGATCGAGCCGCAGTGCGTGCTGTGCAAAACTGGAAATTTGCCCCTGTTGTTGTCGATGGCACGCCGCAACCTTATATGGGCCTGCGCAGGCGCGTGGTATTTGAGCTGGAGAAAGGCTAAGCAAGTTGCATCCTGTAGCGCCCTTCGTCAGCCCCGCTATTCGCTGTCGTTGGGCGCTCTTTTTTGCCAGACGGGGCTGCTGACGTTTCTGCTATAGCCATCCATTATCATGTAACGCCTGGCCGACCTGACGAAACACTTTCTCCGCCGCCTCGATCCGGTCGCCGAAACCCTCCACACAAACCACTATGACTACGGTTTTACTGACTGTCCCCGGATTAGCCACCCCCATATTGCATGCCCGCTCGATCTGTGTGCCCGTCTTTTGGGCAAAGACTGTCCCTGTCGGCATACCGGCCTTCAACCGTTTGTCGCCGGTTGTGATGCGTTCCATATGCGTCAGCAGCTGACCGGTATGACGTGGATTCAATAATTCACCGCGCACCAGCCGTTCCAGCAGTTTCCCGACGGCTTCCAGCGTACCGGTATTCCGTTGGTGCTGATAATAGCGTTCGAAGGCAGCTTCCAGCGTTTTTGCGTTCAGATCGTCCGGCTTGATACCCAGCAGCCTGGAAAATGCATTGACACGTGCGGCGTAATCGCCGGCGCTGCGAATCCGCACGAAATCCATATTGGACAGTTTGCCGGCATCGGGATGCAATGCCTGATAGGCGTCGTATCGCACCTGCAAAATGGTACTGAAAGGCCCCAGCCCCTGCGGCACCATGTGCTCCCTGATCTGCCGGTTAAAATGATCGACGCCCAAATGGCGCATCAGCATATCAGTGGCGGTGCTGTCACTGTGTTCAATCGATTGTTCGACAAGGTACGCAATACGGTGCCGCGTGCCGGTTTTCTGGTTGAGCAGATCGCCTGTTCCATCCACGTAATCCGCTTCCTGCAGCACCAGTTCATCATCCAGCGAGATGTCCCCTTTCTCCACCGATTGCAGGACGGCCACACCCAGAGGCACCTTGACCAGCGATGCGAGATACCAGGGGCGATCCGCGTGATAGGCGTACACCGCCCCACTGCCCAGGTGGCGGGCATAGACACCCATAGCACCGGGATTATGGGTGTCGATGATTTTTATCTGGCGCGCCAGACTGTCTTTATCCGCCGCGCCGCTCGCTGCAACACCAGCGGCAACAGACAGCCCCACCAACGCCATTAACAACGCACCGCCCCAGTGGGACAGACGCCCTATTCGGGTTGCGGACCCGTTGACTCTGCCGCGTTCTGCCACCATGTCACACCCCCTGTCGCTGATTGGTCAAAAATGCCTGACTGGCTCAGCGCGCGCCCCACGGCACGCATCGCAGCTTCCGCACTGGCCAGTTCGTTGAAATTCCGGCTACAGGCAGCAACTACGATCGGGCGCCGGGGCCGCACAGTGTCCTGCTCACCGGTTTTTGTACCGGTCTTTTTCAGCACAACGCCCATATCGCAGGCGCGTCGATACTGCGTCCCCGTCTTATGGGCGAAGATCACCTGATCCGGGAGGGTCGCCTTTATGCGCCGGGCACCGGTGCGGGTGCCCGACATCACCTCCAGAAGGTACGCCGTCATCGTCGGCGATAACGCCTTGCCCGTCGCTATTGCCTCCAACAGTGCGCCATAGGCCGTCAACTGCCCGCCGTTCAGGTTGGTGGCGTAATACGCGTCGAAAACGCTGTTGATATCGGGCATGGCAAAGTCCAGGGCATTCACACCCAGCAATTCCGCCAGCAACTGAATGCGCTGCTGCTCCTCATTCTGCTTTTTCAGCGCCAGGAAATCCCGGCCACTGAGATTATGCGCATTGCGATGAAAGCCGCTGTAGACATGGCGGCGAACGTCCGCCAGGGTCGTCACCGGGCCGAAACCGCCCGGCACCAGGTCCTCCAGCAACTGATTAACTCGTTCCAGTCCCACCAGCCTGATCAACAGGTCCGAGGCTGTGTTGTCACTGAGCATCAGCATTTGTTCAAGCAGGAAACGCACGGTCAGTTCCGTGCCCGGTCCGTGCCAGTTGGTCTGGCCTGCACCGTCGACATAATCCGCTTCCCCCAGCTTTACTTTGGAATCCAGCGAATACTTGCCCTGTTCAATATCCTGCAACAGGACAATCGCCACCGGCACTTTAATCGCCGAAGCCAGATACCAGGCTTCGTCACCGCGCAGCGTCACTGTCACACCACTGTGCAGATCCTTGATGTAGACGCCCAGCTCACCGTCATGCGCAGCGTCGGCCTGAATCAGGCTCTTCTGCAGATTGGCAGCCCAGCCCGGCATGCTGCTGCCGGCGGGCTGGGGGTGCGCGTTTGCCGCTACCGGTAAAACCGCCGTGCCAATAAGGCAAACCAGCAGGGTCACCAGGGTCAGGCGCGGGCCTTTATCCAGTCGCTCAGTTTTATCCAGACCGCTGTTGCAAAAATAAGGCATATCGTCAGTGTCAGCGCATGGTGGTATGTGATGGTGTGCCAGTAACCCAGCAGGTACCGAAAAAGCACAAAGATTACAAAAATATGGAAAATAAACGCCCTTAAAGCGTTGCTGCCAATAATGGTAATGGCGCGCAACGCCCTTGCCAGGGGTGCGCCACCAAACAGCGCCAATGCGAGAATCCCGAACGCACCGCCCACACTGAACAGCATAAAGGCCGCCTCGGGCGGATGCTTGCCCTCATTGTAGGCAACGGCCAGCATGGCCTGGCGCAGATCCGGCGCTGAGGCCGCCATCCAGGCAAGAAATAATGCCAGCGAAACCATCGCAAAGCACAGACACAAACGCCCTCTTGCCGGTGTACGGTAGTAACGCGCTATCAGTTCACCCAGCAATAAACCGAGCAGCACCAGCGGCGCGCGCGCAAGCTGACCCCAGGTGTAATGATCTTCATGTTCAACAAGCAGTGCCTGCAGCGGCTGATTGCCCCAGAAATGAAAATACCGAAGCAGCAGGGTCGAGGTCAGTGCCAGCAGCACCGGGCTTAGCAGACGCGCCCACAGCGGCATACGGCTCCACAGGGGCAGAAAAAACGGGATCCACAATAGGGCAATGGCATAAAACCCGAGAATTTCGACAAAAGACGGGAATTGCCGGAACAGGAGTGCGTCCATAATCTGCTGCGGCTCGAACGTCAGCATTTCAAAAATGGTGAGCACCTTATACCAGAAGAAAATAATCACCCCGGTCAGCAACAGCTTCAAACGCCGACGCGGCCAGTCCGCATCGTCAACTTTTGGCAGGTAGGCAATAGCCAGCCCGATACCGAACACGATAATAAAAAGTGACGATGCAAACCGGGTGCTCATATGCACCGGGACAAGCCCCCAGTCCGGAAAAGCCTCGAACGGCAGCAGACCTTTAACCCCGTGATTCAGGATCATCAATGTGACCGCCACACCCCGCGCGAGATCAATCGCGTCTATCCGCCCGCCAGTCAGTGGTGTCAGTCGGGGCCTGGCGGTTGCCATTTTTACAATATCACCCGTCGTCATTCGCATTCGCTCGATTGTCAGGGACAGCAACACCGGTGTGCACAATCTGCACCAGCTCACGCTTTTTGCGTATCCTATCTACCTGCGTGTTCATGCTGCGGCAATCTGCCTGAAATCGCCCAATTCTATCTTTACACCGACAAGTTAACACTGTAAAGTTTGATTCCTCGCCCCCACACCTGGAGCTTCCCCGTGAATGCTTTTATACGCAGCTGGGCCCGGCTGGTCATCAGCCAACGCTGGCCTGTGCTTGTCTTCGCGGTCGTTGCATCCGCGGCCTCCCTCTTTCCCGTCAGCAACATTCGTTATGACAATTCCAATGAAAGCTATTTTGTTCAGGGTGATCCCAATCTGAGCGCGTTCCATCGCCTGCTCGATCTGTTTGGGGACGTTGAATACCTGTTCATTGGCGTAACGGCTGCCGGGGATGATACGGATGTTTTTACCCCGGCCACGCTGCAGGTTGTCCACGAGCTGACCGACTTTCTCGAATCGCGGCCGGAAGTTAGCCAGGTGCGCTCACTCAGTAAGTACGAATACACCCATTCTGACGGCGGTCTGCTGGCGACCGATGAACTGATTGAAGACATCCGGGATCCGCAGGCGCTGTCACGGGCCCGCCGTATCATCGTGAACGAGCCGATGGCCATGGACACCCTGATCACCGATGACCTGCGCCACACCCGAATCGCCGCCCGGGTCCGGTATGAAGCGGGGAGCACCGACCGGACCATGTCTTTGATGCGAGCGACCCGGGCGTTTATCGATCAACGGCAGTTTCATGAGCGCGGCTTTCCCCTGCATCTGAGTGGCCAACCGGTTTTTACTGAACAGTTTGAAGTACTGACCAAGCGGGATCAGGCCTGGATCAATCCCACCATGGCTCTGCTCATGATTGTGATACTGTTTTTCAGCTTTCGGTCCTGGACCGGGATGCTGATGCCCTGGGTTGTCATCGGGACCGGCAGTTTACTGGTTACCGGCATTCAAGGTCTGCTGGGCTGGCCGCATTCCGTGGTGGAGTCGGCATTGATCCCCGCGCTGATCATTATTGGTATCGGCATCTCGGTTCACGTACTGGTGACGTTCTACCATTTCCGCGCGCGGGGCCTCTCCCCGCCAGCCGCTGCCAGTGCCGCCATCGAGCATTTATGGATGCCGGCGTTTTACACGGCATTAACCACGGCCGCCGGTTTTTTTGCCCTCGGCGCAACCGATCTTGTGCCGGTGCAACACTTTGCATGGCTGGGTGCGATTGGCACCATGCTGCTATTTCTCGCCGCCATGACCGTGATGCCGGCGCTGCTCAGTTTCGTCAGTGCGCTTTCCCGCGGAACGTTGCATGCGGTGGATACCGGCCTGGTGTTCCGCCTGACGCAGCGTATTCCGGACCTGACCTGGCGCTGGCGTCGGCTCATTCTGCTGCTGGGTGCGCTGTTGCTGGGCGGTAGTCTATGGCTGCTCCCGGCTATCCAGGTCGATGCCAATTTCATAACCTATTTCAAACCGGACAACCCCGCCCGCGCCGATCTTCTGTACTTCGATCGAGAATACAATGGCACCCAGAATATTGACATGATCATCGACAGCGGTGAAGACGGCGGCATTCACGCGCCCGCCCTGCTGCAATCAGTGGATCGTCTGCAGCAGTGGCTGGAAGCGCAACCCGAAACCGGCGCCGTCAATTCTCTGGTCGATTTTCAGAAGCAGATCAACAAGGCCCTGCACTACGATGCGCCGGAGTGGTTCGAGTTGCCCGACAGCCGGGAAATGGCCGCCCAGTTCCTCCTGCTCTATGACAACACCGGGCCGGAGGAAGACCTGACCGATGCCAAGGATTTTCATGAGCGCTATCTGCGCCTGAGTGTACCCATCCGCAATATGGCTGCCAGCGAAACGTCGGCTTTCCTGGCGCGGGTACGTTCCCATCTGGAACAGGTACACCCGGATCTTGCGGTTGAACAGACTGGCAGCCTGGTGATGTACAACGCGCAGGACAGCTATATCAGCCAGGGCATGGTCCGCTCGTTCCTGATCGCACTGACGGTGATCGGCCTGAGTTTTATCGTGCTGTTCCGCTCCGTGAAATACGGTCTGGTTGCACTGATCCCGAGTGTGGTGCCCATCCTGATGACCGGCGCCCTGCTGGTGCTGCTCAACATCCCGCTGAATCTGGGCACAATGATTGTTGGCGCCATGACCATGGGGATTGCTGTGGATGATGCCATTCACGTCATGAACCGCTATCTGCTGGCACGACGTGCGGGCAGTGACGCGCACCAGGCCATTACCCGCGCTATGACCGAAGCCGGCCGGGCTGTGGTATTTACCTCCATCGTGCTGGTTTCCGGTTTTTCCGTCATGCTGCTGGGGTCCTTTATTCCCTACATTTACATTGGCCTGTTTGCCGCCACCATTATGGTGCTGGCCCTGCTCGGCGACCTCATCTTCCTGCCCGCCCTGCTCTATCTCGTGGATGGCCGGGCGACCCCGCAATCCCTCCAACCCACTTCCATCACCACTGGAGACGTGACGCCATCATGAACATAATTTACACACTGCTGATTGCCCTGATCACCGGGCTTGCCACCGGACCCGCCTTCGCCAATAGCCTGAGCGCGGCCGCCATTGTCGAGAAGATGGACTCACGCTATACCGGAGATTCATCCAGCGCCCTGGCCCAACTGATACTGATTGACCGGCGACATCGTGAACGGGTACGCGACATTCAGTTGTATTCGATGGAGACGCCCGAGGTGGAGAAAACCGTGTCCTTTTTTTTGGCACCTACCGATGTGGCGGGCACGGCTTACATGAATTTCGATTACAGTGCCGCCAGGGATGACGATTCATGGCTGTACCTGCCGGCGCTGAAGCAGGTACGACGGGTGGCGGCGGGTGACCGTTCCGGCGCATTTATGGGGAGCGACTTCACTTACTCCGATATCAACGGCGTTAATATCGACTGGTATAACTATAAAATTCTTGACGATAAAGCCCGGGTGGATGATGCAGAAACCTGGCTGATTGAATCGACACCCAAACCGGAGTTCGCGGACAGGGTAGCCCGTGAAACAGGCTACGAAAAATCACACCTGTGGATTCGCAAAGACAACTTTGTGCAGGTGCAAGGCAAGATCTGGGTAACCCGGGGCAAACGCATCAAGTATTTCAGCGCCCAACAATTGGAAAAAATCGACGACATCTGGACGCCAATGCGATTGCAGATGATTACCACGCGTAACGGCGAGCGCGAGCATGCCAGTGTATTTCAGTTCCGCAACGTGGTGTACAACCAGCACGCCGATGAATCGCTGTTTTCTACTCAGGCCATGCAGCGCGGGCTTTGAAAACCTGGTGGTCCGCTTCGGAATTATTCATGCACAAATACCTTTTTGCACTCGTGGTAATGGCAACTGGCGCAGCCGCAAGCGCAACCGACGACTTTTTCCAAAGTGTACCGACGACCCGCACCGGGAATAAACCAACGGCCGGAACGCCATGGACCTCAAAAGCGTGGCTGCAACAGAAAACCGGTTGGGGTTACCGTCGTCCGGCGGCCCCTTATAGTCGGGACCGCGCCGACCTGACCCGCACCGAGTCGGAGCTATACGCGGAGCTGGACTGGCGACAGGCCAACTGGCAGGTGCGCATCGCCGGATCGCTGGTGCAGGACTGGCTGCCCGACCTGGAACAGGGTGGTTACTGGACGGGCTACGCACTGACACCGGCACAGCGTTCCGCACGACGCTGGCGACGGGAGATTTCCGACAGCTATCTTGCCTGGAAAACCCGCGACTGGTGGTTCAAAGCCGGTGTGCAGACACTGGCCTGGGGCGAGTCCGAGACCCAGAAAGTAACCGACGTACTGGCCCGGCGTGATCAGCGCTGGCCGGGGCAGGAAGACCTGGAAGCCCTGCGCCTGCCGGTGCCGGCAGCCTCTTTCACCTGGCGCAACCAGCTTGACCTGATTCTACTGCCGGCCATGCCCGGCGATCGGCAGCCGGCGGCCTTTGATGAATTCGATCCTTACATACGGCTACGCCAACCCGAAAATGGCAATGTCGCCGTGCACGTCAGGAACGACGACAAACCAGGATGGGCTGCACGCTGGCATACCCGCCAACCCGGCCTGGACGTCCAGTGGATGCTGGCTGATGTGTACAGTTTCGACATGGCGCCGACAGACTGGCTGTGGAGCGACCCACAAAGCCATGACAGTGTGGGGGCGCTGCAATCGGTTGTGTTCGCACCCTGGCGCCAACAGGTGGCCGGGCTGGCCGTACAGACGGTACGCGGCAACTGGCTGTTGAAGACAGAACAGGCCTGGCACCATAACACCCGCATGGCCACCCGGGACCCGCTGACAAACTGGCGGCCCCATGATCAATGGCGGGCCATGGCGGCTGCGGCGTTCAATGGCATCAACAACCTGACCATCACCGGCGAATTCAGCTGGCGACATACCCGGAACCACGAGCCCTCGCTGGTGGACGCGCAATGGCAAACAGGACAGGCACTGCGCATACGTTATGCCTTGCTGAACGAACGGCTTGAGCTGGGTGGTCTGGCGTTGCGGCTGATGGGCGGGCAGGGTCAGGTATGGCGCACATCTGCTGACTGGAGTCTGTCTGATCACTGGTCGGTCGGGCTCAGCCTGATTGCATACCAGGCCACCTCGGACGGGCAACTGCTCTTCGATTCTCGTCACAACGATACACTGCTGCTGACCCTCCGCTGGAACCTGCTGTAAGGACGAACCTGCTGCAAGGACAGACTGAAGTGTCTCGCTTATTTGACCCCGCAATGGGTGGCCAGATGGCCCCGGACAGGCGTATAGGGTAAGCTGGCCTGGAGCCATTTGGCTATACTATGCGTCAACAGACCCGAGGCAATCCCGAGATATGAAGTCATCCAGGAAGCATCACTACCACCACGGCAATTTAAAAGAGGAGCTGTTAACCGCCGCGCTACAGGCGCTGGAACTGGAGAGCATGGACCGGCTGAGCCTGCGCGGGCTAACGAAAACGCTGGGGGTGACACCGGCCGCGGTCTATGGCCACTTTGCGGACAAGACCGAATTGCTGATTGAGCTGCGCACGCGAGGCTTCCGGCAGCTGTCGGAATTGATGCGCGAGGCCTCGGAAGCACTGCCCGTGGAACACAGCACGGAGGACAGGGTACGCAGCTATGCCCGCGCCTATATGGATTTTGCGGTCAACAACCCTAACCTGTTTGATATCCTGTTCAACTGGACGCCGGATCTCGCCCGCATTACACCGGAATGTGTGGAGGAAGGGTGCTGCGCCGAAGCCATGCTCAGGCTGGCCCTGATTGAGTTATTGCGCGAACAGGGGCACGAGTTGAATGATTACCAGGCGGCACTGGCCGCTTTCAGCACCTGGTCGCTGGTTCACGGCATCAGTACCTTGGTCAAGTCCGGCAGCGTCGAGGGTGCAATCTATTGTGAGCACTGGCCTGACAGTTTTTCGGCGCTAAATCCCCGCTCCCAGTCGCAGGTGCTGGACCACCTTCTGACCATCCAGGTCGAAGGCATCAAGTCCGCCGCCGCACGTTGCGACGCCGGCTGAGCATCAATCTCCCCCCCCGCTCCTGCAAAGCCCCGGTGCCGCGCATTGACAATTAGGGAAACCAAAACCCCGAGGCGTCCGCGGCCGGCATGCGCGAAGCAAGCATTGTCACGCCAGACTAAACCGCCGTTCCGATCTGCTGAAAATCACAAACTGACAGAACGTTTACTGGACGGTAAACAAATATCAATGGGGTTCATATCACGAATTTTCCGCCACGACAGCGCCGGTAGTCTTCACAGACGATCTCTTGGGGGCTATCCAGGGCGCAGTAAACAGCCAGCGTCCGTAACGGTGAGCGGCCAAAAGACGTCCGGCCACTGCGGTTACGGCAATAATAAAGAGAGAAAGCCCTACCAGGATAATTGGGTGACCCTCACTGAGACCGACCCGGGCCAGCACGAACTCAGCGTATGCCAGTGCGATACGGTGCATGATATAGATGTACAGAGAACTTTGACCCACCCATACCAGCCAGTCACCCGCCCGAGTGGCAGAAATGACGGCCGAGGTCAGACATAATGAAAAAATTCCGGCCAGGCTCACGGCCAATGTCAGTATGCCCCAGGATGAATAGGATGAACCATATAGCCATACGGAGACTGCCAGAAATAAGCCCAGGACTGGGATGCCGACCCAGGCATAGTTCGCCCTCACGGCGTCAATAAGATCAAAAGCCCGCATGCCCAGCAGAAAGAACGGAAACAGCCGAATGACTCTTTCATAGAAGGGCAGCCCGCGCCAGTCCCCCGACGAGACGCTGAAAAAGTAGGCAATCATAGCCACAGACAGCACGAGGAACCAGGGCAAACGAAAGGTTGCCCTTGCTGCCAGATAGGATATCGCCAGCGCATAGATAAACCACAGCGTTTGCGGCGGGTTTGTAAACAGGGTGAACGGTGCCCACCAATCAACTGGCTGACCTCGGAATAACCCAGTGGCAACCGTCACGAGCAGAAATGTCAGGAAAACCCAAGTAATATAAAGATATAGCATGCTCCCTATTTTAATACTCAAAAACGATGGCCAGGCCATGCGCATCGACTTTCCCGAGAAGAGTCCTGCAAGGAAAAAGAACAGCGGCATACGCAGAAAGATCAGTGCTTCATTGACGTAAATAGCGTCGCCAACGACATGCCAGAATACGACCAGAGAAATGCTGACGCCCTTGGCTATGTCCACCCAGTTACAACGCTCTGTCACAAAGCCCCCATTTCAAATTGAGTAATTAAGACCTGGTCTGCCAGGAAGTCCGAAGTGCAACGACCTTCCGGTCACTATGTAACGACCGCTGGAGCCGATCCGGCCAGTGCAAACTGGATCGGCCAGGGCTCGATCGGGCGACCATGCAAAGCCCGCAAACCGGGCGCGCACAGCTTACTTGAACAACAGGTTTTTTAAAACCGTCGGTTAACCGATTATGAAGTTCCCGCGCCCCGATGTTGCCGTGCGTGTATTGCGTCAGAATGGGCACTTACCGTGGCGCCAGCTCCCGCAACAAACGCCACTGGTAAGCGACCGCATGCGAGGCCGCGGAATGGGTAATATCTCGTGCCCGATTCTGGTAGTCGACTGAATTGAACGGACGTGATTCGGACGGATAGATGTCACCGGCCCAGCGCTTATGGTGCGTCAGCACCATTTCCAGGTTCCTGATTTTCCCGTGAAACTTTACGGACGCCGGCGTGAAGGATTGGCCAAATACGCCAAACCCCTGGTCCCATGCCTGATGCAGGCTGTGTTTACAACGCTCCCTGTACCCGGTAAAGCGGGCTGGCGCCGGCTCTACGCAAAAACCATTACCGCCCGCATCATGCCTGCAATCAGGTTGCAGGGCTGCCATGACATGCAATGGCTGCCAGGCGTCGCCGGACAGGTGTAGCAGCAGACTGAGCAGAAGCACTTTGTCCCGTGTATCCTCCGCCTGCCGGTACGCCTGCAGCAAGGCCGGCCAGACCTGAAATAATTGACCGTTGCGGGCGGGTGGGCAGACGCCTTTACCGCCCTTCCTGCTGGCATTGAGCACGTCGCCACGACTGTCCAGATACAGCGCGTTCTCAAAATGCCACAAGCGGATATTCTGTTGCCGCCGGTCGGACAGCGCGACCGGCACTTGACCGCTGCCAAACCTGTTAAACAATTGCTGGAGCGTCGGCTTGCGCTGCTGGTCCGGCCAGCGGGCCAGAAAACCGATTTGTACAGCAGGACTAAAGCGGGCCTGGCTGATCGGGTTGTCTTTCAGCAGGCGCGAATACGCGTTTTGTTGTGCGGGGGTCAGCTGGCTGAATGCCGATTTGGCGATTTCCGAATGCCCTTTCGCGCTCCATGCATAAACCGGGATTGCGTGCGTAGCCAGGAATACCATACATAGAATTCTGATGCGGATCACGACCTGCTCCACCTGACAGGGCAACTATTCAGCTCACGCCCCGATTTGCCCCTGCACCTATAAATGATAGCTGCGTTAAAAAATGGTCCTTTACACGAGTAGACTCACATTTTTCGCCTTGCTCTGAACAAATCTGGACGCGATCAGAACAGTTTCGAAACGAGCTGAATAGTTACCCCGACTTTTAGAAAATCCAGGCAATCATCACCCAAAAAATCACAAAAAACACGAAAAAGCCGCCGAGGATAAACTGCAGCTCTCCCAGCAACCCATCGCCAGATACGACGGCGAATATCACCATTAACACCACAGTGACAAAAAAAGCGATGACTGCCGCGTCCCGCAACCCCAGCCCTGGCGATATATGCACTGCGACCAGGTCTGATAGCAAAGGTAACATCAGGAGTGTGGCCAGGCCCAGCAGAACCACCAGAGAAATTAAAGCGATGGCAATTTTGCGGGATTCGTTTTTATCTTTGTTATCGGTTTCACCGACCATAATCAGTCAATATCCTTACGACTCTTGATAATTTCCCGAATGCGATTAGGCTCGGGCATCCCCTTCGCCACAATTTCGGGCGTATCGCCGGCGGTATACAGCGCGATGGCGCCCGTACCGAAAATGCGGTCGAAAAAACTTTGTTTGACCCGTACGGTGCGCACACTGCCAATGGATATTTCGACCCGATGTTTGCTTAGCAACCCCTCCTCGTAGAGTATGTCATTTTCGGTCACGACGAGCTTCGATGCCTTGTTTTTCAGGTGCCAGATCAAAAAGATGATCAGCCCCAACCCGAACACCGGCACCAACAACAGCGTCACGATAAAGCCCAGCGGATTGTTCTTAAACATTACCGGATGTTCTTCGTACAGCGCTTTCATAAGTCTCGCTCGTTCCTGTCAGTTCAAACTCCAGGGTCTGTCCCTGCATGCAATCTGTATCGCGCAGCAAATTTCGTACCGCGGTAACGCTTTCGTGTTTAACATCGGTCAGTCAGGATCCGGTACGGAATGGACACCGCGACCCTACATTCAGTCAACTGCGGATCGGTGCTAGCGAGAAAAATCCGTACGCAGTGAATGCTTCAGGCTTTCGTAAGCCGAGCGTAATAGCTGAAAGTCCTGAGACGAGCCACCTTTGTCGGGATGGCACTGGGACGCCTTGCGCCGATACGCGGACTGCACTGCGCGCCAGTCCGCTCCCTGCGGCAACCCGAGGGTGCCGTAGGCGTCTTCCGGCTTCTGCCAGCTATCATATTGACGCCACATGCCGTTCAGCATGTCTGCCGCAGACGTTTCATTGACGGCGGCCAGGTGGTTGAGATCCAGGTAGTATTCGCGCAGCTCCGCTTCGGTATCCGGGGCCGTTATCTGCAATGTGGAAATGTCGGACTCCCGCCGGGGCAACAAAATGGCGACCGGGTTGATATACAACCTGATATTGATCCCCGCCAATCGGCTTTGCAGTCGATACAGCGCATGCATGGTCAGGAAATGTTTCTGGAATTGCTGTAGCACAGCACTTCCGCTGGTCAACCCCTTCCACGCCCCCTGTACGGCCAGCTCAACCAATAGCTGGTGCTCGGTGACAGGGTCCTGCTGTCTTTTGAGATACTGATATACGGTCTGAATCAGCCGCTCGATGTGCTCCGGTACAAACATGGTCTATTTAGCTCTATTTGGCTCTATTGCCGTCAACAAACGTGCGCTATAAATCATCCGCTGTAGACAGATATGGGTGCCGCGCGCGGATTGTGCCTTGCCGCTCCTCACAGATCAAACCAATAACGTCATTCCTGACGCCAGGAGTGCTACAACTGTCACATAAACTGCAATGCGAGCGACGGGACGCAGCGATATGCGACAACATTCAGCGCCCTCAAGCGGGCAGCAGCAATTGTACCAAAACCATGGGAGATTGCTTCAAATCGTTTTTTAAGCTGGACGGGGCGTCAGTCAGGAACGCTATCGGCAGTCCGCGCCATATTCAGTACTTCTGCGATATGTACCGCGCGCCGCTCCGTACACTGGGCTATCTGTTCACGACAGGCAAAGCCGTTCGCGACAATCAGTGTCTCGGTGCCAGCATCACGGACTTCGGGCAATAGCACACGCTCCCCTATATCAATGGAAACGGGGTATTTTTCTTTCTCGAAGCCGAAGGCGCCGGCCATGCCACAGCAACCGGAATCCAGCAGACGCGCATCGACCCCCACGGCGTTGAGCAGCGCCATCTCGCTGTCCATACCCATAATTGCCTTGTGATGACAGTGGCCGTGCACCAGCGCTGCGCGCTCCAGCGTCGGCCACTGGCGGTCTCCAACAAATTCGCAAACGAATTCGCTGAACAACCAGGTCTGTTTCTGTAGGCGTTCAACATCCTCATCCTGCATGTCGAGATTGGCGATATCGTGACGGAACACGGAAGCGCACGATGGCTCCAGAACCACGATCGGCGTTCCCTCCCGCAACTCCTGACGCAGGCTGGCGATAACGCGCGCAATCCGTCGCCGGGCCAGTCCCAGCAATCCAAATTCGTAAAGTGGACGGCCGCAGCAAAGTGATTCCCGGGGGACGTTAACCTGATAGCCAGCCGACGCCAGGACTTCCGTTGCCGCTATCAGGCTTTCCGGGTGCAGGTAATTGCTGAAGGTATCGGGCCAAAGCACTACCTTTTTGCCCTCTACGGTTTCTCCCTCTGGCTTGCGCGAAAAGAACCAATGGGTAAACGGCTTTTCCGCCACTTCCGGTATCCGCCTCTGCGGCGCCAGGTTTGCCACCCAATGCAGTACGTTCGACGACAGACGCGCACGACCGAGGTAATTGACCAGTTTCGGCGCTGTCGATGCCGCTCTCAGCCAGTGATTGATCAGACCGAAAGCATATGCCGCACGGGGGCGCAGCCTGTGCCGATAGTGGTGCGCCATGAACTCGGCCTTATAGGTCGCCATATCGACGTTAACCGGACACTCCGTCAGACAGCCCTTGCAGGACAGGCACAGATCCAGCGATTCCCGGATACCCTTGTTACGCCATTTGTCTTTGATGACATCGCCCTGCAGCATTTCGAACAGCAATCGAGCCCGCCCGCGGGTGGAATGCTTCTCCTCCCGCGTGGCCATATAACTGGGGCACATGCTGCCGCTGTCGTGTTTGCGGCATTCGCCGACGCCGACACACCGCAGCGTGGCGCGGGCGAAATTGTTCTGGTCGTCGGCATAGCGGAAATAGGTTTTGGTGGGCGCGGGGTTGTAGTTCGTGCCCAACCGCAGATTTTCGTCGATCCCGTAGGGCATGACAACCTTGCCCGGGTTCATCTTCCAGTCTGGGTCCCAGATAGACTTGAAGCGCCGGAAGGCCTCCGTCAGCCGTTCACCGTACATTTTGTCCAGATACTGCGCCTTGGACTGTCCGTCTCCATGCTCGCCCGACAGCGAACCGCCATACGCCAATACCAGACTGGTCGCCTTTTCCATAAATCGCTTATAGATTGCTATGCCCGGCGCGGTTTTCAGATCAAAATTGATTCGCGTGTGAACGCAACCCTGCCCAAAATGCCCGTACAGGTCCCCACGATAACCGAACTCTTCATAGAGCTTTTGCAGCGCCCGGAGATAGCCGCCCAGGTTTTCCGGCGGCACCGATGAATCCTCCCACCCTTCCCAGGTGATATCCTTGTGCGGAACATGGGCCGTTGCACCCAGTGCCGATTTCCGTACCGTCCACAACTTCTCCGCCCTGTCCGGTCGGGAAATGAGCTTCATGGATGGTCGGTTCTCCTGTTGTTGCAAACTGTCCATCAGGGCTTCCGCCTGGGCCTTGGCACCCGCTGGCGTATCACTGCCAAACTCGATCATCAGCCAACCCTGGCCATCAGGCAACATGGCGATACTTTCCGGGCTCATCCCGAGACTGTTCATATCGTGAACCAGCTTGTCGTCCACCCCTTCCACCGCGATTGGTCCATGCGCCATAACCAGCGGGATATGATCCGCCGCACAAAAGATGCTCCCGTATCCCAGCGCCAGCAATACGCGATTGGGTGGACTGTCGACCAGTTGCACCCGGGCTTTCAGCACCATGCAACAGGTCCCTTCCGACCCCACCAGTGCCCGCGCCAGATTAAACCCGTTTTCCTCCAGCAGGTCAGGCAGGTTGAACCCGGACACACGCCGGGGAATGTCAGGATAGCGCTCCCGGATAACGTCGGCCTCGGATTCACGCAGCTGGTCCAGCGCCTGGTAGATTTCGGCGGGGCGGCCGCCTTTCGCCACTATCTCGTTCAACAGTGCGGCGGACGTGGGTCCGACTGTCAGACGCGTCCCGTCATAGGTCAGTATGTCCAGCGCCAGCACGTTATCCGAGGTGCGCCCTGACATGATGGAATGTGGGCCGCAGGAGTTATTCCCAATCATGCCGCCCAGTGTATTGTGATTGTGGGTCGATGGATCCGGCGCAAATGTCAGCTGATGCGCCTCTGCGGCTTCCCGTAAATCATCCAGCACGAGACCCGGTTCCACCCAGGCACTTTTGGAAGCCGGATCGAGCTCGATAATACCGTTCATGTACTTCGACAAATCGAATACGACGGCGACATTGCAGGCCTGCCCACACAGGCTGGTACCACAACCGCGCGGCAATACCGGTGCATCAAACCGGCGACATACGGCCATGGCAGCGATCACATCATCGGCATCGTGCGGCAGGACGACGCCAATCGGTATCTGACGATAATTGGACCCATCGCTCGCGTACAAGGCGCGACTGGTATCATCGAAACGTACCTCGCCACGGGTGACCGATCGCAGTTCGCGCGCCAGTGCACCTTTGTCGATTGCGGCCACGCGCATTTCGCTCTGCGCACCGGCGGACGAATTGTTTGCCATCATATTCTCCCAACGACGAAAAAATGGAGAGTGGCTCGAACCTCGCGGCCAGCCTTTTTTGGGTTCAAAACTGGATTGCGAACTGAGTGGCGTCAGCGTGACGGAAATCCAGCCCGAAACCGGGGCGCTCCCAGTCGGGACCGACCATGCCGTCGATGACGGTCGGTGCGCCGTCGAACAGCCGGTTTTCTATCCGGACATGATCCAGAAAGTACTCGACATGACAGGCGGGCCGTGCGGCACAGCAGGTATGTACATGCAGTGCAGGGGCGCAATGACTGGATAATGGGATGTCGAACGCCTCACATAAAACGCTGGCTTTCATAAACCCGGTTACGCCTTTGCAGCGCGTGGCGTCAGCCTGCAAGGTGTCCACTGCCTGGGCTTCCAGCATGCGGCGAAAATATATCGGGTCGTAACCGTACTCGCCGGCACTGATGTACATGCCGGCGGGACCACGGGCGCGCAGCGTCGCCAGACCCGCCAGATCCGTGGAGCGCACTGGCTCTTCAAACCAGCTTACCTGGCATTCCGCGAAGGCCTCGGCCATCGCCAGTGCCTGCTTCACGGAATAGGCACCGTTGGCGTCTACCATCAGTTGCACCGATGGCGGCATTACCGCCCGTGCGGCGCGCACCCGGGCGATATCCTGCTGCGGATCGCGGCCAATTTTTATCTTGATGTGCCGGAATCCCTGCTCGCACCAGGTCTCGATCTGTTGCTGCAGGTCCGGCAATGTCAGGGATGTGAACCCCCCGCTGGCGTAGGCGGGTACGCGTTGGCGCACGCTGCCCAGCAAACCTGCCACCGACGTCTGCAGCAATTTGGCTTTGAGATCCCACTGCGCATTATTGACCGCCGCCAGCGCCATGGCGCTGATGCCGGTTTGGCCCACGTTGCGCAATGCGCCGGTCATCACCGTGGCTGTGTGCTCGATTGCCATGGCGTCATTGCCCGTTACCAGCGGTAACAATGTGTCCTGAACCAGATGGGCCGTCGCGCTATCGGCGTAGCTGTAGCCTATACCGACCTGATCACCAGCGTACAGCTGTACCAGCACCAGCGTCGTGGCGGACCACGCCAGCGTGCCGTCGGACTGTGGCTCCTCAGTGGGTATCTGATAGGCCGAAACAGCGCCGCGACTGATGGCCGGCGCCTGCGAAAGCGCCATCACTTCGACGGGCCGCCATCGCCGTTTTTCTTGCTGTCCCGACTGAAAATGCCACTGATGGCATCCTTCACGGTGGCGCCGAGCATACCGCGGGTATCCGGATCGCCTTTCAGCACCGAGGAGGCATAGCCTTTGACCTGCTCCAGCGTAAAATGTGGCGGTGTGGGGGGTACATTCGGATCCGTATAGACTTCAATGACCACCGGCCGGTTTGCAGAGAACGCACGGTCATAGGCCGCAGCAATAGCGTCCGGCTTGTCTACACGGATACCGATAAAGCCAAGCAACTCGGCATAATGGGCGTAGGGAAAGTCCGGGATATCCTGCGACGCCTCAAATTTCGGGTCGCCCTCCATCACCCGCTGCTCCCAGGTCACCTGATTGAGATCCTGGTTGTTCAGGACGATCACCACAAAGCGCGGATCTGTCCAGCGCTTCCAGTACTTCATCGCCGTCACCAGTTCTGAATTGCCATTCATCTGCATCGCCCCGTCGCCTACCAACGCGATCGCGGGACGATCGGGGTGCGCGAACTTGGCGGCAATGGCATAAGGCACACCGGGGCCCATGGTAGCGAGGCCGCCCGACAGGGATGCCATCATGCCTGGCCGTATCTTCAGGTCACGCGCATACCAGTTGGCCGCCGAACCCGAGTCCGATGTGATTATGCAGTTGTCCGGCAAACGTGGTGAAAGCTCCCAGAATACCCGCTGCGGATTAATTGGATCGGCCGATTTCATGGCACGGCTTTCCAGCACCTGCCACCAGTCCTTCACGTCGCCGATGATTTTTTCCTGCCAGCTACGATCCTGTTTGCGCTCCAGCAGCGGTATCAACTCCTGAATGGTTGAAGCACTGTCGCCGATCAGGCCGACTTCCATTGGGTAGCGGATGTTGATCATGCGCGGATCGATGTCAATCTGAACACCACGCGCTGCCCCCTCTTCCGGCAGAAACTCGGAATAGGGAAAGCTGGAGCCGATCATCAGCAATGTGTCACAGCCTTTCATCAGTTCCCAACTGGGTTTGGTGCCCAGTAACCCGATCGACCCGGTGACGAAGGGGACCTCCTCGGGAACCACCGCTTTACCCAGCAGCGCCTTGGCGATGCCCGCCCCAAGGACGTCGGCCAACTGCAATACCTCGTCAGCGGCCGACAGTGCACCTGCGCCCACCAGCATGGCAACCTTTTTACCCTCGTTCAGTACCTGGGCGGCGCGCTGAAGATCATCTTTTGCCGGCACGACCCGCGGCCGGGAATACCCCAGTCCCGAATGAATCGTACCGTGTTTGCGCGGCGGTACCGCCACAGCGTCCATTCCCTGCACATCGTTGGGGACAATAATGCAGGTCACGGTTCGCATAGATTGGGCAATGCGCATGGCGCGGTCCACGACATGGCGCATCTGTGCCGGCGATGTCACCATATGGACGTATTCATGGGCGACATCTTTAAACAGCGATTTCAGGTCGACTTCCTGCTGGTAGTGACCGCCCATCGCTGACTGGGCCTGTTGCCCGACAATGGCCACGACGGGTTGGTGATCCAGCACGGCATCGTAAAGACCATTCAATAAATGGATAGCGCCCGGCCCCGACGTTGCAAGACACACCCCGACCTCGCCCGTGAATTTTGAATGACCACAGGCCATAAACGCGGCCATTTCTTCATGCCGCGCCTGAATAAATTCAATTTTGTCTTCAACTTTGGCCAGAGCGCCCATTATGCCGTTGATGCCGTCGCCGGGATATCCGTAGATCCGCTTGACGCCCCATGCAGACAGACGCGCCAACATAAAATCGCTGACTGATTCGCTCATGGTTAACCTCCGCTTCCGGGGCCCGTTCGATCTGCCCCGGTATGTGATTTAGGTGTCGTGAATGGTCACCGATCGACCAGCCATTAGTGATGACGCAGCGCCTGTATCAGTTCCTGCTTGCTCATGGCCGAGCGGCCGCCAATGCCGACCTGCTTTGCCTTTTCATAAAGATCGTTGCGGGTCCACGCCTCGTACTTGTCTGCCTGCCCGCCGCGCTTGCCCGTTTGCTGTTTGGGCGAATTGGCGATCCGCGCCGCTTTCTGTTTGCTCATTCCTTCGTCGCGCAGCGCTTCATATTGCCGATCGTCTTTTATGGAAGCGCCGTGATTTTTGGTTGACATGGTTCCTCCTCGCTATCGAAGCCAGAGTGTCGGGTTTACACAGGCCTACAATTGCTTTCGGCCACCCGTAACGCCGTATATTTCACCCGTTATGTAGCTGGCATCGGCGGAAGCAAGGAAGACATAAACCGGCGCCAGTTCCGCAGGCTGTGCAGGGCGGCCAAACAGCGTATTGGCACCGAACTGTTTCACCTTTTCCTTATCCATCGTCGACGGAATCAGTGGCGTCCAGACCGGTCCGGGTGCCACACCATTAACACGGATGCCGCGCTCAATAGCCTCCTGGGCAAATGACAGCGTAAAATTGCCGATGGCCGCTTTGGTCGCTGCGTAGGGTGCCAGGTTGGGGCTGGGCGAAAACGCCTGGATGGACGTGGTATTGATAATCGAACCACCCGGACGCATATGGCGAAGTGCGGCGCGACAGTAATAGAAAAACGCCTGAATGTTGGTTTTGAATGTGTATTCGATATCGTCATCGGGAATATCTTCGATGGAATCGTAGGTCTGCTGAAAGGCCGCGTTATTGACCAGAATATCCACATTGCCAAATCTGCTCACTGTCGCTTCAACAACCTCATCACAGGCCTGCCGGCTGGCCTGGTTCATGCGAAACGACATGACCTGACGACCCGCCTCCCGGACGAGCTGTTCCGTTACCTTGGCATCTTCATCCTCACTTAAATAGGTAAAGGCAATGTCCGCGCCTTCACGCGCAAAAGCCAGTGCCACCGCCCGGCCGATGCCGCTGTCAGCACCGGTAATCAATGCAGTCAGCCCCTGCAGCCGACCATGTCCCTGATATGCGGCTTCTCCATGATCAGCTTGCGGAGACATCTGTGATTCCTTCCCTGGAATGGGTTGTTGCTGCTTATCAAACTCGGGTTTTTGATAACGGGTTCTTGGGTCTTGCAGAACCGTTTTGTCTTGGGTGCTCATGGTGGGACCTCCGCGGCGCTTTCCAGCAGTTAAGATTTATTTGCGGACTGAGAAACGCAATAACTGTACCACGCAATTCGGTGCTGCGGACCTGACCCGCCTGTCCCCGTCGCCGCATTTGGTCGGGCTCTCACGGTGATTGCGAGTCACCGCCACCAGCTCGCGGCTGCATGGGTTGTAAAACTTACACATGCCGACGCGCTCCACAGGCCCACGGGTATCGGACTCTATAAATGACACGCTATCGCCAATCAAATATTGCGGGGTGGCACAGCAATTGCGTTGCAGGGTTTAACCTGAGAACCATCAGGTTCTTTTTCAAGTTAATAAAAATGAGAGGCACAGACTATGCGTACTGACGATTTTTCACGAGATATAGATAAGCTCAATTCGTTTCTGAAAGATGAAGTGGCGGCCGTAGAAACGTATCAACAATGCATCGACAAGGTAGACGACCCGGTACTCACGACCAGCCTGACCAATATTCAGCAATCGCATCAGGCCCGGGTAGATCTGTTGGGCAAAAAAATCCAGGACCTGGGCGGCAGTCCCGATTATAGCTCCGGGCTGTGGGGAAGTTTTTCCAAACTGATCGAGGGCGGCGCCAAGTTGTTTGGCGAGAAATCTGCGATCGACGCGCTCGAGCGCGGTGAGGACAAAGGACGGGATAATTATCAGAACGACGCGTCCGATCTTTCACCGGAAATTCGCAGCTTTATCGAAAGCACCATACTGCCGGAGCAACTACGCAGCCACGACATGCTGAACAGGGTGCAGGATCTGGTTCATTAAGCCATAACAGAAACCTGACAGAAACCCCGGTCGCGCTTAGCCTGCTGACCGGGGTCTGCGCCCTCTCTGAACAGACTGGACGCCAACTGAACCGTTGCGACACGCACTGCACAGCTACGAGTCTTCAAAGTCATCCACAGCATTTACCGTCGCATTACGCAAATAATCTGTGGCATCCTCCGGCGACAGCGGCCTCGCAATTAAGTACCCCTGACCGTAATCACACGCGTAGCTTTTTAGTGCGGCGTACTGTCCTGCCGTTTCAATGCCTTCAGCGACAACATGCATTCGCAGGTTATGCGCGAGCGAGATAGTTGCCCGAATAATTTCGTGCGCACTACCGCTTCTATTATTGCTGTCCGTAAGCCCGTTGACGAAAGTCCGGTCAATTTTCAGCACCTGCACCGGCAGTTTATCCAGATAACTCAAGGAGGAATAACCGGTCCCGAAATCGTCAATAGCCAGCTCGATGCCACGTTCTCGTAGCGCGTCCAGCATACCGTCCACGATATCTGTGCTTTTCATCAGAGCGGACTCAGTGATCTCGAATTTAATCCGGTCGCGATCGGCACCGGTTTCGGCAAATACCTGATCGATGCACTCCAGCAGTTCGGCATGTTCGAGTTGCACTGGTGACAGATTGACTGCAATGGTTGGCAGCGACGACAATTCCAATTGCTGCTGCCATTCAACCAATTGTTCACAGGCCTGACGCAAGACCCAGATGCCAATATCAAAAATCAGCCCCAGCGATTCCGCCATCGCAATAAATTTATCCGGCGGTACCATACCGCGCTCGGGGTGCCTCCAGCGAATCAACAATTCAAAGCCGTGCAGATTACCGGTTTCCATGACAATAATCGGTTGATAAACCACGCTGAACTGATTCTTCGCCAGCGCCTGCTTCAAATCTGCCTCCAGCGCAGCAGTATCCAGTGTGTGTTGCAGAATCTCCTCGTCAAACATCTGACAAACGCCGCGTCCGCGATCCTTGGCGCGCTGCATGGCAATATTGGCATTTCTCAATACCTGCGCGGGTTCTGTATAGGTGTCACTGCAAATAACATAGCCCACACTGACACTGAGTATTATGCGGACTTGCTGAATGGTAAATGGCTCCTTGAACGCTTCAGTAATCCGTTCGGCGAGGACGGTTGCCTGTTCTTCGGAATCCAGCCGATTGATAATAACGGTAAACTCATCGCTGCCCAGGCGGGCGGCTTCCGCACCCGTGTCCAGCAGTCCGGCAAGCCGTTTCGACGCTTCCACCAGCAACAGGTCGCCAAACAAATGCCCATAGGTGTCGTTGATCTTGCGAAACCGGTCGCCTCCGACAAAAAACAGGGCGAAACTTTTATCGGCATGCGACCGGGTTTTGATCAGATGATCCAGATGCCGCAACAACCAGGCCCGGTTGTAAAGTCCTGTCAGTGAATCGTGATAGGCAATAAAATTGGCCTTGGCTTCCGACTCACGTCGCTCTTCAATTTCCAGCGACAGCTCTTGCGTTCTATGCGCCACGCGCTGCTCCAGTTCGGAGTTCAGCTGCACAATCGAACGGTTGGCCTGCTTCAGCCGGGAGGTCTGCTCTTCGACCTGCGACTCCAGCAGCTCCTGCCGTCGTCGATTGGACTGTAAACGCCAGTTGCTGAACGCATACATGGCGATGAGCAGCAACACCAGATATAACCCGCGCGCCCACCAGGTTTGCCACCACGCCGGCAGGATCACGATATCCAGCGTCCTGGCGCTGCCGGCCCAAACCCCCTCATTGTTGGCCGCCAGTAGCTGAAACTGATAATGACCGGGGTCGATATTGTTGTAACGCACCCGGCGACGGCTGCTGTCAACGGTATACCATTCCTCTTCCAGCCCCTTCAGACGGTAGCGATAGCGATTCTTGACCGGGGCAATAAAGCTGGTGGCCGTAAAATTAAATGCAATATCCCGGTGATTGTTGGGCAACACCAGCTTATCGGTATAATTGATTGCCCGCTTCAGCCAGGGCACGGTGCCCGGTTTTACCAGCTTCTGGTTGACTTCCAGACCGGTAATATGAATGTCCGGCGCGTGCTCGTTGCGCGGCAGGTCGCCCGGATCAAAATAGCTGAAGCCTTTGGTACCACCAAAATACAGCGTTCCGTCCCGTGTTTTTAAGTGGCTGAAACGATTGAACTGGCTACCGGCCAACCCGTCCAGCTCATCATAAACGACGAACTTTGAGGTACGTGGATCAAGCCGGTTAAGGCCATTGCGGGTGGGTAGCCACAGGTAGCCATATCGATCCTGCACCGTCGCCAGTACGTATTCATGGGACAGACCATCCTCAACGGAATAGTGTCGGGAAGTATTCGTAGCAGGTGTATAGCGTATCAGTCCTTTATTGGTCGCAATCCACAGATTGGACGCCTGATCCAGATGCAGATCAGATATCGCTTCAGCTATCGGAAACGCCGGCGGCGTGAACTTGCCGGTAGTCGGGGAAAAAATCTCCAACCCCTTGTAGCCTGCGATCCAGTATTCGCCATCCGGGGTAGGCACGATATCATTGATGGATTCACTGCGAATGCCCGAGCCGTGAACATCTTTGTGGGGTGAATACAATGTAAATGTATGCGTGGCGGGGTCAAAAATCTGCAGCCCTGTGGCCCAGACACTCAACAACAACCGGTCCTGTTCGTCGATAACGATTTTAAAGATATTATCGTCAGCGAGCGATTGGCCATCAACGTTGTCCGGGTCGCGGCGTATATGTTGGAATTTTCCGGTCGCCGGATCCAGACGGTTAAGTCCTCCCGCCCAGGTTCCAACCCAGATATAGCCTTTGGAATCTTCAGCCAACGCGATGACGGCATCGCTGCTTAAGCTGGCAGGATCATCCGGGTTGTGCTTAAAATGCGTAAATGCATGGGTATCCGGATCGAATCGATTTAGCCCGCCGCCATCGGTCGCAATCCAGATCTTACCCGTGCGATCTTCCAGTATGCTCAGCACATTATTGAAAGACAGGGTATTTTTGTCCTCAACGCTACTCCGGAACGACCGGAACTTTTCGAGGTGTTCACTCAGGCGATACATGCCGTGATAACCCGTGGCAAACCACAGCGATCCCTCTTCATCCTCATGGATATGCGTTACTGCACCGACCGGAAACTGACCATTAGAATGCAATGACGACGGAAAATGTTCAAAGTGGTCCGCCGATGCGTTATAACGGTGAACACCCTTTTTATCGGTGCCGACCCAAATGGTTCCGTCTGAATCCTTCATCACGGCCCAGAGCACATTCGTTGCCAGGCTGTTCGGGTCCTGCTCATCAGCCAGCCAGTGACGCCGTTCGCCGCTGGCCGGATCGATCCGCATCAGCCCATTGTAGGTAGCGATCCACAAACGTCCGCTATCATCTTCGGCCAGAGCCCGGACAGGCTCTGTCGTGCCCATGTCCAGTGGCAACGGAAACTCTTCAATCTCATGGGTAACTGTGTGAAACGAATACAGACCGCCGCCGGACGCGATCCAGATGCGGGGCGAGTTTCCCCGAGGTGCTATCGTCCAGATCTGGCCTTTGTCCGAGTCATTGAAAAATGACTGAACAACCTTGCCCTGCTCGGGGTCAAACTGTAGTAGTCCGAAGCCTTCGCCACCAATCCAGAATATACCGTGATGATCTTCGTATACGGCCCTGATCGGCCGAAAGTCCGTGATATGGTAAGTCGTGAAGGATTCTGTTTCGGGATGATAGCGATTCAGATTGGCACCGGCGGCCCATAGCACGCCATCATTTTGCAACAGGAGGTGTCGGACGGAGTCGGTGCCAATTGATGCCGGGTCGTCTACCCCGCGTGCAAAAACACGAAGGTTGTAACCGTCATAGCGTTTCAGGCCATTGTCGGTCGCTATCCACAAAAAGCCCTCGTTATCACGCAAAGCGGCATGCGTGTAGTCCCCCTGGTGCTCCTCCTCCAGATACAGGGGGTGCACTCTGGCATAGGGTGCGGCAGACGCAACCGGATAACCGGCTACCATATTTGCCGCGATGACTATCAGTTTAAAAAGTCTGATCACAATTCGATTTCCACACGGTTCTTGCCCCCGGTTTTTGCACGATTAAGCGCCTGGGCGGCGCGCCTGAAGGCCTTTTCGAACCCGATGCCAGTCTGCGCCCGTGTCACGCCTATGCTGACAGTGACGGTTACATCAGCGCTGTACCCAAACGCACAGTTTTCGATAACTTCCCGCAATTTTTCGGCAAACGCAGAAAGGTCCGTATCGGAATTGCGCTGACACAATATTAAAAAAGTGTCGTCGCTCCACCGCGCCAGAATATCGCTGGAGCGCAGATTGGCGGACAGCGCAGCAGCCAGCGCCTTGAGCACCCGGTCACCCGTATCGTAGCCATGGGTGTCGTTCAGGTGCTTAAAATTGTCGATGTTGATCAATACCAATCCGATTTCGTCGACCGCACTGTGCCTGCCGAACAGCGAAGCGATTTGCGCCTGCATGCCGCTGCGATTGAAGGTCCCTGTCAACGGATCGGTATCAGCCAGCCGCATCAGATCCTTGCCCTCCTTCTGGAGATGGTGCGCTGTATGCTGCGGCCCGCGAATTCTCCTGCTCGCCGTTTGCGCCGAGGCGTAATAGCAATACAGACGCACGACGCCATCGGCAAGCATCACGGCCATCCAGAATCCGATAATCCCCAGAAGCAGCGTCTCGGTATCAATCCACCGTCCCCGCAGAACGATTTCCTGTATCCGGGTTTGATGTATTCCGGGCTCAATAAAATCCAGGCCGACCGTCGTAATTTCATTGAATTCGGGAAGTGCCCACTGACGACCGATATGACGCTCTCGCACCCACCAGCTCGCCACATGCAACTCCTCAAGACTGATATGGACGGACTTTTCCAGCTCGATGACCGGAACGGTCATCGACATGAATTTTGTGCTGACAGGGTCATCGACATGGCTGTACCCGGGGTTAAAATTTCGCATAAACAGCCGTATTCTTGTCGCCGGCCCCGCGTATTCAAGCGTGATATTCACGGCGTCATAGGGCGATAAGTCGATACTGTCCAAACGCCAGTCCAAATTCCAGCTGCAGCTATAGGAATGATACTTGCGGTAATCGCACACCCACACAGTGTTCTCGTCATTCAACCAATAGGATGAATTACCCGATTCAGCATCGATAACACCCTGCAGATCCGGCCCCTGGGTCCCGTTCGGGTATAACGTAAGCCGCCTTTCCGGCAGCCCGTAGTGACCGATAAAAACCACCAATGTTATAACCAGCCCCGCCACAGCCCTTTGACTGTCGATGCCTATTCGCTTTGCCGGGCTGTACCGCCTGTCCACCGCGATCACACAGCCCCCAACTTGCCGGAATCGTCCGGTGCTGCCTTGTGAAAGTACCGGTAGCAAGCTGCGCTGCCTTCCAGCAGCAACACTGCACTCCAGAAAAGCAGAATCAGCCAAAGTAATTCTTTGCGGGTGATGCGTTGCCCCACCAGCGCCAGACCATCCACACGCACCCGATGAACCCCGTACTCAATCAATTCGATACCCAGGCCCGTCACGTGTGTGTACTCAGACAATGCCTGCTGCCGGTTTACATTCGCCTCCCTCACCCAGCGCTCCTCGACCACAAACTCCCTGAGATCGACATCGATCGGCCCGGCCTTGAGATCATCCGTCCGGATGATCACTGACATCAATTTGCCATCGGCCAGCGATGCGTGGGCGGCATAATCGGGATGCTGGTTGCGCAGGTATAATCGGAGGAAACTGGCTCGCCCCTCATAATGTATGCTGAGCCGCAAGCGGTCATATTTTGAGAAGTCAAACGAGAGACGGTCCGCCTCAGCCGACGCCTGCCCGGGGCACCCCGTCGATTCGGAGAACGCGGGACAGGCATCGCTGACTGGCTTATCCCAGATCATGGTCATACCGCAGCTATCCGAACCGAACTTCGGTTTGTAATGGCAGCGCCATTCATTGTCCGCCCTGTTTATCCAGGACACCGAACTTGCCCCCTTTGGGTCCGCCGGGCCGAAGAGCTGGCTTTCAGCATCCGGCAAGAGCGACCAGATTTTTGGCGGTACATGCGAATGACTTGCAATCGCCAGCACTGTCAGCAGCGCGAGTGCAAACCGTATCGGTGTGAAAGTGCTGATATTCATATCGCGCGAGGATCCATGTACGGCTCGCTCCTTGGTAAAGCCACATTTCCACTGGTCTTTTGAGTATAGAGCAAGACCTACCTGTGTCACGGACCCGAACGGGATTGCACCGCGACACAGTCACGGTGACCTGTCCGGCAAACAGAAAAATGAGGGTGGAGCGCCTGGGGATACAGGTCCAGGCCGGGCTGATGGCGCCGGTGGCGGCTCGGCTATTGCGGCCCGCCGGACTCGTCGGGAGGCGCTGCTGAAACAAATTCGACACGGTTCCGACCGCGCTGCTTTGCCAGATGAACTGCCCGATCGGCACGCTGGAACGCCTCGTCGAACGTCTCCCCCGCCTGACCGATTGTAAAGCCGACGCTAATGGTGAGCGTCAGGTTCAATTCGCCACCAAATCGGTAGTTGGCGGCCATTTTGCGGAGCTTTTCGGCAAAAACACGGAGCGTCGCTTCAGTCTGGTTCCGGCAGATGACAACAAATACTTCGCCGCCCCAGCGGGCCTGTAGGTCGTCGGCCCGCAGGCTTGCCGCCAGCGCGGCAGCGTAGGCCTTCAGCGCTTTGTCGCCCATATCATATCCCCAGCGGTCATTCAGCTGCCGAAAATGATCAAGATCAATCATCAGCACGCCCACATCAGCGTGGACTGTGTTATCAAATAGTGCCTGCAGTTGCCCGGTTAACCCGTTCCGGTTGTACAGCCCGGTCAGTGGGTCGACTTCCGTCAGTACGGCCAGCCTCTGTCTCTCTTCTTCCTGACCGGCTTTCCGGGCTTCAGTCTGTATGATCATGCGCCGCTCGCGCCGACGCTTCACCAGCGCGTATCCGTAACGAACTGCACCCTCACCGATAAACAAAAGCGCCCAGGCGCTCAGGATTCCGTACATAAGCGGCACGGTTCTGATCCAGGGCCCGACCAGGACGATTTTGTTAACCCGAACCTGATGTCGTCCCGGCTGTATAAAATCCACACCAATCCTGACGATGTTATGAAAAGCCGGCAGCGCCCACTGACGGCGTATCCTGCGATCGTGCAGCCACCAGTCTGCCACGGAAAATTCATCGAGACCGATCAACACCGGCTCGTCCACCTCGCGTACGGAGAAGGTCATTGCCTGAAATTTGGTGGATGTCACATCATCCGGCCGGGAGAACGCCGGTTCAAAATTACTCATGAACAACCGGATTCTGTCCGCCGGCCCATCGTAGTCCAGTGAAATTTCAATCGCATCAAAGGCACTTAGATCCATCCCCTGGACAAACTCCGGGTCGGTGTAAACGGCCCAGCCACAACCGTAATCGTGAGATTTTTTATAGTCGCACAACCATTCATCATTTGGTTCATCTGCCCATGAGGCCGACATACCGGTTTCGTTACCATAAAAACCGTACAGGCCGCGCAGGTTATTTTCGAGAGGGTGCACGTGGACCCGCCGATCGGGCAACAGAAAATGGCCCGCAAAGATTATCACCGTCGCAATCAGGCCCGCTACCATCCACCGCTCGTAGCGCTGTCGGCTCATGACAGATAACTACACTGGTTATTCTTCATAAACAACACCATTGCCTTCATTCTTCGCCTTGTGCAAGGCGATCTCTGCGCGCTTTAATGCCATAAAAAAGGTATCGCCAGGGCACACAATGCTGATGCCGACACTAACGGTTATGGTCGGCTCGCCCTCCATCCCGAAAGTATGACTGGCTATTCGTTGCCTCAGCTTTTCTACCATTTGCAGCAGGCTTTCGACGGACGTCTGGCGCGAGATCAGAACGAAGACGGCGTCATCCCAACGTGCCAGAATGTCCTGCTCGCGGGTATTGGCTTCCACCCGCTCGACAAAGGACCGCAGCAACTGCTCGACCGCGCTCTGCCCCAGGCTTTCCTGTATGTGTCCGCACTGGTCTACCTCCAGCATAATGACTGCAAATGTCGGCGGAAAAGTTGCTGCGGCGTACCATGCCCCGATCTGCTGTTCAACCCCGTCACGGTTGTAGGCCCCGGAGATCAGGTCGGTTATCGGAGGGGTCTTTCCAGGTTTCAGACTGCCAATGGCCCGCTCTTCCAGGGTGGTTTTCCCCGTCGCCCCGAGCAGCGGGACCGCATGTTGAACGGCGGGTGCTCTACGGCGGCCGGCGCGAAAAATCCACTCGATGCCAAACAACAGTACCCAGGTCAGCAGAATGAAGCTCAGATAAAACGGCGTGGTTATCCGCTTTCCCACCAGCTCAATGCGCTCAATCCGCAACTTGTGCACGCCATGCTCAACATGATCAATACCCAGCGATACTATGCGATCAAATTCCGGCATAGCCAGTTGCCGGTCAGCGTTCTCCTTCAGCCATTGCAGCACCCACCACTCCGCAACATTGAACTCCGCAAAGCCGATGTACAGTGGTCCCGCTTTCAATTCATCCGTGCGCAGAAAAGCCGACATAAATTTTGTGCTGTTAACGTCGGCCGGATCCGAATAGACCGGGTTGAAATTTCGCATATACAGTCGCAGGAACTCTGCCCTGCCTTCGTAATGTACCTGTATGTTTATGCCGTTGTATCCGCTGAAATCCGACGTGGGCGGTACAAATTCACCTGCCAGTATCTCCTCTGTGCAATTGCTGGCCATGGGTGCGGGATATGGCACGGCTTTACGGCTCTGAGGGTGGTCCGGTACAGGGCCGCCGTCGGCCAGGACCACGACGCAGGCCCGTCCGTTCTCCCACCCCCAGCCATCGCCATCATCATCCCGATCAATCGATGAACATTTCGGGTAACCACCGCCGCCGGCACAGCGTCCATCACGGGAGATGTTCCAGTCGAGACTCCAGCCACAGGTTAAGGGGCCAAATGTATGGTCGAACCGGCAGAGCCAATTGTCGCTCCCGGCATCGGTCCAGGCGTAGTGATCGCCGTAGACAGTCCCAGGCGGTGCATAGATGGCGGCCACTGCGTGCGGGCCGGGGTATACGAGTAATTTTTTAGGCGGGATATGCGGCTTGATTGCCAGCGCCAATAGCGTCAGCACGGCAAGAACAAACCGGAGGAGTGTTATGGTACTGGCGCTCATGGGCTCCCCCGCCGTCCGTTACCGGTTATTCATGCCGAATGATGAATGTCCTGATGCCACTCGTCACCCGGTCTGATGCAGATGGCCTGCGCATTCTTTCGCTATTTAAGAGTAACTATTCAGCTCACGCCCCGATTTGCCCCTGCACCACACGTCGCGGCGCACGATGATGCCGCCAGGTGGCATCATCGTGCGACAACCTACACCAGAGTATAGAACACGGATTGACGATAGGGCGGCGGAATTGGCGGGCTGTATCAGGGCGTCCGCTCCGAATCGAGTGTCAGCTGAAACGGTACGGCCGGTAATCCTTCCCGATTGTACAGATTGGCCTGGACCGGATTGTCAGCCCATGCGTATCGCACGGTCACCGGGGACTTGACGTCACGGTGCCACAGCAGCACCTGATTCTTGCGGATACTTGCGTTAGCCCATACAAACCGTCCGTCTTCACCGGCAATAGCAAAACCCCGCAATGGCTTGCCGCGGGTTTCAAGACCACCGCCGACGTTGTCAAACGTCAACACTAACCGATTTTTCTTGCGGGTCATGGTCTGGGGCGCAGGGCCGGAATGCACGAGATCCTTTTCGCCATAAGCTACCTTGCGAGCGACCAGCGCCAGCCGCTCACCGACCGTTTTCTTATCGGTGGGATGGATGTCGTTCCATTCACCGACATCAATGGCCACCGCCATACCGGTATTGGGCAGAGCCTGAGCCTGACGCTGCACTTCACGGGTCGCCGCCCAGTCGCTTTCTTCCGGCAGCGGCTTCGCTTCCATGAAATTCGCCAGCTGCACCAGTATAAACGGAAATGGCCCGATGCCCCATTGCTCCCGCCAGTCGCGAATGAGTGCCGGTAGCAACCTTGCGTACTCCTGCGGATCCCCGGTATTGGATTCTCCCTGATACCAAATAACACCCTTTATAGGCAGGTTGAGCAATGGCGCCAGCATGGCATTATAGAATCCGAGCGGATTACTGTACTCCTGGAATACCGATGACGCCAGACGCTCCATCTTTGCGCCAGCGCGAAAATGCCACTCGCCGATCAGATTCTGGTGAAAATTATCGACTTCGATCCAGTAGGGCTTATCCAGTACGAACTCACCTTTACCGGCCGGGTTGACGATTCGCACGGTTATGCGGTTGACCCCACGCTGTAAAACATCCGAAGGTACCTGATAGCGGCGCGGCGGATACTGATAACCGGTTTCGCCCACTTTGGTGCCGTTTACCCAGACGGTATCAGCGTCTACGATCCGACCCAGCATCAACCGGGCGGGTTTGCCCGCCAGGTTGGCAGGCAGGTCAAACTCTTTCTGAAACCAGACCGACCCATCCATTTCCCCCAGAGCAGTGTCTTCCCATGATCCCGGTACCTGCATGCGGTCCCATTTGGCGATCGGCGTTTTCGGGTCGTACCAGGGGGTGTCACCCTGTAAACCCGGGTCCAGCTCGTTGAGTTGGGCATACCAGGCATCGCTGATCTGTCGATCCTTCGCCTGGACCTTCTTCAAATATTCGGTATTTGCCCACTTCCGGGCTGTTTGCAGATGGTGTGGAAACGCTTCCAGCGCGCTTTCGCTCATCCAGCCTTCTGCGGGTGACCCGCCAAAGCTGTTATTGATAATGCCGATGGGTACCCCATAGTGATTGAAAAGATCCCGGGCAAAAAAGTACCCCACCGCGGAAAAATCCAGAATAGTGTCCGGTCTTGCCGCCTTCCAGTCACCACTGGCAAAATCGCTGGCCGGCTGTTCGAAATTATACGCCTTGGGTACGCGGAACTGGCGAATCAGCGGCGATGGCGTGCAGGCTATTTCATCAGGGAAACGTTCCTTGACGCGCTCCATCGGGATATCCATATTGGACTGTCCCGAGGCGAGCCAGACATCGCCGAAATAAATGTCCTCGCGCTGAATTCTGTTGGCGCCAGTGATGGTCATGGTAACCGGACCACCGGCCGCCTGCGATGGCAGCTCGACCTCCCAGCGTCCACCCTTTACCGGCGCGGATACCGGTTGCAGTTTACCCAGACGCACCTCAACCGCAGATTCGGTCGTCGCCCAGCCCCACACCTTGATCGTCTGGTCCCGCTGCAGCACCATACCGTCGCCAAATATTCTGGGCAAACTGACCTCGGCATAGGCACTTGAGAGTAACCCAAATGGCAAACCCAGCGTAAGAATCAACTTTACAACCGAGCGGCCAGACCGCTGCGCGGCAGAAGTCAGCATGCCCTTCCTCATTCGTGACGTGGTCGGCATGTATTTGGTCAGCATAGTTGTCTCCAGCAGGGTTTTTACATCAGAACTTACCCGAGCCGTGTACGCTCTGCAAGTAACCGATGATCGAGACTGACAAAGTAGACGAAAATGACCGCCTCGTCGAGACCGGTCAGAGGCGGGCAGGAGCAGGGACAGGCACTGCAAACGGGGACAGGCACGGGGCCGCGGGCAGGGACAGGCACCGAGGGACCGAAGACGGGGACAGGCACCTAGGACGG
>CAYSTJ010000004.1:0-20790 GCA_964434105.1 uncultured Cellvibrionaceae bacterium | reverse complement strand
CGCGGGCAGGGACAGGCACCGAGGGACCGAAGACGGGGACAGGCACCTAGGACGGGCGAGGACGGGGACAGGCACTGGGCAGGGACACTGCAAACGGGACAGGCACTGCAAACGGGGACAGGCACTTCAAACGGGGACAGACACCGAGGGCAGGGGCAGGGACAGGCACTGGGCAGGGACAGACACTGGTAGAGGAGCAGGCGAATAGTCAGGGACAGGCACTGGTTATTGCTGGTTATTGCTGGTTATTGTGTCAACGAGCACCCGCTCCGAACGACCATAGGCGGTTTTGAACGTGGACCGGCACGGGTTTTTGCATGGCACCCACCTCGACACAGCATCCGGCCCGCCACTACAATGCCTGCTGTCGATATATCGTGGCGATGCCCCTACATTACAAAATATTACAGTTTTATTTAATGCGACCACCTTACTCGCAGCGTCTTCAACACTGCGGTATAAATCCCACCTTTCAAAAACAACCCGATACGGACTTGAATAAATGAAATTTTCTCCGCTGATCGCTGTCACTCTGCTCGGGGCTGTAGCCGCGTCCAATGCCCACGCCAACTTCGATACCGATAAAGGCGATCTTGAGGTTCAGGGCAGAATCATGGTGGACTACGTCTATTTCGAAGACGTCCACAACGACGGCAAGCGTGGCAGCGAATGGGACATCCGCCGGAGCCGGATTGGCATCAAGCATAAATCAGGTAAACACTGGCGCGCGGAGCTGGAAGTAGACATCGATCAAAGCGATAACGAAGTGAGTATTACGGATGGTGTGGTGGAATACCGCGGCTGGGAGCACGCCAATCTGACGGCTGGGCGGACCAAGGAGCCCTTCGGGCTAGAAAATCTGACCAGCTCCATGAATATCAGCACCATGGAGCGCAGCATGGTAACCGAAGCCTTCGCGCCGGGCCGTAGCTATGGTGTCATGCTGGAGGACGACAGCGACCGACACAGCTGGGCACTGGGCGTGTTTCGCGCCGGCGAAGATGAATTTGGCCTGGATGGCTATGCTGCCACCGGCCGGTTGACGCTGAGTCCGGTCAACGAGCCCGGCCGCCTGGTTCACCTGGGCATCAGCGGATCCCTGCGTGACATGCAGAGCAACGAATATGACATCAATGAACCTGCAGAAGTCGATCCTGCCCGCAAGATCATTGAAAGCCGGGAAATTCGGGCCGACTCCATCAGTCAATTTTCTCTGGAAGGCGCTTTTGTTTATCGGCAGTTTTCCATGCAGGCCGAGTTCATGCAGCAATACATTCAGGAATTAAGTCCGCCGGGTGTAAAGGAAAGCTCTGTACAGTTTTCTGGCTACTATGTACTCGCCAGCTGGTTTCTCCGGGGCGGCCCCCGCCCGTATGATGGCGGCTCCTTCGATGAGCCGGAGAAAGGCTCATGGGAACTGGTTGGTCGTTTCAGCAATATCGATCTGGTTGACCAGGAAGAAGGCGCCAGCGGGGACGCGATAGTGATTGGCATCAATCACTATGTCACCGGCCGACTGCGCCTCATGTTCAACATTGGGCGGGCAGATATCGAGCATTCCAGCGCCAGTAAAAACGGCTCAGGTAATTCCATGGGATTTCGCGCGCAATACGCGTTTTAAACGCGTGTTCATTTATTTAGCGTGGCTCGCAGCACCTTCTATGGTACGCGCCTTGCAAAACACGACGACAAGTTACCGGTTCCATTCGTGGAGCCGGCCAGTCATCCACTATTGCGAGGTACGTCCTATGTTGACACCCGACAATCTACAACAGATCTGGAATGAAATTAAAGACTGCAAAGTCGTCATGATGACCAGCGAAGATGGTCTGTCGTTACGCTCCCGCCCAATGTATATGGTGCAGGAAAGTTTTGAAGGCCATCTGTGGTTTTTTACCCGCAGGGACTCGCATAAAACTGTAGAGGTTGCGCAGGATTCACGCGTAAATCTTGCCTTTGTGGATCAGCCGAATAATCACTACGTCTCGGTTTCAGGGAACGCACGCCTCACATCCGATCGCGCCCTGATAGATGAGCTGTGGAACCCCATGGTGGATGTCTGGTTTCCACAAGGCAAGCACTCACCCGAGGTGGCTGTGCTTGAGGTTGAAGTACACGATGCGCAGGTCTGGGATTCCACCACGAGCAAAATGCGACAGCTATTCGAGATTGCCAAAGCCAAAGTATCTGACACGCCGCCCGACCTGGGCGAAAACCGCAAAATTTCCTGAGTTGCCGCCTGTGACCTGCCGAAAGGTCATTGACTAAATGTCCAGGTCGTGCCGCACTCCGGCAATGGCTGAACGTATCACTTGGGCGCTGTTCAGGAACGCTGCCTGCTCCCGTGCGTTGAGACGCGGGTGCAGTATGCGTTCTATGCCTTTACGCCCAACCACCGCCGGCAGGCTGAGACATACATCGCTAACGCCCAAAAACCCGTCCACCTTCAGACTGACCGGCATGGTATGTTTGGCATCGAGGACGATACAGCGAATGATGTCGGCGGCTGCCAGCGCAATCGCATAATTCGTGAATCCTTTTCGTTTATAGACTTCCTGACCGGCCTGCGATGCCTGCACAAACAGTTGTCGACGATGCGGCGTGTCATCCAGCGGCTCACCACCCGCGTAAGCACAACTCATGGCGGGAAACTGACTGTCGCCATGCTCACCCAGGATATAGGCCCGAATATCATCCATATGAATGTTGATTTCATCCGCCAGTAACTGCCGGAACCGTGCCGAGTCCACAAGCGTACCGGTGCCGATAACCTGCTGCGGTGCAAAGCCGGTGAATTCCAATGCAAAATGTACGAGAACATCCACTGGATTAGAAACAATTACAAGTCGTGCATCGGGGGCTACGCGGGCAATACCGCTCAGAAGCTGCGACAACAGATGTACATTGGCCGGCGCCAAAGCCAGACGATCGGTCGTCCGTGCTGGCATCGGCGCCGACGCACAGATGGCGATAACATCCGAGCCCGCCGCCTCTGCCAGCGTTCCCGCGTGTATCCGCACCGGCGATTCTACAAACAGCTGACCGTGGCGCAGGTCCAGCACATCCCCCATCACTGAATCCGGCGTGCGTCCAATCAAAACCAGCTCGTCGATAAAACTCTTCATGGAAAGAACGAACGCCAGGCTCGATCCGACTTTACCGAGCCCGACAATGGACACCTTCATTTAACCACCTCCGCTATCAAGTCATCCGCCGCCCGTTCAGCTCCCACCGACACTTATCAATATTACCGTCAGCCTATCACAACCGTCCTATCGGTCGAAAATCAGGAAGATTTCGATGGAGTATCACTTTTCTGGTTAAGTTCTTGCAAGTTTTTATACCGCTTTACTCACACCATTTTGATAGTCAAAGGAGCGATCATGAACGCGACCAACGATTTTCTGAGAAATACCAAAGACTCTGCCAGTGAATTAACCGCCAATACCAAAACCCGGGAGACCCTCGAGTCGGTACTTGGCGATTTCAACAAAAGCCTGAGTACAATGGTTGACCGTCTTCGGGGCAAAGACGTCAACCGCGCCATACAAAACACCACCCAAACAATTTCACAGCATCCGTGGTACCTCGCCAGCGGACTGGCCATTGGCCTCGGTGTCGGTATTGGCGTAGCCCTGCTGATCAAGAACAAACAATAACAGGACTAAACTGATACCGCAGACGGTAATTCTGGACTACAGCTCAGCCTGCAGGAAGCGGGCAATGTCAATCGAGAATAAAACCCAAACGTAACTATTCAGCTCGTTTCGTAACTGTTCAGATCAAAAACCACAAAACCAGAAAACCAGGGACAGGCACACAGCACAAAACCAGGAAAACCAGGGACAGGCACGCAGAACAATACGAAAAATCAGGGACAGGCGCGTTTCATAAACCAGAAAACCAGGGACAGGCACACAGCACAAAATCAAGGACAGGCGCGTTTCATTGTTTCAAGGTTGACAGCAACTGCCCTGCGCATTAACCTTTCATCCGTCGACCGACTAAAGGACTATTCGATGACCCGACCGCGCAACGAACAAATCTCCGTTCAGGATACCCCCTATTACCATATCGTGTCCCGCTGCGTGCGCCGCACCTACCTTTGTGGTCGGGATCATATCAACGACAGAGACTATGAGCACCGGCGACAGTGGATCGAAAACCGAATCCGACTGCTCTCATCACTCTTCGCCATCGACATCTGTGCCTACGCTGTCATGTCCAACCATATCCATCTGGTTGTCAAGCTTTGCCCCGGGCAGTTCGATGACCTCTCCGATGAGGAAGTTGTCCGCCGCTGGACTTGCCTCTACAAAGGCCCCCTACTGATTCAGAAATGGGTCAATGGCGAGAACTTACGCTCCGCGGAGCAGCAGACGGTAGATGACTGTATTGCGGTCTTTCGAGATCGCCTGACGAGCCTGAGCTGGTTTATGAAGTGCCTGAATGAACCTATTGCGCGCCAGGCCAACAAAGAAGATGGTTGCACAGGTCATTTCTGGGAAGGCCGTTACCGATCCCAGGCTCTACTGTCCGAAGAGGCCCTACTCTCCTGCATGGCCTACGTCGATTTGAACCCTGTACGTGCCGATATGGCCAAAACACCCGAAACATCGGAGTACACCAGCATCAAGGAACGCATTCATCCTGCCTTCGACGTGACCGATGCGGTAATAGAGCAAGTCGAATTGCAAGCGCTTTTGACTTTCGACTTACCACTGAAGCCACTTGCGATTTTTGAAGGCGCAGCGACCGGCGATGAACAGAATGGCATTATGTTTTCCCTAGCAGACTATCTCAAGCTGGTCGACTACACCGGGCGCCTGATTCGGGGCGACAAGCGCGGTGGTATATCTCAGCAACAGCCTCCAATCCTGCAACGGCTAGCTCTCGACCCGAAAACCTGGCTCGAGAACGCCACGCAGTTTGAGAAAAATTATTACCGTCGATTCCACCCGCGCAGCCAGCGGATGCGAAAAGCGCCTTAACTTTCCCGTCGCATGTTGCCTATCCAATTCAAGGATTGGAACCCTCAGCGCTGCTCGTCTTTACTTCATCAAACCCTATACAAATTGCAAATCGGCGCGACACCTACCCTCAGACAGTGATCCGGGCTACTGATGCGAGCCACGGATAAACCTTTGCTTGCTCTTCAAACAGTGCCTGTCCTTGAGAATTCTAAGAAACGCCAAGTGCCTGTCCTTGGAAATAGACCTCCTATTGCCTGCCAGTCCTCAGCCATGACTCTACGCCATGGCTTTCCTCAGGAAATCCAGTTTATGATCCGGCAATTTACAGAGGCTATTCGCCCGGTAGAATTTCTTCGACTGTAATCTCTTCGCGATAGCGACGTTCAACTGGCATATCCTGCCCATCGGCCTGTAGCTCAGCCGGGCTGGCATCGTCGGTCGGATCGTAGCTGGCTTTTACTTCAAACCCCTCATCGGCCAGGTTCTCTTCCTCTTCCTCGTCCCAATAGGCGTTGGTACGCACTTCACCCCGACCTTCCATTGCCTGCCTGTCCTCTGCCATGGTTGCGTCCTCCGTCGTGGCTTCAGCGGGATGAATGTTCGCAGACGACGTGTCGGACCGGGCAGGATTCAGGTCGGCGTCAGCCCATACGGGGGCGGATATGAGACCACCCAGGCAAAGATACGGGATTAACATGGATTTGGCATTCATTGGATCTACCTCCGTGAGGCTCTCAAGGAAATACGTCACAGCATGCGGAAATGCACCGACACGGGGATTCGGGTCAGCGACATCGGCATTAAATAAAGTATACTGTCGATCGAAAGAACCGCCCTGCCCGTACCATCAATAGTGAAGACTGAATTGCTATATCGCGCTTTCCGGATAATAGCGAAACCAAAAAATCAAAAATCGATTAAAAAATGTGTGGTATGTTAGCCCGCGAGATTCATCGGCCTGACTGGGTCTGATGTGCCTGCGGCCCAGGCCTGCTTTCAGTTTGCCCTCCAATCAAGACGCTTTGTACATGACCAACTCCGACAGCTCCATCCCCGTAATCTCGGTAAAAAACCTGAGCAAAACATACAGCTCCGGACTGCACGCCTTGAAAAATATCAACCTGGATATCCGCGCCGGAGAAATTTTTGCCCTGCTGGGCCCCAACGGTGCAGGTAAAACCACGCTGATCAGCATTCTGTGCGGCATCGTCAATCCGAGTTCCGGTCACGCGACCGCCGATGGTCACGATATCGTCCGGGATTACCGCGCAGCCCGGCGCAAAATCGGACTGGTGCCACAGGAGCTTTCCACTGACGCGTTTGAAAGTGTCTGGGCCACGGTCCGCTTCAGTCGTGGCCTGAAAGGACTGCCGCCGGATGATGCGCACATCGAAAGCGTATTGCGCGGGCTTTCGCTCTGGGATAAACGCAATAGCCGCATTATGACGTTATCGGGCGGCATGAAACGCCGGGTGCTGATTGCCAAGGCGCTGGCCCATCAGCCACGTATCCTGTTTCTCGATGAACCGACAGCCGGCGTTGATGTGGAGTTGCGGCATGACATGTGGAACATGGTAAAAGACCTGCGGGCACAGGGTGTAACCATCATTCTGACAACCCATTATATTGAAGAGGCCGAACAGATGGCGGATCGCATTGGCGTAATCCGCGGCGGCGAAATTATTTTGATTGAAGAAAAACACCGGTTAATGCGTCAGCTCGGCAAGAAGCAACTCACCCTGCAACTGGCCCACCCACTCCAACAGCTGCCGGATGCCCTGGACGGTTATCCGTTGACACTTCAGGAAAGTGGCCTGGAGCTGGTATACACCTTTGATTCGCAGAAGGACCATAGCGGCATCGCCCAACTGTTACGCAACCTCGACGAAGCCGGTATAGAGTTTCGGGATCTGAATACCCGGCAAAGTTCGCTTGAGGATATTTTTGTGGACCTCGTGAGAGACAGAACATGAATTTTTATTCGATACGCGCTATCTATTTGTTTGAAATGGCCCGCACCGTGCGCACCCTCATGCAAAGCGTTGCCTCGCCGGTATTATCCACCACGCTCTATTTTGTTGTGTTTGGGTCGGCGATTGGCTCGCGCATGGTGGATATCGGAGGCGTGCCCTATAGCGCCTATATTGTACCGGGCCTGATTATGCTGTCCCTGATGACGCACAGCGTTTCCAACGCCTCGTTTGGAATCTATATGCCGCGTTTCAGTGGCACGATATATGAAATTCTCTCCGCACCGATTTCAGCGCTGGAAATTGTCATCGGCTACGTCGGTGCCGCTGCCACCAAATCGATTATTCTCGGCGTTCTGATACTGGTCACGGCGCGGCTATTTGTTTCCTTTGAGATTCAGCATCCAGTTTGGATGGTACTGTTCCTGACACTTACGTCAGTATCATTCAGTCTGCTCGGTTTTATAATTGGTGTGTGGGCCGACGGGTTTGAAAAGTTGCAGATTATTCCGCTGATGATAATTACGCCCTTAACTTTTCTCGGAGGCACGTTTTATTCAATCACCATGTTACCACCGCTCTGGCAGACCCTCAGCCTGTTCAACCCGGTTGTCTATCTTGTCAGCGGTTTCCGCTGGAGCTTCTATGGAGCCGGCGATGTCAGCCTAAGCGTCAGTCTGGCGCTGACGCTGACATTTGTACTGCTGTGCACTGTCATTGTCTGGTGGATTTTCAAAACTGGTTATCGAATAAAAAACTAGACCGATTCATCCGTCAACACGCGGCCATCGTGATAAATGTGCACCACCCTCCCGATATGGCCGCTCAGGCCCTGAGGCAGCTCCCGTGCCTCCGCCGCGATCACCAACCCAAACCCATACATTACGCAAGCTTAATGACTGTAGAGACTGCGCTTCCCCGAAATCAAACGGGCTGCCACAGGCCCCGCCTCAAATCATGCGCCGCAGAATACCGTCCCGGAAAATAAAGTGGTGAAACAAGGCAGCGCCGACATGCCCAAAGATGGTCAGCAGAAACAGCCAGGCAGCGGGACCATGGAGACTGCCCAGTGTCACCAGCCAGTCGATCTGCTCTCCCGTCCGGTCCACCAGGGGGATACTGAGAAATTTAAGACCATAGCCGTAGCCGAGCATATAGAGAACCCCGGTCACCGGCAGCAATATCATAAACACGTAGAGCATCAGGTGCCCCAGTTTCACCACTATGGCGCTTGGTCCTTCGTGGGGCGGTCGCCGGTGGCGCTGGCTGAACGCCCACATCACCCGAAAAACAACCAGCGTCAGTACCAGCGTGCCGACAAAGTTATGCCAGGGTCCGAAAAAGTCCCCTACCCAGTGCTCCCCATCATTGATGCGGTCGCCCAGCTTGGCAAATTGCTGCAAAAACAGCAGCACCATAAGCCAATGAAATGCCTTGGTAACGGCACCATAGCGCCGGGGTGAATCGCCTAACATAGGTACTCCTGACATGCGGATCTGTAATTTGGCGGGAAATATACCAACACTCCCGCCCGGGCGCCATCCAGTCGTGCCCATCGTAACAGGGCCGCATACCGTTCACGCCCGGCCGGGCACCGTTCAGGCATGATCAAAGGACCAAACCCGGCAATTGGACAACCGGGGCAGATACGGTGCGACGACAACCTTTTCAGCTCGCAAATTCCCACGCTGGAAGCGGTCAGAGGCTATACACCAGGGTGATGGCGCTGTGGGTATCCGTGCTGTACCGATCCTGTGGGACTTCGGTGTTGTGCGTCACCGTAATGGATGCCTTCATCGCAAACGCCCGGGTGATGTTGGTGGTGAGTGCCGTTTCCGCCTTACTTTTGGTGTTGGCACCAGACTCCAGCGCAATATCGCTGGCGAGTTTTTGCGTGAATTTGGCGTTTTCACTGAAGTTGTACTGGTAGTGAGCGGAAACCCTGACCATGGCAGACTCCTCAGTCTTACTACCTTCCAGCACAGCGCCGGTACCATCGAGGACAGGTTCCGTGCGATTGAACGACCAACCCGGACCGACGCTGTAGTCCAGAAACGCGTTTGGGGTACCGAATAACCGATCCGAATAACCCGCAGCCACCGACGCCTGATAATCGTAGCCGCTGAATCTGTCTTCTTCATAGGACCCAAATACAAACAGACCACGCTGCTCGCTGTCCAGCTTATAATCCCCTTGCGCCGATGCGAAATATTTCTCCGCGGTCACCCGGCTTTCTTCCACCGTCGTCCCCCCTTCTACCACATCGATCTGATCTTTTTTGTAGAGCGCCTGCAGAACATAATCCGTGCGCCAGCGGGCCAGATCCTGCTGGACCCGCAGCTTGCTGGTAAACGCGGTCGAGTCTGTGTTGCCGGATGTCATCAACAGCCCAAGTTCGACATCGGCCGCCAACGGCTTTTCGATAGTCTGGGCGGCAGCGCCAGCACTGGCAGTCACCAGAACAAAAGCCAGGGTGAATTTATTCATTGTCTCTCCTGTTGGGAATTTGTGTAACCATTCGGCTCACGCCCCGATTTGCCCGTCGCTGCGCTAAAAAATGGTCGCAAACCTGTCGGGAACCGGTTAGAACGCCTGACCCGGAGGGCGAAGCGCAGGATGCCCGGCATATTTACATAAGTAAACACACATTTTCGCCTTGCCCTGAACAAATCCGGGCGCAATCTGAACAGTGACCACACGAGCTGAGCAGTTACGCATTTTTATTGATGTTTACGGTTGTATTGCGGGTTTTCCGCTGTCCTGTCGCTGCCCCGAAAGCCTGCGGCAGCATGCACCTCAACGACGGACGCCAATAGACGCGAACCACCGCTGTATTTTGACACGACGCATCCCCAGGAGCACCATAGCCAGCGTCAGATAAATGGCCGGCTCCACCCAGCCGCTCTTAACCGACCACCAGAAGTGAATACAGACCAGAATTACTACCGGGTAAATCAACCCGTGCAGACGCTTCCAGTGGCGCCCCATCCGACGCAAAAGCCCCGGCACAGACGTAATAGCCAGCCCGGCCAGTAACAACCATGCGGTGAACCCCAACAGAATATAGGTGCGTTTTACCAGTTCCGCACCAATCAGTGACCATTCGAGAGCCAGGTCCAAGGTCATCCAGACGCCAAAGTGCAGGCTGGCCCACGCGAAACACCACAATCCAAGGGGGCGTCGCAGGCGATTGAGCGCCGACCACCCGAAAAATTTCACCAGCGGCGTTACCAGCAGTGTCAGTAACAACAACCGCAATGCGCCCATTCCCAGAAAATGAATCAGCGCCTGCACCGGGTCGCCGCCCAGCGCACCGTGCTGTATGGCCACCCATAACCAAAGCAGCGGCAGCGATGCACCCAGATGCACAGCAGCCAGTATGCAGGCCACACCAACGTTGCGCGACGTGGAAGCAGCCACCGGTCAGTACTGGCGCCGCAGGTCCATACCGCTATACAGCGATGCCACCTGATCTGCGTAACCATTGAACGGCAGGGTCGGTTGGCGCGTGACGTCCAGTACACCGCCGGGACCAATAAAACGCTCCGTCGCCTGCGACCAGCGAGGGTGATCAACCGCAGGGTTAACATTGGCATAAAAACCGTACTCCTGCGGTGCCAGACGGTTCCAGCTGGTTGGCGGCATAGCCTCCATCAAACGGATGCTCACAATGGACTTGATGCCCTTGAAGCCATATTTCCACGGCACTACCAGCCTGACCGGCGCGCCATTCTGCGGCGGCAGGGTCTGGCCGTACATGCCGACCGCCAACAGGGTCAAAGGGTGCATGGCCTCGTCGAGACGCAGGCCTTCCACGTACGGGTAATCGATTCCGCCACCCGCTGTACGGCTTTTCTGGCCGGGCATCTGCTCCGGATCGTACAGCGTCTCGAACGCCACATATTTCGCCTTGCCGGTGGGTTCGAACCGTCGCAAGAACTTGCCAAGCTCCAGCCCCACCCAGGGGATCACCATCGACCAGGCCTCCACACAACGCATGCGATAAATACGCTCTACCAGCGCACTGCCCTGCATCACCTCCCAGACATCGACAGTGGCTGGCTTATTCACTTCACCTTCCACGCGAAGCGTCCATGGTTTGACGCGCAGCGATTGACTGTGACGTGCCGGGTCGGTTTTACCCGTGCCGAATTCATAGAAGTTGTTGTGGGTGGTGGCTTTGCTCTCCGGCGTTATTATCAGCGACGGTTCCGCTTTCGCCGCGGCGAATGCCAGCGCGTGACGAACCGCTGGCTCCCTGCCGGCAGGCTCCCGCCCCGGCATCAGGAAATCCAGCAGCCCCGCCTGAGCCGGCATCGCCGACATGCCCGCCACAAGCCCTGCCCCCTGCAACAGCAGGCGCCGCTTCAGATAAGCCGCTTCCGGCGTAACCTGATGTTCCCGGCATTCGTGGGGCCGACGAATATTAATCAACATAGTGTTTTCCTCAGGCAGAATAACGGAGCAGCCCCGCAATGACCGCCAGTGCTTTGATACGGGCAGCCGCTTAAGTTCCCGCCAGGCGGCGCCGTTCATCCATCGTCAAACCCTATCCCGAGGCTCCGCCCCAACAGCACAGCGGCACAGGTGAAATCTCCGACTTCTGTAGGGTATACTGGCCGGCAGCTAATCCGAAGATTTTATAGATAAACCGGACTATCCTAAACCGGAGCCACCCCGCAATGCCATCAAGGTTGCAGCCGGTTGAAGGGTCGCGGTCGGTTCGTTCATGCCGCACAGTGATTCCAGTAACTATTCAGCTCACGCCCCGATTTGCCCATAGCTGCGTTAAAAAATGGTCACAAACCTGTCGGGAACAGGTTTGAACGCCTGGCCAGGCGGCCCGGAGGGCGAAGCGCAGGATGCGCGGCGTATTGACATGAGCAAACTCACATTTTTCGCCTTGCTCTGAACAAATCTGGTCACAATCCGAACAGTTACAGCATGAGCTGAATAGTTACGATTTCCATTTGACTGCCCGCAAAAGGTGCTGAATCCATGGCGAACCGATTACTGTTTTTACCCGCGCTGGCGCTCCTGTTGACCGCCTGTGACAGAAACGTTGAGCTTCCTGCACCGACAATATCCATTTCCGACACCATCGGTTTCCGGGCGCAGCGACTCGACCAGGTCGAGCAGGAAGTGGACCGCCTGCTGGGTGAGCTGACCCTGGAAGAGAAAATTTCGCTGGTACATGCCAATAGCAAATTCACCATTCCGGCCGTGGAACGCCTCGGTATCCACGAAATGTGGATGTCGGACGGCCCGCACGGCGTACGCTACGAAATGTCCCGCGACACTTGGGAACCCGCGGGCTGGACCAACGATCAGGCGACCTACCTGCCAGTACTGACCATGGTCGCCGCCAGCTGGAACACGGACATGGCGCACCTGCACGGCGATGTACTGGGTAGCGAAGCCCGCCACCGGGGCAAGGATTTTATTCTCGGCCCGGGGGTAAACCTTGCACGCGTCCCGACCAACGGCCGCAACTTTGAATACATGGGCGAAGACCCCTACCTTGCGGCGCGCATGGCGGTATCCGCCATTCAGGGCATTCAGAAAAATGACGTGGCTGCCACCATCAAACACTACGCCCTGAACAGCCAGGAGCTTAACCGCAGCGCCGTTGACACCAAACCGGATGAACGCACTCTGCGCGAGGTCTATCTGCCCGCCTTTGAAGCGGCCGTCACGGAAGGGAAGGTGCTGGGCGTAATGGGCGCCTACAATCGGTTTCGGGGCACCAGCGCTGCGCAAAGTAAACATCTGGTCCAGGACATTCTAAAAGGTGAGTGGGGCTTTGAAGGGGTGCTGATGACGGACTGGGCTGCCGACATCAACACCTATGAAGCCGCCATGCACGGGCTGGACATTGAAATGGGCACCAATGTCGACGACTACGACGATTACTTTTTCGGCAAACCCCTGCTCGCCATGATCCAGGATGGCCGGGTCCCTGAAGCAGTGCTGGACGACAAAGTCCGTCGCATTCTCGGTGTACAACTGCGTATCGGCATGATGGACAGGCATCGCCTTTCCGGGCAGCGCAATACTATTGCGCACCAGCAAAAAGCCCGGGAGATCGCCGAAGAAGGCGTCGTTCTACTAAAAAATGACGGTATTTTGCCGCTGAACGCCGGCAGGCTCAAAAAAGTGCTGGTCATGGGGCCTAATGCCAACCGACAGCACGCGCTCGGGGGCGGCTCCTCCGAAGTGCCCGCACTCTACGAGATTACCCCGCTACAGGGCTTGCGCGAACAGCTCGGCAGTGGCGTCGAGATCATGCATTTCCGGGCCCGACCGGACGACGCACTGATGCCCATTCCGGCGGACTACGTCACCTCGCGCCACTGGACTGGCACACCCGCCTGGTTCATGGATATCTATACCGATGCCAGCCGCCAGACCGTGCGTGAATCGCAAACCCTGCCCAACCCGGCCTTCGATGCGGCCAACATTGCGGTGTCAGATGACGCACCGCAACACCTGCGTTTGTGGGGACAGGTAAAACCCCTGCAAAGCGGCGAACACACACTGCTTGTCAGCAGCCAGGGCGAGATGACCATCCGTATCGACGGCAAAACCCTCCAGCACCGGAACGGATCCACAGACGTTGCGCGTTACCCGGTCGAACTGGCCGGCGACAAGGAACACCGGGTCGAAATCGACTACACCGGCAATGGCCACTTTACCCTGGGCTGGGATGCCCCGGGCGACATCTATCGCACCGAAGCCGAGTACCTGGCGGCGGCCCGGGAGGCCGATGCCGTTATTTACATTGGCGGTCTGGACCACGGCTTCGACCGCGAAGCCTTCGACCGCCCCGACATGAAACTGCCGTACCAGCAGGACGCGGTGATCGACAAACTGCTGGCCGTGAATCCGGACACGATCGTACTGCTGGTGGCCGGCTCGCCCGTCGAAATGCCCTGGGTCGACCGCGTACGCGGTATCGTCTGGGGCTGGTACGCCGGCATGGAGGCGGGCAACGTATTTGCAGACGTTTTACTCGGCAAGATCAACCCATCCGGTAAAATGCCATTCACCCTGCCCCGGGCACTGACCGACACCGCCCCCTTCGCCCTCGACGATTACAAGCCGGCGGAAAACACTTACCCGGAGGGCGTCTTTATCGGCTACCGCTGGTTTGACCTCAAGCAAATCGACCCCCTGTTCCCGTTCGGACATGGCCTGTCCTACACGGCATTCCGCTACGACGATTTTCAGCTCTCCAGCACCACCCCGACGGCCGACGAAACACTCACCATTACCGTCGCCCTGACTAACACCGGCTCGCGCGCCGGTGCCGAAGCCGTTCAACTGTACCTGCACGACCGGGAAGCCAGCGTCGAGCGCCCCGTTCGGGAGCTGAAAGGCTTCGGCAAGGTCCGATTGGAACCGGGTGAATCCGGCACGGTCAGCATGGAACTGAAGCCGCGGGACCTGTCATTCTGGGACGTCAACACCAATGGCTGGCTGGCCGAACCCGGCGAGTTTGAAATACAGGTCGGCGCATCGTCCCGGGATATTCGGTTGAGGGAAGTGTTTGTTCTGGGTACGCCCCCGGCTGACTGAAGCGGTCATCCACGACTCGAACTGTCGGACATGCCAGCACTCCGACGGGAAAAACGATTCTAATCAGCTCGTGGAACAGTTTGCATGTTCTGGAACTTCCAGCGGCGCTTGGCGGCCCATAAAAAACGCCATAAGGCTGCATTATGATCAGCGTTAGCGCGCAAAATGAGTGGGTGTTATGATTGCCCGCTCCTGAATATGCTGATATATTTGCGAACTACGCTCCGCCCTCCCTTTGATAATGAGGCAAGATCAAATTAATGTTAATTTCAGTGCGTCGACTATAGGAAATCTGCAGTTCTAGCAACCCGGGCCAGCGGTATATTGCGATAAGACCTCCGATTACCTTATGTTTTTCAAAAGCGTGTATGCTCCTGTGACTTTAAAGCCGGCAATGGCAAGCATAACTTGTGTATTCATGGCCCGACTGTTGGCTCATTATCACCGGGGCACTGTCCGTGCTATTCGTACTATCGCCTCGACCCCTTCCGTTGACCCGTATAACGTATCTGACGCTGGCGCACAGAATTGGGTCGGGGCGAAGTGAGGCATTAAGATAATTCCCCGGAAAAAAGTGCGGCCCCGCAGCAGATATCGCCAACAAACCATCGGAAAGACGCGGAGGTGACGCATTAAATGATGCATGATAAACAGTTAGATGACAATTTCCGTGATTAAACAAGAGAATACTGCTTTCCTGCAGCCCACCAGCGCATTGTCAAAATACGAAGACAGGAGCATGGATAATACACGATGATAATTCTAAACAATGGCGTCGAAATGCCCAGTCTTGTAGCAAGCACAAATGGCATGCGGTACCTGCAGCTAAAAGAGATCATGTTTGCAGGCGTTGAGAACGGCTATCGCGCATTTGATACCGCACGAAACTATAAAAATGAACACGTAGTCGGAGACGTTGTAAAAAACATCATTGATGAGAAAAAACTGACAAGAGAGCAGCTTTTTATAACCACAAAACTCGAAAACGAGAACCAGATTAAGGGTGACATCAGAGAACAAATAGATATTTCCCTAAAGAACCTGAAGACCGGCTATATCGATTTGTGGCTAATGCACTGGCCTTACCCGAACTACTTTGTTACGACCTGGAAAAAGATGGAAGAGGTTTATGAAAGCGGCAAGGTAAAGGCGATAGGAATATCCAACTTTAGAGAACGCCACCTGGAGCAACTGCTATCCAGCAACATAAGCATTACACCGAGTGTGTGTCAAATTGAGCTACACCCGCTCCGCACCGCCCCAGAAGTCGTACAAATGTGTCGGGAACATAATATAGTGGTTCAATCATATTCACCGCTTTGCAGAATGATACCGTCATTAACCAGTAGCCATACACTACTCAATCTGTCAGAAAAGTACAATAAAACTATTGCACAAATAATCTTGAAGTGGCATTTGCAAAAGGGCTATTGCCCGGTATTTAAATCATCATCCCCAAAAAGACTCAAAGAAAACATAGACTTAAATAACTTCTCGCTTGCAGCCAACGAACTAGAGAACATCGATTCACTGGACTGTGACTACAAGTACCACGTCGAGTCTGCCTGTTGCCCGGGGTTCTGAATTATGATTTTTAAGAAGTTAAAATTAAAAAAGAAGGCGATTGCCGCAATCGCGCTTGTATTATTCAATCTTATATGCATTTTGGCACTGCCGTTTAGCTATAATGCGGTAGCAGGGCTCGTTCTCATCAATCTTATCTGCATACTGTCTGGTTGGCTTGCATTATCCATCAACAATAAGATCATTTCACACTACAGGAAAGTACTCTCGGTTTATCCAACAAAGAAAAATTATCGCATCTGCGACACCAGAAACTACGACGTGGCTAATTTAGGTAGCAGCGACGCGAAGCGCCTTTTTAACTACGAACTAGCCGGCATAAAAGGACTAAACTGGGCTCAGACGTCCCAGACACTGAAATATGATCTTTTAATACTAAAAAACTTCCATAGCGCACTCAAAAAAAATGGTGTTGTCATACTTCCCATTGGCATCGGTGCTTTTTATCCAGCGAAGACCGATGATAGTCTTTACCCATTTTATGCGAGATTTATCGATCCACTTTTACTGTCCAATGATACTCAGTTCAGCAAAGCCAACGTCCAGGTTCGTAGAGAAAAGTATCCATTGCTATTCGATTTCAGCAACTCTGTAAAATTACTGCTTAACGGCTTAAAAGCCGGGAAACAAAAAATGTCAGAAGACCCTCGAAGCGCCGCTGAAAAAAGCCGTCCTGGCACCTTCAATTTAGAATATGAAGTTAGGGAAAAAGTTGCGATCATAAGAGAAATAGCCGATTTTTGTGAAGAGCGAGAATTAAGGCTAGTCGTCCTGATTCCTCGGGACAATCAAGGTGACAGCAAAACCGAGGAAGATGAGGCATTTCATCAATTGCTGAAAATAATTCGAAACGAAGAAAAAAGCAGGAATATACAGATAGTAAACTATCCCCCTGCGGAACCAACAGACTCCAGAGAAGCCACGAATGCACCCAGGCCCGCGGAAATGGACCCGGCTACATTCACCCGTAATATATTCCACGCCATTACAAAGGTATCACATGCTTAGCGATATTTAGATCTACATTCCGTTTTTCTTCGCGAATTGATTGAGACCTATAATAATCGTACGGAAATCAATCAGGTAATATATTGCTTTTCCCAATAACGAATGCTGGTGCTGGTCGGTCACCCAGACAAACTAATCGAGCTGCTACGGCGAGATGACCTGACCGCCTGATTACAGCATTAATTTAAGTTAACCACTTACTTTTCTAGGCTACGACAACATGTTTACTGGTAAAAAAAATGTTCTTCAGCTTGTAGGGCTATTGAAAAGCCATGGAATAAAAAAAATCGTAACAAGTCCCGGCAATAGAAATCTGCCCATTGTTCACTCTCTGGAACAGGATCCATTTTTTGAATGCTACTCGATTGTAGATGAGAGAAGCGCTGCTTTTTTCGGCATCGGCTTAATTTTGAAGTCGCGACAACCTGTTGCTATATGCTGTACATCAGGAACAGCGGTTCTTAACTATGCGTCCGCAGTTGCGGAAGCGTACTATCAAAAGCTACCGCTCATTGTTATCACCGCTGACAGGGAGCGGGCCCTGCTTGGTCAATACGAAGACCAGATGGTACACCAGCGCAATGTATTCTCAAATATAGTCAAAAAATCTGTCGATTTACTGGAAGCTACCACCAAACAGGATGAATGGTTATGCAACCGCCTAATCAATGAAGCGATTTTAGCCGCCAATCATCGCGGGCCTGGACCTGTACATATAAATATTGAAATAACCAGCAAGGAAGTTGCCAGGTTTGACAATGAAAGCTTACCTGCAGTAAGAAAAATAAGTCGACATGTAGAAGGCGCAGGCAATGTTGACTGGAAAAAGCACTTTTCTTCTTTATCGGCATTTTCCAAAATTGTGCTGGTTTATGGCCAGTCAACTGAAATAGACTGCGCTGAACGCAATGAACTGACTGAATTTCTGGAATATAACCAGGCAGTAATTTTCACAGATAACCTTTCAAACCTTCATCATAACAATGTTGTCAAAAATATCACCGGAATCCTGACCACTATGGACTCTGATGCGAAGGAAGATCTCAGGCCGGACCTGGTCATAACCTTGCACGGGATGTCCCTGCCGGAAATTAGAAGATACCTGCGTCGCCATCCGCCCAAACAACACTGGCATGTCGCTGAAAACGGGGAAATAGTCGACCAGTATCAATGTTTAACCGAGGTCTTTGAATGCACACCTGAAATTTTTCTGAAAAGAATGAATACCACATCTACGATAACGGAAAGCGCTCAGAAAAACAGTGATTACATTGCCAAATGGAAAGAACTGGACTCAAGATTCCCGACACCTAAAGTCAACTACTCAAATATATATGCGATCGGCCGACTTTTAGAGACTATACCCAAAAATTCCTCGCTACATCTCGCCAATAGCAGCTGCGTCCGGTTGGCTCAGTATTTTAATATAGATAGCTCAATCACCGTATATTCAAATCGCGGCACCAGCGGAATTGATGGCTGCCTGTCAACTGCTGTCGGCTTTTCATCACAGAAAGGCCAGGAATTAACTTTCATCATGATTGGCGATCTAACATTCTTTTATGATATGAACGCAGTCTGGAACCACCACGTAGGAGACGGCTTACGGATTTTCCTGTTGAATAATGGTGGCGCAGGACTTTTTCAATATACCATTGGCAAAGAAAAAGTTCCAACACTCGACATTAATATTGCTGCAGCACATAGCACAAGGGCAGAGGCCTGGGTGAATTCCGTTGGGTTTACCTATCTTTCTGCACAAAATGAGGCCGAGCTTAATGACGCACTCCCCACATTCCTTGATAGGGATCAGAGCAAACCAATATTGTTCGAGGTGTTTACTTCAATGGACACTGACACCAAAGAGCTGAAGCTGCTAAATGGGAAGCAGAGCAGCAACTTGAAATCCCAATTAGTCAATGTCTTGCGCAAAAGCAAAAGGAAGCTGATTAACTCTTTATAGTATCTGCCACTGCCAAAGCGGCTCTGTTTTTCCCGAAGATCACGGATGTTAGTATCGCACCCAATGTCGCAGCGGGTTGTCGCTACCCCAAATTGTGGCTAACCGGTGCGAAACTCTCATTTTCCTCAGGTTTGTAACCTTACGTTGCAGGGGCTGAGCATGGCCAGATGAACCGATTCCGGTAGCATCATAGCGCTTATAGTACATCTTATAGCAAATATCTTGAGCCGCTACAGCGACATGGGCGAATGAGACGCGGTTCAGCCGATGATATTGGCGGGGAGCGAAAACCGCCGGTATCATTCGGCGGGACTTCAACCAAAGAAAGCGCCGACCCAAACGCCCTAAGTGCCATTTCCAGATAATTGCCGTAACCGATTTTTCCACCGACGTTTGGCGTATTGTCTCATGCTGGGGATATCGTCCATTTCATCCATGATGGGCGTGCCGAGAATCGCTTCAATCACGTCTTCCATGGTGACCAGGCCCAGCCAGGTGCCGTATTCATCATAAACAAGGAACATGTGTTGCCGTTCATGCAAAAACTGTGTCATCAGGCTTTCAACGCCCAGATTATCCGTGACAATAGTTACCGGCTTCATAATGCTGGCTGCGGTCTGCTCCGGGTCGGCATTGATAATGTCGTAGCGAAACAGCAGTCCCAGCGGCGCTTCACTTTTATCGATCACTGGATAGCGGGAAAAATTGCCCGTCTTGACATCGTTCGCAAATTCCACAATTTTTGAATTGGGGTCGATCACCTCGCAGACTGTTCTCGGCGTCATAATGTCCCGCACCCGAATATCATGCAAGTCGAGAATATTGGCAATAACGCGCTGCTCGTCATCATCCAGTTTACCCAGTTCCCGCCCGAGAATGGATAGCGCCTTGATTTCCTGCCGAAGATCATGCTCTGGCGCGTGCCCGCCAAATATCTTCATCATTTGATCAGACAGCCAGATAAAGGGCTTCAATACCAGGATCATAAACCGCAGGAACGCGGGCAAAAATGGTGCAATTCTACGCCAATACCGCGCCCCAATTGTTTTTGGAATGATTTCAGAAAGGACCAGTATCAAAATCGTCATAATGGCCGAGGCTACTCCAAGGTAACCGTCACCGAAGACCACGACCACCTGGGCGCCAACGCCCGTTGCACCGACGGTATGCGCCACCGTGTTCAAAGTCAGGATGGCCGCCAGCGGCTGGTCGATACGATCCTTGAGAGCACTCAAGCGCTGATGCTTCCTCGGATCAGAAAGTTTTAGCTGCGCGATGTAACTCGGCGTAATCGAAAGTAGCGCCGCTTCCAGCACCGAGCATATAAAAGATATGGAAATCGACAGAACAACAAATGCAATTAGCAAACTCATAAAAACGGATGGCGTCCGGTTAGGGGGAGCGTTCAGTATAAAGGCATCCATGGCGCACGTACTAATGAAATGTCTTTGGATAAATCAACACCATAAGCCGCTTCGTCCGAATCCACTGACCCATTCAAAATTACGTCATCTGGGATAAGATAAGTATACTTTGCACCGCTGATCACGCTCTCATCCTGCCAATCACACCCCATAAGTACCATCAATCGAAAAGCCAAGAAAAATGCGTTTATTGGCCGTTGTCGTGTTGCCTTTTATAAGTTCAACTCCGACAGACAGGCTCCCAGGCTGGACTGTACCGGTGCCGGTGCCGGTGCCGGTGCCGGTGCCGG
>CAYSTJ010000003.1:0-133600 GCA_964434105.1 uncultured Cellvibrionaceae bacterium | reverse complement strand
CCCACGACCACTACACCCCCAGTGTAGTGCGCTACCAGGCTGCGCTACGCTCCGATACCCTTCGGCTTAAGTCGTCGTTTGCCGACTTCGTCGAAGGACGCAAATAATACCTAATAAAATCTGGAATGCAAGTCTTTCACTATAAACTTATGACAGCATCGCCCGCAGGGGCCGACTTAACAGGTCGCTGGTTTTGCAGTGGCGGCGGCGATCTTCAGGTTCCAGCATCTGTCCAGCCTTGAAAGCAATGCCTGATAGTGCTCATCGGGTACAGCCGGCACCGCAATCCACCGATTGATAATGTCAGCCATCACAGTTTCGGTAGCACTTTCACGCTGTCCTAGCCCCTGCTGTAACTGATTCACCTGAAATTGCATCCGCAGCCCGCTATCTTCGGGAGGTGAGCTGTTGTCTGTTGCTATTTCCGAGCGGATGCAAAGTTCTCTGAGCGCTGCCAGTCGCTGATCAGAGTCAGCGGCTCCAATATGGCTGGCCTGCTCGTACCGTTGCTGCAGTGTGTCGCCAACCTGATAGGGCCAGCGTTCGTTACTGTCCAGCTGCAACCGGGCCTGCTGCTGCAGAAATTCGGTATCTTCGCCCATGCAGATCGCCAGCTCATAATGACGCAGGGCTTCGGCTGCCATCAGTGCGCTCCGCCATTGATGCAAACGGGATTCGTTTTTCTCCTGTGCTATTTTGGCCTGTACATTGTCGATGACCTGATAGAACTTTTCCGTAATCGACTTACGATGCGTCTTTGGCAGTTCGCCGATAGCCTGAAACTCTGTGGTCAGATCGTCAATCCCGGACTTCGCGATATTGAAAGCGTCACCACTAAGGAATAATAAGTTTTCCAGCTGGTCAATAATGGCTTCGGCCTCCCGCAGGGTTGCGTCCTGCTCCTGTCGACTCGACTCGGTTTCCTGATGGCGTCGTTCAAAAACAGTGTCGCAATGGCCCCGAAACTGCTTCCAGAGCTGCTGATCATCCCTTCGCTTGCAGCGACCGATGCTACGCCACTGGCTCTGCAATCGTTTGGCCTCTTCAATGGCACTGGCTGTGTCTTCGAAGGCAAGAAGAGACTCTGCCTGATCCACCAACGCCTGCTTCAAGCGTCGGTTTTTATCATATTCCGCGTTCAGGCGCTCATACAACTGGTCCATTATGCCGTCGAAGGCCTGCTGCAATGCTTTGGTCTGCCTGCGTGGTACCGGCCAGTAGCCTTGCCATGCTTCGCGTGCCATTTTCAGGGTTTTCTCCACATCGGCCCAATTGGCGTTATCCCAATCGTAATCGGCAAGATAGGTATTTAACTGTTCGATCAACTGTTGCCGCTTTTCTGCGTTGCTGTCCCGTGCAGTAGCCTGTTGGGCGAAGTATGCTTTGCAGGGTTCATAGGCTTTGTCGCTGGCGGCCTGAAACTGTTGCCACAAAGTTTCGTCCTGGTTCTGTCCTCCGCGGGATAAACCTTTCCACTCCTGTTGCAATGCCTGAACCTTATTGGCCAGGTCCACCGGGTTTAAGGCGCTGTCCTGCAATTCCTCCATTTGTCGAATGAGGGTCTGTTTTTTGGGTGTCACGGCAAAATCGCGCCAGTCACCGAGCTTGACGACTTCTTCGCGAAGGCTTTCGATTTTTGTGGTAATACCGGCTGGCACCGATTCCAGCTTTTCAATCCGGGTTTCCAGTTCGCGCAAAATGGCGTTGGAGCGGCTCACGAAACCCCGGGAAACTGCCCAGTTGCCACGACGCAGCAGCTCGTAGGCTTCATGAATAGCCCGCCTTTCCTGGTCCTGCCGGGTTTCCAGTCGCTGCTGCCAGTTATCCAGGGCCTGCTGCGCCTCGCCAACGCTTTCCGTGCCGGGAAGTTGACCCCGTATCTGTGCGTGGGCTAGAACCCGCCGCAGTGCCTCGCATTGCATTTGGCCGGCCGGAGGCTCAGCGACGCGAACGTCTGCAATGAGCGCCGACAGCGCTCCGTGGGTTGCGTACTCATTGAGAATGGCACTTGCTGCGTCGAAAGTGGCGCGGCCTTCGGCGGTTTCCTTTTCAATGTTGATGCCGCGGGCAGCCGTTTCATCGAGACTTTGGGCGAAGGCTGTATGGAGCTCTTCAAGCTGTGCCCGTGCGATTTCCGGGTCAATGTCGGACTCAACCAGGGCTTGCAGGAAGGTCGTCAGTTGCTGGAGGCTCTGCAGAAGGTCAGCCCTGGCCTGGTTTTCGCGCTGAATCTGCTCAACCCCGGCCTGCTTTTGTGCATTGAATTCCTGTACTTTCCGTTCGCACTGCGAAACTGCCCGGGCGTAGCGCGCCGAGTCTTCCTCTTCGGCAAATCGGGAATACTCGCTCCAGGCCTCTTCAATACTGGATTTTCGGGCGAAGAAAATGTCGTCGACATTGTGTTTGGCCAGCTGTTCCAGCTGGTGGCAAAGACGTTTTACTTCGCGTGTTCGTTCGGCCTGCCTGGCAATGACGTCCTTGTAAGTCTCCATTTTCTTCTGCGCAATTCGGTAGACGGCCTTATCCTTGTTGCGTGCAGTTTTTAGCAAGGTTTCCAGCATCACCTGGGTTTCTATGCGATTTGCCGCCATTTGGCGCAATTGGGTCGTTCCGGCATTGCACGCGAGCTGCACCAGGAGGTTTTCATTGGTGATACGTTCGATCAGCTGGGAGCCCGCAGAAAGCGAGTAGCCGCAAATATGAAACAGTTGTTCTTCGTCCTGGACGCTCTGTGTCAGTTCGGCCAGCGTCAGCTCGCCGTTATCGAGCAATACACCGAGACGTTTTCGCGCAGCGGTTTCTATCTGTTGGGATTCATCATGGCTGGCAAGTTTCAAAAGCGTATCGCGGTCAGCGAGCCGTCGAATCGCGGCAACGCGGGACGGAACTTCGGACGACTTGGTGACGATATCGAGGCATTCCTGTGGGCTTTTCTGTGAAATGGACTGGACCCGCTTGGCGAGACCGTCGGAGCGATGTTTTTTGAACAGGCGAGCGATGAATGACATAGAAAAATCTTCGGTTAGGTGACGATAATAGCGTGTTGTCTGCGTGTAAATGCCGACAGGGCGTCGATTGGTTTCAGCGGCGACGCGCTGCCCGGCCGATCAAAATCCCCGGCACCGGTGCAGGAGTGCTCTGCTGCTGTGACTTTGCAACCAGAGTCGTCCGTGGCCCTGAAAGTGGCACCCGGGCCCCTCGCCGATAAGCCACGCTGTACGGCAACCCTTCAGTGGTGCCAGTCGACAGGTCAGACCTTTCGTCCAGGCGACGATTTTATCGGCGTCGGCAAAGATCTCTCCGTCCACATCAAGCACTCGGGCGGCACCATAGGTATTAAACCACAAATCGCCGGTGCCTTTGCACTGTAACAGCCGCAGACCGGTGCCGGCGGTAGCGCCCTGCGGTTCAGCGAGCCGAATCAGCTGCAGATTGGGCGTCGATGCCAGAAAAGCGGACTGCTTAAGGTAAATAATATGTTCATTACACACCGGGTAATGGAGAATATGGCCCGGTAACGCCGGTGCAATGAGGACCGACCCGGCCGTGGCGGCGTGAACCGGGTTAATCAACAGATTGTCCTCTGTCATTACCCGGCTTGCAATCGCATTTATCGCCGGATCAACGTCGAGACCGCCTTCCATGCCGACAATAGAGCGGCATACCACCCGCAAAGCGCGACCTTTTTCCAGAGCAACTCTCAGCAGTGGGCAGTCTGTACCACCCTCAAGCCGGTAAGGCAATCCCGGCTCGGAGATTTTGTCCGGGTAGCTGTCGCCGGTCATGCTGACGGCGGTCTCGGCTGGCGGCGCCCAATCCCGGCGCCGAACCGCTTCGGGTCGTGGGACTGATACCATAGCTTGCCCCGGCCCCGGAAACAGCACCAGGCGTTGTCGCGCCGAAAAAACCTGCTTCGCCAGCGACGGCGCGACTCAGGCCAGTCGACCTCAAGCGTATCGGAAAACGCGGCGACTTGATTCCGCGCGAGCCGGTACTCGCGCTCCACCGTGATGGAGGAGAGAGCCCCAAAAGCTGCCAGTATAAGATTGCCGGATCCACCTACCTTCAGCCAGGTTTCTGTAGCGAGCGGGGTGTACGGGGTCAGGACGATGGCACCTGTGGCGGCGACGAAAACAGGGGGATTAACAATCAAACTCTGACCGCTGAGTTCAAGACAGCGGGCCTCACCCGGAAAGTCATGGCCCAGCCATAGATCGGCGGGTTGCCCGTCGCATTCAAAGCGATTGCAGATAAATCTATCGCCGGCGATGATTTTTGCGGGGCGGGCAGTGTTAGTGTCTGCGGGCCTGAGACAATCGACGTTGGAGACCCTCAGCGGGCGGCTCATGGCGAGTAAGGTCCCGGCCCTGGCTGTTACTGCGTCATTGGGTAGCAGGGATAGTCTGGTGATGGCGCTGCCCGGCTGGTCTGGACACTCTATCTGCATGGTACACCCTGTTCATCGGTCGGGATTGAGCCAGCGGGACAGGGCCGCACAGCTTCGTGATTGCATGAGCACCTTGCCGCGCCCACGGATTCGTACCATGCCATCGGGGATGCGGGGGCGTCGTTTGCGACAGCGCGTAATGCCGCGTTCACAGGCGACCAGGAAGCCACTGTCGAGGACCATTTCACCATCGAGTTCTTTTTCGGCCAGCGCGCCGAACGTACTTAGCCATACGCGTCCGCGACCGCCCACAACACGCTGGAACCAGCGATTTTCTGTCTCGAACGTTCGATGAGTCTGCAACTGGTCAGACAGTACCACGCCAGGGGTGCAGGCCAGAAAAACGTCATGCTGCACCCAAAAATACTGGTTATCCATATCGAGAATGGCAAGTGGACCCGGTGTGGCCGGTGACAGAATCAATCGTCTGGTTGCATCGCGGGTGTTGCGCAGTCGTGCCAATTGCAGCAATGGATTGCCCAGGCATCGTTTTGCAGTGCTCTGCCAGCGGCCTTCCGCAAGTACGGTGCGTACCTCCAGACCGGTTTCATATCCAACCAGTGCTCCCGGCGTGGCGAATAACGCTTCACCGGGATTCAACGCGACATAAAGATGGGAGAAAGCGGAGCTGGACCTGATGTCAACCAGCATCATCGGTACCTGTTGGCGACCCGGTACGGTCCGTAAGTGTATGGATATCGCGAATCAGCTCGTCGTACCTGGCGGCCAGGTCCCGTTGCCGTTGCCCGTCGGTCGTGTCGTTAACCAGGGACTGAAGGTGGCTTTTGTGCTGCGCATTCATTGGATGTGCAGCAACATAACGCTGAGTGCCGTTTTGACCAGGTGAAGTCAATAGGGCGAGGCGCTCGTGCAATCCAGTCGTCGGCAGGCGCGCCCCTTTTAACAGGTTGTATGCCTGCACATCCGCCTGGGCCTCCAGTCGTGCAGAATAGGTCGGGTTCAATAATTGCGGCATTACGGCCGCGCCGGCGCCGTCCCAGCCAGCGCTATCGCCCAATACGGCGAGCAACACAGTATGAAGCCCAGAATGCATCAGCAGGTTACGGATGCTGTGGTGCTGTGTGGCATGGGATATTTCATGGGCCAACAGTGCCATCAGCACATCGGCTGACCCGGCAGCTTCGATGAGACCGGTATGAATAACAATATGTCCCCCGGGTAAGGCGAGAGCATAGCGCTCGGCGTCCTCAACCAGGTAGAAGACGAACCTGCCAGCCGTGGCCTCCGGTAAAGATTCCAATAACGGCGCGGCGAAGGGTGCCAGCAACGGTGATGTCTTTTCGCTATCCAGAAAAATCCGATTTTGCTGGTAATGCTGCAGGCCAAGCTTTCCCAGGGAGGACTCCCAGGCTGGAGGCGTATGCCGGCTCAGCCTGTCGCTGACCAGCTCCAGGCGGGTAATAAAATAAAGCGAGGTCAGTATAATGGCCACTAATAGCAGGACAAAAAAACTTAATCCCACGCGACGCTTACGACGAATATCGTCGATCTGAAACGATGTTGCCGGATGTGACCGAAGAAATGGGTTTTGCAGCAGGGCACGATTGGACGTCCGAAACGTCCACCCGCGCCAAATCGGATGCGTAATTATGATTTGCCGGTTTAGCGTACCACCCGCGTGTAACTGCATACCGTGCAGCGACATGCTGCCGGTATTTTCTCCCACCACAAATTCGATGCAGTCCTGGTCTATATGTAAGTGACCCGGCGCACGGCCGTGCGCCAACCCTTCGTGAAAGGCCAAACAGCGAAATTCAAATTGGGCATTCACGACGAAAACGAGACCTCATGTCGGTTCTGCGGACTGGTATAGCCTGACCTGATCAGCCCTGTTAAACGAGACAGCGATGATATGGGCAGGCAGGAGTGATGTCGAGTCCGCCAAAAAGAATTGGTAACTATTCAGCTTGCGCCCCGATTTGCCCATAGCTGCGTTAAAAAATGGTCACAAACCTGTGGGAACAGGTTTGAACGCCTGGCCAGGCGGCCCGCAGGAAGTGCGGCGTATTGACACGCGTAAACTCACATTTTTCGCCTTGCTCTGAACAAATCTGGACGCAATCTGTACAGTTACAAAGAATTGAGACTTTTATACGTTGAAGTACGCAGGAATACAAACAGAAGAATTTTTATTGTTGTGATGCGTGTCACAAAAAAATGCCCGGCGTTCGGGGGAACGCCGGGCCAGGACCATTAGGAGTGAAACATTTGGGACTTTCATCCCGACGAACCGCCGAGGCGGCTCTGCTGATGCCCAAATTCACTTGGGGGGATGAAATGGCATCAGTTAATTACAGTATTGCGCAGATACAGAAAACTTCCAGTTTTGCACTTTAGATTCTTAAACGAATTAGCAATACAAGGTGTACGTCGCGTTTTGTACGGGAATAACAATTAAAGTTCCCTGCAATTGCAATATTTTTAGCAATATCACACTTTATAATCGGACCCGAGGCGGTTATATGACGCACGCCCGTCGCCGGGATTGGCGAGCGCTGCAACAGACATCATCGGAGCCATCAATCGATACGGTTATGCATTCGCAGGACGTCAGCGAGGGCCAGGTCGAGCTGCTGTGCCGTCATGGAGCGGGGTACCCATAGATGCAGATTCTGCTGCAGCAGACGGAACCGTGGGCCGCTCGCCCGAAAGTGCGCCGAGATGGGTTCGTAGGCGATATAGTGATCTTCGACGCTGAGTTTTGCCGTTTCGTTCAGCTCCGTGTGAACGATGGCGATAAGATCGTACAGCCCATCCTTGTGTTGAATGCAGGATGCTTCCCAGTAGGCATTGTCGAGTACGGTCAGGACGTTCTCAAGATATCGAATGGCATCGGCAATCGTTATACGTTCCATATGCTCCTCAGTTCAATTGGTCCAGGATAAACCCAGTATAGTGACTATTCTCATGGCCGCCCGCACTTCCGGACCTGACGACCGTCCCGCGGGCCTGTCGATGCCAGCATTTATACTTGTGTCTCTACAGTTCTCTGGCTCAAATTGACGATGTCTTCTGCCTCAGGAGACCTTCCTGCGCCACAGTTGCTGTCAGGTTTCCGGCAAGGTCAAAGAACTGTCCACGACACAAAGCGCGGGCGTCAGCCGCCCAGGGGCTGTCCGTGATGTACTGATGCCACTCGCTGAATACCGGAATACGGTGAAACCAAAGGCTGTGATCAATACTTGCCGGAAAGATATTGTCGCTGAAAAGTGATGCGTCGTGCGGCAACAGGGCTGATGCGAGCAGGGCGATATCAGAGGCAAAAGCGAGCGCGCAGAAATGGTGAAGCGCGGTTGACGGCAGTGGTCCGCGGGATCGGGTCCAGCAACGGGCCTCTGAACCGGACTGGGGCGTGGTCAGTTTCAGGTGGTTGTTGAATGGTAAATAGTCCAGGGGCGGCTCCCTGAACTCAGCGCCGATCGTATGGCTATGTGCTTTATCTTCATTCTGTGCGGCGTGCAAAGCCGCTGGCGTCGGTCCGTTGGCCGGGGCTGGAGGTTGATGCTCAAATCCAGCTTCCGGTGCATGGAATGACGCGTGCAGTGTGAGAATCAGTCTGGAATCCTGAATGGCATTGACGCGGCGCGCCGAAAAATTCTTGCCATCCCGAAGGCTTTCAACCGTAAATTCGACGGCAGCGTTCGGATGCCCGGCGCGCAGGAAGTAGGCGTGCAGCGAATGCGGAGGGCGTCCGGCATGCACGGTCAGCCCGGCAGCCATAAGAGCTTGCGCCAGAACCTGCCCACCGAACAGGCTGCGACGAAAATTCTGCAAATGCTGACGTGTGCTGTATCGGTCAGGCGCGAGCGGTTCGAGATCCAGGATGGCAGCGAGCATGGAATATTCTCCGATTCGGCGGTCGGGCCTGCGGCAGTTTGGCGAAATAAGGCTTAGACTGTAGGGACGTGCGGCCAATATAGCAAACATCGGTGATCGCCACATCAGGCGCGTGGCGCAAACCCGAAAACCTGTATATCAACCCAACGGATGCGACTATGAAAGCCAGATTCGTCTACCTGTATTGCGGTGCGATTCTTTTGACGTCGGTGGGACTGGCAGGATGCGGGTTCTCGCCCTCCAGACCGGTGGGATCACCTGTCGCGGATTCATCGATCCTGGGTAATACGTTTAAAGTGAATCGTCAGGGCGAATGGCGTATGTCGCGGCAGGCCGGTGTATTTCTGGCCTGGCCCCAGGCCGACACAGGGGGCCGATCATCATGGCCCCGCACCCGCCTTTACCTGGCAGAGCGATTGGCGGATCAGGCGGGGCAACGGTTCCAGCGGGTCATTCCGGGCACAGTGGACGATGCGTCCGCGGATCTGGCGGATCTGGCTGTGGCGGCGGGCGCCGACTTTATATTGAAGTTGCGGGTTCATCAGGTGGATGCACCATCGGCGTTTCCGGATGTACCCGCTGTCAGGGTGGACAGCGCCGCCGATACGGACATCCGGCATAAAAAACTGCGGATGTCGCTGCAGGTCTATGAGTCCAACACGGGACGGTTGCTGGATACTGTCAGTATCTCGGCCAGACGCCCCTGGTACATGTCGGACCTGGCGCTGGGCAACCCGTTGGCTGACGAGGCAATCACGCTGATGCTTGATCAGCTGATTCATTAGGGTCTGTTGACGTTTGAATCCAATCAATTGATTTAAAAGAAATTCACGGTTTTGGTCAAAACCCTGAAAGACTTTTTGTTTCAATGAGTTATCGCGAAACATCAACAGCCCTGGGATTGGCGATCGATTTATCGACGCAGGGATGGCCGCCGGCTTCCTGTTACCCTGCTGAATTACATTGCGGGATAATTGGGGCCACCGCCGCCCTCCGGTACCACCCAGTTGATATTCTGGGCTGGGTCCTTGATGTCGCAGGTTTTGCAATGCACGCAATTGCTGGCGTTGATTTGAAAGCTCGCCTCGCCCTGGCTGTCCCGAACGATTTCATAAACCCCTGCCGGACAATAACGTTGTGCGGGTTCGTCGAATTCTGGCAGGTTATGCGCGACCGGAATCGAATCATCCGCAAGCTGCAAGTGGCACGGCTGGTCCTCCTCGTGATTGGTGTTGGATAAATACACCGACGAGGCGATATCAAAACTGATAATACCATCGGGCCTGGGGTAGTCGATAACCGTGCTGGACCGGGCAGGCTGCAGGCGCGCGTGGTCCGGCTGCTGATCGTTCAGCGTCACAGGCAGTCGACCCCTGAACAGGTTGATGTCGACATAGCTGTAGACGCCGCCCCAAAAGGTACCCCACTTGTGCTGTGCCGGACCGAAGTTCCGTTGCTGATGCAGCTCCTCCCAGGCCCAGCTGCGACCATAGGCGTCGGCCAGTTCCGACAGGTCGTCCTGGGCGCGCCCCGCCGCAATGGCTGCGTGGATGACCTCGGCCGTGACCATGCCGGATTTCATGGCGGTATGGATGCCCTTTATCTTTGCGTAGTTCAGGGTGCCCGCATTATCGCCCGCCAGTGCGCCGCCGGGAAAGTGCAGGCGGGGCTGCGACTGCAATCCGCCTTTCACAACGGCCCGGGCGCCATAGCTTAACCGTTCGCTGCCCTGGAGATATTGCTTGATCAACGGATGATGTTTGAATCGCTGGAATTCCTGATAAGGGTTGAGATGCGGATTCGAATAGGACAAATCCGTAATCAGGCCAACGGATACGCGCTGATCATCAAGCTGATAAAGGAATCCGCCGCCGGTAGAATTCGACAGGTTGAGTGGCCAGCCCGCCGTATGCAACACCAGACCCGGTTCGAACCGGTCGGGTGGTATTTTCCATACCTCCTTTATGCCGAGGCCATAGTGCTGGGGGTTGCGTTGCCTGTCCAATGCAAATTGCCGGATCAGGGCTTTGCCCAAATGACCGCGACATCCCTCGCTGAAAATGGTGTACTTGCCATGCAACGCCATACCGGCCGCGAATCCCGCTTTGCGATTGCCACTGGCATCTACGCCCATATCCCGGGTAATCACACCCTGCACTGCACCGTCGGCGGTATACACCAGGTCGGCTGCCGGAATACCGGGGAAAATATCGACACCCAGTTGCTCTGCCTGTTCGGCCAGCCACTGACAAAACCTGCCAAGGCTGATGATATAGTTTCCCCGGTTGTGCATGGTCCGGGGCACCAGCGCGGACGACAGCCTGCGACCTCTGGTCGCCGAGCTTAGCCAGTGCACTTCATCGCGCTTTACAGCCGTGGTTACCGGCGCGCCGAGCGATTGCCAGTCGGGAAAGAGCTCATCCAGCGCTCTTGGCTCCAGTACCGCACCCGACAGTATGTGTGCGCCGACTTCCGATCCCTTTTCCAGGACACAGACAGTCAACTCGCCGTTTAGCTGCTTCAGTCTGCAGGCGGCACTAAGGCCAGCAGGCCCGGCACCCACGATGACCACATCATATGGCATGGATTCCCGTTCTGCTTTACTATCGTCACTCATCATGCACTTATCCTTGCCGAAAGTATTAGTATAAGTAACCATTCAGTTCAAGTCGTCACTGTTCAGCTTATGTCGCAGCGTAAGTCGTAACGGTTCAGTTTACGTCCAGATATAGATATAGTCCGAGCGCGACGTGAATTCCGGGCATGAGCTGAATAGCGACAACGTAACACGAATAATACCTGCCCGAATACCGTGTCGGGCGTCAGACTGGGGAGTACGGTTCTGCTATGAAGATTCTTGTTCCAATAAAACGGGTAGTCGACTACAACGTTAAGGTCAGGCCAGCGGCGGATGGCCGGGATGTCGATGTGGCCAATGCCAAGATGTCAATTAATCCATTTTGTGAGATTGCGGTTGAAGAGGCGATCCGCCTGAAAGAAAGCGGCCTGGCGTCAGAGATAGTGACGGTTACGATTGGCGGCGGCAAGGCGCAGGAACAGCTGCGGGCCGCCATGGCGCTGGGCGCTGACCGGGCGATTCTGGTGGAAACGGACACGCCGCCACAACCATTGCTGGTGGCGAAGTTGCTTAAAGCGATCGTTGAAAAGGAAAAACCGGACCTTGTTCTTATGGGCAAACAATCGATTGATGGTGACAATAATCAGACCGGGCAAATGCTGGCAGGGCTTTTGGGCTGGGGGCAGGGCACATTCGCGTCAAAAATGACCATAGCAGACGGCAGCCTCGAAGTAACCCGGGAAATTGACGGCGGTCTGGAAGTCCTTTCTTTAAAGCTGCCCGCGGTGGTAACCACGGATCTGCGCCTGAACGAACCACGCTATGCCAGTCTTCCCAATATCATGAAGGCCAAGAAGAAGCCCCCGGATATCGTTGCAGCCGATGCACTGGGCGTAGCCGACCGCAATCGAACGACGCTGTTGCAGGTGGAAACGCCAGCGCCGCGCAAAGCCGGCATCAAAGTAGGTTCAGTCGATGAATTGCTTGATAAACTCAAAAACGAAGCAAAGGTGATTTCATGAGCGTACTGGTCATTGCAGAACACGATAACAAGGCGTTAAAACCTGCGACCCGCAATACCGTGTCAGCCGCAGGTCGCTTTAACGAGGATATTCACCTGCTGGTTATTGGATGGCAATGTGACGCTGCTGCGGCGCAGGCCGCTGCCATTGCCGGGGTGACCGAAGTGATCACCGTACAGGCCGGACATTATCAACACCTGCTTGCCGAAGAGTTAGCCGCTGCTGCTGCCAGCATTGCGGGAAATTACACGGCAGTGCTGGCGCCGGCAACAACTTTCGGAAAAAATTTGCTGCCGCGACTGGGCGCATTACTGGATATGCAGCCCGTTAGCGATGTGATCGCGATCGAATCAGCAGACACGTTCAAGCGTCCCATTTATGCCGGCAATGTAATCGCCACGGTACAAAGTACGGATTCCATCAAACTGTTGACCATTCGGGCAACCGCCTTTGACGAAGCGCCGCAGGGTGAAAGCCCTGTCGGTATTCGTACCATCGAACCTCAACCGGCGCTGGGCCTGAGCCAGTTCAAGCGGGAAGAGCTGGCGAACTCAGACCGGCCGGACCTGACTTCAGCCAGAGTCGTCGTGTCCGGCGGACGCGCACTGGGCAGCGCAGAGAATTTCGACATGCTCTACGCGCTGGCTGACAAGCTGGGCGGCGCTGTAGGGGCATCCCGGGCGGCGGTTGACGCGGGGTACGTTCCGAATGACCTGCAGGTCGGGCAAACGGGAAAAATTGTTGCGCCGGATCTGTATATCGCCGTCGGCATTTCGGGAGCCATTCAGCATCTGGCCGGCATGCAGGGGTCGAAAGTGGTGGTTGCCATTAACAAGGATGCGGATTCTCCCATCTTCCAGGTCGCTGATTACAGCCTGACGGCAGACCTTTTTGAGGCGGTTCCAGAGCTGACCAGTAAACTTTAACCCGCGAGCCGCCGCTTTATGCGGCGCCGGCTCAGCGCCGGCGCCGCAGAGCGAAACACCCGACAGGCTATTCCCGAAGGCGAACGAATGTTAACTCTGTTTGAACCGCAGTTGAAAGTTCAAAAAAACCGGCAGATCATTCGTCAGACGGACGCGCGGATGGTGAAATACAGCCGGCGCGGCATTATTTCAAATATACTGATCTATATTCTGTGCCTGGCATTTGAACCCGAATTCTATCAGGCGCACCCGCACCTCACGATGGTGCTCACCAGCGGACTGATGCTGACAGCGCTGTTCCGCGGATACCTGCTATTCCGATTCGATACGATCTACCCGCGTGCGCCGGCAGCGTGGCGCAATCGGTATTTTTTCGTGACGCTGGTGGGTGCATGCTGGTGGGCGCTGATCCTCGGCAGTTTTACCCTGACACTCGATTTATCGGGCATGTCGCCGCTATTGTGGCTCTATACGGTGGTATTTTTTTCCATTACGGCCAATGCGTTCGCGCCATTTCAAAAGTTTCTGTCGATTTACCAGTTCATCGGAATCGTCCCCGCCGCGGCCTGCACCTTTTTCATTGGGGAACTGACCGGGGTGTTTTACGGGTTGATACTGGTGATGTTTTACTGGACCCTCAACCACCATTGCGAGCTGATATCCAAAAGCTATTGGGAACAATTGGAGGCGGCATACAGCCTGTCGCACCGAGCCCATACGCTGGAGGAGGAGAAGCGGGATACCCGGGCCAGTGTTGCGCTTAATCAGGAGTTTATAGCGCTGCTTGATGAGCGATTACAAAAACTGACAGAGGCTTTGAGCCCGAATGCACCGCCAGCCTCACGTGCAGATGAACTGGCGGAAATAAGGGATTATGTGCGCGATTTTCGGCGGGTACTGCATAAGGAGCTGGACCTCGCTCCAACCGCCTTTAATGCCTATCATTATCTTCGGTTCCTGACGGGCGAGCAGATGGAGGCGGCAGAACGTAAGGGTATCGAACTGGAAACGGCTTTTTCGCCAGCCCTGCCGGCGCATCTGGTCGGTGAAGTCAGTCGCCTGGGACAGATTGTCGACGCCATGATCAGGAGTGTTCTGGCGCAGTCTTCGGAAGGACTGGTCTTCGTTGAGACCGATTATTTGCGTGAGTTCGGCAATCATGGCGAATTGCAGATAAGTCTGATCAGACAGCTTCCGTTGGTGAAACGGGGTTTTTTTGGTGAGCAGAGCGAATTACCTGTTCAGCCGGGACTTGATCTGGTTGTCGCGAAAGGGTTGGCCGAGAGCATGGGGGGCGATCTGGAAATTGGCAGCCCGGAAATCCAGGAGGGCCGCTGGTTGCGGCTCAGGCTGCAAATGGAAGTGGCGAAGGGGAGTCCGGAGGTCGATTTCTCCAATCCACCGTTCAAAGGCCGCAGCGTGCTACTGGTGCACCCCTACGCACGATGGGTGGACAGTCGGCGCCTGGAGCTTGGCATCCTCGGCTTTGACGTGGAAACCTGCACGGATTTCAAAAAAGCTGTGAAACTGCTGGTAGCCTCCCTGAATACCGGAAAGCTGATTGAGCGCGTTATCTACTGCGCGACGCCTGTAGATGAGGCGGCATCGCAGTTCTGTAACGAGCTGCTCGATCATAACGAACTCAAGTACACGCATCATTTCGTGATAACGTCGCCCAAGGCGCGCAAGTACTTTTCCGACCGAATGGTACACGAATCGCCGCTGGTTCATTTTGTCGACAAACCCGCCGGCATTTTCGAACTGCAGATTGCCATGCGTTATGTATCCGATCTGGAGCCGGTACAGTCTGCCAGGCCGCAGGGAACCGTTTCCATTTTATGGATAGCGATTGGCAAAGCATTCAATGCGTCCGCCATCAGTGAGTCACAGACAACGCGTATTACCCGGCTGGGCGATATAAAACAGTTACCCCGGTACCTCGACGAAAAAACCTATGATCGGTACATTATCGAATACACGGGAATAGAGGATCTGGGCTGCATAAGTGCGATCAGGGTGTCCGAACTGGAAAAAGGCGTAGAACGGATTAATCCGATTGTAGGAATGGGCCCGGCCGCAGCGCAGCGCGAAATGCTGGAAGCCGGCGCCGACCATTTTATTGAAATTGAAAAACTCGTGAATGACACCAGGGACCTGCGCTACTGGCTTGACGCTTGACAGTGCCTTGTTGAGACCGGAGTTCCCGTGAGGAAGGGCGCAGACTGGCGCCCGTCGTTGTAGCGCCGGAGTTTATTTCGCAGCCGTTGTGAAAGATGCCCAGACAGGACAGTGATCGGATGGCTTTTCCATGGCTCGAATGTCATAGTCGATCCCCGCACCGTCGCAGGCCTGTGCCAGTCCGGCGCTGGCCAGAATCAAATCAATTCTCAGGCCACGTTTCGGATCCCGTTCAAAACCTTTACTGCGATAGTCAAACCAGCTGTACTGCGTACCTGCATCGCCATGAACCTGACGGTAGGTATCCACCAGCCCCCACTGCAGCAGCTGATTAAGCCATTCCCGTTCTTCCGGCAGAAAACTGCACTTTCCCGTCTGTAGCCACCGTTTTCGATTGTCCTCGCCGATACCGATATCCTGATCAGTATGAGACACATTCATGTCGCCCATCAGAATCAGCGGATCATGTTCGCTATGGAGTGACTTCAGGTGCAAAAGCAGGTCGGCATAATATTTTTGCTTATTGGGAAACTTGACCGGGTGGTGGCGACTTTCGCCCTGGGGAAAATACCCGTTGAGAATGGCCACTCGGGACCCATCGTCCAGTTCAAACTGCCCACCGATAAATCGCTTCTGGGATTCTTCAGTATCATCGACAAAGCCCTTGATGCAGTGGCGGAATGGGAAGCGTGACAATAAGGCGACGCCGTAATGGGTTTTCTGGCCGGTGAACTCGACATGATATCCGAGCGCGTTAATGGCATCCAATGGGAACTCGGCATCAGTTACCTTGGTTTCCTGCAGGCCAATAAAATCCGGTTGATACTTTGCAACGACTGCCTCGAGCTGGTGCAGGCGCATACGAATACTGTTGACGTTAAAAGATACACATTTCATGGTGGGCCAGTGTGAAAATCCTTAAGGGAGATGACGGGTGACCAGAACGAATAAAGCCCCTGTCGGGGCTTGTTCCTGGGACGCGCACGGAGCGTGCTTCAAGTGTTGCGCGTGCGCTACGGCGTGCATCCATAATACATTAAAAATTGGCTACCCGCTGTTGTTCGGATTTTTCCATCATGTCTACCATATCCAGCATCATATAACCGGTTTCGGTTAACAATGCATCCCCTTTCAGGTCAATAGTGGGCTGGGCTTTCGCCGCTTCCGCTTCGGCCTTTTCCTGATCCGCGGTGTCAAATTCCCGGTAGTCTTTCAGCGTTTTAAAAGGTTCAAGACCCGTGGCGCGCCGAAGTTTGTTCTCGATTTCCATCTCGGCGATTTCCTGAGCCTCCTTTTCTGCCAATCGCTCTTCCTCATTCAGGGAAATCGTCGTACGCTTGCGGTTTTTCTCGTTCAGGGCAATCTGGTCGAGAATCCTGACGTACTCGGGATCTTTTATAGCGCGCTCGGAATGCCGCTTGTCGAGTTTTGGCAACAGGGCAGAGAAGTCAAAATAAGTGCCATGCTTGGCCGGGCTTATTTTGTCCCAGGGCAGGGCATTATCATACGCCGACTCGCCGACTTCATCGTGATTGATAAAGAACGGCATATTGATATCGGGCACGATGCCCCGGTGTTGGGTGCTTTCGCCGGATACCCGATAAAATTTCGATTCGGTCAGTTTCAGGGCACCTTCCGGCAGTTCGTTCAGCAACTGCACAGTCCCTTTGCCAAACGACTGTGAGCCGACAATGATGCCCCGGTTATAATCCTGAATGGCACCGGCAAAGATCTCGGACGCCGAAGCACTGAGCCGGTTTACCATCACGATCAACGGTCCGCGGTACCGCGCCTTGGCGCGTGATCGGTTGTGCTGGCTAACCCGCCCGTTTGCTTCACGTATCTGCACCACGGGGCCCTGATCAATAAACAGGTCGGTCAGCATGGTGGCTTCCTGCAGAGATCCGCCGCCATTGTCGCGCAGGTCCAGAATGAGACCTTCGATGTTTTCCTTTTCCAGCTCCTGCAGCAGTTCGGCAACGTCCCGGCTTGTGCTTCGGTAATCCTTATCACCGCGGCGATAGGCTTCGAAATCATGATAAAACGCCGGAATATCGATGACGCCCACCTTGCGCATACGCTCGCCGTCGCTGACCTCCAGCACGGCTTTCTGGGCCGCCTGATCTTCGAGCTTGACGGTGCCACGCTGAATAGCCACGGTTTTGGCGTCGGTATCGCCCGACAGGACTTCCAGTTTCACGGTGGTGCCTTTCTTGCCGCGTATCAGATCAACGACTTCGTCCAGACGCCAGCCCACCACGTCCACCAGTTCGCCGTCAGTACCCTGCCCGACACTGATTATACGGTCGGCCGGTTTGAGTTGGCCCTGCTTGTCGGCGGGCCCTCCAGCCACCAGACGCACAACCTTGGTGTGCTCGTCTTCCGACTGCAATACGGCGCCGATACCTTCCAGCTGCAGGGACATGTTGATATTGAAGTTCTGGGAGGTCCGCGGCGAAAAATAATTGGTGTGTGGGTCGTAAAGTGTTGTAAAGGAATTGATCAGCGCCTCAAACACATCCTGGCTGTTCTGCTGACGGATACGATTGAGCTGATTGCGGTAGCGTCGCGTGACGGTCTCGCGGGCCTCTTCAACGGTCTTGCCGGCCAGCTTAAGATTGAGTACGTTCAGTTTGAGGTGCTTCTGCCACAGGGCGTCGGCTTCCTTCTGGTCTTTAGGCCAGGGTGCGTTTTTGCGGTCGCGCTCGACGGCTTCCTTAACGGTGAAATCGAACTTTAGTTCCGGGTCCTCCAGGCGGGCGAGGATCCACTCCAGCCGCGTGGAGACCCGCTGGCGGTAGGTATGGTAGATATCGAAGCCAGGCTGGAGATTGCCCTTTTTCAGATAGTCGTCATGTTTCTTTTTGTCCGCTTCGAATTTCTGTACATCCGACTGCAGCAGGTAAAGTCGGCCGGGGTCCAGACTGTCGAGATAACCATTGAGGAAAGCTTCCGAGAGGGCGTCATCCAGCACCAGATTGCGGTAATGACGCTTTGACAGCTTGTCGATTATGTCAATGGTGGTAATGGACTGCGTACTGGTGGGCTTTAGGGCTTCAGTGACTGCGTGAGCAGGTAGTGTGGTTACCAAAGCCAGTGCAATTGCGACGCTGCTGAGATATGACTTCATCAAAATTCGTTCGTCCCGCTGTAAATCTTTTTAGGATACTTACTATAACATAGCGAATTTGCGCCCGTTTACCAAATAGGCGCTGGCAATACGCTGAACCTCGTGTTGCTTTTGTGCATCGCCCAGCATTTTTTTACTCATTTTTAGTCCGCAGAATTCAGTTGAGGTTCCCTTTGGGGCAAGTCTTGGGCATGCCCCTGTCAAAGCGTGCACCACGTTGGCGTGTAACGAATTGATCCTGCAGCGATTTGCCCAAAAAGGCAATATTCACGACAGGTTCGGTATATGACGTCAACTTCGATGTCAACTGTGAAGCGACGCACAACCGGGATCATCAACACATGGACCTGGCGAGCGCTCTCACGACACATCTCTGGCATACTTGGCCCAAAATTTGGTGCTGCCGGCCGACCCGGTGGCAGACTCTCTCTTTAAACCGGTGAACCGGCAGAAAATGATGTCCCTTCTACCGCCGGGAGTTCCCAATAATTTAAACGGTTAGCTGCAGATGAATCAATATCAGACAGGGTTGCCGACCGGCATAAAGCGCTGGTTTCTTATGGCGGTGCTGGCAACCGGTGGATGTGGTGGTGAAGCAGGCACCGGCGCCGTCAATGGTGTCCTGACGGAGCCGGGCTCGCCGGCGGCGACATACCGGCTGGCGGGTACAGTGCATGCGCGACCGGACACAGCGGTCGACGGCGACACCAATGATCCGCAGGCCGCCTACTTCAATAACAATGGGGAATCGGCCGGAAGCATTCAGTCGATACCCGGACGGGTTTTACTGAGCGGCTTCGTTACGGCGGTACCCACCGGGATCGCTGGAGATCGTTTCGCGACCATGCCAGACGAAAATGACGTATTCCGGGCGTCGCTCGCGCGTGGACACTTTGTTTCCCTGCAAAATCCCGATTTTATGTCGGCGGATTGCGATCTGTACCTTTATCGGGAATCCGACATGATGCTGGTCGCGTCTTCTACCACAGCCGGTGAATTTGATTCTGTCAGCGTGCCGGCCGATGATACCTATATCATCGTGGTCAACGCTGTGCGAGGCAGCGCGGGTTATCTCCTCAGTATTGACACCACGTCGATGATGCCGGGAATTGCGCGGTTCGGTCAGAAAGCTGACTTCAAGCCGGACACGGCGATCGTTCAGCTCGACGAAGTACACGCCAGTGCCGATATGGCAACGGCGGAAGCGCTGCAGAGCCGTCTGCAGGTAAGCCTTTCCCATCGGAATCCCCGTCGGGCGGCGCTGGCGCGCTTTAATCGCATCAACCCCCAGACCCGGGCAGCACTGCAACTGCAGCCTGTCAAAGACGGTTTTGAGGCGTGGCTGGCGCAGCGCAACCGGACATCGTTCGACAGGCTTGAGACGTTGCATGCCATAAAATCATTGGCTGGGGAGAAGGGCATTTTACGGGCCGAGCCCAATTACCGCATGTACATCCAGCAGACGGCGGCAAGCGATCCGACTTTTGGTTTTCAGTGGTATTTGCCGGCAGTGGATGTGGGTGCGGCGTGGAATACCACTGTGGGGTCCGGGGATGTACTCGTTGCCGTCGTCGATACCGGGATATACTCGGCCCACCCGGATCTGCAGGGACAGCTGGTGCCAGGCTATGATTTTATCGTAAACCCTGACGTATCCCGCGATGGTGATGGCCTGGATCCGGACCCGGAAGATGTTGGCGACAGCAATGTCATCGGAGAAAGTAGCTGGCATGGCACCCATGTCGCGGGCATCATCGCTGCGATGGACAACAATGGCCAGGGTATGGTCGGCACGGCGCCCGGTGTGAAAGTGATGCCACTGCGTGCGGTGGGATTTGGTGGCGCAGACTCCTATGACGTTATGCAGGCAGTACGCTACGCGGCCGGGCTGGATAATGACAGTGGCACTGTGCCATCCCGTCCTGCCGATATTATCAACCTGAGTCTTGGGGGTGGCAGCTATTCGGCATCTTCCCAGGAATTATTCAATGTGTTGTTCGATCTTGGCGTCATGACTGTGGCGGCGGGCGGCAACGAAGCGACAACGGAACCTTTTTACCCGGCGGCGTATAACCAGGTGTTATCCGTGGCGGCAACGGATCTTGACGGCAAACCGGCACCCTACACCAATTTTGGTCAGTTCATAGATTTGGCGGCTCCCGGTGGGGATCTCGCGCAGGATCTGAATGCGGACGGCCATCCGGATGGGGTGCTGAGTCTGTCGGTAAACGAAAGCGTCGATGGCGTTCGATCGCCAGGCTATGTTTTCAGTCACGGTACTTCTGCTGCTACGCCGATCGTTGCCGGCACTCTCGCGCTGATGAAGTCGGTTTATCCGGATATAACACAGGCCGATATCTACGGGTTACTGCGCAGCGGCGCCCTGACCGGCAATGCCGTGCACTCCGGCCCGCTCGGGTATGGCATCATCAATGCGTCGAACGCGGTAGCCGCGGCGGTGAACCTGAGCAACGCGGATCGCACGACGACACTTGTTGCTGACCCGGGCAATCTGAAAATCGGCAGCCTGGAGAGTCACCGTGGTTTTACCGTCGTGACAGCGGGGACCATGGGGGCGGGGGGTGAGGCCGGGCTGGCGGTCAACCGTATCGTAGTGCCAGTCGACTGGTTGTCGGTAAAAGCCGTTGACGTTGACCGAAATGGCCTGGGCGACTATATAGCGACTGTCGACCGCTCGAGGCTGGCGCCCGGCCGTTATACCGGTCAGCTGGATATACATGCCAGCGATGGCAGCATGGTGTTGCTTGAGGTTACTGTGCAGGTTGCTGAAGTTGAAGCGCCCGGTGACGCAGGAACGATTTACGCCGGGCTGTTCGACGCAGTGTCGCTGCAACTGGTGGACGCGGTGCGCGTGGAAGCGCGAGACGGATTGTACCCGTACGTTTTTGAAGGCGTTGCGGCCGGACACTACTATGTTGTTGCCGGTCCCGATATTAACAATGACCTCAGCCTGTGTGGTCGTGCGGAGAACTGCGGTGTTTATCCGACCCTGCTGGACCCCGCGCCAGTCGCGCTGTCCCGCACTGTCGACGATGTCGACTTTTCTCTGGAAGGTTTCCCGCCACCCGGGATTCCTGCCATACCGATAGATGGCGGTGGCACTGGTATAACGGTGCTGGGCGCCCCGGTTCGTCAGGATGACTGAGCACCACGTTAACGACCGGCGGGTTCAATGACGAGAGACCACTGATCACGGCCGGTGATCGTAACGCCGAAGACACTCTCCCGAACGCGGGGTTCACAGATGCCATGATGCCATTAAAAGTTCTTTTTGCCCTCCTGTTCTTGTCTGCCTGTGCCCAGGCGGACAAATCTGCCCCTGAGCCTGCTACTGCACCACCGCAAAACGGCAGTCACCACAAGGCGTATCGCCTCGATTATCGCGTCGATTTTGACCTGGAGAGTCGACATGCGCGCGTCACCATTTTGCCCGCGGACAATCACGGATTAGAGCATCTGTCCTTTAATATTGCCGACCTGAAACTCGACGTCGTCCGACATACGGGCCACTTGACGACGGAGGGCGGGCGGCTGGACTGGGCACCCCCCAATGAAAATGCCCATCTGGAGTACACGGTCACAGTGGATCGTATCCGGCGCGACGGAAAATATGATGCGTACTTTGCAGAAGACTGGCTGCTGATGCGCGGCGATAATCTGGTGCCCCCGGCGCGGGTGCGGCACATCGATGGGGCGGAATCCCGTGCGTTTATTCATTTCGACCTGCCAGACGCCTGGCAATCGGTCAATACACCGTGGAAAAGCGCCGGAAAACACAGTTTTTCCATCCCCAAACGGCAGCATAGTTTTGTGCGACCGACCGGCTGGCTGGTGGCCGGGAAGCTGGCGACCCGCCGCGAGAGAGTGGGCGATACCAATATTATTGTCAGCGCACCTCGTGGGCATGGTTACCGACCGATGGAGTTATTGAGCTTTATTACTTTTGTGTGGCCGCAATTCGAGATCGCTTTCGACCCGGTTCCGGATAAATTGCTGATCACCGGCGCCGACGACCCTTTCTGGCGGGGGGGGCTGTCCGGCCCGAATTCGCTCTTTCTACACCGGGGTCGCCCCCTTGTCAGCGAAAACGGCACCAGCACTGTGTTACACGAACTGTTTCATGTCGTGACCGGTTTGCGCGGCAAGCCACAGCATGACTGGATTGCGGAAGGCATGGCCGAATACTACGCTGTGGAACTTCTGTACCGGTCCGGCGGTATTACGGCGAAGCGGCGTCAGACGGTACTCGACGGGCTCGCCGAATGGGGAAAGGACACCGGTTCACTGCTGACCAGCGATGCCAAAGGGCCGGTCACGGCGCGGGCCGTACAATTGATTGCCGAACTCGATCAGGAAATTCGGAAAGAATCCGGTGGGAAGTACAATCTGGACGATTTAATTCGGCGGCTGAAGCTGCCGGGAAGAGTCGGGCGAAGTGATCTTGAGCTGGCATTTAATGCCTTGCTGGGATCCGGGTCCCGTGTGCTCAGTCAGTCGATAATTCATCCGCCGGTCGCCTCGCAATAAATATCGCTTCATCGCTCAGCAGTCCGGTCAGCAGGGCCGCGATCTGCGCTGACAACCACTGTTGATCCATGGCCGGAAACAACCGCAGCATGGCCTCGTCCAGTCGGCTTTTTCGTTGGGGAAGCTCAGCCAGTAATTGCAAAAGACAGGCGGTAAGCGGGTTGACCTGCACAAACTGAACACTGTGATCGCAGCGACGGTAAACCAGCAGGCAAGTGACTGCGTCGGGCGCCACTGGGTCATCGCGCGTGATGTCTGCGGTAAGCCGGTGAACTGGCCAGTGGTATTGCAGGTTTTGCAGGGTGGGATTGACTTTAAATTCGACGGTATCCGATTCGAGTGATCGGACGGGTGCGGTTTCAGTGGGCAGGGTGACTGGATCGCCGGCAACGGCCAGCTCAATCCATTCATAATGCACCAATTCCGGCAGCCAGGCAGGGAAATCGGCGTCATTACGCTGGATGTATTTGACAAACTCCAGAGGAATCTCGCGAAAGTAGGGCGTCTCGCAGGCATGCAATTGATAGAACTGTCGGGAAAGCGCCAGCCAGGGTCCGTCGCCCAGACGCTGTTTTGTGACAGGAAAACACCGATCAAGAAATCCGCACAGATTATTGAACAATAGTGTTTCGTAGAGCGTTTGCTGGCGCGACGGCACGTCCGGTAGCGCCGCGCCCCCCGGGTCACGCATTCGCTGACTGAATGCCGACTGGAAGCGTTGCAGTGAGATCGGGGGCGTCGTCATCGGGCCACTGTATGATCGGCTGCGATCGCATTGCCTGACTGCAGTTGCCGAATAGTCCGCAACTCGCCCTGTAATTCCGCAAAGGCCGGGAAATTGAAGTCGCGTTCCAGGCAGGTGGGCAAGGGGCGGCCGGTCAGCTGGTAGGTTAATTGCAACAGGCGCCATACGTCGTCGATAACCGCCGTACCGTGTGTATCGACCATCCAGCCATCGGGTTCAGTGTAATGACCGGCGACATGGATATAGCATATTCGCTCACGCGGAATACTGTGCAGAAAATCGTCTGCGTCATAGCCGAGATTGCGACTGTTCACATACAGATTGTTGACGTCCAGATGTAAATCGCAGTCTGCGAGGGACACCACCTGACCAATAAATTCTGACTCTGACATGTCACTGCCGGGTGGTAAAAAATAATAGGACGAATTTTCAATGGCGATACGCCTCCCCAGCGCATCCTGGGCCTGACGGATACGATCCGCCACCCACCGGGCCACCGCTTCATTAAACGGTAACGGCAACAGGTCATAAAGGTGGCCGTCATGACCGCACCAGGATAGATGCTCCGTATAGAGTGTGACGCCGTGTTCGCGCATAAATTGCCGGATATTGCGCAGCAGATCAAAATCCAGCGGGTCAGAGCCTCCCAACGAAAGTGAAAGGCCATGACAAACCAGGGGAAACCGTTCGCTGTAGTGGCGTAAATCGGCCGCGTAGCGACCACCCAGGTTAATCCAGTTCTCCGGGGCGACTTCAAAAAAGTCGATGACGGACAGATCCGCCTGCTGCAATACCGGCAGCATCTCCCGACGCAGACCCAGACCGGATCCCGACAGCGACCTAGTCATCAGTAAAGGGCGCCGATGTTCAGCCGGCAGCGCCGCAGGCACCTTCACCACATTTACCTTCGCCGCACTTTCCTTCCCCGTCTTTGGCCGATTTGTCGCTGTCCGGGTCGCTGGCGGATTTGCTGTCCTTTTTACTGTCCTTGCTTTTTGCGCCACAGGCGCCTTCGCCGCATTTGCCTTCGCCACACTTGGCCTCAGCGTCTTTTTCTGCCGCGGCCAGCTGATAGCCCGATTCCAGCTTTTCGGCGGAGAACGGCGTGTCGGCGGCGTGGGCACCGCTTGCGGCGAGCGCAACCATCGAACTCAGCGTAATGGAACCGATCATTTTCTTGTGCATGGACATAACCTCAATCTGGGGTGGCAGGCGGGCTGGAGGCCCGGTGGTTGAAACGCGTGATCATAAGCATTGTGCCCCGGTCTTGTACAGGATTGCAGTCGCGATATTCAGGCCGGTTGACATTTTATTTTCGCATTTGCCCGGCGCGCCATGGACGAGGTAGATTCTCGCGCGCTTCGTTACCGGTCGCGGTCGTATGTGCTGTAATAAGGGATAGCACGGACATACTCGGGTCAGATGCATGCATAACCACTCCCACGCCAGTCATACTCAAAGCCATGGATCTGCTTCCGGCAATCCGATAGCGTTGGCCTTTTTTCTAAATCTTGTTTTTACACTGATCGAAGTTGTCGGTGGGTTGCTCACCAACAGTACGGCGATCATGGCGGATGCGGTGCACGACCTGGGCGATACCCTGGCACTTGGCATGGCCTGGGGTCTACAGACATACAGTAGAAAGGCCGCCAACCAGACCTTTACTTACGGGTACCGGCGATTTTCTTTGCTGGGTGCCCTGATAAGCGGCGCTGTACTCGTCGGAGGGAGTGTCTGGGTGTTATCAATGGCTATTCCGCGGTTGAGCGACCCGGTCATGCCTCATGCGCAGGGGATGCTGTATCTGGCATTGCTGGGGGTCGTCGTCAACGGCTATGCAGCCTACCGATTGAGTAAGGGCGCGACGCTGAACGAGAAAGCGTTGAACTGGCATCTCCTGGAGGACGTTCTTGGCTGGCTTGCGGTGCTGATCGTGTCGATTACCCTGCAATTCTTTGAATGGCCGATCCTTGATCCGTTGCTTTCGATCGTGTTTACCCTGTTTATCGCGTTCAATATCTTTCGAGTGTTAAAGTCCACCGCTGCTGTTTTCTTCCAGGCAACGCCGGATTCCCACACCTATGCGCAGGTCCACGCGCGACTGGTGGAACTGAACGGTGTAAACGGCGTGCACGGTGTTCACCTGTGGTCACTGGATGGCGAACAGCATGTGCTGACTGTCCACCTGTGTCTGGAGGAGGCGTTGGGAGCGAGTCAACTGAAAGTACTGAAAGCGCGTGTCGCGCTCGCTTTGGAAGACTTCAATCTGGCCCACACGACCATTGAGTTTGAATTCCCGGGTGAGCACTGTCGCGACCACTACGATTGATCGCTTCAACAGCTGCACCGCAGACAGACCCGTCAACCGGGGTAACTGTCCGCTGGCGATAAAATCGCGAATGCTTTAAGCTATGTGGCCCATGTTCGGCAGCAGGTATGCAGTATGGAGCTCGATCCGTTCCTTCTATCCCGTTTGCAGTTCGCAGCCAATATCAGTTTCCATATTCTCTTTCCCAGCATCACCATCGGTCTCGCGTGGATCCTGTTGTATTTCCGGCTGCGTTTTACATTCAGCGGAGACAGGGACTGGGAGCATGCCTATTTTTTCTGGGTCAAGATTTTTGCGTTAAGCTTTGCACTGGGGGTGGTATCTGGCATCACCATGAGTTTCCAGTTCGGGACCAATTGGCCCGGCTTCATGGAGCGGGCAGGGAATATTGCCGGCCCGCTGTTGGGCTATGAGGTATTGACGGCTTTCTTTCTGGAGGCCTCGTTTTTGGGGATAATGCTGTTTGGCAAAAATCTTGTGTCAAACCGGCTGCATCTGATTGCAACGGCATTGGTGGCAGTAGGAACCACATTCTCGGCCTTCTGGATCATGGCGCTCAATTCGTGGATGCAAACGCCGAGTGGTTATACTGTCGAAAATAACGTTTTAATGGTGGCGAGCTGGTGGGAGATTATCTTCAACCCCTCTTTTACGTACCGATTTCTGCACATGTTCATTGCCGCACTGCTCACCAGCGCCTTTTTTGTCGCCGGGGTCAGTGCCTGGCGGGTGCGAATGGACAAAGCGGGTCCCGGTACGTGGAAAGTCATTCGCACTGGTGTAACCATAGCCGCCGTGCTGGCGCCGACCCAAATCGTGCTGGGCGACTTCCTGGGGCTTAATACGCTTCAGCATCAACCTGCCAAGATCGCCGCGATTGAAGGCATCTGGCATACTGAAAAAGGTGTCGACTTCACGCTGTTCGGTTTTCCTGATGAAGCTTCCCGCACCACCCATATGGCCGTACAGATACCGAATGCGGCCAGTTTGATACTGACGCACGATTTACAGGGCGAATTGTTGGGGCTGAACGAGTTCGAAGGTGAGCATCCGCCTGTGGCGATTGTTTTCTGGTCATTCAGGATCATGGCAGGACTCGGCTTTTTGATGTTGCTGGTCTCGTGGTGGGGCAGCCTGGCGCTATGGCGCGGGAAAGCGTCCGAGAGTCCTCGTTTGATGCTTGCGCTTTCCTGGATGACATTTTCGGGCTGGGTGGCGGTGTTGGCGGGATGGTATGTGACCGAGATTGGCCGGCAGCCCTGGATTGTTTATGGCGAAATAAAAACGGCTGAGGTGGTGGCAGACCACACTGGCGGTATGGTGTTGTCAACGTTTACGGCCTATATGCTGCTGTACGCTTTTTTGCTGACGTCTTTTATTCTTACCTTGCGCTATATGGCCAGTAAATCATCACGTTCTCTGACAGACGAGCAGAAGCTCAAGAATCCCGGAACGCAGACAGTGCCGCGGGAGGTGCCTTGATGGAAGCCTGGTTGCCGTTGTTTTTTCTCGCAGTGATGGGGCTGGCACTGCTGGTTTATATCGTCCTTGACGGATATGATCTGGGTATTGGTCTGCTAGTGCCGCTGGCAACTGAAGAAGAGAAGGACAAGATGATTGCGACCATTGGCCCTTTCTGGGACGCCAATGAGACATGGATTGTATTGGGGGTCGGGGTACTCCTGATCGCGTTTCCCACAGCCCATGGCATGATACTGACATCGCTGTATTTACCAGTAACCCTGATGTTGCTGGGCCTGATCCTGCGCGGCGTTGCGTTTGATTTCCGGGTAAAAGCCAAAGTTCGATACAGGCAGCGCTGGAACAGACTGTTTTTTGTCGGGTCGTTGCTGGCAGCGCTGTCACAGGGCTGGATGCTGGGTGCCTATGTGATGGGGTTGCAGTCGACCAGAACGGCAATACTGTTCTCGGTAGCCATTGCGCTGGCGTTGCCAACGTTGTATGTCATGCTGGGGTGCGGCTGGCTGTTTATCAAAACCAGTGGCGATCTTTACCGTAAAGCAGCTCGCTGGGCGCGCCTCACAGTTATTCCGATGGGGGTGGGCCTGTTTCTGATTTCCATCGCCACACCCGTAGCCAGTCAGGTTATTGCCGATAAATGGTTTACCCTGCCTGCGGCGCTTATGCTGCTGCCTATCCCGGTTACCACAACCGTCGCCTACGCGATAATCATCAGCCTGCTTTGGAAGCCCGGTGCGTTGCGCGATGATAATGGCTGGATGGTTTATGCGGGCATGGTGGTGATTTGCATCATGGCGGCGCTGGGTCTGGCGTACAGCATTTATCCGGATATCGTGATTGATCGCCTGACTATGGCAGAAACCGTCGCGTCCACCGCATCATTGAAATTTGTTTTCGTGGGCGTGGTGATCGTCGTTCCCCTGATTGCGTGTTACACAATCTTTATTTACCGTGTCTTCTGGGGTAAGGCCCGCGATCTGAGCTACGAGTAGCCGGCATGAGCTGAATAGTTACCGTGTGATACGCGCTGGATAGTTACGACAGGCACTGAATAGTGACACTGAATAGTGACGACACGCACTGAATAGTGACAGCGAGCTAGACGCGGATTGGCGCCTTGGCGGCAGTTTCGGCCGATAACAGCCCGACGATCCGGGCTGTCAGTATTGTTCAGATCAGGCTGGCGTCTGATCAGCCTGTATGGCCGTGATGGCGATGGTATAGACAATGTCGTCCACCAGCGCCCCGCGACTGAGGTCGTTAACCGGTTTTCTCAGGCCTTGCAGGACCGGGCCTACACTGAGCACGTTGGCGCTGCGCTGCACGGCCTTGTAAGTGGTATTGCCGGTATTCAGGTCAGGAAAAATATAGACGGTGGCCTTACCGGCGACCGGACTGTTTGGTGCCTTCGCCGCCGCAACGCTCGGAATAGCCGCCGCATCATATTGCATTGGACCATCTATGGTCAGGTCAGGGCGTTTGCGACGGGCGATGGCCGTTGCTTCACGCACTTTTTCCACGTCGCTGCCGCTGCCGGATTCACCGGTGGAGTAACTGATCATCGCGATACGTGGCTCTACACCGAAGGCCCGCGCAGTGTCACCGGACTGAATCGCGATATCCGCCAGTTCTTCCGCGTTGGGATTGGGGTTAACCGCGCAGTCGCCGTATACCAGTGCCTGATCCGGCAGGAGCATAAAAAACACTGACGAGACCAGCGTGGTGTCCGGTCGGGTTTTAATCAATTGCAGCGCCGGGCGGATTGTATTGGCGGTCGTGTGTACGGCGCCGCTGACCAGACCATCTACTTCATTGCGCGCCAGCATCATGGTTCCAAGGACTACGGAATCTTCCAGCATGGCCTCAGCGGTGGCGGCAGTCATTCCCTTGTGCTTGCGCAGAGCCACCATAGGCTCGATATACCGGTGGCGTACAGCGTCGGGATCTATTATTTCCACGCCCCGCGGCAGCTCATATCCCTGGCTGTGCGCCAGGCGGAGAATTGTGTCACGTTTACCCAGCAGCACGCAGCGGGCAATTTCCCGTTCGACGCAGATTTTTGCCGCCTGAATCGTACGCGGTTCCTCACCTTCGGGTAGAACAATCCGCTTGTTGGCCAGGCGCGATCGCATCATCAGGGAGTGGCGGAAAGCCGGGGGAGACAGTCGCGTTTCCTGGGGCAACCGGCCACGCTCTGCAAGCCAGACAGCATCGATATGCAGGGCGATGTTTTCCATCACCGCGTCGCGCCTTTCCTGATCGTCGGACGGCACTTCCTGGCTCATCTCGCCCAGCCATTGTGCCGTTGTCAGCGTATCGCCCGGCAATGTCAGCAGTGGCAGCCCCGTCTGAATGGCCGTCTGACAGTGTTCCATAACCTGTTCGTCTGGCAACAGGCCGCCGGTAAAGACAATGCCGGCCAGCGGTACGCCGTTGAGCACCGCTATGACACTGGCAAGCAGAATATCCACCCGGTCACCAGGGGTAATGACCAGCGTTCCGGCTTTCAGTGTGTGCATCATGTTGGGCACCGTGCGCGCCATGAACACCATCGACTTTACCCGACGCTTGTGTTGCTCGCCTTCATACAAAATCTCTGCCCGCAAATGCCGAACGACATCGGCCGTACGTGGTGCGATCAATTCCGGGTTCCAACTGACCAGGCCCAGACAGATAAAACCCGGACTATCGAATACCGGAAGCGCCCGGAGTTGATCCGGAACGGCATCGACTTCAGGCTGTGGTGCGCTGTCGTCCGCTGTGGAATGGTACTTATGATACGCTTCTGGCGGTTCGCCGACTTTATTGATGATACAACCAATAACCTTTGGATTTTTTCGTCCGCCGAACAGGCTGGCGGTCATTTCGATACGGTCATTCAGTTGTGCCAGTGTATAGCGCTTGCGCGCCGCAACCAGGATGACATCACTGGCAAGGACCCGTGCCAGCAGTGGATTCAGTTGTTCAATATATTCTTCGTCGGCTTCCGGGACCAGCCCCTCAACGATCACGACATCGGCCGTATCAAGATAGCGTTGCCAATTATTGAGGATCTCCTCCATCAGTAAATCGGCCTTGCCGTGCGACATCATTTTCTGGGCATAGTTGAGACTCAACTGAATGTGTGAAGAATGTGGAAATTCCTCGGCCAGGTGAGTTTTCTTGCGTTCCAGGTTGTCGCTCTGCGCTATGGGCTTAAAATAGGCGACGCGTACCCCGAGCTGGTCCAGTGATCGCACCAGCCCCATGCAGACTGAGGACAGGCCGGTACCCGCTGCAATTGGCGCAACAAAAAAAGTGTGCATGGCAATTCCTTGTTTTTTTGAAAGGGACAGCCCCGGCGTTACAGGTGTATACGCCCGGTGGCAGCCACCCGGTTAATGGGCTTGCGCCAGTAACTGGATACAGTCACGCGCGATCATAAGTTCCTCATCGGTTTTAACGACGCAGGCTCGCGTGCTGTCAGGCGTTGTAATCAGACCGCGCCGATTTCTGCCGTGCTCCGCATTGCCTGCACTGTCCAGTTTGAAGCCGAACAGTGACATCTGCTGAATTACGGCTGCCCGGGTTGGTGCATGATTTTCGCCAATACCACCGGTGAATACCAGCGCGTCGATGCGTTGCAGGGAAACTGCGAGCGCACTCAATTGTCGTGCAACCCTGAAGCAGAATACGTCGAATGCCAGCTTGCATTGCTGGTCGCCTGCAAGCGCGGCTGCGTAGACGGTGCGCATGTCATTGCTTTTCTGCGACAGGCCCAGCAGGCCCGATTCGTGATTCAGCATCTCGGTAGTGCGGGCAGTTGACCAGTCCAGCCGCTCCTGCAGAAATTCGTGCAGGCTCGGGTCCACATCGCCGGAGCGCGTTCCCATCATTAATCCTTCCAGTGGCGTCAGTCCCATCGTGGTATCGACACTGCGCCCGTTAACGATCGCGCAGGCACTGCAACCGTTCCCGAGGTGCGCGGTCAGCAACTGACTGTCGTCTCGGTCGAGCGCCAACTGATCCATTGCCGATTGTGCGACATACCGATGGCTGGTGCCATGAAACCCATACCGTCTTACGCCCAGCTGTTGGTACAGATTCCATGGAATGGCATAAAGAAAGGCGTTTTGGGGCAGTGTTTGATGGAAGGCAGTGTCGAATACCGCGACCTGCGGCAGCTCTGGACTCAGGTCCTGCATGATTTCGATACCCAGCAGATTCTTTGGGTTGTGAAGGGGGGCAAGGCTATTGCACGTGGCAATCTGCTCACGGACCTGATCGTCGATAAGAACAGACCGTGAGAATTTCTCCCCCCCGTGCACGACCCTGTGACCGACTATGGCAATATCCCGAAACTGGATGTCAAAGGTAGGCAGTATATCGATCAGTTTGGATATCGCCTGGCGGTGCGTCGCGCCTGTAATGGCGACGTGTTGCCGGTCTTTACCCCTGCGTAGCTCGATGTAGGCGTCATCATGACCCAGTTTGTCCGCGATGCCGTGCAGCAACAAGGTTTCATCGACGGAAAACAGCGAAAATTTGAAAGAGGAACTACCGCTGTTGAATACCATTATTATTTGTGTCATAGCCTGTCCAGATGGTTGATTTTTGTCTGCCGGGGCCTAAAGTGTAATAGGTTACCGTAGTGAACAGGTAATAAATCGCCCGTATTCTGTAGTTAGGTGGTAAGCTGACTGTTCCGCTGTCAACAGGATAAAAAGGGTGTCAAACCATTTACTGTAGCAGCTTCTGATCTGGAACAAATACCACGGAATCAGTGCCGCTATGCTTGTTTGACGGTGTCGGTAGCCGTGGCTCAACCCAGTCCGCGGAATAAGGCTGCAGTGCGGCATTGCCGGATGACCATTTGGTGATTTGCTGCGCCTGATTTATCATTGCAGCGGTATGTCCCCGTTTTGATCAGGATGACGAATATTTTTCTCTGCGCTATCCGGCAGGATACCCTCTGACAGGCGACGGGTGGTCGGAGATATTGTACGCTGGCGTTTATCCATTTGGCGACGTTGAAGGCGAAGTCGGGGCATTCCAGTGTACGCAGCGGAGGCAGTCGCCTGATGAGAATCCGGGCGAGCCGGCGCACAATGCCCGTGGTGCGCTGCCGGTTACCGCGGCGAATCATAGCTGCTATCATCCCGAATAATTACACACAGGATTCATCCCGTCACATGTCACAGCAACTGACCCGTTACTCGAAAATTCTGGAAATCGTCGGGGATATCGTCAAGGTACGCACCGCACACGATGTGACCAGTAACAATGCGACCATCGCGCTGAACGATATGGCGCGGGTCGAGGACGCCAACGGCTTTAGTTCGCTGGCGCGTGTGATTCGGCTGGATCGGGATATTGCCTCGCTACAGGTATTCGCCGGTGCTACCGGCCTGTCCACCAAAGCCGATATCAGTTTCCTGGGCAGTCCCTTTCGCGTTACCTGTTCAGCGAATATTCTCGGGCGGGTATTTCGCGGTGACGGGCAGCCAATGGATATGGGGCCGAACCTGACCCAGGACGTCAGGATCGATATTGACGGGCCTTCCGTGAATCCGGTCAGGCGTCAGTTGGCATCCAGAATGATTCGCACCAATATTCCCATGATCGATGTATTCAACAGCCTGGTCGAAAGCCAGAAAATTCCGATATTTTCCGTAGCGGGAGAGCCTTACAACAAGTTGCTGGCAAGAATTGGTATTCAGGCCGATGCTGATCTGGTGGTGTTCGGGGGGCTGGGTTTGATCTTTGATGACTACCATATGTTTCAGCAGCAGTTTACGGATGCCGGTGTTTTTGCACGCACCATTATGTTTGTCAATCTGGCGTCAGATCCCGTGGTGGAGCGTTTGCTTGTGCCGGATATGTGTCTCGCTGTGGCGGAGAAGTTCGCCGTGGAAGAGGGCAAGCGGGTACTGGTACTGATGACTGACATGACGGCCTATGCGGATGCCATGAAAGAAGTCGGCATCGCCATGGAAAATATTCCCTCCAACCGCGGCTATATGGGCGACCTCTATTCCCAGTTGGCGCGCCGTTACGAAAAAGCAGCCGACTACAAAAAAGGCGGGTCTGTCACCATACTGACTGCGACCACCATGCCCGGCGATGACGTCACTCACCCCGTACCGGATAACACCGGGTATATTACCGAAGGTCAGTTTTACCTGCACGACGGGGTGCTCGATCCGTTCGGATCCCTGTCGCGCCTGAAGCAGCATGTTATCGGCAAGCAGACCCGGGATGATCACAGTCAGATCATGAATACCATGATTCGCTTTTATTCATCGGCGCGCGATGCGGAGCAGAAACAGGCAATGGCATTCGAGCTATCCGAATTCGATCAGCGTGTGCTGCGATTCGGGAAGCTGTTCCGTCAACGATTTATGGATATCGATGTGAGTATTGAGCTGGAAGATGCACTCGACTTGTCCTGGCAGACCCTGGCCGAATGTTTTCGACCCGAAGAATTGCTGATGAAACAACAACTTATCGACAAGTACTTCCCAGATGGCACAGCTGACACTCAGTAAATCGACCTATCTCAAGGAGGCGAAAAAGCTGGAGAACTACCAGCGCTTTCTGCCGTCCCTGGATCTAAAACGCAAGCAGCTCGTCATCGAAAAGAAGCGACAGCAGGATTTGTTGCGGGAGCTGGAAGAACAATTGCAGTCCGCGATGGAGAGCGCCTCCCACGGGCTGCCGATGCTGGCGAACGAAGAACTCGAATTCAATAACCTGGTAAAGATCGACGCCGTGAAGGTAGTTGAAGAAAACCTGATGGGAATTTACCTGCCGAAGCTGCAGGAATTGACGCTGACCCGACAAACCTATGGTTATCTGGTTCGGCCGCACTGGGTGGATTTACTGATTACCAATCTGTACGAAGCGGTACGACTCAGTATTCAGGTTGATATCCACCGGCAGCGGGTTGAAAAGCTGACCTATGCGGTGAGGAAAGCAACACAGAGGGTGAACCTGCTGGACAAGATTTTGATACCGGATACCCGCAGCAATATGCGGAGAATCGAGATATTTCTCTCTGACAATGAACGCGCCGCAGTCGTACGCTCCAAAATATCCAAACGCAAACGTGCAGAGCAGGATACGGCGGGAGACGCGCAATGAGCATCGCCACGCTGAAGAAAGTCTGGTTGGTGGGCCGACTGAATGAAAAGGCCCAGGCGCTTGAAGCGTTGCAGACGTTTGGGACCGTGCATTTGACCGATCTATCTGTGAATCGAAATGATCTGGACGACGCCGAGCTTGCCCGGTCACAAACGCTAAGCGAAAACCTGCAAAAGGCGATACGTTACCTTGAAGATTCTCCGGTACGCCGGAAACAGGCGTTTTTCGATGACATCGACCTGGAAACTGTCATCGAGGAGGTACTACAAAACAAGAATGAGAAGCGCGACCTTACGGATCGACTGGAAATTTTGCGAGAAAGGGAAGAAACGCTGAAAGCCTGGGGCAACTTCCGCTTGCCGCCGCTGACTGACATGGGCGGTTTTCGGTTATGGTTTTATATTGTGCCTTACAAACACCGGGATGCGCTGTTAAAGGTTGACCTGCCATGGCAGGTTGTTCACAAGCAGGACAACCGTTTTTGGGTTGTTATTGTCAGCCAGGAAGAACCACCGCACGACATTCTGCCCGTCGAACGATATCATACCGGCGCTTTGCCGCGGGAGGAGGTAACCCGACAACGTCGCGAAGTGGAACTGGCACTGGAGGATATCGAAGCGGACCGTCAGCGTTATACGCGCTGGATAAGCCTGCTGATCCGTTACCGCAGTCGTGCCGACGATAGCAGTGCACTCACCATTGCGCAGTACTATAGCGTTGATTACGAAGACGTTTTTGTCCTGCAGGGCTGGATTGAGGCCTCGCGGCTTGCGTCATTGTCCCGGTTTTGCGAAGAATCCGGAACCGCCGCACACATCGAAGATCATCAGCCTGATGAAATGCCGCCGACACTGCTGGAAAATCCCGAGTCTGTGAAGGGCGCGGAGCTGCTCGTGAATTTTTACCAGACACCGGCCTATGGCACATGGGATCCGTCGCTGATCCTGATGATTTCATTTTCGCTGTTTTTCGCCATGATTTTGTCCGACGCCGGTTATTCAGTCTTGCTGTTGGTTGCTCTGGCGCTGGGCTGGAAAACACTGGGGCGTTCACAGACCGGCAAAAAACTGCGGCCCCTTCTGGCCGCGTTGAGTGGAACGTCTCTGGTGTGGGGGATGGTGGTTGGCAGCTATTTCGGGCATACGCCGGCAGAAAATACGGTTTTCGACCGGGCCCGGTTACTGGATATCAATCAGTTTGACACCATGATGGCCATCTCCGTTGGCTGCGGCATACTGCATCTGCTGATTGCCAATCTGCAGCAGGCATTTTTATGGCGTGGGTCGACCCGGTCTTTGGGCCATATAGGCTGGGCGCTGGCGCTGGTTGCCGGCGCAGTCTATGCGCTGTCTGGCGCCGGGACGCTGGCGCGCAGCAGCGTCTGGCTGCTGGGAGGTACCGCCATGGTTTTGATTTTCGCCAGTGGCAGCGATCGCAAAGTAACATCGCCTCTGAGCCTGTTGCTGCGTGCGCTGGAAGGTCTAAAGGCCCTGACCAATGTCACTTCCATGTTCGGCGATGTATTGTCCTATCTTCGGCTGTTTGCGCTGGGTCTTGCATCGACTTCGCTGGCGTTGACGTTTAACGGGCTGGCGAACAATGCCTTCGAGTCCGGTTCGGGACTGGGAACCCTGGGCGGCGTGTCGATTTTGCTGATTGGTCACACGCTGAATCTGGTGCTGGCGATTGTCAGCGGTGTGGTGCATGGATTGCGCCTGAATTTCATAGAGTTCTATAACTGGGCGTTGCACGGCGAGGGTTACCCTTTTCGAGCCTTCAAAAAGCAGGAGTTTCCGAATGAATGAGTTGGTCATCGCCCTGGGTTGGGCGGGTATGTATGGTGTAATGGCTCTCGGTGCTATCGGCAGTATCATCGGTTGCGCCATTGCAGGGCAGGCGGCCATCGGCGCCATGCTGGATAGCGAGTCGGGTTACGGTCGATTTATTGGTGTATCCGTAATGCCCTCTTCACAGGTTATCTATGGCGTGGTCGTGATGTTTACCCTGCAGCGCGAAGTGACTGTGGCAACCGCGCCTGCGCTTGCCGGTATTGGTATTATGGCCGGTCTGGCACTGATGTTTTCCGGAATCCGACAGGGGCAGGCCTGTGCTTCGGCGATTCATGCCAGCAAGATGAAAGCTGAAATATTCGGTCTTTCGCTTGCTCCGGCGGCAATCGTTGAAGGTTTTGCGGTTTTTGCGTTTGTTTTCGCCCTGGTGGCCGCCGAAAACATCCCTGTGTAATCTGATCGGAGAGTCGGTGTGAAAAACGAACTGAAAGCAAAAGACGAGGCAATGATATCCTCCGGCGTTGACCAGTTGATTCAGCGTTTGCGGGACGACGGTGTGGCGGCGGGTCGAAGTGAAGCCGCGCAACTGATCGCAGAGGCCCGGGAAAAGGCGGGCAAAATCCTGGCCGAAGCAGAACAACAGGCGCAGGACACCGTCGCCAGCGCCCGTCAGGAGGCGGAGAAGATCAGGCGCGGGGGCGAGGACGCCTTAAATATCGCCATGCGTGATATTGTACTGAAGCTCAAGGCACAACTGTCCGATGTGGTCGGTGAACGTGTTCGACGACTGATTGCCACAGAACTGCAGCAGGAAGCGTTTCTACAGTCGCTGATTCTGGAAATCGCCGGCAAGGTGCGCAAGGAGAACCGCCTGGATGAATGCGAGGGCCTGACGGTACTGCTGCCCCGGGATCTAATAGGCATAGAAGAATTGCGTCACCATCCGCTGGAACTGGAAGAGGGTAGTCTTTCACATTTCATTATAAACGTTGCAGCGGACGTATTGCGTGAGGGCGTGACGTTTGCCCCGTCAGCGGACGGTCGCAATGGACTGTTGATAACGCTAAATGACAGGGACGTACAGATCGATTTTACCGATGAGCGCATCTCGAGCTTACTGTTGGAACACCTGCAGCCGCGCTTTCGCGCGATTCTGGAAGGTATGGTCAGGTAGTGAAAGCTGAATCCAATAAGTACACCACATTGATTTGCAGTCTGCCGGGGTTTGAATCCCTGGCCCCCCTGCGTCGTATGCCCATTTCCCGAATACAGTTGCGGCAGCGTTTTCATATGCTGGAGCCCCGGGATCTGGAAGATATGGAAATTCTCGGCGAACTGCTTGACTGGTTCCGCCAACCCGCCGAGCGAAGCGATGAGGAATTCATACAGTTACTGGAAAAGCGGCTGAAAGAGCTACGCTCGGAATTTATTGTGGAAAGTATCATCTGGCGACTGGAATTGCGCAGTATCATTGCCGCGCTCCGTCACAAGCGCGCCGGTTCGACACCAGCCACTGGAAAGTGGGGTTATGGTCGTTGGCAGCCGCTCATGCAGAAACACTGGCATGAGCCCCTGATGGGGATGGAGAAGCTGCACCCATGGGTAGCCAGTGCGCGCAAATTACTGGAAGAAGGCAAGGCCTATGAACTCGAAAAGTTCATTCTGCTGCGTGTGTGGAACTGGTTGAAGCGCCGGGAAGTAGAGCATGAATTCGACTTTCCCGCAGTTGCCATATACCGAATGAAGTGGGACCTTGCGGCACGATGGACTTCCTATGATACAGCGTCCGCCGAGCGACGTTTTCGACAGATTCTGGCGGAAACGCTTCGCTCGACCAGGCCGGATAGTACGGACGTCGCCGATGCATTGGCTACCGCCCTGGATGTCGCCGGCAATCCAAGAAACGAATCGACAGGTCTTTAAATGGTTACCGAAAAAAAAGTAGCGGATCATCCAACCCGGGTAACAGCCGTTCAGGAGAGCCTGGTCAGAATAGAAGCCGGCATCCGTGACGGTCAGTCTATCCCCATGCTGAAGAACGAGGTAGTCTACATCCTGCCAACGCGCAATGACGGTAAACGGACCGTTCGATTGAAAGCGGAAATCCTGCGGGTCAAAGGCCGCTTTGCCGATGTACAGGTATTCGAAGACACGACTGGCGTGGCCATTGGTGATCCGGTAGAACAAAGTGGCGAGTTATTATCCGTCAGTCTGGGCCCCGGTTTGCTGGGGAAGGTTTATGACGGTCTTCAAAACCCCCTGGAAGATCTGGCCAGCAACTTTGGCACTTTTCTGCCAAAGGGCGTGGACTTGCCGGCTCTGGACAAGACCCGCAAATGGTCCTTTATTCCGACAGTCCAGCAACAGGACTGGCTGGCCGCTGGTGATGTTCTCGGCACCGTCCAGGAAGGGCGTTTTAACCACAAAATTATGGTGCCGTTCGATTTGAAAGGTAAAGTGGAGGTCACCTGGATTCAGGAGGCGTCCGTCACTGTCGACACGCCGGTGGTTCGGCTTAGAACAGAGAAGGGCGAAGAGCGTACTCTGACACTGGAGCAACGGTGGCCTGTCCGGAGACCTCTTACCACGGATATGCTGCACAGCCGTCAGTGCGAACGATTGTACCCGAGCGAGCCACTGAGTACGACGGTGCGTCTCATTGATACGTTTTTCCCGTTGGCGCTTGGCGGCACCGGCTGTATTCCCGGCCCGTTCGGTTCAGGCAAAACCGTGCTGCAACATATTATTGCGCGCCACTCCTCCGTCGATATCGTCATTGTGGTTGCCTGTGGCGAGCGAGCCGGGGAGGTCGTGGAAACCATCACCGAATTTCCTCACCTTAAGGACCCCAAGACCGGCGGTGCGCTGATCGATCGCACAATCATTGTCTGCAACACGTCCTCCATGCCGGTGGCGGCACGTGAGGCTTCCATGTACACCGGCATTACGCTGGGTGAATACTACCGGCAGATGGGTTTTCAGGTGCTTTTACTGGCCGACTCCACGTCGCGCTGGGCACAGGCCATGCGCGAAACATCGGGGCGACTGGAAGAAATCCCCGGCGATGAGGCATTCCCCGCCTATCTGGATTCTGCCATTCGTTCGGTCTATGAGCGTGCCGGTGTTGTCCGGACTGCCGACGGCGCCACCGGCAGTCTCACCATGATCGGCACGGTGTCGCCCGCTGGTGGCAGCTTTGAAGAACCCGTCACGCAGTCCACACTCAATACCGTCAAGAATTTTCTGGGGCTTTCCTATGCCCGTGCATACAAGCGCTTCTACCCGGCGATCGATCCATTGATTTCCTGGTCACGGTATATGGACCAGCTGGGTGAGTGGTTTGAGAAGAACTTCGAAGCGGGCTGGATAACCCGCGTAAGGACCATGCAGCAACTACTGGTGGATGGGGACAGCGTGCAAAAAATGATGCAGGTGTCAGGTGAAGAGGGCATTTCGGTGGCGGACTATGTTCTCTATCAAAAATCCTTATTGGTCGATATGGTCTACCTGCAGCAGGACGCATTCGATGAGGTTGATGCCAGTGTGCCATTGCATCGGCAGGCATTTGCCTTTGACAGGCTATACCGGCTGGTTACGGCGGACTACGTTTTTGATACACAACCGCAGGCGTTGCAATACTTCACCCGTGTGACGGGACTGTTCCGCAACTTCAATTATGCGGCAGAAAATACGCCCGATTATGACCGTTTTCTGCAGGAAATTGACTCTCTATTCCATTCGGCACCTAAAAAGGCCGCTTAATACCAGCGGGTCCTGCTAACCTTGGCGATGGCGTGTGTTCGCCAGAGAAATTGCAGCAGGCCCGAATTTTCCATATTCCCTATTCCAGATAGCCGTATCCCGCCATTCATTGACATATGTCAATTGCCCCATTTCGCTAAATGTTAGTCTAAACTCACAGTAACGTCCCGTCACTTGCCGCCTTGCCAGTGATGCATACTGACTTCCATTTGAGGGTTAACTTTTTGAACATTCTCCGCTGCAGGCTATGGTTATTCCTCATTCCATTTGCCTCACTTTGCGCTTTGGCGCAAGACAAAACCGAACCTGTCATTGATGCCGGCAAAACCCGTCTGGTAGAGAACCAGAAATCGCAGGAAAACGTTTCGTCCACCCACGAGAAAACGCAGAATATTGTCGACAGCTATCAGAATCTTCTGAAGGTGGTTGATGGGCTGAATATTTACAACAGGATTCTCGCACGTCAGCTGGAGAATCAGGAGGCTGAAATTTCGTCCCTGAACGCATCCATTGCCAATGCGGCGGTTATTGAGCGGCAGATTCTGCCCCTTCTTACCCGTATGCTCGACGGCCTGGATGAGTTCGTGCGGCTGGATATACCGTTCAATATGGAAGAGCGTGAAAACCGAATCAAAAGTCTGCGCCGTCTGATTGAACGCTCCGAGCTGAGTAACGCCGAGAAGACCCGTCGGGTCTTTGAAGCGTTCCAGATCGAAAATGATTACGGTAACACTATCGAATCCTACAAAGGAAAGCTGGACATCAAAGACAAAACGTTCGATGTGGATTACCTGCGTGTTGGCCGGGTCGGCCTGATGTATCGGACCGTCGGCGGTGACAGCTATGGTTACTGGGATAAAAACAGCGATAGTTGGCAGGAAATCAGTACATCGAACTACCAGCGCAATATAGACAAAGGCATAAAGATGGCGCGTCAGGAGATGGCGCCCGAGCTTATAACAATTCCGTTGGTCAAGGGCAAGGCATCATCATGAGAAATTCAGTGAAACTCCTCATCTCTGCGCTCTTGCTGGTCGGGTTGGCGCAATTGACCGTTGGCGCTGTTGCTCAGTCCCGCGGTGAAGTGTCGATGGACGAACTGTTGAATGTTGTTCGTGAAGGACGGGTCAGCGATAACGCCGAGAATGCGCGGCGGCTGGCTGAGTTCAGGCGCGAACAGGCCAGCCAGCAACGTCTGTTGAACGAGCTCAAAAAGGAAGAGCAGGCCGCAGAAGCTTTGAGTGAACAGCAGGAAAAAACGTTCGAAGAAAACGATTTGACGATTGCGGCGACCAGAGCCCGACTGAATGAACGTCTGGGGGCATTGAAAGAACTGTTCGGCGTACTTCAGCAGGTTTCCAGCGATGCCCAGGGGCAGTTTTACGGTTCGCTGACGCAATTACAGTATCCGGAGCGCGCCGATTATCTTGCTGACTTCTCGCAAAAAATGGGACAAACGACTGTTCTGCCATCCATCGAAGAAATTGAGCGCCTGTGGTTTGAATTGCAGCGTGAAATGACTGAATCCGGCAAGGTTGTCCGGCGTCAACAGCCGGTTGTAACCACCAGTGGTGAAGAACGGCAGCAGGACGTTATCCGTGTCGGCAAGTTCAATATTGTATCCGAGGGCAAATATCTCCAGTTTGTGCCGGAGACCGGACGTGTACTTGAATATGCCCGTCAGCCGGCTGCCCGCTTTCTCGAGGGCGCACGGGAGATCGATGATGCATCAGTCGACGTTGTTCCGTTTACCATTGATCCGACACGCGGGCAATTGCTCAGTCTGTTGGTCGCTGCACCTAACATGAAGGAGCGAGTGGCGCAGGGTGGCGTGATTGGTTACGTGATTATCGGGCTGGGTATTATAGCAGTCATTCTTGCCGTACTGCGATTCGTCTATCTGCTCTCGGTACAAAGCCGGATCAACAAACAGATCAGACATCCACAAAAGGCCGGCAATAATCCGCTTGGGCGGATCCTTAAGGAGTACATTTCCTTTAAGGACCGCGACCTGGAAACACTCGAGCTGAAAATGAGCGAAGCGGTACTGCGTGAAGTGCCACCGATCAATCGCGGCCTTTCCTTCCTGAAAATTATTGCCGCGGTGGCGCCACTGATGGGGCTGCTGGGGACAGTCACAGGCATGATTATCACTTTCCAGTCTATAGTGCTGTTTGGCGCCGGCGACCCGAAAATGATGGCGGGCGGTATTTCGCAGGCGCTGGTAACAACCGTACTGGGGCTGACTGTGGCAATTCCGACACTGCTCCTGCACAACCTGGTCTACACCCGTGCCAAAGCCATTACAGATGTGCTCGAACAGGAAGCGGTAGCCATTATTGCCACGCAGTCAGAAAAGCACGTGCGGACTGCCCGGCAACCGGAGCCGCCCCCGAGACCCGTGCGTAAAGGTATCCTGGAGTGATCGCTACCATTGAAAATGTATTCCCCTGGTTTGGCTATATGTTGGACATGGGGGGAGACATCCTGCTGCTGATTATCGTGCTCGCTGCCATTTTATGGGCGCTGATTCTTGAGCGGTTTATCTATATCAAGCAGGTTTTCCCGGCGATGGCCGAGAATGCGCGTGGTTTTTGGCGTGACAGGCCAGAACGCCGGTCCTGGCATGCGCAGCAGTTTCGGGTTTATTTGCTGCATAAAGCCAATCAGGGGTTACAGCGGAACATCGGACTCGTCAAGACACTGATCAAACTGTGCCCTTTGCTGGGGCTGCTTGGCACGGTGCTGGGAATGCTTGAGATCTTCGATGCGGTGGCAATTACGGGCGGTACCAACCCGCGCGCGACGGCAGGTGGTGTCTCCAAAGCCATTATCACAACCATGGCCGGCATGGTGGTAGCCATCTCAGCCTTGCCTGTGATGGGTTATATCAACCGGCTGGTGGAGAGAAAACGGGAACAATTATCCAATCAGCTTCCGCTGGACGGTTGAGGAAACAGTTATGCGAAAACTTCTCTCAAGCAGCAATGAGGATCAGGAAGCCACGGTCGATATTACGCCAATGCTGGATGTGGTATTCATTATGCTGATCTTTTTTATTGTGACAGCAACCTTCGTCAAGCAGTCCGGTATTGAAGTGAACCAGCCGCAGGCCTCCACCGCGGTTGTACAGGAGAAAGCCAATATTCTTATTGCCATAGATGCGGACAACCGTATCTGGATTAATCGACGTGAAGTCGATGTCAGAGCGCTGCGTCCGAATATCGAACGGCTGCACGCGGAAAATCCCAAGGGGTCCGTAGTGATTCAGGCGGATCGGGACTCGACCAACGAAACACTGGTGCAGGTGATGGATGCCTCCCGTCGTGCCGGTGTGTACGAAATTGCGATTGCCGCACAGGAAAACTAATGATTGAAAATCAGTCTGTAGTGTTCGATGACAAATGGCTACCGGTCCGGTTTGTCATCATGCTGCTGTTGGGGCTGGTAATTGCCGGGTTTCTTACCTGGTTCATGTACTTTCTGATTCAGGTCAGCGAGCAGAGGATGGATGAGTCCGCGCGGGTTCATATTCTTGACTTTGTTATGCTGAAACGTGAGGAAGCCTCTGTCCGCAAGGATCAGCGACTGGAAAGGCCTGAAAGGACCGAAGCCCCGCCCGCGCCGGCCACACCGGATACGAGCGACAGCCAGAGCGATCTGACCGCAATCGCAGTGGCGCAGCTACCAACGGGCGACGGTATGAATGTGGAATTGGGTGGGCTTGGCACGGGAATGGGGGAAGGTGAATTTCTGCCCATCGTCAAGGTTGCACCAATTTATCCCTCAACCGCTGCGAGCAGAGGAATCGAAGGTCACTGCGTGGTTGAGTATACCGTAACGACCACGGGTGCGACGCGCGACGTGCGCGTCATAGATGACGAGTGCACGTTCGGCGGGTTCAAGCGGCCGTCGGTTGCGGCAGCCCTTAAGTTCAAGTACAAGCCCAGAGTGATCAACGGCGAAGCGGTCGAGGTCGAAAACGTCAGGAATATTTTTACCTTTGAGTTGCAAAGCAACGATGGAAGTCGTCGGTAATGAAAATCCTATTGAGTATCTGCCTGTTGTTGATGGTTGTCGGTGCCAACGGGCAATCGCGTTCGCGGCTGGCGATCAGCCAGGATGTGTTTGAACGAATGCAGGAAGCCCAGGTGTTAATGGATGAAAAGCAATATTCGCAAGCGTCGACCGTGCTCAACGCGATTCTCCAGCGGACGCGGATGAATAACTTCGAACTGGCGCAGACCTGGAGCCTGATCGGCAATTTGCATTTTCATCAGGAAGATTATGATCAGGCCATTGCAGCCTTCAGAAATGCGGTCGAATATACCGACCTGCCTGAAGGCTTTCTGCAAATCACTTTACGAACCCTCGCGCAGTTGAACCTGATGCAGGATAATCTTGCCGACGCTTTACGTTATTCGCAACGTCTGGAATCGATTGTCAGTGTTCCCGATCCCGTCAATACCATGCTGATTGCGCAGGTGTATTACCGACAGGAAAAAATGCAGCCAGCGTTGGATTACGCGTTGAAAGCGATAAACCTGGAGCGGGAAAGCGGCAGACAGATTCCGGAGAACTGGCTACTGGTCCTGAACGCTATCTACTATGATCAGGGGCAGTATCGGCATATTGTCGAGGTTCTTAAAGAGCTGATTGCGCTCTATCCAAAAAAAGCCTATGTCTTGAATCTCGCAGCGATTTACGGGCAACTGGAGGAGACAGAGAAACAGTTGTTGTTGATGGAACCCCTTTACGATAAAGGAATGCTCGATAATCCGACGGAAATACTGAACCTGGCAAACCTGATGAGCCATCACGGTGTCCCGTATAAAGGAGCAAAGATCCTCGAGAAGGGCATCAAGGACGGCATAGTGGCACGAAACCCCCGCAACCTGGAATTGCTCGCGCAATCCTGGCAACTGGCTGCTGAAACCAACAAATCTGTGCAGTATTTTGCAGAAGCCGCGAAAGTCTCAGGCGACCACGAAATCTATCTGCGTCTTGCCCAGAGCTATATGAGTCTGTACCGATGGCAGGACGCCGAGAAGGCCCTGGAAAAGGCAGTGGAAGGTAATCTGCGTCGCAAGGGCGATGCGCTGCTGATGCTGGGCATGAGCCGCTTTTATCAAAAGAACTATCGCGCTGCCCGCCAGGCTTTTCGCTCGTCTGAGGAATTCCCGGAGACCGAAACGCTGGCTTTGCAATGGATCTCCTATCTGGAGTCAGAGAAAGCCAAACAGGAAGCAGCCGAAGGATTGAGTCCTGCCGGGGAGCCGGAACAGGAAGACGCAGGGGCTGCCTCTTAGAGACTGTTGACGTTCCTTCATCATCATCGCCACTGCTGGAGGCCATTTTTCCGACTGGCCAGGCAGAAGGCCCGCTCTAATGTGACCCGTGAAGGCCGTCTGCGGTGTTACTTGGCCTTATTTGACGATGTGTCGAATTTCTGCATGTACGGATTGTCAGACCGTCTTTCGATGGCGATGAACCCGAAGCCGGTTGCATTGTGACAGGCGTTGCAGGCGTTGATCATCGTATCGAGTTTGTCGGAAGCCTGTTTCAGATTGCCGGCTTTAATGTCCTTTTCGACATTTTCAAATGCAGGAACCAGCATTGCTTTGGCCAGTGTACCTATGGGCTTGTCATGGTAGCTCTTCACTGTTAGCGTGTCTTCCAGATACTCCTCCAGTTCGTGTGCGTAAAAGTCGGCCAGGGGTTGGTTGCCGGCATCAATAGCCAAGGTCATTTTGTGGGTGAAGTATTGTAGCTGCCCCATATTTTCGACCAGCTCGATTTCGCCGTCGGCAATAGCAGACAGTGGTGAGGCGGTAAGCAGGAGTACCATCATAAATCGGTGTAAAGTCATTCGTTTCTCCGGGATTGGTCTGTATTGGGCTCGCTGGGCGCGGGCAGGATTGGCGGTTAGTGCCGATTATCCAGCGATAGCGGGATGATAGTGCACGACGCCGTGGTATATCAACCGCGCATCGCGCAACCTTCGATGAATTAAAAGAGACAAATCTGCATTTTACCGGTGCCCTTACTTATGACAGTTTGAGCCCAACCGCCGCAATGGTATCGCCTTTGATTTCCCTTACCACAAACTGCACATTACCCATCTGGACGTGATCGCCGACGACGGGCTTGCCATAAAACGCCCGGGCAATGTATTCAGCGAGCCGCAGATTGCGCAGTTCCGCCGGCAGTTCAAATCCATAGAGCTGGGCGAGATCTGCCAGTTGGGCGTCGGGGTGGATGACAAAGTTACCGAAGAATGTCGAAGGCTCCAGTCGTGATATGGTTGCACGCGTGGCAAACGTGCGATTTAGCTTCGCCGTACTGCCGGCGGATGTCAGGATGACCACCTGATCACCAGGCTGCAGACATTGCCCGGCCCATTCGACGATCATCATGCCACGGCGTATAAGACCGACCAGCTGGGCGCCTTCAGATAAAGGTAGATGCCGCGCATTCATCCCTACGGCATTGCTGCCGGTCAGGGCCTGATAAACCAGCAGTACCTTTTCATGTTCATTGGGAATCTTGAGGGCCAGGTGCTCCGGTTCTCTAGTGGACGGCGGCAACTCGATTTGCAGCCAGCGCGCAACGGGCGCGATACTCCAGCCTTGCAGTACGAGAGATATCAGCACCACGAAAAACCCCAGCTCAAAGTACATGCCGGTGTCATCAAGACCCGCCAATGTCGGAAACAGTGCGAGAATGATGGGAACCGCGCCGCGTAAGCCGCACCAACTGATAAAAAGCTGTTCGCGCCACGGAAAATGAAACGGCAATAAACAGACAAAAACAGCAAGGGGCCGGGCAATAAATATCAGAACCAGCGCGATCGCTACCGCCGGAATCACCAGAGGAGGCAGATTGCCCGGGGTGATGAGCAGACCGAGCATCAGGAACATGCCGATCTGGCTCAACCAGGCCATGCCATTGTGGAAGCGGTGTATGTCGTTGCCGTATGGCAAGGAAGTGTTGCCGATCATCAGGCCGACAATGAAAATGGCGAGGAAGCCACTGCCGCCCCACAGGTTGGTAATGCCGAACAGGCTCAGACCTCCTGCCAGAGCCAACAGTGGATACAGCGCGGAAGCCAGGCTCAGCCGTCTTAACAGGAACGACATCACGTATCCGCCGGTAATCCCCAATGCGACGCCCAATCCCATTTGCCGGATAAACTCGGTTAGCATCGACCAGCCCGGTGCCGTTGCTTCAAGCGCAATCACTTGCACCAGGGTCAACGTCAGGAAGATCGCCATGGGGTCATTGGTCGCAGATTCGATTTCGAGGGTTGCCCCGGTTCGTTCTTTCAGTTCGAGCCCGGCGGCACGTAACAGACCGAATACCGCGGCCGCATCGGTTGAACCGACTATTGCGCCGATAAGCAGACCCTGCTGCCATGACACGCCCAGAATCCAGTGAGCTGCCAGGCCGGTCAGCCCGGCCGTGATGACGACGCCGAGTGTGGCAAGAGAAATCGCGGGGCTAAGGCTGACGCGAAATGTATCGCGTCGGGTGCCCAGTCCGCCGTCAAAAATAATAACGGCAAGGGCAAGGTTACCGAACAGGAATGCCAGCTCGACATCCTCAAAGGCAATGCCGCCGGGCCCGCTGTCGCCGGCCAGCATCCCCAGCACAAGAAAAACGAGAAGCAGGGGAGCGCCGAGGCGACGGGACAGCACGCTTGCGAAAATACAGAGAAGCGCCAGCGCGGCTCCACCGAAAATATACTGACTGGTCGTTTCAATTGACATGCATTGAACGCTTCAAGTTTTGAAATGCCGTGGGGCGCTGTTAACTGTACTTCCAGGGTCTGTTGGTGTTTTAATCTAACCAATTGATTTATAGGGAATTAACGGTTTTGGCTGAAATCCTGGAACGCTTTTTATTTCAACGAGTTTCGAGAAACGTTAACAGATCCTACTACGCTTTCACAGCCGATGGTTCCGGTACAGGATCGGCAGAAACCAGATCGAGCTCGGCGCGCCGGCGGGGCAGAGCGCCAGGGTAGGTTGCCTGAAGCCAGACTATCATTTTTTCCCGAATTTCACAGCGCAAATCCCAGGCGGTCGGGCTGTTTTTTGCACTCATCAATGCGCGTAGCTCAATTGTGTCGGCGTGGCACTCGACAACCTGCAACACCTGTACGTTTCCGTCCCAGTGTTTTGACTCCTGCAGGAATTCCTGCAATTTCACCCGCATGGCATCAATGGGGACCGTATAATCTGTGCGCCAGAATACGCTGCCAATAATGGAGGCAGTTTCCCGTGTCCAGTTTTGAAAGGGGTGCTCAATAACATGGCTCAGAGGCACAATCAGGCGTCGCCAATCCCAGATCTTAACGACGACATAAGTGGGTGTGATCTCTTCAATCCAGCCCCATTCACCTTCAATAACCACGGCATCCTGAATACGGATGGGCTGGGTGAGTGCGATCTGCAGCCCGGCCAGCAGATTGGACAGGACCGGCCGTGCAGCAAAGCCAACGACGATGCCCGCGACACCCGCCGACGCGAACATCGACAGGCCCAGACTGCGTGCACTGGGAAACGACATGAGCATTGATGCGATGGTAATACCAATAACGAGCAGACTGATAATCTGGCGGAACACCCGCAGTTTGGTGCGCATTTTGCGGGCTTCGAGGTTGTCCTCGACGTCGATCCGGTAGCGCGATGCCATGGTATGTGTTGCTGCCTGAATTAACAGCAGTGCCATCCAGCCGATTGCGGCTATGATACCGACAGTGACCAGTCGCGACATAAACAGCTCCGCCGAACTGGAAAGCTGTACCAGAGGTCGTGATATTTCTATGGCAATCAGAATAAAAATTAACCGTGTAACACGCTGGGTCTTGTTGGTCAGCGTGTGCCACGTTGCATTGTCATCCGGCGACCCGCGCAGCCTGAGTGCTCTGCCGATCAAATGAAATATGATCAGATGAAGCGTGAGGGCGATAAGAACACTTGCGCAGATAACAAAAATGGTAACAATACCCGGCTGATTGGCAAGCGAAGACCAGTGTTGCAACAGGGACGAAATCGTGTTCATAGGCAAAACCAGAGTTAGTGGTTAAACTTGACGTTGTTCTACAGAAAGGGATGGTCCGGATAGCCGCAAATCTGAACTATAGTTGGCGATGAATACCTAACCGATGGTTGGTTGAACGTTTTTACCTGTACGCGGCTCAGTGTACAAGGGATTAAACCGCCGTAACCTGCCGATGTTTTGTCGATCTCCCGGGTTCGTTGACCCCGGCGGAAACCCGCGTAATAAGAAAGTATGTCTGTGATTTCACGTTTGCGTTCACGATTTTTTAAATTCAGGTATCGATTGGCTGTCGCAGTAGCGATATTTGTCGGCGTAGTGATGCTCATGCTATGGCTGGCCGGTCGGCAAAATGAACCCCGCTACCTTACTGCACCGGTGACACGCGGCACTATTCAGAACCTGGTCACGGCCACCGGCATCCTGCAACCCCGGGATTACGTTGATGTCGGCGCGCAGGTATCCGGTCAATTGGATGTACTGCATGTGGGTATCGGCAGTGAAGTCTCGAGCGGAGACCTGCTCGCCGAGATTGACGCCACTGTTTACAGTGCCAGGGTTGACGCCACGCGCGCGCAATTACGCTTTCAACGGGCACAATTGCAGGATCGGGAGGCTCAGTTGAAACTGGCGGAAATCCACTACCGGCGCCAGGTCAATCTGCACCGGGAAGATGCAACGACGGTTGAAGAGGTGGAAGGCGCTGAGGCAGGCCTGCAGTCGGCCCGGGCTCAGATCGAATCGCTGCTCGCCCAGATAGATCAAATTGAATCCACGTTGCGTGCCGAAGAAGCCAACCTCGAGTTTGCGCGTATTCACGCGCCCATGAACGGCACTGTGGTATCGATTACCAGCCGACAGGGGCAAACGTTGAATGCCAACCAGACCGCTCCGACCCTGCTGCGTATAGCCGACCTGTCAGTGATGACGGTCCAGGCACAGGTATCCGAAGCCGATGTCGGGCGGCTCCGTCCGGACATGCCTGTATATTTCACCACTCTGGGCAGTCAGGGGCGGCGTTGGCACAGCCGCCTGAATCGCATCGAGCCGACGCCGGAAATCCTCAACAATGTGGTTCTGTATAACGCGTTATTTGAGGTGCCCAATGACGACCGCCAGTTAATGACCCAGATGACGGCGGAGATATTTTTTATAACGGCTGAAGCAAAGGACGTGCTGCTGATTCCGGTGTCAGCAGTGGAACCTCTGGACGCCGGCTCCGGAAAGCCGGCGGCCCGGACCGGTGCCGACGCCACCCAATACCGTGTGCAGGTACTGAATGCGACGGGTCACGCTGAGGAGCGCATCATAACAGCGGGGGTCTCCAACCGTGTTCGGGTGGAAGTGTTGAGCGGACTTCGGGAGGGAGATCTGGTCATTACGGGTATTGCCGGCGATGCTGCGGGGCAGGCCGCCCGGCCCCAGGATATACGCCGCTTTGGCCGCGGGATGAGGCTCTGATGCCTCTGAATGATTCAGGCACGGGCGCTGCGCCGCTGATTCGGTTGCGCAAGGTAACCCGGGTGTTCAGTAACGGTGAGATACGGACGCAGGTACTCAACGGTGTTGATCTGGATATCGAAGCCGGAGAGTTTGTTGCGATTATGGGGGCCTCGGGTTCCGGAAAGTCAACATTGATGAACATTCTGGGGTGCCTGGACAGGCCGTCGGATGGTACCTATCTGTTTTCGGGACGGGAAGTCGCTGGCCTGTCGCCTGATGAGCTGGCTGGTATGCGTCGCGAAACCTTCGGGTTTATCTTTCAGAGCTACAATCTCCTGCCAGGAGTGAGTGCCTGTGAAAATGTGGAGATGCCGGCAACCTATTCCGGTATGCCGCCCGCACAGCGCCGGGAGCGGGCCTTGCAATTACTGGCCCGGCTGGGGTTGCGGGACCGTGCCGGGCACAGACCGAACCAATTGTCCGGCGGGCAACAGCAACGGGTTTCGATTGCCCGCGCACTCATCAACGGCGGGTACGTGCTTCTCGCAGACGAACCCACCGGGGCGCTTGACAGCCAGAGCGGTCGCGAGGTGATGCAGCTGCTGGATGAACTCTCCGGGCAGGGGCTCACGATAATTCTGATTACCCATGATGCCGGTGTCGCCGCACATGCACATCGACAAATCGAAATCCGGGACGGCATTATTGTATCGGACCCGGGTTACAACAGCGTCTCCCGGGCACGACCGGCCCAACTGCAACGATCGACGCTGTACGGCGAACCGGCCTGGCTGAGTGAAATTGTTGCAGGGTTTCGGACCGCCATTCGGTCACTTTTCAGCAATCTGTTTCGCACGGTTCTGACACTGCTCGGCATCGTGATAGGTGTGGCGTCGGTCATTGCCATGCTCGCCATTGGCGATGGCGCCCGGCAGGAAGTCATAGACCGTATCAGCGCCATGGGTAGCGATCTGTTGCTGGTGCGGCCGGGAGGCCCCAACCAGCGTGGCGGTCGCTGGAACATAGCGACGTTGGTACCCGGTGACGTTGGTGCCCTCAATGAACTGCCCAATGTACGCGCTGCCGTGGCCGAGTTGACAGGGAATTACACGCTGCGATACGGCAATGAGGACCATAGCGCAGAAGTTAACGCGACGTCGGCCGCGTTCCCGATTGCCCGTCAGTGGGATATAGACCGGGGAACATTTTTTTCCCGGGACGACGAACTGGCTTATGCCACCGTCGCGGTGTTGGGGCAAACAACGGCCCGCGAGCTGTTCGGTGATCAGGATCCATTGGGCGAGTACCTGATTATCAACAATATTTTATTTCAGGTGGTGGGTGTTATGGCCGGGCGCGGCGCCTCTCCAATGGGGCAGGATCAGGACGATGTTGTTTTTGTCCCCTATACCACCGGCAGTCTGCGGGTATTCGGTCAGACTTTTCTGCGCAGTGTTACTGTGGCTGTGGAAGACCCACGCTTTATCAATGAAACCCAGGATGCGGCGCATGCACTGTTGATGGCGCGTCACGGGCGCGAGGATTTTACCATTCGCAATATGGCCTCACTGATTGACAGCGTGGCGGAAACCCAGAATACGATGACAGTGTTGCTGGCATCAATTGCCGCAATATCGTTACTGGTCGGAGGCATCGGGGTGATGAACATCATGCTGGTAAATGTCACGGAACGCACCCGGGAGATCGGCGTGCGAATGGCAATCGGCGCAAGACGTCGACATATTCTGCAGCAGTTTCTGCTGGAAGCACTGGTGGTATCGGCGCTGGGTGGGGTAGTGGGGGTGTTTGTAGGGCTGGGCAGTGCGATGCTGGTTGGCTACTTCGGTACGCCTGTGCATTTCTCCGTCGCGCCTGTGGTTCTGGCATTCGGTTGTGCTTTTGCGACCGGTCTGGTTTTCGGTTATCTGCCTGCACGCAAGGCCGCCGGTCTGGACCCGGTGGTTGCCCTGGCCTCGGAGTAGACAACATTGATGCTGAAGCGTGTATTGCGAAAGTCCCGCTGGTTGATGGTGCTTGTGGCCATCTTTGTGAGTGCTGCCTGTCAGACGCTATTACCCGACGAGAAGCCGGCCCTCCGCCCCGACGTCGCCTGGCTGCTCGATGCAGATGCATTGTCTCATGAAATCACGCCTGACTGGTGGAACGCATTTGGATCCGGGCAATTGCAAGCGTTGGTGCAGCGCGGACTGCAGGACAACCCCGATTTGCGTATCTCGGCAGAGCGACTCTATCAGGCCGAACTGGAGGTGAATATTGCCGGGGCGAGTCTGTGGCCGGGGGTTGGATTCACTGCGCAAACGGGCGGCAGCAGAAGTCGCTCTGAGGGAGACGAATGGCAGAGTACGGACAATAGCCGCGTCGGTGTTCAGGCATCCTATCAGATTGATCTTTGGGGACGCCTTGCGGCCGAACGTCTTGCCGTTGATGCTTTGCTCGACGCCACGCGCTTTGATCATGATGCCGCCCGGCTGGAGTTGGTGTCGACTATCGCCGCCAGCTGGTTTAACTGGCTTGGGTTGCAGGAGCGACTGGCAACAGCGCGAGAAAACATTCGTATCGCGGAACGCATATTGGCTATTGTGGATGCAAGGTTTCGGTTTGGTACGGCCTCCTCGGCTGACCTCGCCCGACAGAAAGGCAATCTGCTCGCGCAGGAATCGGCTGTTTTGCCACTCGCGTTGCAGGCGCGCCAAACACGCGCCGCACTAGCCACTCTGATAGGGGCGCCGCCACACGCCCTGGCGCTGGATAAAGAACATTTATTGGATATAACCCTGCCCGAGATATGGGCGGGGATTCCTTCCGACCTACTGACCCGGCGACCTGATATAGCCAGCATGGAAGCTCAGCTGGCAATGGCCAACGCGGATGTTATGGCGGCCAGAGCGGCGTTGTTGCCGGGGCTGGAACTTGGCGCCAGCGCTGGCCGCTCTTCTGCCGCCCGATGGGCGCTGACCGCGCCCGTTGATACGGTCGGTTGGAGTTTATCGCTGGCGCAAACGCTATTTGACCATGGGCGCCGACGCCATCTGGTCAACATCAGCAAGTCGCGACGAGTGGCACTTGTTGAGCAGTACCGCAAAGTGATTTTAAATGCACTGCAGGAGACGGAACTGGCCGTCGATCAGGTGCTAACCTTTGAGCAGCAGGAGCATCTCCAGCAGGAAATTATTGACCACGCGCAACGCGCGTTGCGTCTTACGGAAATTCGCTATCAGGAGGGAAACGAAAACCTGTTAGCCTTGCTCGAAGCGCAGAGAGGCCTGTTCCAGGCTCAGGACCAACAAATCCAGTTGCGCCAGGCGCGGCTGAATGCACTGGTGGATCTGTTCAGGGTGTTGGGTGGGGGCTGGGACGCCGACCGGGAAGCGGGAGAATATCAGGAAGGCTGAGTCCGGATCGATTGACGTTCTATCGAAAGATCACGGATTCTGCGCTATTGACTCCGGTCATCGCGTTGCTGACCGGTGCCAGGGTCTGTTGACGTTCTATTATCACCACTGCTGGCGGCCATTTTTCCACCTGGCGTCGTTATCAGTCGCTTATTTGGGGCCACCAAACCACATTCGTCGTGTCGGCATGCCGCATCACAAAATTAGCGCGTTTTCAGACGCAACAGAGGCGCTGATTAAACGGCAACAGACCCTGGATTTACCCTGTAGAAGATTAATCCTTTTTCCATTTCTTGTCGCGTTTATCCTTTTTTACTTCCTTGATGTTTTCATATTGTTCGAACTCGTCGTCAGACAAAATGGTTTTCAGGCGGTCTTCCTTCTGGCTCTTCAGTGACTTTATCTGGTCCATGCTTTGCTCTTTCACCGCCTTCTTCTGATCGTGGAAATCCGCCATGATTTCCTGCACCTGATCGGCACGATCGCCCTCAAGATTCAACGCTTCTACAATCTTCTCACTTTTATCGTCAGAACCGGCCATAGCGCCCATGGGAATCAGTGCGCCGAGAACAGCCGTGCCAAGTAATTGTTTAATAGTCATATTGACCTCCGCAAATTTATAAAAAGTACAAAGTTCGGTAACAATGAGCCTGCATTCAAGCATTTTTAATATGTACTGTTACCCGTCGTCAAGATTTTGCAAAATCAGTGCCGTTAAGGCCCGAACCGACCTGAGCGCCTGACGTCCTGTTAGCCGAGGCTACGCTTTGCATTGAACGTTAAGCGAATGAATGTCCTGCGGATGGCGTGAACGGCTGCGATTGCAATAGCGTGATAAGGCGCGTTTGCAAGCGGCCAATGATCCGCTTGCAAAAATACAAGGCATAAAATCGGCCTTTTCCACCGACACAATATCCAGGGCTGTTGTCGTGTTGCTTTTTATAAGCCAACTCCGACCGCTTCCTAAGCACCGGTGTGTTTTTTCGAGAAAGCCGGACGATCCGACATCTTTGGTGGGTCCGTATTATATACCATCCCCGAGTTTGAGGTTCACTTAACGACATCTTGCGGCGAAACTGCTACTTTGGTGGCGTCACCGAAAAGATAGTTGTGCGCTGTTGTTTGTTGGTGGCCGCTCAGACAGGCGGTGTGGCATTGTTGATCGATGCCAGGAATGAGGGTGTTGCTCAGTGGTATGCCAGCTATGGTGCCGTTCCACTATTGGATGCCCATCTATCTTTGCTGTTACCTTTTAAAACGATCCATGCCGCGCTTGTCGCTGCAGGGCGACTGTAAATGATTCCAGACACAAGTCGCAGTAAATTGCAATTACGGCCAGGTGTTTCTGTAACGTTGGGAGGCTTTCCGTTATAGGCATAGCTGTCTTCCATAAAATAATATACCATCCCCGAACACGCTAAAATTTACATAGCCCTAATCCGGCTACCAAAAGTGATGGCAGGGGTATTCAGTATGTTCAGCGAAGCAGTCATTGATTTAATGCGCGCCTACGATGCTTTACAGGATTCCCAGGCGGAGTTTAGAAGCGCTATCCTTGCCGATAAAAATTTGCCTTGTTTCCTGCCCGGTTTTCACGGTGATTCAATACAGGCTCGCTCTCACGCAATACCGGCCATGACGCGCAATTTCTATCTTGACGAAAATGAAGAGGAACAACTGGCGGGGCTTGTTTGCGCTACGGCAGATACGGTTGATGCCGTGGCGAGACTGAACCATGTAAAGGATCAGTTTCAGCAGGCAGTCGCCACGGTCAGAGAGCTGGGAGGCAGTAAAAAGACGGCGATTGATAAACTCGTGGACAGAGCACTTCACAGAGAGGGCAGACGTACAGAGGCGCTGGAGCGCGCGTTATCGCGTCTGCACTTGCACCGTCTTGATTTGTTGCGGTGCTATGCGCATATTCGGGTGTTGCCACCAAAACTTGAGTCCATTTCATGGACGTGGGCCACTCGGCATTCATCGATCAAGCTGATAGAACTCGTGGAAGCCGAAGCCATGGCCAACGCTTTACCTGTTCCCGCCACCCGCAGTGCTGTGTTGCATGCGCTGAGTCAGCTTAAACCCGGTGAAAAGCTGGCCATGAAGAAATCCTTACCGAACACACTGCGCGCCAATATCGTTTTTTGGGAGGAGGGCATCCGAAAACGCAAGGCGATTAATGTGAGTGGAATTCTCCTGTCGCAGGATCTGAACTTGCCAAAGCACGTGATATGGCGTGATGATCCGGGTGAGTCTCCACTTCGGCTTGAGCGTTCCGACGTGGCAATACAGAAACTGGCCTATATCCCCGCGCTTAATCTCTATCGTTATATTGATGTCAGATCTTGAGATGCAAACACCGGTCAGATCAAATCGGACATTTTCGAAGGGTCGAATTTATTCGCAGCCTGTTCCCTGGATTTGTCCAGCACGTGTACATATATTTGGGTAGTCGACAGGTCTGCATGCCCCAGACGATCCTGTGTAGCCCGCAGATCCCCGGATAATGCCAGAAAATAGGTGGCATGGGTATGACGCATCCAATGGCAGGTAAACACGGCCAGAGTTGATCGCATACGTTTCAGGTCGTTGGTTTGCTCGGGGTCTTGGGATTTTTGCAGCAATCCATCGAGGGCTTCGAGGCAGATTTCACGGATCTCACCAAATATCGAACTCAATTGACGTTCGCCGATGGCGCGAAGCCCGGACATATCCGGTATAAGCGGTGTTGGCTCATTGAAAGCGGGCAGGGGGTCCAGCGCCGTCCAGCGCTTGTCGTCGATCGCAGCGTTCAACGCGATCCGGTAGGTCTTAAGTATATTGATAAAGGCTTCACCAAGTACCACCGTTCGTGTTTCTCCATCGATATTGCCTTTTCCGCTGATCTCCAAAGACAGCGTTTTTTTCTCACCGGTGCCGCGCACCTGGATGTCTCCCATTGTATATTTAACCGGTTCGGAGATGCGCAGCCCGGTATGCAGAAAAAGTTCATAAATATAATGCCGTCGCAACGAACGAAAATAACGTTCTTTGTTGCCACTTTGCTGGGCCCTGATTATTTCCTGCTGTAAAAGCTGTTCGACAAATGCGGCTTCGTGGGGCTGCAAAAAACGCTCTACGATTCTCGATGCTTTGCCTGACCGCTGACCTTTGGTTCGACGTGCAGTCGCAGGATTACCCAGCAGAAAGCCTTCGTCCACAAAATAGGTAAACATCGATCGCAGTATTTTCTGAAGACGCTGAACACTGCCGGGCGCGAGTCCGGCGGTGCCGTCGGGTTCCAGCTTGAACGGCCGCCAGGCTGGATTGACCGTGCCGTCTTTCCTGAATTTCTTGGCCGATGGGCCGCACCAGGCCGGCGGTGGGGATGCCACAAATTCGTAATAGGCGGCCAGATCCGTCCGTTTGAGGCCGGACAGGGGGACCTTGTGAACATGGATTAGCCACAAACACAGTCTTTCCAGCTCCGTGGCATACGACCGGAAGGTCTTTTCCGAATAACGGTATTCATTCAGAAAGGCAAGCATGGCCTCCCAGTCGTTTTCTGCATCGATATTGCCAATTTCATTGGTGAAATTATGCCCGGGCTCGAAGTGGGGCGGTTGTACCATAAACCGCGCAAAGCCGGTGGAGATGTCCAGTATGGGTTGTGGTATCGACATAGGACAGGAGTCACCTTTGTTTTGAGTATGCGCGCCCGTGTAATGCAATCTGCCGAAACGGCGTAAGCCCGGCATGACTATAAACCGGCTTCAGGAACTGGCAGTCATCATGTCAAAAAAGACGCCGGTTAAACCTGTCAGGAGCATGGCAAGCGCGCCCCAGAAGGTCACTCGCAGTGCGCCCTTTATAATGGACGCGCCACCTGTACGGGCCGCGGTGGCACCCAGCAGCGCCAGAAAGAGCAGGGAAAACGTCGCCACGGCTGTAATGATCAATTGTAAAGGAAACAGCCAGGTGGCCAATAGCGGGAGTCCGGCGCCGAGTGTAAACGCCAACGCAGACGATGTCGCCGCCTGAACCGGTCGGGCGCGGGTGATCTCCGAAATTCCGATCTCGTCACGTGCGTGTGCGCCGAGCGCGTCATGCGCCATGAGCTTGACTGCCACGGTACGCGCTAACCCAGGCTCAAGTCCGCGCGATTCATATATTTCAGCCAGCTCATTGATTTCGGATTCATGGTTTTCGTCGAGCGATTTCTGTTCCAGCGCCAGATCCGCCTTTTCGATGTCGGCTTGAGAGCTTACGGAGACATACTCGCCAGCCGCCATCGACAGGGCGCCTGCAACAAGACCGGCTACGCCTGCGAGAAGGATTTCGTTATGACTGGTACCCGCGGCAGCCACACCGATGATCAGACTGGCCGTCGATACAATACCATCGTTTGCGCCCATAACTGCGGCACGGAGCCAGCCTGAACGGTTAGTTTTATGAGGCTCGGCATGGACGTGAGTTGGGGTTGAGGTCATGACGGACTCGGCGTGATATTGACTGATGTGATATTCTACCGTGTTTCAGGCCTTTCAGACAGGCGTCTATAGCGCACACGGCGTTTCGCATAATAAGAGTACTCAGAACTATAGACTTAAAGCTATAGCCTCAGCCTCAAAAAAATAGCCTCAAAAGACGAGGCTATAAAGCCATGGGTATAAACAGCGATACCGTCCCCCTGCTTCAGAACACGCAAGCATTTGCTGTCCATAATTTGATCATCGTCGATGTTTGAATTTTTTGTGTTCGCAACCCTATTGCTTGCCGCCGGCCAAATAATGGTTAAAGCCTGACGCACTGAGCGCGGGCGCGGGCGGGCAAAAAACGTACGGCGGGACTACAACAATGGACAGACAGGACCTACAAAAATAAGCTTTATTAATTTGCAGAGAAGCCGGTAATTATACGAAGAATGGGTCGACCAGTTCACACCGGTTCCATTTGCCGGCTTGTTAATGAGAAACAGTTAAAAAATACAAAATCTGTCTAGTGCACTCCTTTGAGAACGCTGGGCTACAATGGGCCCCTTATAAAAAGGAGCTATTCCTCAGGATTGAGAATTGCGTGGCTTCTCCACTTGCTGAATTACTGTAAGGTATTTCGTGAAGTTAACTGCTTCTGAATGCTGCACAGATTGCATCGTGTTGCGGCTAACAATAATAAGGTATTTCAACCAATAGTCCTAAAGACTCAACGAAGGAATAAGTCCTATGTCCTCATTTAAAAAGCCAACTTCATGGCCAATGCCGATTAAACTGGCCAGTGCCAGTATAATAGCGTTTAGCTTGGTTGCATGTGGTGGTGATGGTCCAACGCCGACTCCGACGCCAACCCCTGCTCCGACGCCAACCCCTGCTCCGACGCCAACCCCTACGCCAACGCCTACGCCGACACCGACACCGACACCGACACCTACGCCTGTTACTGAGGGTATGTTCCGGGTTAACTCAGCTGGCGAGATCACCAAAAACGGTTCTCCCCTGCCGGTTCGTTGCGGCAACTGGTTTGGTCTGGAAGGTCAACACGAGCCGAAGGATGCCGATAACAATGCGGACGGTGCGCCACTGGAGCTGTACGTCGGTAATATGTGGTGGGCAAATGGCGGTGAAGGCAGCGGCCGAACCGTTCAGCAGACTTTTGACGAAATCAAGGATCTGGGCATTAACGTAGTCCGTCTGCCTATCGCACCGCAAACACTTGAAGCTGGTAATGAGCAGGGTATGGGTGCTGCACAGGACGGCGGTGCGCTGAAAAACCACGAGTCTGTTCGTGCAGAGCTTGGCCAGGACAGCGGTGATGCCCTGGATGCATTGAAGAATTTTATCCAGCTGGCTGACCAGAATGATATCGATTTGATCATCGACATTCATTCCTGCTCTAACTATCTCGGCTGGCGCGCAGGCCGACTGGATGCCAACCCACCCTATGCTGATCAGGATCGTGAAGGTTATGAGTTTACTCGCAGCCAATGGTCGTGTGGCGGCGGTGCCACCAATGACCAGCCTTATAATGAGGCCGCCTGGCTGGATAATCTGCGGCAGATCGCTGGATTTAATGCAGAGCTCGGCGTAGACAACATCCTGGGTATCGATATTTTTAACGAACCGTGGGATTACACCTGGGATGAGTGGGCCACGCTGTCCGAGAGAGCGTTTGAGGCCATTGATTCCGTCAACTCTGACGTGTTGATTCTGGTTGAAGGTATAGGTTCCTTGACTTCTGAAGGCGTAGAAATCCCACATGGCGATTCAGCGACCAACCCAAACTGGGGTGAGAACTTTTGGGGATACGCAGGCGATGGCACTAACGGTCGGCCGCTCGACATTCCTCATGAGCGACTGGTAATTTCTCCGCACACCTATGGTCCGTCGGTGTTCGTACAGAATCACTTCCTGACTGGCTGTGAAGGCCTGGAAGGCGATGAAGCCGGTAATGCGGATTGCCAGATTGAATTCAGTGCCAGTACTGTCGAGTTGATGAGAGCAGGCTGGGATGAGCACTTCGGCTACCTCCGCGATGGTGAGTACAACCACCCCATGATCGTCGGTGAGTTCGGCGGAAACATGGACTGGCCCAACAACACCCGTGCAGCAGAGCAGGAAATGTGGAGCCACATCTCACCCGGTATTGACGAAGAATGGCAAAATCATTTTGTCGATTATATGATCGAGAAAAATATATTCGCCTGCTACTGGTCAATCAACCCTGAATCCGGGGATACCGGCGGTATCTATACTACGCCATATGCACCCGACACCAACGAAGAAGCCTGGGGTGAGTGGGGTGAAATGGATACCAGAAAAACTTCATTGTTGAAGCGTCTCTGGGGTATTTAATATAACTCCCCTTGCGTCCTGACGGATAATATCCGAACGGGCGATACATGAAGCAACACCAGCCGGGGTCGACGCGAGTCGATCCCGGTTTTTTTTGAGCTCAGAATACAGCGGTATGCCCCAGGCTGAGGCGCCCTCCTCCTGGGTTGTCGACCCGTTTTGTCAATTAATTACGAGTACCTGTTCAACGGTTATTAGCTCATAACTTTTCGGATCTTTTTTATTGTGCAAAAAGGTTCTACTCTATGCGCCTTATTTTCTTAAGGATAACGTATGGCGTGGCAAGGCTGGTTTTCGTTGTTGCTGACATTTGGGGCTCTGGCAACCCTGGTGACCACAAGGGTCAGCCCGCATCTGGTTATGATGGGCGTTCTGACCTTACTCAGCGTCACGGGCGTGCTGACAGCAAGCGAAGCCCTGGGTGGATTCGCCAATGAAGGGTTGGTTACGGTTGCTGCCATGTTTATTGTTGCAGCAGGTATTCACGCATCGGGCGGCATAGACCTGCTTGTAAACAAAGCGTTGGGGCAACCCAGGTCCGTTCGCGGAGCGTTGGTGAGGATTTTTTCGCCAGTTATGCTGCTGAGTGGGTTTCTCAATAACACCCCTGTCGTTGCCACCATGATCCCGGGAATTCACGCCTGGTCGCGTAAAATCAATATATCACCCTCCAAATTGATGATCCCTTTGAGTTATAGCGCCATTCTCGGCGGGACTCTCACCATGATCGGGACCAGCACCAATCTGGTTGTCAATGGTCAGTATCAATCAATTACCGGTGAGTCCGGCTTCTCCCTGTTTTCTATCACGGCGGTGGGCCTCCCTGCTGCGATTTTCGGGGTGACTTTTATGCTGATATTCTTTCCGAAATGGCTACCCGATCGGAAGCAGAGTCAGGTTTTCGCCAACCTGCGTGAATTTACGCTCGAATTATTGGTCGATCCGAATGGCCCTCTCGTTGGCAAAACGGTTGTCGCGGCCGGTCTGCGTAACCTGAAAAGGGTCTATCTGATCGAGATTGAACGGGAAGGCAATATTGTAACGGCAGTGTCCTCAGAGGAGGTGCTTAAAGGGGGAGACCGATTGGTGTTTGCCGGCGACACTGAAGCTATCTCCGACTTATTACGCATTAACGGTGTTTTGCCGTCGGAACAGGTCAGCGGGGAAATGACGTTGGCAACGGCACACTCCGAGCGTCGATTGGTAGAGGCGGTGGTGTCGCCGCACTGCGACGCTGTGGGTCACGCGATTCGTGATGCGCGCTTTCGCGATCGTTATGGTGCTGCCGTCCTCGCTGTGGCGCGGAATGGCGAGCGAGTGAAGGGCAACCTCGGCACCATAAGGCTGGCTGCCGGAGACACGCTGTTACTCGAAGCCCGCCCCGCCTTTGTCAGTCGTCAACGGTACAATAAAGACTTTTTGCTGATCAGCGACCTGGATTCTGAACCGCCCCGCCACGACCGTGCCTACCTGTCCTGGATTATTTTGATTATTATTGTTGGTGCCGCCGGATTGGGGCTTATCAGTATGTTGAACGCGGCGTTGATCGGTGCTGCGCTTATGATTGCCACCGGTTGCTGCTCACTGAGTCAGGCAGAAAAAAGTCTGGATCTTAATGTACTCGTGACCATCGGCGCATCATTCTCGCTGGGTGTAGCCTTGCAGAAAACGGGCGTGTCGGCATTCCTGGCCGAGAATATAGTCAGCCTGAGCGGCGGCCATGCCTGGCTTATGTTGATTTTGGTCTACTTGACGGTGTCAGTCCTGACTGAGGTAGTCACCAACAATGCGGCTGCGATTATTATGCTGCCTATCGTGCTAAACCTTACCGCAGCGGCGGGTTTGAACAATGAGCCGTTTGTATTCGCCATTATGATGGCGGCCTCTTCCAGTTTCGCGACGCCGCTGGGCTACCAGACGAACCTCATGGTTTACGGCCCCGGCGGTTACCGATTTACAGATTTTATCAAGGTCGGTTTGCCGATGAATATTTGCATGGGTATGGTCACTGTGACCATTCTGTTACTCGGCTGGCCGTTGCATAAATAGCCGGTGCCGCTATTGGCGCCAGAAGCTGGGCGAGAGAAGTGCAAGTATGGTGAAGAATTCCAAACGGCCCATTATCATCGCAACAGTCAGTATCCATTTACCGGCATCAGAAACTGGCTGGTAGTTGCTTCCCAGCGTTCCAAAGGCAGGCCCCAGAACATTGATGCACGCAGCGACTGCAGTAAATGCTGACCAGAAGTCCAGGCCAGTCGTTATCAGTGCGAGTGTAAACAGCAGTGTGATGCTGGCGGACGCCGTCATATAAGCGACGGTTGCGCTCATGACGTCGGTTTCCAGTGGTCGTCCCTGGTACTTGACGACGAACACGGCTTTTGGATGGATCAGTCGTTTTATCTCAAGGTTCACCAGGCGAACGCATAAAATGTTGCGGATGATTTTATTTCCGCCGGCTGTCGATCCGGCGCAGCCCCCCAAATATCCGGCGCATACCAACAGAAACATGACGACTGACGGCCATTCCGTAACATTGGCGGCCTCAAAGCCGGTGCTGGTAATGAAAGAGACCAAATGGAATGAGGAAAAAACCAGGGTGTCCAGTGCGCTGTCATAATGACTGTTGCTGATTAACACAAGCATAATAAACAGAGACAGCGCCGCGACGATGAGAATAAACCAGCGCGTTTCTTCATCGCTCCAATATAATCGGGATGTTCTGAAGTGCCATGCCTTGTAATGCAGGGCGAAGCTGATGGCCCCTGCCAGCATAAAAATGTTCGCGCCCAACAATATCCAGTAGCTATTGAAATGGCCCAGGCTGGCATCGTAAGTGGAGAATCCGCCTGTCGAAACCGTGGTAAACGCGTGCGCGACAGCATCAAATCCGCTCATCCCGCAAATATAATAAATGACAGCACACAGGCACGTCAGGGACAGGTAAACAAGTAGCAGATAGTGTGTGGTGTTCGCTATTCGTGGTGACAGTTTTTCATCTTTAATGGGACCGGGTGTTTCCGCCTTCAGCAGCTTCATGCCTCCCACATTCAACATGGGTAACACGGCAACAACAAAAATGACCACACCCAACCCACCCAACCACTGGAGAAATTGGCGGTACATTAAAAATGTCGGTGGCATTTCATCCAGCCCGGCAAGTACGGTCGCGCCCGTTGTCGTGATGCCGCTGACAGATTCGAATACGCTGTTCGTTACCGATGTCCCCGTGATTAAAAAAATCGGTATCGCGCCGAGCAATCCCGATATCACCCAGGCAGTCGTTGCGAAAAACAGTGCGTCACGAAAGCCCAGCCTGCTCGTGTCAATGCGTCCTCTGAGTGCGATGACGATTACGGTCATGAGTAGCATAACGGCGCCCGGCCCCAGAAAATGCAGACCGACGCCATCCTGTATGGCCGTTAATGACATCAGACCAAAAATACTTTGCACCGCGCCCATCAAACCGACCGGGAACGTCAGGAGGTAAAATGTTACCGTGCGGTTTATCATGATTGGGTTGTCATGGATGGTTTGTATTTATGATAGCTGTTCAGCTCAACCCCGATTTGCCCCTGCACCTACAAATGAAAGCTGCGTTAAAAAATTGTTACAAACCTGGCGGGAACAGGTTTGAATACCTGACCAGGCAGCCCGCTGGGCGAAGCCCAGGATGCGCGGCGTATTTACACGCGTAAACTCACATTTTTCGCCTTGCTCTGAACAAATCTGGACGCGATCTAAACAGTTACGAAACGAGCTGAATAGTTACTACGGCATGAGCTGAATAGTGACTGTCGCCGGTGCAGACGATACGCCGGCGGCAGGATGTGATGTCAGATCACCCCGAAAGCCAGCATTGCTTCGGCAACTCTCTGAAATCCGACGATATTGGCACCCGCCACATAGTTGTTCTGCATGCCGTATTCACGGGCAGTCTCATGGCACTCGTTGTGGATATTGCGCATGATGACCTGCAAACGTTTCTCGGTATGCTCGAAGGACCATGCGTCGCGACTGGCATTCTGTTGCATCTCCAGCGCGGACGTGGCGACGCCGCCTGCATTTGCGGCCTTTCCGGGTCCATAGGCAATCCCGGCGTCCAGAACAGCTCGAACGGCGTCGGACGTGAGCGGCATATTGGCGCCCTCGGCAATGGCGATACAGCCGTTGTTTATCAGGGTTTTCGCCGATTCTGAATCCATCTCGTTCTGCGTCGCACAGGGTAGCGCCACCTGGCAGGGAATGTCCCAGATATTACCCTTCTCGAGATATCGCGCACTGGGGTGATGCTGAATATACGCCTGAATCCGCCTGCGCTCCACCTCCTTGATCTGTTTGATGGTATCCAGACAGAGGCCGTTTTCCGCGTAGATCACACCATTCGAGTCTGAGCAGGCGACAACCTTTGCGCCCAACTGCTGGAGCTTTTCAATGGCATAGATGGCGACGTTACCCGAACCGGATACCACGCACACCTTGTCCTCCAGGGTCGTGTTGTGGACGCGCAGCATTTCCTCCACAAAAAACACCGCGCCAAAACCTGTTGCCTCCTTGCGTACCAGTGCCCCACCCCACTGCGGGTTCTTGCCGGTAAGCACCCCCGATTCGTAACGATTGGTTATACGTTTGTACTGACCGAAGAGATAGCCGATTTCCCGGGGGCCCACGCCAATGTCGCCAGCCGGCACGTCGGTCATTTCGCCAATGTGCCTGTAAAGTTCGGTCATAAAGCTCTGGCAGAAGCGCATCACTTCGTTATCCGAGCGGCCTTTCGGGTCGAAATCAGACCCACCCTTGGCGCCGCCGATCGGCATACCGGACAAGGCATTCTTGAAAGTCTGCTCAAAACCGAGGAATTTTATGGTGCCCAGATACACTGACGGATGAAAACGAAGCCCTCCCTTGTAGGGCCCCAGCGCACTGTTGAAGCCGACGCGAAATCCCCTGTTAATCTGTACGTCGCCTTTGTCGTCCTGCCAGGGCACACGGAAAATAACCTGCCGTTCCGGCTCGCAGATTCGCTCGATTATCTTGTGCTGCGCGTATTCGGGGTGTTTTCTCAATACCGGCTCCAGCGTCTCCAGTACTTCTTTAACGGCCTGATGAAACTCCTTCTCACCCTGGTTGTGCCGGACCACGTGGGAAAATATCGTGTCCAGGCCGGTTGTTACATCTGTCATAGTGCTCTCCATCGTTCTTGAATGTCAGTCTGGCGTTAGACTTGGAAAAAAGTGCGTCATTATAGGCATTTCAACGGCGATGGTCACACCACGTCGTCGAAAACCCGGCTTTTGTCATTGTACCGCGAGTCGTTTAAGGTGTATATTGGATGCATCTTATGCTGTCGATGACAGATTGATCCTGTTCCGCGAGAGTCCCGTATAGCCAACGCTGTCTGGGTAATCCGCGACGACCAAAGCTGCGGAGGGATTTTTCCCGGCGATCTGCCCCCCCCGTGAGAAGCCACCGGGAAGGTCGTGAGCAGAGAAACCGGTTATTCCGATAGCGCCGGAATATGTGAAAGATGCGAATGAATGTCGAGTGCATCAGGTGACGAAAAGATCTGCCGTGTCGAAAAAATTTCCAGAAGAATAGTGATGCAGCGCTTGCGCTTTCGCTGTCCAATGTTATCCTCTGTTCTGAACGAATAAAAAAAAAGAGAGTTCATATGCAAGCCAAACAACTATTCGGACCCATCAGAATCCTGAGCTTCGTTGTTTTGTCAGCTATGGCAATTGCAATAGTTTACGCGTTCTCAATTGCTATCCTTTATTGGTCCGGAATAAGCGTATAAGGCGCCCCGACAATGACTAACCGCCAATCCCGTCTGTTCGCAATTGCTTCCACGGCGATTGCTGCACTGGTATTTCTTGTGCTGACCATCGATAGCCACAGACAATTTCCCAAGCTTACCAATGCGCAGAATATTACGCCGGAAGTTACGCACGGTAAGGACGTCTGGCACAAATATAACTGTATAAACTGTCACACGCTGTTTGGCGAAGGTGCCTATTACGCACCTGATCTCACCAAGATTACCCAGCATCGAGGCGAAGCTTATCTTCAGGCCTATATGCGCGATCCGTCGCGTTTTTACGACGAAAGCAAACATCGCCGGCTGATGCCCAAACAGGATCTCAGTGAAAAAGAAATTATTGATCTCATAGCGTTTCTCGATTGGGTGAGCAAGGTCGATAATCAGGATTGGCCACCGCGCCCTATTCTCGTCACTGGAAGCTTTATACCCGGTGCGGACGTCGTTTCAATCAGCGATGATGTCGACAGTGAGGATGTACCACCGGGTACCCGCCCTGTTAAGGCCGACAATGATCCACGAGCGCTTGGGCAGCAAATCTTCCGTACAGCCACGCCGGCCTGTAACGCGTGCCATTCGACGGCACCCGGAGCCGATATGGCCGGGCCGACAATGGCAGGACTTGTATCGCGCGCCACAGAAGTTATTGCGTCCAGTGATTACACCGGTAAGGCGAAGACGGTCGAGGAATACATTTACGAAGCGATTGTCGAGCCGAGCGCGCACATTGTCCCCGGTTCCATGTACTCCGCCAGCGGTACCTCTTTTATGCCGACCGGATATAAAGATACCCTGACACAGGAACAGCTGGAGCAACTTACTGCGTACCTGGCGACCTATAAATAACGATGTACATCTGTTGATTCTGGCTGTTCCCGCGCCAACAGAATCAGGTAACTGGCCGCTATACCCGGTAGACGGGCAGGTTTCGCGAGTCAACCGGGATGTTGCCGGCGCGCAGTTTCAGCCGCCGGTGACCCGGCTTTCGACGGGCCATTCAGTCCGGGCTACGGAAGCTGCCATCTGGATTGACGTACGATGTCAGACAACCCCGGGGTTTCTGTAGAGCGGGAACCACTCTCAAACTCGATGGAGAAAATCAATGCGGTATAAATCGCAAACAGTGGCTTACTGGTACTTCGCCGTCGCAATGGTACTTTTCGGCTTGCAGCTCGTTTTTGGTCTGCTGTCGGCGACCAAGTACCTGGGTCCGGATCCACTTCTCTATATTTTGCCGTTTGACGTGACGAAAGTGATTCATACCAATTTGCTGATCGTCTGGGTACTGACGGGATTTATGGGCGCGACCTACTGGATGATTCCGGAAGAGTCCCGCGCCGAATTGCATAGCGTCAAACTGGCCTATATTCAACTTGGTCTGTGGACACTCATGGGTGTCACCGCGATCATCGGCTACCTGTTTCGCTATGGAACCGGTAACAAGTTACTGGAGCAGCCATTACCGCACAAACTCGTAATAGTCGTTTGTATGCTTATTTTTCTCTATAACATTGGTATGACGATAAAAAAATCCGGACGCTTTACGACCACCGAAGGCGTCTTAATGATAGGTCTGGTCAGCTCCGCCGTATTGTTTTTCCCCGCGCTTTTACATTATGAAAACTACACCGTTTCCATATTTTATCGCTGGTGGACGATCCACTTATGGGTAGAAGGTGTCTGGATGATGATCATGGGGGCGTTTCTGGCCTATCTGTTGATCCGTTTGTCGGGAGCGGACCGCGAGGTTATGGAAAAGTGGTTGTATGTGATTGTTGGCCTGGTGTTTATTGCAGGTATTCTCGGTACCGCACACCACTATTATTGGGTTGGCGTGCCGTATTATTGGTTGCCAATCGGTGGATTTTTTAGCGCCCTTGAACCGGCTGCCCTGGTTGCGATGGCGATTTATGCTTACGGCGCCATGCGCCGATCAGGGCTGTCTCACCCCAATACCCTGGCGTTACACTGGACGCTCGGCAGCGCCGTCTTTACCCTTTTTGGCGCCGGGCTGCTCGGTCTGGCCCATACCTGGCCCAGCGTTAACAAGTGGACGCACGGTACACTCATTACCGCCATGCATGGACACGCGGCATTCTATGGCGCCTATGCAATGATCACGCTGGCGATGATAACTTACGCGCTCCCCTACTTGACCCGAGGACGGCCGGAATCCGGCAGTAGCATCGGGTATTGGGCATTCTGGATGCAGTTGACCGGCATGTTCGGCATGACCCTGTCCTTTGCTACTGCGGGGATTGGTCAGGTGTATCTGGAGCGGATAATGGGTATGGGATACCTCGATGCGCAATTGAAAATCCAGGTGCATTTCCTGATGTTAATCGCCACTGCGTCCATATTCACCGTTGGTGTAGCCTTGTTTATTTACGACTTCTTCCGATATCCACCACGGTTGGACGTGACGGATGAGTCGCCGGCTCCGGCCGCCCCAGAAACGGTCTGACCAGTGCATATGGATAGGACGATTCAGACAGTGCTGGACGGGGAGTACGTTGCGCGCGAACCGTTTTACCTGCCCTCAGGCAATGAAGTTTCGATATTTGAAAACTGTCACAGGAACAACCTGGCCGTTATGCTCAAGGGACCGACTGGCTGTGGTAAAACCCGGTTCGTCGAGCACATGGCATGGAAGTTGAATCGGCCACTGATTACCATTGCCTGCCATGACGATCTGGCAGCCAGTGATTTGGTTGGGCGGTATCTGATCCGGCATGATGGGACGGCCTGGCAGGATGGCCCGCTCACTCGTGCTGTACGTGAAGGCGCGATCTGTTACCTTGATGAAGTTGTTGAAGCCAGACCGGACACGGTCGTCGTACTGCATTCGCTGGCTGATTACCGCCGCGTTCTGCCGATTGACAAGACCGGCGAGATTATTGAGGCCGCCTCCGGTTTTCAGTTGGTCATATCCTACAATCCGGGCTATCAGCGCATGCTGAAAGACCTGAAGCCCAGTACCCGCCAACGATTTGTAGCGATGGATATAGACCTGCCGTCATACGAAAGTGAAGTATTGATTGTTGAACGGGAAAGCGGCGTTGAGCGTGCCATCGCAATGGCGCTTGTTTCACTGGCCCATCGAATCCGGGCACTGCGTGATCGGGGGCTGGCGGAAGTTCCCAGCACGCGTCTGTTGATCGCAGCAGCGCTCCTGCATAAAAGCGGTATTGCTATCAAGGATGCGTGTTATTCCGGCCTTCTATCGCCGCTATCAGATGACGAGGCCTTGCTGGGTGCCATGCGCGATCTGGTTGAGGCAACATTCGTCTGACGGGCAGTCCGATTTATGGCTGAAGCAGAAGATCTCATTACGGATGTCGCACGACACGCCACAATATTTGCCAGAGATCTGTGGCGGCGTCACAGGCATGCGCCCGAGTCTACCCAACCTGTGACTGCTCTGGATGTTGCCCGGCGGCTTGATCTGCTGGTCCACGCCGTTTTTGATACCAGCTACCCTATCCGAATTGCACAGCCGCCGGCGCCACCCACACTGCTTTCGAAAGTTTTTCGACGCGTGCAGCATCCGTGGCAGCAGGTATCGGTTCCGTCAACAAATGGGCATAGCGTCTGGTTACCCGCCGAGTCGGCGTTATCTGACGACGCTTGGGCCATGGGGCGGTACCGGGTTGTGATGCTACAGCAGGTGATGCGCGCGCAGCGGGGAAGCGCCCTGCTTCTGAACAATATCGGTTCACCATTACGTCTCGATGTGTATTTATTGCTCGAGGCCTATGCCGCTGATAAAGCCCTCGCAGCGCTGCTCCCCGGGGTTGCCGAATCCATCAACCGCTTACGCCGTGAGGAGCTGACCTCGCGCCCACCCTTCAAATATTTTTCAAAGGCCAGGCAGCCTCTCGAGAATTTTTTGCGATTGCTGCTGCAAGCCGATTGTGCCCGACCGCTGACAGGGATTCCTGTGCCCCAGGTGCCGGCGGATTCAATGGATATCACACCCAGAATAATCAAGGCATTCGAACTGGATCGGCTGGGTGGCAGTCGCAAGCAACTGGGTAGCGCTCCGTTGCTGAAATGCTGGTGGACCGGAGACCTCAGACCACCACCTGCGTCCGGCAGTGAAGCGGCTATGGATTCAGGATTATCGAATAGCCAGGATGAGAATCCGGTGGGTCGAAGTACCCGGTTGCCGCGACGCCCGGAAATACGGGAAGCCTTGCCAGACGAGGACGCGGAGAAAGAAGACCCGGGTGTGTGGATGGTGCAGGCGGATGAACCGCATCAACATGCCGAAGATCCTCTGGGGCTACAACGACCCACTGATCGGGATGAGGAAACCAGCGCCGATGAATTCGGCGATCTGGTTTCGGAGCTTTCAGAGGCGCGTCTGGTGGCGACCCCCGGACGTCCCAAGGAGGTTTTGTTATCAGATGATCCGCCGGATACAAGCGCCCGTCGATCCGATGAACCTGTCGGACAGACCGACAGCCCGCTTACCTATCCAGAGTGGGATTTTAAAACCCAGTCCTATAAGGAGCCCGGCGTCACGGTACGACTGCTATCTGCGAAACCTGGCGATCAGGGCTGGATCGATCAAACGTTGGCCCGACATCAATCCATGTTGGCCACTCTGCGTCGCCAGTTTGAAATGCTGCGTGCCCGCCGACTTCTTCATCGCCGTCAGTTTGACGGGGACGATATCGACCTGGATGCCTATATCGACAGCTACGCGGATTTTCGTGCCGGTAATGCAATGGCGGATGCCTTGTATCAGCTACGGCGCAACCGCGATCGTTGTATCGCCATCAGTCTACTCATTGATATCAGTGGGTCCACGGATGGCTGGGTTTCACGCAACCATCGTGTTATTGACGTAGAGCGCGAAGCGCTTTTGCTGGTATGCATTGCGTTGGAAAGCATGGGTGAACCCTTCTCGGTACTCGCTTTTTCTGGAGAAGGCCCACACGGTGTTTCAATTCGTCCGATCAAGGGCTTTAAGGAACACTATAGTCATGAAACAGCACTGAAAATCAGCGCACTGGAACCTGAGCAATACACGCGCACGGGTGCAGCTTTGCGCCACGCGACTGCTGAGCTTATGCAGGTACAGGCGACTCACCGGCTGCTGGTTTTACTATCGGACGGAAAGCCGAATGATATAGATCACTACGAAGGCCGGTATGGCGTAGAGGACATGCGCATGGCCGTTATCGAAGCAAAATTACAAGGTATTTCCCCATTCTGCCTTACCATTGACCGACACGCTGCGGATTATTTACCCGGCATTTTCGGAAATCAGCAGTACGCACTCCTCCCCAATCCCGAGCAGCTGCCGAGTGTCATGCTGTCCTGGATGAAACGCCTCATCGCCCATTGATGCGACCCGGTCCTGGCATACTCCTGGCATACCGTTAAAGCCGTGCATCACCCACAGCATGTAGATGGTCACTGAACACCGGTGGCACACGCTGAAACCCGGCCGCTGCTGCCAAGGCAGCGTAAACAGAGGTCCCCTCGACCGTCTCTGAGTGAAGGAAAATACTTTGAAGTCAACAGAAAGTCGCCGACAGGATACTCCGGATCTGTTTATTCGGCGCGTCGTTATCGCTGTCAGTATCGTGGTTATCGCCTATATCGCCTGGCAAGTACGCGAGGTGGTTATTATTATTTTTGGTGGGCTGCTGATTGCCACACTTGTTTCCGGCGCTGCAGCGCTACTGATGAAATGGTTACCAGTATCGAGAAAACTGGCGACGGGCCTTGTTGTGCTGCTGTCGATCCTTCTATTTTTGATTGCCGCCTGGTGGGTTGGTGACAATATCTCGGCCCAGTTCGAAGGGCTGGGAGAAAGGCTGCCGCAAGCGCTGGATTCAGCCCGACAATGGATTTCCAGCACACCGCTGGGCGCCGTTATCGGTCCCGGGTTGTCCGAGCTCGAAGGCGGCGCGATGCCGTGGGGCAACCTGGTCTCGTTCACCGGAACGGCACTGGGCGCCATCGCCAATACTGTTTTGATAGTGGTGATCGGTGTTTATCTTGCAGCTACGCCGGACGTGTATTGGCGAGGGTTAATCCGGATGGTCCCCGTTGCCTACCGGGAGAACACCAGAACGGCATTAATGGAGGCGTCTACCGGCTTACGAATGTGGCTGATTGGACAACTGATCGCCATGGTGGTAATCGGTGTACTCACCACGCTCGGGCTTTATCTACTGGATGTCCCGTTAGCGCTATCGTTGGGGATATTAGCGGGGTTGCTCGAATTCGTACCTTTTTTGGGGCCCTTTATTTTCGGATTTCTGGCAATCCTGATCGCATTTACCGACAGTCCGACCACGGCGCTTTATGTCGCGCTGTTGATACTCGCATTGCAACAGTTCGAAGGTAATATTCTCACGCCGATAGTGCAGCGCCGTACGGTCCATCTGCCCCCCGCATTGGGATTAATTGCTGTCATCATCTTTGGGGTATTATTCGGTATCCCGGGCATCCTGTTCGCTACGCCGCTCATGGTGGTCGCAATGATTCTGGTGCAAAAACTCTATATTGACGAAGGACTGGAAAGCCGGTCTTCCGGATCGGTCATTACTAACGACGGCCTGCCGTTGTCGGATAAATAGGTTGTTTGCACTATAACAACCCATGCGATCACTTCGGATTGTGGCCGTTGTTCCCGTTTCCGCGCTTTTACTTTGCAAATGGGTCGCCAGTCGGCATACTGCGCACTTCTACCATTAAGGAGCTCAAGCACGATGTCGCGAACCAGAGTGAACCCCAGACTATATGCACTGATCAGCTGTCTGTTTATCAGCTTGTCGCTTACAGGCTGTACGGGTAACGGCAACAGCCAGGTCGCATCCAATGAGGCCGGCAAACCGAGCATGCACATCTACAAAAGCCCTACCTGTGGATGCTGTGGCGACTGGGTAGACCATGTCGAAAATAACGGATTTACAACAGAAATTACTGATACCGAGAACATGGATGCCATAAAACAGAAGCTGGGGGTACGGCGCGAATTTCAGTCATGCCATACTGCAGTGATTGATGATTACGTATTCGAAGGGCATATTCCGGCCAGTATAATCCAACGGTTTTTACAGGAAAAACCAAGCGCGCTGGGGTTGGCTGTACCGGGTATGCCGATTGGAAGCCCTGGTATGGAGATGGGGGATCGCGTCGATGATTTTGATGTTCTGATAATACGAAAAGACGGGAGCAGCGCCGTGTACGCCCGGATTAAAGGCCTGGATGCCGGGACTTACGAAATAGATTATCCCGGAGATTCTGCCTGATTCACGGAGGCATACATCCAATTTTTTTCGCGATGGTGGTCTGTACGTTGATGCATTCGCTCAGGGTGCGCCGATTGATTAAAATTCATATGTCGCGCCTGCAGAAATAAATGCCCCGTTAAAACCGAAGGGCGCGGATCTGCGCGAATAAGGAAAAACCGACCGGCTGGCCATATCTTCAGCGCCAGCCGTAGACTCAAACAGCCCGCCACGCGACCCGGTATTCGTAACCCGATCGGGTGTAATATCGAATACGTTGTTTCCGGAAAGGAAAAAGCTAACCGAACTGTTCATGTGATAATTGACCCGTACGTCGGTTAACCATTCTGCACCGTAGGTCTGTCGTCCGAGATCGTCCAGCGTGCTGTATTCACCGTATCGGTTGAAAGCCAGGTTTGCACTGAAGTTGCCGAAATAATATTTTCCGCTGACTATGACGCGATCTTTTGGTTGCCACTCCTCAATGATTGAAATATCCTGCTCACTGAATACATCGTCCGCGGATATGGTCGATATCGCACCACTGGCGGGCACGTAAACGCGCGTAACCTCGGTATCTGTAAAATTCGCCGCCAGTGTTAAATCCAGATGACCTGCCCCGAACTGGATGCCGGTATAGCTTGATACCAGATCAATTCCCCGGGTTCTGGTATCTGCACCATTGAGAAAAAATTGCGCAGCACCCGCCCCGGCATTATCCAGAGCGGTAGCCAGTGGCCCCGGATAGGCGTCGCCTGACAGCTGGTTGCTGATTGTAATCCGGTCATCAATATCAATGCGGTACAGATCAACCGTCAGTTCCCAGGATGTGCCAAAGCGGGCTGCCAGTCCGAGTCCGATATTGCGCGACTCTTCCTCTTTCAGTTCCGGAACACCAATCGCCCGCACAGCTTCGCTGTCATTGCGAAAAGTACCGACTGTTACTGTCTGATCACCTCTGATTTGTGTACTGATGTTATTAAAGTAGAGTTGCTGCATGGAAGGCGCCCGAAACCCCGTGCTGAATGAGCCACGCAATTTAAGGTTGGCGCCCAGGTCGAAAATCGACGCCAGCTTATAGTTGGTTGTATCGCCAAAGCCCTCATAGTCGTCATAGCGTAAGGCTGCACTAATGAGCCACCGGTCGAACGGTTCGTACTCCGAATCCAGGTATACAGAAAAAATGTCGCGGGATTCAGCAGTCTGCGAATCCGGTGAAATGCCGTTAAAGCCTTGAATACTGCCCTCGGCATCCTGAGGATACAGGGAGTCGCCGGTCACAGGATCGGTATCGTAGTCACGCCATGCATACTCCTCGCCCGGTAGAATACGAAATTCATCCGTTCGTGATTCAACGCCGGCAGCAAGATTCAGTGCGTCCCACGCATGCGAGTAATCTACGTTGAATGTGCTCAGTTCCAGCTCGAGCCCATAGGCGTAAGCGGCGCGCGGCATCAATCCGGGGATGACGTCGTCGGTTCGATTTTCCTCGAAGCGCAGGTAGTTTGCATAGGAATAATTGGCGCTGTTTTGCGTGTTGTAATCCACGCGGTTTCCACCCGTTGTGAACGATACATCCAGTATTGAATCAAAAGAAAATTCAACAAGATAGCCAATATTTAGCGAATGATCCTCAAGTGTAGAATGGATTATCGGCAGGAATCCGTCGGGGTGGACAGGGTTGGATCCGTTACCTAAACTGGCGCCCGAACCCGCCGGGTTGCGGTAGAATGCGCCGGATTCGTTCTGCCGATCCGAATACGCGATAAATCCATAGGCCTCACCCGGCCCCACGCTCGCCGAAGCGTTCAGAACAGCACTCACTTGACTGGAATCGGCATCACCAATGCGTAAACCGTGACGTCCAGGACCGGTAACTTCCAGACTTTCAAAGCCCGGCCCCGGCTCCAGATAACCATTGTTATCCGTGTCGACACAGCCACCATACAGACAGACCCCCTGCGGCTCCGATCGGCTGGTTCGCTCCCGGTCGCGGTAACTCAGCGTGAAATTAACGTACCCGGAGTCTCCAATGGCAAGCCCCCGGTTAAAATCAACGGTATAGGTCTCTCCGTCCCCCTCTGTGTATTGGCCCCAGGTGCCCGATACCCGACCCCCCGCGTCATCGTCTTTCAATACGATATTTATAATCCCGGCTATTGCATCGGAACCATACTGGGCGGCAGCACCATCACGTAATATTTCAATACGCTGTATGGCAGCGGCGGGAATAGCATTTAAATCCGTACCGGCGGTACCCCGGCCGACAGATGTATTGATATGAATCAGCGCGGCCTGGTGGCGCCGCTTGCCATTAACCAGTACCAGTGTCTGATCCGGCCCCAGCCCGCGTAAAGTCGCCGGCCGTAATGCGTCTGTTCCATCGCTGATTGCGGAGCTTGAAAAATTGAAGGAAGGCACGGTTTGCTGCAGCATGCGACCCAGCTCCAGCTGCCCGGTGTCCCTCAGGATCTCTTCGTCAATCAAATCAACCGGTACGGGCAGGTCGTCTGCGGTGCGACCGAGGGTACGACTGCCAACGATAAAGATTTCCTCGAAGGCAGCGATTTCATCGAACTGCGCCTGGGCTGCAACTGCGGTCGGCATCGATACGCCACCGGCCAATATAATACCTGTCAGGAGCCAGGAGGTCTGGATATCAGGTATAGCCGTCGGTGTACTCATACTGGACTCCGTGCCGCTAGATTGGACGTGCGTAATTAATAGGGTCTGTCGACCGGATAGTTCGGCAGTAATCATCCCTCGATGTATTATTGTTGTGATTTATACGGACTGTGCAGATTCGTCAATAATTTCAAACCTGTCCCAAAAAAGCAAGGGAAAGATCGGGGTGCGGGTAATCATAATGCACCATCCCCGGTGCCCCGTAGCGCAATAAGTAAGTTGTCATAACGAAACCATCGAAGGCCGAATGCCACTTATTTCCAGTGCTTATTTGATGGCCTAACTGGTGCCATATAGGGAGCTGAAGAATAATTGAAGCGTAGTTGAAGTATGAATGGATTGTGTCGATGGGGAAGAAACAACAGCGTAACCAGGATGAACAATTACGCTGCCGTTGAATTACCTCCCTGTGAACGCCATGACCTTTTATCCCTGAGCTGCATCAAAGTATCCCTGTGTCCATCTGGTTCCCTTTTTTGCCTTCCGATGTACTGGGGGTTTTTAAAAATTCCTATTGACAGTTAACCCGCCTGGTCGGTGCGCGTATTCATCCTGGATACGGTTGTCCCTGCTTCGCTATTCCCGTTCCTGTAATGGCGCCCTGTCCATTCACCCATCCTATAAGCTCGTGCCTGAATTTCCAGTGACTTATTACCCAACGCGGTGTGACTTATTGCCACGCATTCGCTATTCAGGCTAGAAATTAACCGCTTCCGCCGATATTCGAACGTTATTGCTTGCCCGTACCTCTCGCGTTGCATTACCATTCGCAAATAAATTCAGGAGTGATTTATGTCGTTACCCCGTGGCTTTGGACGCCATCAAAGGAAAGACTCATTAGGAACCGCATCGTTTGGCTTTCTGTCTAAAGACGGCATCACACGGACTTTGATATGGGCCAGCCTCCTGTGGTTTGCCGGTTGCAGCAGTGACGGTTCATCGTCCGGTGCAGTAGATCCCGTATCTTCGGCTTCATCAGGCAGTTCCAGCGGTACAGGGGCGGTCACCCTGACATGGCAGCCCGGCGTTTTTGAGAGCCCCAACCGGTACGCCAATCAATGTGCCGTACCCCGCACGGGTACCGACCCCTCCTCCGGCCAACCTTTTCCCGACCGGGCTGGCACAGCCCTGCACGAAAAAATGTGGCTACGATCGTTTACCCACCTGGCCTATTACTGGTATGACGACGTGGTTGATGTCGATCCAGCGCCTTTCACCGTGCAGCAGTATTACGACAATGTTCTGAAAGCGGAGCATGATAAGTTTCATTTCTCACAGCCCTACGAGCAGTATATTGCCGCTTATGAGGAAGGTGTCAGTGTGGATTACGGGATCATCTGGGATCTCAATCATTCGGCTGAAGGGCTCGAAGTCCGTGTAAAGCAGGTATCCAAAACGGCTGCCGCTGCTGCTTACGTCAGCAGAGGAGACGAAGTCCTGGAAGTTGACGGACAACCCCTCGCCCGGATCGATAATCCTGCGGTCCTGCTGGAGGGGCTTTATCCGGAAGTCGCCGGCGAGACGCATAGCTTTATATTCAGTTCGGCGGACAGTGATGAAGAGGCCAGGCAGGTTGAGCTTGTTGCTCAACCGGTTCAATATGCTGCGGTCCCACAATACCGGATCCTGAATACGGACCACGGTCGGATCGGCTATCTCGAATTCTATTCGCACAATATGACGTCGGAACGTGCATTGACGGAGGCTATTCAGCATTTTTACGAGGAAGGTGTAGAGGATCTCATTATCGATATGCGATATAACCAGGGCGGTCAACTGTTTGTGGCCAGCCAGCTGGCTTTTATGGTCGCGGGTTCCGGGCGTACGATTGGCCGGACATTCGAGCGGTTCCGTTACAATGATAAGCATCCGGTCGTCGATCCGTTTGGTGAGACCATCACACCACTACCTTTTATCCCGTCAACCTTCGAAACCTTTGGTGGTAACGAGGTTACGCTGCCGTCACTTGACCTGCCGCGCGTGTTCGTTTTGACCTCAGGAGAGACCTGTTCGGCCAGTGAATCCTTCATCAATTCACTGCGGGGGATAGATGTCGACGTTATCCAGATAGGCACTTCAACCTGTGGCAAGCCCTATGGCTACCTGCCCACCCATAACTGCGGCATGGTGTATTACATGGTTATGTTCGCCGGTGTGAATGATCGGGGCTTTGGGGAGTTCCAGTCGGGTTTTCGGGCTTCCGGCAGCGATCATCAGGATGAAGAAGCGCTGTTGCCCGGTTGCGAGGTGGTCGACGATCTTGCCTGGCCATTGGGTGATGTCAATGAACCTTTGCTCGCCGCCGCGCTCCAATACCACGCAACCGGTGAATGTCCGGCCGACAGGTTGCAGGATGGGTCGTTTCAGGCCATGGCCGTGGGGCGTGATGTGCCCGGTCCGCGACTCCAGCGGGGCTATAAGCTCTATACACCGCTGAAACGGTCTGCCAAATAGCAGGCTCGTCGGGCGTGGCGGAGATCAATCCAGCGGGATAATAATAAGATGCGCTATTTAATGATGTCCGGACTGGTGTTGCTGTTTGGTTGTCAGTCTCTCGCACAGGAAAATGTTCCCGTGCCGGCGATACTTGACAAAACAGATAGGGAATCTCAGGCACTGATCGCTCGAGCAATATCCCAGGGGTTAGGCGGTGCGCCTGTTACCCTGTCCCCGACCGCATTTACCCAGTCGTCGCGCCTTTTCATTGATAATCGGGCGCCTGGGACTGGAGTGACGACCGGATCAAATGGTAAAAAACTGATTCCTGCCCGTGTGTTCGAGCTGCTCACGGACGGCGACAATTGTTTATTGAAGATACCAGCCGATGAGGCCCTGGTGGCGCTGCCAGGCGTTCGGTGCAGGTCTCCGGAACACCCCTGATAGCCTGGTGTTGGAGCCTCGACCTGCTACACCGATGTGCCGGGTTGCCATTTTTCGGTGCAACGGGTATATTTCCGCAGCAAATATGCGTTTACCTACGTAAACCTGACAGGGATTTTTATTCATGGATATGATTCAGCGCCCCCTCGCCTGCCCGGATAGATGGATTCAAAGCAATCGTCTGCGGCAAAACTGTGAAGTCACCAGCCGCATTTCCGGAGAAGCCGGCCAATCCAGCTTCCAATTTCAAGGCTCCCCAAGCTTTGCGACACCGCCGGCAAAAGCTCCCCAGTCCGGAATCCTGTTCCGAAGCCCAAATGATTTGCGTCGCATCCCTGTCTACCATTGTATGACCTGTCGCTCAAACCACAGCATTCCCAGCTGTGGCTGGCTCAATATCGCCTAAAGTAAAAACTATTTTAACTATTATGCTTTTGATAAGCGGTATTCGTTCCGGTACGGTCAAATTATACCGTCGTGGACGCCTATACGGCTGAACGACAACAAACCTATGGGTTCCGATAACATGAAGATGGTAAAGCTAACCGTAGCCGGTCTGTATTGTATGGCCCTGCTGTCGTTTATGGGATGCGGTGAAGTTAATCGACGGCATCTTGATGGCGACAATGACCCACCGTCTGGTTCCGCGTCTTCCAGTAGTTCATCTACGTCCAGTTCCTCTTCCGGAGATGCCACGCCCGACGACGGTTCAGCGATGGAGGTACAGCATCATACGCCAGCCGCTGGTTCGACCCGTACCGCCCTGGTTTCAACGATTCAGATCACCTTCACGCAACCGGTGCTCGACGGCAGCTTTGACAGCGATCTGATTACACTCTTTTCCGGCGATGGACTGGTCGAAGGCACGCTTAGGCAATTGAGCAACCGGATCTTTGAGTTTATTCCGGACAACAGATTCACACCCGGGACGGAGTATCAGGTAGTGATAGGTGACATTATGTCGGTGTCAGGGGAGGAATACACGGGTTTCGCGTGGGCATTTACCACTGCCGGCGATATCGGGAATACGCCTCAAAGTACCGTTGATGCGTGCATGAATGACCTGGATATTCGCATGCTCGCGGCGGTTAATCAGGCCCGGGGCCAGAGTCGGTTATGCGGTAACGATAACATGCCGGCTGCCGACAGTTTGAGCTGGAATTGCGATTTACGTCAGGCAGCGCAACTGCATTCCAATGACATGACGCGCAATAACTTCTTTTCCCACTCTGGCAGCAATGGCTCCAGCGCGGGAGACAGGGTAAGCAATACAAATTACAGCTGGTCCGCCGTGCGCGAAAACCTGGCGGCCGGTCAGCAGAACGTACAGGATGTTATGGCGGGCTTGCTGAAAAGCCCGGGTCACTGCGTGAATATCATGGCAAGAGACGTTATCCATTTCGGCTTTGGATACGCCGAAAACCGCGATACACAGTACACGCGCTACTGGACACAGGTTTTTGCGTCACCCCGGCGTTGATCGGACGATGCGCTGCAGATCGGGCGTACAGCCATCACTGGTGAATGGCTGAAGCGCCACGTCGGAAGACGAGCATGCCATCAGGCGTACGACAATAAAGCCCGGCAGGACGGACCGCATTGCCCGGCCACTAATTGGGATTCCGATCATCGATGCGCTTGACCTGACCGCATGTTTCAAGCAAGGTTATTCGATTTGTGAACCTCTGGAGCTTTAACATGCGAGCCTCTTTACGTTTATTGATGATGTCGCTGGTTTTTAGTGCGATGAGTGCGTGGGCAGCGGACACGTCTACCCGATCTGAAAAACATGTGTGGGACCTGACCGAATTATACCCTACCACTGAGGCATGGCATGCAGCCCGGAATGATGTACTAGCTTCGGTGGCCAGCTTGGAAATGCTGCAGGGTACGCTCGGCAAGTCCCCCGACCGCATGCAGGCTGCATTGGCTCAAATCTCGTACACCTTGAGACAGGCGAGCCGTGTATACGTGTACGCGAGTCTGTTATATGACGAGAACCTGGGCAATACCGACCACCAGGAAATGCGTCAGCTGGCGCAGATTGCCTATAGTCGCTACAGCGAAGCGACAGCCTGGCTACAGCCGGAACTGCAGGCCATCGGGGAAAAAAAGATTAATCGCTTTGTCCGAAAACACCCGGGACTGGCGCCTTTCCGACATTTTCTGAATGACACGTTGCGCTCCAAACCGCACACGCTCGACCTTGAGGGGGAACGCACGCTGTCGCTCTTTGCCCGGCCGATGGAATCGCCCGGCAGTATTTATTCAATCCTGGCAAACTCTGACATTGCCTGGCCCGAAGTCACTATGTCGGACGGCAAAAAACACCGTGTGGATGCCGCCGGTTACAGCCGATGGCGCAGCAGCCAGCACCGGGAAGACAGGAAACGAGCCTTCGATGCCTACTGGGGTGAATGGAAGAGCTACCGCAATACCGTGGGCAATGTACTGAACGCACATATTCAATCACAGGTGGCACTGTCCCGTGCACGAAAATATGAGAGCGTATTGAATCGCGAGCTGTTCCAGGACAACCTGCCCGAAGACATCTACCGAAACCTTGTACGCGAAGTCAATGCATCCCTGCCGACGCTGCATCGCTACTTCAGGCTCCGTGGCAGGATGCTGGGCGTCGAGCAGATGAAATACTATGATATCTATCCGGCGCTGGTCTCCCTCGACAAGACCTTCGACTTCGAAACCTCCAACGATATAACCCTGAAAGCCATGGCGCCACTGGGAAAGGACTGGGTTGAGAAGCAGCAGCAGGCCATGCAGCAGCGCTGGGTGCACGTCTACCCCCAGGAAGGAAAGCGCAGCGGTGCCTACATGAGCGGTTCAGCGTACGATGTTCACCCTTATATCCTGCTGAATCATAACGACAACTACGAATCTCTCTCCACCCTCGCCCATGAATGGGGGCACGCCATTCATACCTTGTATGCAAAGGAATCCCAACCGTTTGAAACCTACCGCTATGCGACCTTTATCGCTGAGATTCCCTCGACAACGCTGGAGCTCATCCTGCAGGAATATATGGTTGCGAACGCGACCAGCATTGACGAGAAGTTATACTATCTCGGCTTCGGACTGGAACGTTTGCGAGCCACTTTTTTCCGTCAGGCGATGTTTGCCGAATTTGAATTGATGCTGTATGAAACGGTAGAGCGCGATGAGGCATTGTCGGGTGAAAAGATCTCACAGATGTATGGCGATTTACTAAAGCGTTATCATGGGCATGATGACAAGGTAATGGAAATCGACGAACTCTATAACAACGAGTGGATGTTCGTCCCCCATTTTTACTACAACATGTATGTCTATCAATATGCGACGTCCATCACGGCCGGAACCGCCCTTTACGAAAAAATCGTCGAAGATGGTGAGCCCGCTGTAGAGAACTTCATCAATCTGTTGCGTGCCGGGGGGTCGGATTATCCTCACAACCTGTTGAAAAACGCCGGTATCGATTTAACGCGTCCTGAACCATTTCAGGCCGTAGTCAAGCGTATGAACCTGATAATGGATGAGATGGAGCAACTGATACAGCAAAAAGAACAGGCATCAGAAAAGCGCTGAGGCAGTCCATGCCTGCTTCGGGTCAGTGAACACCAGATCGCGACGCTGACCCAAAGCAGTCTGTACCCAACATCGTTCAAATGTTTCGAAGCGCCTACACAGAAACACACGGAGCGACTATTGATTTCCATAAATAATGGATGTAACTATTAATCTCACGTCCCGATTTACCGCTTGCTGCGTAAAAACACACACGCAACACCGGTCGGCGCAGGTTTAAACGCCTGGCCAGACGCACCCGAGCAGCAGCGTGAAGTATAAAATTCACATTTTTCGCTCTGCCGGGAATAGCGCTGCGTACAACCCGAAAGGATATGCCATGCGCTCATAACCCCGGGTACCTGCCGGCCCTGGTGCGGCGGAGCCCGCCCCGGCTGTATGCGCCATCTGACAAAGCGCTCTGCGTCCCCGCGAAGTTGCGCATACCAATAAATTATGATTTTTGCCTGTACCGGAGCTGTAACCGATTATGACCACGCCCCTCTCTACATCTGCGCCCTACGATGCCGGTATGGTGCTTGCCGCGCTGCAGGCTGCGCGTGATGGCGATTTCACCGTGCGACTGCCTGGTAACTGGACTGGAATTGAAGGCAAAATAGCAGATACATTCAACGATATAGTCGCTACCAACAGCCGTGTAGCCAACGAACTGCAGCGGGTCGGTCGTGCTGTAGGCCAGGAAGGTAAAGTCCGCGAGCGGATGCAGTGTGATCGTCGTCAAGGGTGTTGGGGAACAATGGAAACGTCCGTTAATACCCTGATCGAAGATCTGCTCTGGCCGACCACCGAGGTGACCCGCACCATTGCGGCGGTCGGAAAAGGTGACCTGACGCAGACCATGCCGCTGGCAATTGACGGGCGCGAGTTGCAGGGAGCGTTCCTGCATTCAGCTCAAATCGTTAACCGCATGATCGAGCAAATGAACGTTTTTACTTCGGAAGTTACGCGGGTAGCGCGCGAGGTGGGCGCCGAGGGCAAGCTGGGTGGTCAGGCTAAAGTCAAAGGTGTGTCTGGCGTATGGAAAGATCTGACCGACAACGTCAATTCAATGGCCAACAATCTTACCGCACAGGTGAGAAACATTTCCGAAGTGACCATCGCTGTCGCCAATGGTGATCTATCGCGCAAGATCACGGTGGATGTACGCGGTGAGATTCTTCAGCTCAAGGAAGCGATCAACACCATGGTGGATCAACTCCGGTCATTTGCCTCGGAAGTGACCCGGGTTGCCCGGGAAGTGGGCACAGAGGGCAAGCTGGGTGGCCAGGCGATTGTGCCCGGCGTTGCGGGAACCTGGAAGGATCTGACCGATAACGTCAACGTTATGGCCGCCAACCTTACTGATCAGGTTCGCGGCATAGCCGAAGTTGCCACTGCTATCGCCCGTGGCGACCTGTCTCGCAAGATCACAGTGGATGTCAAAGGCGAAATACTGGAACTGAAAAACACGATTAACACCATGGTCGATCAGCTCAATGGCTTTGCCGCTGAGGTGACCCGGGTCGCACGGGAAGTGGGCACCGAAGGTAAACTCGGCGGTCAGGCCGAAGTACCTGGTGTCGCAGGTACCTGGAAGAATCTGACCGACAACGTAAATTCCATGGCGGGCAACCTTACCGCGCAGGTCAGGAACATCGCGGAAGTGGCGACCGCGGTCGCGCGAGGTGACCTGTCCCGCAAGGTTACCGTTGACGTTAAGGGTGAAATCTCGGAACTGAAAAATACCATTAACACCATGGTCGATCAGTTGAACGGGTTTGCCTCCGAAGTGACGCGGGTGGCGCGAGAAGTGGGCACAGAGGGCGAGCTTGGCGGTCAGGCGATCGTACCGGGAGTCGCTGGCACCTGGAAAGACCTGACCGATTCGGTCAATGCAATGGCAACAAACCTGACTGCCCAGGTTCGTAACATCGCCGAGGTCACCACAGCGGTTGCCCGGGGTGATCTATCCCGTAAAATCACGGTGGATGTGAAAGGAGAGATACTTCAGCTGAAGGATACGATCAACACCATGGTGGTACAGCTGAACAGCTTTGCCGCTGAGGTGACCCGGGTCGCCCGGGAGGTCGGTACCGAAGGCAAGCTCGGCGGTCAGGCCGAAGTACCGGGGGTGGCAGGAACCTGGAAAAATCTGACTGATAATGTGAATTCCATGGCCGGGAATCTGACTGCCCAGGTGCGCAATATCGCCGAAGTTACCACGGCTGTCGCCCGTGGTGATCTGTCCCGCAAAATTACCGTGGATGTGAAAGGCGAAATTCTGCAGCTAAAAGACACCATCAACACCATGGTGGACCAGCTCAACGGTTTTGCCTCGGAAGTCACGCGAGTTTCCCGGGAAGTGGGTACCGAGGGTAAATTGGGCGGTCAGGCACGTGTTCCCGGTGTTGCGGGAACGTGGAAAGACCTTACCGACAATGTCAACGTGATGGCCACCAATCTCACCGATCAGGTGCGCGGCATTGCGGAAGTGGCCACTGCCATCGCCCAGGGTGACCTGTCCCGCAAAATCACCGTGGACGTGCGTGGAGAAATTCTGCAGCTCAAAGATACCATCAATACGATGGTGGACCAGCTCAACAGCTTCGCCTCCGAGGTAACCCGCGTGGCAAGGGAAGTGGGCACAGAAGGTAAACTTGGCGGTCAGGCACGTGTTCCCGGTGTTGCGGGAACGTGGAAAGATCTTACCGACAATGTAAACGTCATGGCACATAACCTGACGGACCAGGTACGTGGCATTGTCAAAGTCGTGACCGCCGTCGCCAATGGCGATTTGACCCAGAAACTGACCGTTGAATCCAAGGGCGAAGTGGCCGCGCTGGCAGAAACCATCAACAGCATGACCGACACCCTGGCGACATTTGCAGACCAGGTGACCACCGTGGCCCACGAGGTCGGCGTTGAGGGGCGCCTGGGCGGTCAGGCGAATGTACCTGGTGCGGCCGGCACCTGGCGAGACCTGACGGCCAACGTGAATTTGCTGGCGGCGAATTTGACTACACAGGTACGTGCAATCGCCGAAGTGGCGACAGCCGTGACAACCGGCGATCTCACGCGTTACATCCAGGTGGATGCCAGTGGCGAGGTCGCCGATCTGAAGAATTATATTAACGCCATGATCGGCAATTTGCGCAAGACGACCGAGCGGAACACGGAACAGGACTGGTTAAAAACCAACCTGGCCAAGTTCAGTCGGATGATGCAGGGGCAGCGCGATCTCACTACAGTCGCGCAGATGCTGCTGTCAGAGCTGGCCCCGCTGGTTGAAGCCCAGCAAGGGTTAATGTACGTGGTGGTCGAGACTGATGAGGAAACCCGTCTGCGGCAGCTTGCCGGGTATGCGGACAATGTGACGGGCAAACAACGGACCCGCGAATACCGGTTAGGTGAAGGTCTCGTGGGACAGTGCGCACTCGAACGCCATAGGCTGGTTATTAATGAGACAGATCAACAACCTTTGCGCATAACCTCCGGTCTGGTCGAGGTTGCACCCCGCATGGTAATGGTGCTGCCGGTGCTGTTTGAAGGACAGGTAAAAGCCGTAATCGAGCTGGCTTCTCTGCGGGAATTCAACGCATCACATCGTGCCTTTCTGGAGCAGTTGGCGGACATAGTCGGTATTGTATTGAACAATATCGAGGCGACCATGCGGACTGAGCGCCTGTTGGCACAATCGCAGCAGTTAGCCGCCGAGCTTCAGACGCGGCAGTTCGAGTTACAGCAAACCAACGAAGAGTTGGCGCAGAAAGCGCAACTTCTGGCCGCTCAGAACGCCGAAGTCGAACGTAAAAACCAGGAGATCGACCACGCTAAACGTGCTGTGGAAGAAAAGGCGGCAGAACTGGCGTTGGCTTCACGCTACAAATCCGAGTTTCTGGCGAATGTATCGCACGAATTGCGCACCCCGCTTCACAGCATTTTGATACTTGGCGAACAGCTCTCTGAAAATATCGACGGCAACCTGACGGCCCGGCAGGTTGAATTTGCCCATACTATCTACTCAGCTGGCACAGACCTCCTCAATCTGATCAGTGATATTCTCGATCTATCCAAAATTGAATCCGGTACGGTTACCGTAGAATGTGAAGAGCTTCCCTTTGATCACTTGCGTGACACACTTGAACGCAATTTCCGGCACGAAGCGGAATCGCGCGAGCTGAACTTCCGACTGCGTCTCAGCCCACAATTGGGTCGAAGTATATTTACCGACCCAAAGCGCCTGCTGCAGATTCTGAAAAACCTGCTGTCGAATGCCTTCAAATTTACAGAGCACGGAAGTGTCGAGCTTAATGTCGATATCGGCAGCAAAGGCTGGAGCGAGATCCACCCGGTATTAAGCAAAGTCGACTCGATTATTGCTTTTTCTGTAACGGATACCGGTACCGGCATCCCGGAGGACAAGCAAAAACTGATTTTTGAAGCGTTTCAGCAGGCCGATGCCGGCACTGCACGACGCTATGGCGGTACTGGCCTGGGGCTTGCCATCAGTCGCGAACTGGCGCAATTGCTCGGCGGTGAGATACGACTGAACAGCACGCCGGGTAAAGGCAGTAAATTTACGCTGTATTTGCCGTTAAGTTATAATGACCCCGCCATAAGGCCCGTTCCTCAGCTAAAGCACCTGAATGACAATGCTGCCGAAGTCAGTGACGCGCCCGCTCCGGTTGTTGCACTGGAGGATGATCGGCACAGCATCAGTTCAAACGATCTGGTACTGCTGATCATTGAGGATGATCCTCACTACGCCCCTATTCTGCTGGATCTCGCGCGCGCCTGTGGCTTTAAGGGAATTATTGCCACATGTGGTGCAGACGGACTGGAACTGGCGCATCGTTATTCGCCTGCGGCCATAACGCTCGATATTTTTCTGCCTGATATGCCCGGCTGGGCAGTTTTAAGCCAGCTTAAGCAGGACATGAGCAAACGACATATACCCGTGCAGATTTTAACAGTAGAAGACAAATCAGCTCACGCTGTGGTGAGAGGTGCCTTCGCCTGCGCTAATAAACTGGCGTCCTCCGATCGTGTCGCCAACGCGCTGGAAACGTTATATTGTTTTGCCCGGGATGGGCGTCGGAACCTGTTGATTGCGAGCGCCACTGCGGACGCGCCCGTCCTGCTGGCGCTGCTGGAATATCCCGGCGTCGCAACCCACACCTGCAAGACCACGGATCTATTGGCTGCCCTCCGCGCTGACGTACCCGATTGCGTTGTTCTTCATCTGAATGCAGAGGGGCAGGCAGGTTACGAGGTGTTGGCAAAGATTCAGGACGACGCCCATCTGCGAAACATCCCCATCATTGCTTACCTCGATAAAACGCCCACAGCGGACGATAAATCAAAGCTTGGTGGTCTGACACGCAATCTGACGCTGCGGGTGGCCCGGTCGCCAGAGCGCCTCCTGGACGACGTGGCATTGTTTCTTCACTATAACATTCAGATGTTGCCCGATGACAGGCAGCAAATGCTGAGTCGACTCTATGACAGTGACGCGGTGCTGCTGAACAGAAAGGTACTGGTAGTTGACGACGATATCCGAAACATATTTGCCCTGTCCAGCATCCTCGAAAGACACCAGATGCGCGTGTTGACGGCCAATAACGGCCGCGACGCCATAAAACTTGTCGAACAGACTCCAGATCTGGCCCTGGTGCTGATGGACATTATGATGCCGGGCATGGATGGCTACACGACCATGCGGGAAATACGCAGGAAGCCAGATTTTCAGGCATTGCCAATTATCGCTTTGACAGCCAAGGCGATGAAAGGCGACCGGGAAAAATGTATAGAGGCCGGGGCGTCGGATTACGTAGCCAAACCCGTCAATAATCAGCAACTGATTGCCTTGCTGCGATCCTGGTTACATCAATGACACTGACGGGCACCCGGGCAGAGCATGCCGAGACACCTATGACCAACCATGAAGTCAATATTTTACTTGTCGATGATCGCGCGGAACGCTTGCTCAGCTATGAAGTCGCGCTGGAGTGTCTCGGGTATAACCTGGTTCGCGCCCAATCCGGCAACCAGGCCTTGTGGCGGCTCATGGAAACGGAATTTGCAGCGATTCTGCTGGACGTGAGCATGCCCGGTATGGACGGCTTCGAGACCGCTGCCCTGATTCGGAACCACCCGCGATTTGAAGAAACACCGATTATTTTTGTCACGGGCGTGCAGGTAAGCGATCTGGATCAACGCAAAGGCTACGAAATGGGCGCAGTTGATTACGTTCAGATTCCTGTTATCCCGGAGATCCTGCGCGGCAAAGTGCAGGCACTGGTACAGCTGTATCTGCAACGGGCTGAATTGTCGCGTCTCAATCAGGAACTCGCCGCGGCCAATAGCGAGCTGGAAAAAGCGCACGACGAGTTAAAAGCGCAAAACATGCGCGATCTCCGGCAGCTCAATCAGACGCTGGAGCAGGCGAATTCAAAGCTCGTAGCCAGCAACACCCAGCTTACCCAGGAGATCGCCGAGCGTAAGCGGGTTGAAAAAGCGTTATATGATTCTGCCCGCAAAAAAGATGAGTATATTGCCATCCTTGCCCATGAGCTTCGCAATCCCCTGTCTGCCATGCACAACGCCGTACAGGTGATGCAGTTGGAAGATGCATCGCCGCAGCAGATCGTCTGGGCTCAGGACCTCCTGGAACGCCAGGTCAAACACCTTACCTGTCTGATGGATGACCTCCTGGACGTATCGCGCATCTCAAACGGCCGGATCCATCTGCGTCGAGAGACCGTTAATCTGGGAAAAGTCGTGGCTCACGCAGCCGATACAATTACGCCGCTTCTTGAAAAGCATGGCCATCGGCTCGATGTCAGTCTGCCGGATACGCCACTGTATGTGAATGGCGATATGGTGAGGCTGACGCAGATTCTCGGCAACCTGCTGACTAACGCTATCAAGTATATGGACGATGGCGGCATTATCTGGCTTTCTCTTATACAGGATGACCAGCACTGGGCGACCATCCGGGTGCGGGATCAGGGCGTAGGCATCGATCCGGAGCATCTGCACACCGTATTTAACCTGTTTGTGCAGGCACCGACTGCCATGAATCGTGCCCAGGGAGGTCTGGGTATCGGCCTCGCTCTGGTTCAGGCCCTGGTGGGGCTTCACGGCGGCGTTGCCGAGGTTGCCAGTAAGGGGCACGGCGAGGGTGCGGAATTTTCGGTACGTCTGCCATTGGTCGCGGTCTCAGAGCAGCCGTCGTCCGCTGTTTTGCCCTCCTCCCCTGTCGAACTCACGGTCCTGAACGTGCTGGTTGTTGATGATAACGTAGACTCTGCGCGCGGCCTCGCCATGTGCCTGGAGAGCCAGGGATACAAGGTACGGAGCAGCCATACCGGCAACGGAGGCTATTCCGCGGCAGAGGATTATCAACCAGATGTTGTATTGCTCGACATTGGCCTGCCGGATATTGACGGGTATGAGGTGGCACAGCGATTACGGCAGGATGAGAATTTGTCTGACGTAACGATCATCGCAATGACGGGTTATGGTGGCGAGTTGGAAAAAAGCAAAGCGAAAGAAGCCGGTTTTAATCATTACCTGGTAAAGCCCGTCGATCTGAGCAGGTTGCTGGCATTATTGAATGATGTTTCTGCACGAACACCGCATAGAAGCCCTGTCCCGGCACAATACAATCTGATTGAGGAATAGCTGGAATGGCGAGGCGAAACAATATTTCAGGGCATCGACATCCGATTTGCCTCCAAACTGTGAGACACGCATCGCCAATCAACGATGGGTTCCGGTCAGCGCCTGTACCGCTCGACATGAAGCGGTCAGAAACGAATCGGATATCGAACGACACTGCGCTGTGTACCGTTTCATCAATCCACAGGCAGAACCGTGGTAGTCGCCGTTTCGCTCAAAACTCGTAAACGAGAGCTGTGCTATATTCTGTATTGGTCTGATGAAGATCGATGACCGGTGAGGCAGCCAGGTTTTGAGGTGGTTGACTGTTGTGGCGCAACTGGTAAAAAAGCTTTAACTGAAAGGCATCTGTAAGTCGTACACCCAGACCGGATTCGAACAGAATGCGGTAATCGTCAGACGCTTGCAGGTTCGGTTGGATATAGGCGGTGTTGTACCAGTTTACCTGGGAATTAAGCTGGTGTTTATAGGACCAGTACGCGTTGAGCCGCCAGGCACTTTCGTGTTCCGTATAAGTACCCAGGTATGTCTTTTCTCGCTCGCGGAAGGCACCAATGCCCAATTTGAGCGAATAAAAATCAGGCTTCTGTAAAACGTCGAACCGGCCACCGGCGCCGATGAGGTATCGTGAGAGCAGATTGTTGAACTCGTCTTCCTGCCACTGCAAAAACGTCTCCAGTGCTACCGACGCAGATTGTTGACCGATCCATCGAATATGGGCAAAGCTCTGATCTGCAGTTTTGATATTCAGCGCTTCGCTGCGCGATTTCGAGAACAGCGCGAAATAGGTATTGTCCAGATTTTTCCAGGTCAATCGGCCGCCAACACCGTAACGATCTTCATTGACGTTGCCGCTTTTGCCATTGGCAACAAGTTCGAGTTGACCACTCCAGCCCTCGTCCGGCGGATTGGGTCTTTGGCTTTCGATGTTTGAAATAGCAAGCGCCGTGGCGCTATTTATCAAGAGTATACCCGCTACTAACAGCCTCACCCGATTGGTCTCCTGTAAGAAAAAGTGTCCATTCTAACAGATGAGCCGATCGGCTTTTAATGTGGCACAGACAAATCCCCGCGGTCTGCACGGCTCCCGTCGATTTTGGTCACACCGATCGACAGCGGTCGCTGAAATGTCCACTTGACCCGCCGTTTTTCATATAGTAGCTTGACCGGCCACCCTTATCTGCCCGGAGCGTTTCGAGCATGCAGGCTGAAGATAAAAAAAACGTGGCCGCAAAATTGTGGATACGCGGTATTGTCGTATTGGCGATTGTCGGCCTGATCACGTTCGCTGTACTTAGTGTACCGCCGGGGATAGATATGAACCTGATAGGCATAGGGAAGGGCCAGCCAGCCCTCGTCTTTGTCTATGATCCCAACTTGACAGTCAGCGGTGCCCAGATCAATGAGATGAATCGTGTTCGCGATCACTACACGGATACTGTGCTGTTTTTGGTTGCCGATATCGGTGTACCTGATGCTCAGGCACTGGTGCATCAACATCAGGCTGATGTCGCCAGCCTGTTGGTGTTTGGCGGTGATGGCGCTTTGATTACCAGAGCCAGCGCGCTGCTTGAAGCGGATGAACTGCATGAATTACTGCGGAAATCGCTACCAGAACAATTGTAGTAAAGTTCAGGTTATCCAGTTTTCGCCCTTCAGGGATTTCGTATCCCGGCGAATTGTATGAAGCTGGCAGTCCTGCGCTCCAGATTCAGCCTGAAAATCATTGTCATTGTGGTGGCATGCGCATTATCTGCTGTCGTTTTAACGCCGCTGCCCATAATGGTCGAACAAAGCCTGGGTTTATCACTTTTATTCAAGTTACGCGGTCCCCGGCCACCACCTGATGACATTGTTATTGTTTCAATTAATGAAGTCGCTGGCAAAGCGCTTGATCTGCCCGGCAATACCACATCATGGCCTCGCGATATATACGCCGAACTGATTGCGCGTCTGGACCAGTTGCAGGCGCGAATGATCGTTATGGATATTGCCTTCAGAGAAGTGCGCGACCTTCAAAGCGATGTCGCGCTGGCCGAAGCAATCGGGCGCTCGGGCAAAGTACTGCTGTTTAAATACCTCCAGCGGCAGCAGCTACGGACGGGCGACATGCTGATCGACGTGCAGGAGGTCATCCCGCCTCTTCCTGTCTTTGAGCAAAATGCGTTGGGTGCTGGGGCATTTGCGCTCCCGCGGCATCCGTCCCACGTTATATATGCTCCGCTCTTCCTGGAGCTGGCGAAGGGGGTGGAGCCCTCCCAGCCCATGATGACTTTTATACTTCAAAAAGAGCGGGCCGACCTGGAAAGTCTTTGGTCTGACCAACTCCGCCAGGATGATGAACTTTCGTCAACGCCTATCGAACTGACGCAGCAATTTCGGCGGGTCGTTAACAGCGAAGACTTCATGGCAGAACGCGACATGGTAGAGCAGGACAGGCGGTTTCTCGAGTTGCTTGGCGGCCAGGGAGAAATAGCAATAAATTATTACGGCCCTGCCGGAACCATTCCGACTCTACCGATTGATCAGGTGCTTGATGTGAAGTCGCAATCCGTCCCGAACCGTATTCGCGACAGAATTGTTTATATCGGGTACGCCACTGAGGCGCAGACTGAACAGAAAGATGCCTATCGAACTGTTTTTACAAACAGATTTGGGGTAGATCTCAGTGGCGTGGAGATATCCGCGTCTGTGCTGGGTAACTTGATGGATCAAAGCTATTTGCGAATTCTTTCCCAGTGGACGTTGTCGCTGGTGGTTGCCGGCTGGATTGCGCTGGTCATATTGTGCTGGCAGCTGCAACCGACGGGGAACATGGTGCTTCAGGGCACTGCGCTGGCTGCATACCTGGTGATGACTTTCCTGGGGTTCATTAAGTATTACAATTGGTGGCCGGTAGTGACGCCGCTGATCGCTTGCTTGTGCGCAAATGGCATCCTTCTAATGTTCAGCTTTCTGAATAAAAGTGAACGTGTTGAACAAATAAGTCGCGCACTTCTTCAGTATCTTCCCGCAGATGCCGCCCGGAAACTCGGGAGCAACTTTAACAATCTCGAAAAGCAGCATCACCTGGTGGCGGGCGTCTGTCTGCTGACGGATATCCGGGGGTACACGCGTCTTTCCGAAACGCTGCCACCCTGCGAACTGCACAAATTGATGAACGATTACTATGCTGAGCTCGTTCGTATTGTCGATGCAGAAAAAGGCATTATCGGCAATATCGTTGGCGACAGTATGCTGGCACTTTGGACCGGCCCGGAAATGAAATCGGAAATGTGCCATTCCGCATTGCGTGCCGCGGTAAAAATTCAACGGTGTATCGCGGATCATCCCGTGTTTTCAGGCCCCCTCCCCACCTGCACGGGTCTTCATGGTGGTACTTTTTCGCTGGGCCATTTGGGCGCCAAAGGGCACTTTGAGTACTCGCCTGTAGGCGATATCATAAACACGACAGCCCGGGTGGAACATTTCAACCGTACCCTGCAGACAGACATTCTCATCTCAAAGGACGTCGTGGATCATCTTGCCGTGGACGCGGGAAATGTCGCGAACTTGATGGAACTGGGCAGCTTCGACTTACGCAATAAAAGTCAGGCGGTCAACCTCTATACACTATGCGACAACCCGACGTTAAAGCAGCAGTTTGAGCAGGCACTGGCAGATTATCGTCAGGGACGCCCGGAGGCCGCTGACAATCATTGGCGCGACTTGATAGCCCGGTATAACCATGGCCCCAGCCGCTATTACCACGCCCGGGTAAGGGATTCGCTCTGAATTCTGCTTCCCAGAACACAAAAATACGCTCTATTCGTCGATTATCCCGCCGCCGACAGCATTTTCGTAATCTTCGAAGATCGCCATACCGGTTATCAGACGACGAAAGCCAATGCGTTTGTAGAAACTCTCTTTCCCGCGTGCCGAATAGAGAATTATCTTGCTATGACCGGCGGAAAGCTCGACCAGTCGGGCTACCAGTGCGCGGCCCAGTCCTCTGCCCTGGTATTCCGGATGCACTGCCACATCGCACAAATAGGCGCAGTCCCGCCCGTCGGCAAGCCCGCGGCCAGCACCAATAAGCTTTCCGCCATCGTACACAAAGCATTTAAATCGACTATTGTCAAAAACGGTCTTCAAGTCGTCTGGGTGCTTCTCCCCAAGCGGTGCAATTTTGTAAAGTTGGGATAATTCGACCCAGCTCAGCGCTTCCGCATTATATTTCCACTGGTATTCCATATTCGTCTCGCAACTTGTGTTACCCAAAAATTCGCGGAGTGATTCAGATTGACATTGGCAACCCCGCCGCTCTACGTTGGTTGGACTGTATCTGAAGCAAAGTTGCAGCCAGAACATGATTCTGCGCGGTGCTGTGAACAAACGAACTTCTGAAGGACTATGTCAACGAGCCATGAATGACTGGCGTGTCCGGCGATCACCAAAGCCAGGCCAGCAGTAGCAACAGGCATAAAAGCCAGGCGCTGCTGCTGATTATGTCCTTCTGCCAGAACCGGTTCCAGCGGCGTTCCCGCGCTCGCCAGCATTGCCGATCCATGGATGGTTGTAACCGAGGCAATAATGGCCGATGTTGAAAGCGCTTCAGCCGCAGAGAGATAATCAGGCCCGGATTCGGCAAGTGCTGCAGACGTTCAGGCCACTGCCAGCGACATTTACGCGCTATCATGAGGGTGCAAACTGCGAGCAATAATGGCCACAGTGCCGCCCAGATTTCCGACAACGTCATCCCTTCCAGCCAGTACTCCCGCATGCGAGGCCACAGAATCGGCAATACGCCCGACGACAAACACAGTAGGCTCCAGGGTAACAACAGCCCGTATGGCAGCGACTGATGAAGTGTTTTTGCATTTGATCGATACATCAGTGTGATAGCGCGTGCAAGCAGTAGCGCAGTACCGCATGACCCTGCTGCCAGCAGAGCTGCCGCGTAATGAAATGTTGTGTCCGCCAGCCCGTACTTTAGCTGTGCTTTTATGACAGCGCCGCTGCTGAGTGGGAACCCGGCCAGTGTCAATGCAGGTAACGCCACCAACAGCCACCCGCCGCGAGTTATCCGACCCGCAGTGGCCAGGCCGGCAGACAGGAACAGCGCGCCTTTTGCCAGAGCGTGGTGCACCACGAACAGAATCAAAAGCACGGACAGTGCGCCCTGGTGCGCCGGCAAGTGCCAGGCCAGCGCGACAATGACTAACGCATAGCCCATCTGACTCACAGATGAAAAGGCCAGCACACTTTTGGCTTTGGTGCACAGTAGCCCGAGCGCAACGCCGTACAATGCACTGATACATCCGGTCAGCAGGAGCAGCACGCTCCAATCCAGCAACAGCGGATCTCCGGCAGGTAATAAACGCCACAACCCCAGAATACCGGCTTTAATCATGGCGCCTGAGAGTACCGCGCTGGCTGGCGCAGGCGCAGCGGGATGGGCAAGCGGCAACCACACATGCAACGGCCAGAAACCCGCTTTCAGACCGAACCCCAACAGGAGCAGCAAAACAATGGTCGGCGTAAGCGGCGTGCCGTGAATCTGGTCGAATCGGATCTGACCGTCCGCAGCATCCACCAGGAGGACGATTCCCACGAACAGCAGCATTTCACCGAGGATCGCGAGCTGTAGATAAATACGCCCTGCCCTGCGCGGTAACGGCCCACGATTGTGTACAATCAGACCATACGCGGCGATGCTCATAATCGAAAAGCCGAGATAAAAACTGACAACATCCTGGGCGATAATCAGCAGCAGGTTTCCACTAAACGCCAGTTGCCAGAATGACCAGAAACGGACCTGCCGACGTTCGAAGCCTCTGGAATGTACGGCAAACAATGCAGCGCACGCCCACACAAAAGCGGTTGCGGCCAGCCACGCCCTCGCGACCGGATCTGCGGCCCCCCAGCGCGCTTCGTACCACCAGAATGTTACCGGCTGCGCGTCCGGTGGCATCAGTGCGAGCAACAGTGCCGGCGTCGCGGTTAGCCAGAGCCAGTATGCCAGGTACCGCCGGTGATCAATCACGAAAATCGAGCAGACCGGTAACATCGGCAGTAAAACCCAAAGCCAGGAAGCACTCACAGGTCAAACTCCCGCCAGACAATCAGTTCGGTCCAGTTGAGTGGGCTGATTGGACTGCTGGCCAGCAAACCCATTAGAAGCGACAGCAGTGCCGTAAGCAAAGCGGGCACCAATAACATCCAGCGGGTTTCGAACCGTCCGGCGTTCAATACCTCAGCGGGCCAGGTCGCGGGGGGTGGCATGAACCAGGCGCGGTAAAGTGGCGGTAGAAAATAGGCTGCATTCAGCAGACTTGAAATCAACAGTACACCGAGTACCCAGTCTTTTCCCACCTGCAGGGCACCCATACCGAGATACCACTTACTGACAAACCCGGCGATCGGCGGAACACCGATCATGCCGAGTGCTGCCAGCGTGAATGCTGCTGTGGTCCAGGGCATTCGCCGTCCAATTCCGTCCATTTCCCGTATTTTATGAACGCCCAGTGTTTCTGCGAATATTCCCGCGCAGAAAAACAGCGTCACTTTCATCATGCCCTGATGTACCAGATGGACCAGTCCACCGATAACAGCTACCGGGCCCATGATTGCCACGCCGAGCGTAATATAGGAAACCTGACTTACGGTGGAATACGCCAGTCGCCGTTTGATATCCTGTTGCTGCAAAGCCTTGATCGATCCATAAACAATGGTGGCGGCAGCCAATATCAGCAACGGTTCATTCAGGCGCAGCTCAGACATGGCTTCCACGCCGAAGACGTCATAAACCACCCGGACAATGCCGAATGCGCCAGCCTTCACCACCGCAACCGCGTGCAATAACGCACTGACCGGTGCGGGCGCGACCATCGCCCGGGGCAGCCAGCTATGCAGTGGTACCAGGGCTGCTTTTACCCCCAGACCGCCTATTAGCAATACGAACGCGACGTTTAGGGTATACGCATGTTCCCCGGTCAGTTGCCCTAAATAACCACCTGCCCGAAAGTCCGGGCTGCCGGCCACGGTATGCAACAGGGCGACACCCATTAACAGCAGGGTTCCACCACCCACGGTATAAGCCAGATAGACGCGGCCGGCGCGTATGGCCTCGCGGGTGCCGCTGTGCACCACCAACGGAAAAGTGGCCAGCGTCAACAGTTCGTAAAAAAGCAGAAATGTGACCAGATTGCCGGCCAGGGCCAGACCGACGGTACTGCTCACACAAAGGCTGAAATACCCAAAAAAACGCGACTGGAGCGGCGACTTCTCCAGATAGCCGATGGCATAGATCGTTGTAGCCAGCCAAAGCACCGACGACAGAGAGACAAACAGCAGCGATAACGCATCGCCATGCAAAATCAGCGGGCCACCAGGCAGAAAAGGCAATTCAACACGAAAAACGTTGCCCTGATAGACCCCGTACAGCATCAGTCCCACAAATATCAGTTTGAAGAAAACGCCGAATAGGTTCAGGCCGGTTCGCAGTCGTTTTTGATTTTCATGCAGACCAAAAATCAGGAGGCCCGGTACCAAAGAGCTCAGCACGATCAAGAGTGGCAGCGCGGTACCCCAGGATATCATGCGGTAACCCCGCCCAGCCATCCAACCAGATTTCCTGCCACCAACGCCATAGTCCAGGCCAGCAGCGCGGGTATCAATGTTAGCCACTGGGAAACCCGGTCCGGACGGTGATTCGGCCGGTTCGGCTCCGCACGATTGAACGCCAGAACCACAACGCGAAAGACATAGGCTGCCGAAACGAGTGTGCCCAGCAGCACACCCAAAGCCCATATCCACCGCTGCGGCTCGGACAGCAGTGGCTGCAGCAGGATCCATTTGGCCAGGAATCCGCCACTGGGTGGCAGCCCGATCAGGCTTCCACCGGCAACGGCAAACCCGAACATGGCGACCGGCATGGACTGGGAAGCGCCTTTCAGTCCGGCCACTCTTTGTGTGCCCAACGTACTTAACATTTCGCCCGCAGTAAGAAACATACTGACCTTGGCCAGCCCATGCGCCAGTACAAACAGCCAGAGCGCGGCCTGCAGCTCGGTCTGTTGCCAGTACATCAGCAGCCCCATGGCCAGCAGTGCATAACCCAACTGGGCGACCGTCGAAAATGCAACCAGTGTCTTAAGGTAAGGCGCGCGCAGAGCCGACCACCCGCCCGATACCAATGCGGCAAGCCCCGCCGCAGACATCCAGAGACCCACCTGAACGGCATGCTCTTCACTGGCCAGTCGGGTCCAGACAATCCATAGGATGAACAGTGGGCCCTTGACCACCAGCGCGGATAACAGCGCGCTCACCGCGGTGGGCGCCGCCGCGTGGGCCGCCGGAAGCCATGCATGCAGCGGCCACATCGCGGCTTTCATCATCAAACCCAGCGTCATCAGGATCAGCGCTACCAGTGTGGTAGAGTCGGATGCTACCTGGTCTTGCAACCCGGCGATGTCCAGCCTGCCATACAGTCCGTACATCAAGGCAACACCCATGAGGTAAAACAGCGATGCGGTCAGTGACAGGAGCAGGTAGTTCAATGCAGGGCGGTAGGCTTTGCGTCCGGACAGGCTTACCATCGCGACTGCGGTCAGGGTCAGAAATTCCAGTGTGACATAAAAGTTGAATAGATCACTGGCCAGCCAGATCGCTGCAAGGGCACTGTGGAGAAAACTGGATAAGGGCCAATAGGCAGCGTCCCCTGAGCTGCGGCTGCGTGCAGCATAAAGGGCCACAAGCAGGTGGATCAAGGCAGTAAACACCAGCAACATGGCGCGCAGCGAAGTGAGCTCCAACTGAATGCCCAGGGGTGGCGCCCAGCCACCAATGGCAAGATAAAATGCACCCTCGCCGACGACGGCAGTCAGCGAGACTATCGCTGCCACCAGGCTTGCAAGACTGGCCAATATAACGCCCACAGCACCCAGCCGCGGAATCAGCAGAAAGCCGAGGCCAGCAGCGAATGGAATCGTCATGCTCAGTAGCGCCGCTTCCATCAGCGCGGCTCCGATCGAGGTCTGACTGCATCGTCAGTCTTTTCTACAGCAGTAATCGCGGTGGTCAGGCGCAGTGCCAAAGCAGTTGCGCTCACGGCAACAACCAAACCTGTTACAACCAGCGCATGCAGCACCGGGTCACCTTTGTCATCGCGCGTGGCCAGTGCCACCATCACCATAAAAACACCGGTACTCATCAGATTGATCGCTAAAATTCGCCTCAGAGCGCTCTTGAGCAACATGACGCCCTGCAGACCAATAAGCCATAGTGCAATACCGACGCACGCGTAAAACAGCACTACCGTCACGAATGGAACTCCTCCTTTTCGCCCACAACAAGCAACGTCAGTGCAGAGGCGATGGACAGGGTGGCAGGAATTTCTATCAGAAGAATAAATGTTTTGCGAAAATCGACTGGATAATGCAACCAGCCATTCCCAAAAAACATGGTTAAAACAGCAACCATAGTGAAAACGATCAGTCCGGCCAGGATAGCCAGTTGTACCCAGAATGAGGACAGTCGCAACGGGGGTAACACATTGTTCAGGCGCAGAAGCACAGCACCCGCCGACAAGAGCGCGCCCGCCTGAAATGCGCCGCCCGGCGCATCTGCGCCTCGCCACAGGATGTAGCCACCAACGATCACCAGTAACGGTGCCAGACTTTTGCTCCAGACACGCAACACCGTCCAGCTGGGTGCCAGTGCCAGGTTTGGGCGCAGTACGTTTCTGGCCCCTAACAGCGCGACCAGCAATACCGCAAGCTCCAGGTAGGTATCCCAAGATCGGAAGTTCAACAGAACGGCCGTCACCGGGTGGTTTACGCCACTATCAGGCATCGTCTGCAAAACGCGGTCGGGCAACTCGGGAGCATGCCCGGCACCGGCAGCGATCACCTGAAAAATAAGGATAAATACCAGCACACAAAACAGAGTAGACAACCCCGCCATAGGCCCTGAAAGGCGTTCAGGCGGATCTTCGGGGATACACACCAATGCATTGAAAAGCAGCGCACCGGTCAGGCCGGCCCCAATGGCTGCCTCGGCCAACGCCAGATCCGGTGCGCCCAGGCGTGCCCATGCCAGAGTGACAACAATACCGAACGCGAGAAACAGTGACAGGCAATTCCGTAATGTCGGCGTGTACAAAGCAGCACCTGCCAGGCTCAATATCAACAACCCGATGACCAGATCCAGCAACCATTCAACGGTCATCACTATCAGCGCCATAGTCCAGTTGTGATGCCGCCAGATCCCGCGACGAGTCAGTCAAGTGATAGCGAGCGAGCAATTGGCAGGCCACCGCCCCTGACGCCATGACCAGACACCAGATTAACAGCAGCATCGTGGTTGTGCGCCAAGTGTCAGCATGACAAACCAGCCCTGCCACCAAAAAGCCAAGCCCGACAGTATCGGCTTTGGTTACAGCGTGTAACCGGGCGGGTAGATCGGGAAAACGTACAAGCCCGACGGCTCCTGAAATTAGAAAACCAGTGCCAATAAACATTAACAGCCAGCCGGCTGCCTGAAACAGATCACCCATGATCCACCCCGCGCAGGCGCTGGACCAATGCCGCGATGATTGCCGCGGCCAGCAGGCTTAATAATAATGCGACGTCTAACAGCGCCGGTTGCTGCCGCCAGCTCGAAAAAACCAGTAACAAACTGATGACAATCGTTCCGGCCATTTGGATCCCCAGAAGCCGGTCTGCCATAGTCGGCCCCCGATAAACGCGCCAGCAACCCAGCACAAGTGGCAGTAGCAGCAGGACGCTCACAGTAAGAATCATGTTCGATGCCCAATAATCAGTGTCCCCAAGTGTTGTTCCAGCTCTTTGATGGTGTCGCGCCATTGCAGTTGCTGATCGAGAACATGGACCAGAAGCTGGTCGCCCTGGATCCGTGCGCCCAGCGTTCCCGGCATCAGTCCGATAATCAAGGAGACGAGGTATCTAACGCGTCGGTCTCTGTTTGTCAGGCGGTACTGTGACCATTGCGGATCAATCGGGCAGGTTGGCGCGAGAATTCGTCGACTGACATCGATCGCACCACTGAGCACGGTGCGCAGCAGAAACCAGCCCAGCGGGAGCACCTGCACCCCGTGCAGACGCCATGGCTTTAATTGCAACTTTATCGCAACATACGCAGCCAAAGCCGCGCATGGCACCCCAAAATACCAGTCTTCGCCGGCAATCACCCACCATAGCAACAGGTATAGAAACAGCCAATAGATAAAGTCCCGCAGATTCAACTGCGCCAGATTGTCAGGCATGCTGGTTTCGTCCATCAGTCGTCCAGTTGAAGATCGCACCAGACGATAAATTACAGGCTGGCAGTTCAGGGAGTTTGGTACGTCTCGGAACGCTCGACCGATTTAACAGAAAGATTTAACAGGAAGATTAAACGGGGTGCAATGGTCAGACGGTATTTCCGGTTGGGTCGGTGGCACTTCGGTGCGGGCTAACGGACCTTCAGGGCATTGCCTTCCGGGGTGTGGAGAAGTTGTTGCAGGGAATCAATGGGCATGGGCCGAGCCAGAAAGAATCCTTGCAGGCTGGTACACCCATGGTTTGCGAGAAAGTCCATCTGTTGCTGTGTTTCCACCCCTTCAGCGACGACTTTGAGGGAGAGCGTCTGGGCCATCGCCAATATCGCTCGGGTAATGACAGCGTCATTTTGATCCTGTGGTATATCCCGGATAAAACTCCGATCAATTTTCAGCTCGGTAATCGGCAATTGCTTTAGCCGGGAGAGGGAGGAATAGCCGGTGCCGAAGTCGTCGATTGCAAACTCCACATCATCGCGACGCCAGCGTTTCATCGCAATCAGAGTGGCGTCCAGGTCTTCCATAATGGATGTTTCTGTAAGTTCCATCATAATACTGGGTGATCGCGGCCCCTGTCGGCGAATGATCGAAAATATACGCTCCATGGTCGAATGGTCCAGGAGTACCGGATGCGCCAGGTTAACCGACAGGCAAGGAAGCAGGCTCCGATCAATCTGGTGCGTTTTCAGTTCGCTCAATGCCTGCTCAAATACAAATTCGGTGATGAACGGAATGAGCCCCTCCCGTTCAGCAAGTGGAATAAAAACGTCAGGCGGAATCCATCCACGCGTCGGGTGCTGCCAGCGGATTAGCACCTCTGCCCCGGACCATGCCTGCTTTTCCACCTGCCAAAACGGCTGAAAAACAACTGTAAATTCGTTGTTGGCACAGGCCAGACGGAGGTCTTTCAGCAGGGACAGGCGATCGGTCAGTTCACGCTTCAACTGTTCGTCAAAAATGCTGTGACGGTTCCGGCCATGACTTTTTGCGGAGGCGAGGGCCATATCGGCATGTCTGAGTACATCCTGAGGCTGGGTGCCATGCTGGGGAAAGCAGCTGGATCCAGCGCTGAGCCTTTGTTGCCTCAAAATGGGGTATTCACTATCGCGCGTCACGCTTCGTTGTATCTGGTCAACCTGGTCGATCATTGTCTGAATATTGTGGCTGGTCGGTGATATCAGGCCAAACTCGTCACCGCCCATACGGGCCACATACCAGTCGTTCCCCAGGTCATGCACCAACCGGCGACCCAATAGTGCCAGTAGTGCATCCCCCTCGTCATGGCCGCACTCATCATTGAAATCGGAAAACCTGTCAATATCCAGGATGGAAACCATGAATGATTGATTGGGGGGGCAGCTGAAACAGCGTCGTTCCAGCGTGGTAATAAAAGCGAACCGGTTTGGCAAATTACAAAGCGAGTCGATGCAGGCGACGGATTTGAGACTACTGAGGCTGCGCATCATCAGCCCGTATAGCAATGCACCGGTCAGAATCACAAACAGCCAGCCCTTGACGGTTTGTGCTAAATGAAGCGTTTCTCCATTGTCGCCAAACAGAACGACAACCCATCGATCAGAAAACAGTATCCATAGCCCGGCGAGAATCACATAAGCGGCTGTGATACGTGTGGCTGGCCGGGTAAATCTGTCCTGCATAACGGGTTATCCAATCAGCCTGGAATCACCTTGCGTCTGAGTGTTTACCAGCCCGGCACCCTACTCCATCGCAGAAATCCAGATCTATAAAAACAAGTCACTTTAAAGACGGTCATCTGTTTTTATAGTTGAATTCCGCCGACAATGCCAGGTCCTCGCCCCGGCCGGCCGACGGATAGCGGCGAACAGTCAGGATTTAAATGGCATTGAGCCCAAATAATCCTTTTTACCAACTTCAACGCCATTGTGGCGCAAAATTGCATATGCGGTCGTAACATGAAAGTACAGGTTTGGAATCGCGTGCTGCACGGCGAACTCCGGTCCAGGCAGGTATTGGCCGTTCCAGCGTGATTGCGACACCTTTATGTCTGCTGCGCCGGCCAGATCCGCCGGTGAGAAACTCTGCAGGTAGCTTAGAACCGACCGAATTCTATCCTGCAGTTCGGCCATGGTTGCATCACCGTCTTCATGTTTGGGTGCCGTGTCGGACTGACCGGCAAGGCGTGCGACGCAAAGCTTGGCCGTGTCGCATGCTATCTGTACCTGGCGGGTCAGGTTGAACTGGTCCGGCGCCAACCGTGAATTAAGCAGAACGGCCTCGTCGATTTTCTTTGCCTCGGCAAAGGCAACCGCTTTTTCCAGTATGGCACTCAGGTTCTTTAACATTTTACTGAATTGAACAACAGTAAGATCGTGCAGCATGGCGTATTCCTGATAGGGTATGAGGTGCGGGTTACAATGGGGGCAAACCGCCGGGAATCAACTTACTCTACCCTTTCAGTATCTACCGCTCCCGCGTTGGTCGACTCTCGAACCGTTGGCGGGGACCGCTTTCGAAGCGTCCACCCGAAGTTGGGCGGCTCATTTCCCTTGATGGACGATTCGCACGATCGGTATTTGTCGGTCGGGACTGGTTGTTGCGTGGCGTGGTCTGCCGGTCACGCAGCTGCTCGCGTCGCGAGGTCAGATCATTGCGGTTTGTCGACCGGGAAAACCCCGTCGTCGCGCGGTTCGGCGCGCCGCTGCGAATGGTCGATTCTGGCGCCGTCGCCGCCGAATCCCGGCGGGAGTTCCGGAAATCGCGTCCGGGCCTGTCGTTGTTTTCCCGGTTACTGAAGTGAACAGTCGGGGCCGCCGATTCTGTCTGGCTGTTTTGCGATGGGCGCGTCGTCCTGCGCGAGTTGCTCGCGCTGTCCCCGGCGGCCCGACGCTCGTGCGAGCGGGCGCGTCCGGTACGCGTTGGCTCGGAAGTTGGGCCAGTGGTCTCCAGCCGCTGGCGAATGGCCCGCGAGCGTTCCTGGGAATGTCTCTCTCGCGACGTGGAGTCCGAAACCGCTCTGCCGGGCCTCGCGGGTTGATTGCGCGGTGCTATGGTATGGCGTGAATTCCGGTCGGTCTGGCGGATCTGGCGCCGTTGCTGCGCGGTAGTGTGCGTGTTGCGATGATGGTAAAGCTCCTGCAGCCGGTTATACCGGTAACTCACCCCCCGGCGGTGAACCGGGTTATGTTGCCAATGACGGGCGTGATCGAAGCGGGCAATATTGCGACTGCTGTAAAGCCGCGGATAATGATTGTGGCGGTAATCGATAGTGACAACACGACGTTGCGGCCAGTGAAAAGAAGTAAAAAAGAACGTGGACCCCAGAGAAACACGCGGCCCCCAATAGTGGCCACCTATAAAAACGTGGTTGTGTGGGTGTCGCCAGTATACGGGTGGATAATCCGCCCACCACCAATTACCGTACACCACGCGGGTATCGTAATACGGGATATAAACGACCCGTTCTACAGCGGGTTCGATGATAATGGTGCGTTCTTCCCGCTGCACTTGAATGTGCTTCATGGAATCCAGACTACCGGCGGCATAAGCCTTTTCGCGCAGGTCCTGAATGGCATCCATGACCATAGATTCGTCGACCAGAAATATTTCGCCCAATCGCTGGGTCCACTCCAGGTCATCGCTCATGCGCTGCAGTAAATCCGGGAATGCCACCAGCGCCTTGACACTCGGGTCCCAGTCCTGGTTCTCGACGGCACGCACTGCTGCGGCCGCCTCAATGTGACTGTTGTCACGTGACCAACGATGGGCCTGAATAACCTCCAGCGGATAGGTGGCAGCGATAAGCACGTGAGAAAGGACTGTGTCGGGATACAGGGCTATGGGTGCCAGCAATCTGTCCAGCTCGCCACGCGTGATTTCCACCGTGGTCGGTGCTTCGCCCGGCGCCTGAGCCTGTATGGGTCCTGCGATGAAAGGCAGGCAAAGCAATAGTATCTGTAGCGCCCGAATACACATAATGGCCTCTTTATCCCAATGGGAACCGTATGACGATAACATATCGCCCCTCGAACTTTGACCATTTAATGTTCATATTGTTCGCACGGTTCCGTATTGGCCCGCTTCTGTATAGGGTTGCTTTGCGCACTGGTCCTGCGGCCCTGTCGACATCGGGGCGGAGTGCGTATACTCCGTGCCCCTACAACTATTGCATTGCCAGGTAGCCAGCTTGTCCATTCCATTGCAGGATAGCCGCGCGCGACTCATCGCCTTGATTGTCGGGAGCGCATTTTTCATGGTGCTGCTGGATAGCGCCATCATTGCAACTTCCCTTCCCCGAATGGCCCAAAGTTTTGGGCTGACCGCAGTAGAGCTCAGCATTGGTATCAGTGTTTATATTCTTGCGGTTGCGACCTTTGTGCCGCTTTCCAGCTGGATGTCCGATCGATTCGGCGCCAGACGGGTATTCTTGATCGCGATCATCGTATTTACTGTGGCCTCCCTCGCGTGCGGACTGGCGGCGACGCTCACCGAGTTTATTGCAGCACGTGCGCTGCAGGGTGTCGGGGGTGCATTCATGACGCCCGTGGGTCGCGTACTTGTTTTGCGCAATGCCCGCAAATCGGAATTGATTCAGGCGACTGCGCTAATTACCTGGCCGGCTCTAATGGCACCGGTAATAGGCCCGGTTCTGGGCGGGTTTATTACGACCTGGCTGTCCTGGCGCTGGAACTTTTTCATCAACCTGCCGCTGGGGATTATTGCGTTCTCGCTGGCCTGGCGGTTCATCCCGCGAACCGACACGATCGCCCGGCGCCCCTTTGACCTGCCCGGCTTTGCGTTATCCGCTGGCGCCCTGCTAAGCCTTTTGTATGGTCTTGAATCACTCGCGCATCAGTATCTCCCGGTCCATCAGTCCGTGTTGTTGATTATGGCTGGCGGTATAATGGCTTATCTGACCGTTAAACACCTGAAACGTGCGCCCGCGCCGCTGCTCGCGCTGGCGCCGTTCAATATTCACACCTTTTCCATGGCCACCCTCTCCGCGGGTACGCTCATAAAAACCGGCATCAACGCCACGCCCTTTCTGCTGCCGCTGTTGCTTCAAGTGAGCTTTGGCCTGACACCGCTGGACGCCGGCAGTTACATTCTGGTTTATTTTCTGGGCAACCTTGGGATGAAAACTGTTACCACAATCACCCTGCAGACATTCGGCTTCAAGCGGGTGCTGTTGGTGAACGGGCTGCTGTGCGGGATGTCCATAGCCGCCTGCGGGCTGTTTACCCCTGAGACGACCAAAACGATGATTATGGTGACGCTGTTCGTCGCGGGGTTGACCCGTTCAATGCAATATACCGCGCTTAATACACTGGCATTCGCCGACATATCTGCTGCCCAGCGTGGATCGGCGGCGACACTTGCCTCGATGCTACAACAGATTTCCATGGTGCTGGGGATTACCCTGAGCGTCATAATACTGACTGGATCAAGGTGGGCCGCACAGCGCAGCGAAGTGGCGCTGGTCGACTTCGGGCTGGCTTTTTTTGTCACAGGCGCCCTCGTGATGTGCGCGTCCCTCCTGTTTTATCGATTACCGGCCGATGCCGGCGCTGAAGTCACCGGCCATACGGGGTGATCGGCTATCCGGTCATTAACGACCAGATCGGGATGATGGACACTATCAGCACCACCAAAATGACGCCAATGGTTACCAGGAAACCAAAAGGATCTGTGGCGAGCTTCTGACGCACTGTCGGTATTTCACCGGTCGCTTTCTGTTCCGCAACGATTTTCCGTTGGCGAAGACACCGCTGCTCCTCATATTCATCAATAATTCGGCGCGCGGCGGGCAATTGCGAGTCATCCACCAGCCAGATGGCGGCGACACCCAACCCAAAGAAGCCAGCGTGGGTTTCGTACGTTTCAAACGCGTGATCCTGTAGCAGCCTGCGGACATCCGCGGCTTCATCCTCAGGAACATTGAATAACCTGAACAAAAGTACCGACATACGAGTGATCCGGGTGAAAGTCTGCAGGTGATGACAGGAAAGCATCTGCCTTGCCGCCCCAACTTCTTATACCCCATGGCTCGATGTGAAGGAAGATATTAATATCCAAAAGTGATTGACTTCACAAACCTATCCCCGTACAGTGGCCTCAGCTTGAAAGAAGATATGCCGTTTACCACTCCATTTCGATGCGTTATTCGTAATTACACATCCTGAAGTTAGTAAGTTTTCAATCTATTTCGCGCTACTCACAGCTATATACAGCTAAATTTTCAATATTCAGGATATTATTATGTCTAATACTACAACCGGTACTGTCAAGTGGTTCAACGAAGCTAAAGGCTTTGGTTTTATCGAGCAGGCTTCTGGCCCAGACGTCTTCGCACATTTCAGTGCAATCACCGGTTCCGGCTTCAAAACCCTGACTGAAGGTCAGCGTGTTGAGTTCACCGTAACTCAAGGCCAAAAAGGTCCGCAAGCAGAAAACATCGTTGCTGCCTAAGTAATAGTTGCGGGTTTCCTGCGCGAAACCCCACAAAGAATAATAAAGGCGATGCCCATGGGTGTCGCCTTTTTTTTAATCAGTACACTACGCCATTCACTTCACTTCACTTCACTTCATTTCACTCTGTCGTTCATTGTCTGGGCGCTTGAGCGGAGATTTCATGGTTGGTCAGCGATCCTCCCCAAAAGAACCTGGTAGCGGACGAGAGTGTTGTTGCGGTGCGCCAATCATTTTTGACTGGTACAAAAAATAGTACCGCCTGCTAAAAGCGTGAACAAGATCCGGTTGTGACTTACAAAGTTCACAATCTATCGGTATATTTTCCATACTTTCTTTTATTTATGGCGTATAAGGTTATACTTGAAGTGAAATCCGAACCCCAACCAAAAAAGGAGGAAGTGTAAAGCAAGCCTATCCGAGCGAAAGTAACTGATTGAAAAATCAGCTTTTAACTTGCACCGACTAGGAACTGTAACTATGGCGAAAAAGTCTTTTTCCAGACGCACATCACAATCCCGACAAACCGAAAGCAAAAGTCAGCACGAATCCCGCAAGAAGAAAGCCAACCGTTCCGAAGACCCATCCAATATATACGCCTTCAGCGCCCGTCCCCGGCAAACCGATACAGCTTACACCCCTCCTCGATCGACCCGCCCGCTAACCGCCCGCACACCGGCCCAGCAACGCTATATCAACGCTATCCGTACGAATTGCCTGACGTTTGGCATCGGTCCGGCCGGTACCGGGAAAAGTTACTGTGCCGCCGCGCTTGCCGCTGAGGCACTGGAAGACGGGAGCATAGAGCGTATCATTCTGACCCGCCCTGCGGTTGAAGCCGGCGAGCAACTCGGCTTTCTACCGGGCGCGGTAGATGAAAAGTTTGCCGTGTACATCGAAGCCTTTCGCGATATTCTTAATGAACGACTGGGCGCGGGCACCGTCAATTACAACTTGCGCCACGGCAGGATTGTAGCCGCGCCACTGGCTTTTATGCGGGGTAAAACATTTGGTGCCGATACATTTGTCGTGCTGGATGAAGCGCAGAATACATCCATTGCACAGATGAAAATGTTTCTGACCCGTATAGGGGACAACTGCAAGGTTGTCATCAACGGCGATATTAATCAAAGCGACATCCGCGGCCCCAATGGGCTGGCCGATGCCATCAACCGTGTTGCCGGGCTTGCCGGTGTGCATATCCATCAGTTTGATCGGGACGACATCGTCCGCAGCGGCCTGGTTCGGGCACTGATCGATCGCTATGAACTGGATGGCTGCGCCAACGAATATTCCTGACACATAATTCGATAATGCCGGGGGGAAACCACCTTCTCCCGGCCAAACCCGGTGTGCAGATGGCAGGTTTTCGCGCATTTTTTAGCGCAGCATTGGGCAAATCGGGGCGTGTACTGAATAGTGACAGCTCAGAACGGTCTCACCTGCAATTTATTCCTAAAGGCTGACTGTCTGGTCGTTTTTCTCGCGGATGAGTGCAGCTTTTTCCCGCTCATAATTTAGCGCCGCACCAGCAATACTGCCACCGTTACCGGTTTCTATCCAGCGACGTATCCGTCCGGCGTCGCCCAGTGGTGTACGTGTTCCCAATGAATCCAGTAGTACGACTACATACGCCCTGTCCGCAATATTGGTCACCATAACAAGGCATCGGCCAGCGATGGTCAAATATCCGGTTTTGCTCAAAGACACATCCCAGCGGCTGCTGTGCACCAAAGGGTTCGTATTTCCATACTGCAGTCCGTAACGCGGTTGGCGAAATGTTATCCACTGTCCCGGCGAAACCGACAATTCACGAATCTCTGAATGCCGGTAGGCCGCGTTAACCAGTTTGACCAGATCCCGCGCGGTAGACACGTTATCTTCGGATAACCCCGAGGAATCCACAAATCGTGTGTTTTTCATGCCCAGCTGGGCAGCCTTGGCATTCATCGCATCAATAAACGCCGCGTAGCCATCCGTATGATGCCTTGCCAGAAGGTACGCTGCCCGATTCTCGGAGGACATAAGCGCAATATGTAGAAGCGTACGACGCGTGGCCTGCGACCCGAGGCGGATTCGTGAATAGGCATTCGCGGGCGCTTCGTAATCTCGTTCCAGCACAGGCAACCACTCATCCAGCGACTGCTTCGAATCCATCACCACCAGTGCCGTCATGAGTTTGGTTAGCGACGCGATCGGCAAGATCCAATCATCACGCTTGGCATATTCCATCTCATTCGATCCCAACGGTGCAACAGCCGCGCTTATGGAAGCCAGCTGCAATGGGCTCCGTTCCACCTGGGACGCAGACACGACGTTGATTTGCAGCGCGATGAACTGCAGACAGCCAAATAAAAGAATTTTCACGTTACCTGCCTTTTATCAGGGGCGGTTATCAAAAACGGGCGGTTGGACAGCTTTAGTTTACGCCAATGAAGCGTTATTGCACCGCGACCGGCACGGTTGCTGACACCTGATCTTTTTCTTGAGGCAAAGGCGCGATTGCCGAGTAACTTCTACAGCGCGCGGCCAATTGCTGCGCGCACAAATCTGCAATACAGTCAATTGTTATTATTCCATTATTCGTGCTCGAGGGAAACGCCGGTAGATCGATTCGGTTATAAACTGGCTTATGCGTGACCGCAGCCGCTTCGTCTTCGAAATTCTGCAAAAAGCCAAAATTGCGAACCGCGACCGGTAAAGACTGCATCGCGGGTGCCAAGATACGGCATGGAACATACCGCGTCATAATTGGCATGATCAAAACCTGCCTGAATGATTTGCCAGTGTCGGCGACAGCTAATTTCCGGCGTGACCGTCACAGGAAGCCCGCACATCTGGCCCAAAATAACCCAAAAAGCACAAGGCGAATAAAATGTCAAAACTCGTCCTTTCCGCGTCTGTCAAGACAATGGTATCCCATTTCGGTACCCTGATGCTGGGCTGCGGCGCAGCATTGCTCTTGACCGCTTGCGGTGGAGCGCCCGATACACCCGGTACCGGGGCATCGTCCAGCAGCTCCAGTACTAGCAGCTCCAACTCATCGTCCAGTAGCTCCTCCGGTGATTCGGTGTCCTGCGCGCCCAGTCCCGTAATTCCCTACCTGCAGGTCGACGGTGGTGAATGGCAGCAAACCGGTAGTGCCAGTGTCGGTAGCGGCAGCACGGTAATTTTTGGTCCCCATCCTCACGATGGCACTGGATCCTGGAGCTGGAATGGTTGCGGGGTTTCCGGAACAAATCGAGAGCAAAGCGTCAGTCCCGGCAATGATTGCGAAGCGGTCGCGACTTACACCAATAGCTGCGGTGCACAGAGTCAGCACCGCTTTGAAATTTCCGTCTCGCCAGGCCAGCCACCCGTCCCCACTGATCCGCCGATTGCCGGGCCGGGCGAATGTGGATCTGGTAGTCCCCACGCTGTGGTAAGCGGAAGTAATGGCAACTACACTGTCAATGGCTCGAATGTCGGCAGCAGCTATCTGGACGCGATCAATGCTGCGATACGCAGTCTCAGTCCGGGGCGCAGCTCACAGGAACGCGTCGTCGTGCTGGCAGACGGTTCCATCGGCGCAGGCAGTATCAGCCTTCCCAGCCACACGGCGCTGGAAGTGTGCGGCACGATGAATGTAGGCAACGTCAGCAACCGCGGCGCCATTCAGGCAATAGGGGTACGAAATGTGGCCATTCCCCACCTTACCATGACCGGATCGCCCTACTTCGGCCTTCTGTTCGGCGATGTGCACGGTCTGCATCTGGGCGAGGTAAACCTGCGGCTGAGTACAGGGCTGGGCATACGGTTTGACCGGGACCGCCCCGGCAGTACCGATGTACGTATGGATAACATCTTTGTGTCAGGCACCAATAACCATGGCGTGGAAACATGGAATGTGGACGGTCTGCAGATCGGTACAGTCACCGCGCGCAATACGGGTTATGCCGGTTTGCTTCTGAACAACACCCGCAATGCCACGATCGATCTGGTTGATGGTGAATCCACAGGTAACGGCACGGGCTACGCCACTTTGCGGTTCGCCAATGAAAACGGCCGCATCAACAATGGCTACCCCACCAATATCTTTGTCGATCGGGTGATTTCCAGGGGTGGTGGTCGTGGTATCTTCTGTGTTTCGAACTCTGGTGGCGCCGAGATCAACCATATCGATCTAGCCAATAACGGTAACAATTCCATCTTGATTGAAAACTGCCACAACGTGACCATTCACGGTGGCAGTATTGCTGGCGGTGGTGAGTTACGTTTGTCGGCACGCGATGAGTTTCCCAATAACAGCGATATCACCATTGCCAATCTGAATGTTACCGGCACGAGCGTAAGGGAGAATCCCTGCGGCAATAACGTCAACTGGATCGGTATCAATGTAACCGGCGGCAACTACAACGTTTGCAACTGATTTGACATTTTTGCAACTGATTTGACATTAATGTACACACGGACGTGTCTGCCCGGGCCGAGGGTCTGTTCCATCACAAGCCAGCCCGGCCCAACCGGCATCGGAGCGCAATTCTACCGACGGTCGGTCGCTGCATGATAGCACCCGCCGCAACGGGTTCCGGGGTGGCCGTCCTGTGTGCAGAATTTCTCTCCAGCCGGTATTCGGCGCGGTTGGCGGTCGGTGTCCTTGGTCGCCCGCTCAACGCGATAGTTCAGATGTTCGATTGTTCCCCCGGTACACCTGATATGGGCGACGATCCACGATTATCATCCGTCGTGCCTTCACCCTGATACTCTAACGTGTAGGCAGTCATAGAGAGTGACCCCATCGAAAAGCCTTCCACTAGCACCTCGGCCGGTTTGTTTGCCGCCGCAGCCATGCCGGCCAGGTAGATTAACGGAATGAAATGTTCGTCCGTCGGCACGGCCAAAGCGTAGTCCGGATGTTGAATAACCGTGGGCAGTTCTGCCGGCGTAGTCGCCATAATATTTTTTACAGCGTTGTCGAAACGCCGGTTCCACTCGAAAGCCGCATCCGGCTGACGCCAGTCTATGCGGGCGAGATTGTGCACCACATTGCCACTCCCCAGAACCAGAATGCCAGCTTCGCGCAACGGAGCGAGCTTCGCACCCAGGTCCAGATGATAGTCAAAGCTTTGCGTTGCATTGATTGACAGCTGGAGAACGGGGATGTTCGCGTGCGGAAACGCGTGTACCAGCACTGACCAGGCGCCGTGATCGATTCCCCAGCTATCCTGATCCAGCCCCACCCAATGAGGTTTCACCAAATCTGCAATTTCCACTGCAATCTCAGGGGAACCGGGTGCGGGATATTCCACCTGAAACAAGGCGCGAGGAAAACCGTAGAAGTCGTGGATGGTTCTCGGATGGTTCATCGCCGTCAGGGCTGTTGCGTTAATATGCCAATGCGCCGAAATGACGAGTATGGCGCGGGGCTGGGGGATGCTCGCGCCAAAACGGCGCCACGAATCGGTGTACCGGTTGGTTTCGAGCGCATTCATGGGGGAACCGTGCCCTATGAAGGCAGCGGGCATGACTGTGTTTGACATTGTCCGTTCTCACTATAAGTGCAGAGCTTCTGCACAGGTTAGGCAATCAACGCGCCGGAGCGGGTGATCGTGGGCAGCCAATGGATTTTCCGGGAAACGCAGAATAACATCATTTTTGCGTGTATGCTGTATGTTCCAATCCGTGTCGGGGATCCGCGATCCTCGGGAATCAATGGCAATGTAACTTCAACCCTATTCAACAAGGAATTACTATGAGCCAGTATCAGATCGCCGTGATAGTCGGTAGCCTGCGCAAGGATTCGGTTAACCAGGCATTGGCAGATGCCCTCCTCAAATTGGCGCCAAACGAATTCTCATTCAAGTATCTCGAAATTGGTGGTTTGCCACTCTACAACCAGGATGACGATGCACAACAAGCGGCATCGGTGGTGCGTTTAAAAGCAGAAATTTCAGCGGCGAAAGGTTTGCTGTTTGTCACGCCCGAATACAATCGCTCAATTCCTGGCGTCCTCAAAAACGCTATTGACCATGCTTCTCGTCCCTACGGACAAAGCGCGTGGGCGGGTAAGCCAGCCGGCGTGTTAGGCGCATCGATCGGCGCCATTGGTACCGCTATGGCACAACAGCATCTGCGTAATATCCTTGCCTATCTCGATGTACCAACGCTCGGTCAACCGGAAGCTTTTATTCACGCTAAAGACGGGCTGTTTGACAGCGCCGGCAATATCGGGCCTGACAGCAAAGCGTTCCTTCAGGGCTGGATGGATCAATATGTTGCGTGGGTAAAACAACACGTTGACTGACGTTGACGACAGCAATAAGAGAAAGACTTCCTGCGGAGCCAGGACACCAATTGTCAATTCCCAGTAAAGAGGAAAGTTACCATGAGCAGCTCTGATAAAAACAATGTTTCTGATTCGACAACGGGCGCCGGCGCGCCGGCTGTAAGTGACCGCAACTCATTGACCATCGGCAGTGACGGCCCCATTGTTTTACATGATGTACATTTCCTTGAACAAATGGCGCATTTTAACCGGGAGAAAGTTCCGGAGCGCCAACCGCACGCGAAAGGCGGTGGCGCTTTCGGCGTATTCGAGACGACCGAAGATTTGTCGCGCTATACCAAGGCTGCCCTCTTTCAAAAAGGGGCCAAGGTAGACATGTTGGCGCGATTCTCCACGGTTGCCGGCGAATCAGGTAGCCCGGATACCTGGCGTGATGTGCGGGGTTTTTCGTTGAAGTTCTATACCGACGAAGGTAACTATGACCTTGTCGGTAACAACACCCCGATCTTCTTCGTACGCGACCCCATGAAGTTTCCGCATTTTATTCGCAGCCAGAAGCGCCTGCCGGATTCCGGCCTGCGCGACAATCACATGCAGTGGGATTTCTGGACCAACAATCCGGAAAGTGCCCATCAAGTCACTTATCTGATGGGGCCGCGCGGCCTGCCGCGTACCTGGCGACACATGAATGGATACGGCTCCCACACCTATATGTGGGTCAATGCCAACGGCGAAAAATTCTGGGTCAAATACCATTTCCACACCCAGCAGGGCATGGCGTTTTTCAGCAATGCCGAGGCCATGAGCATGGCTGGGATGGATGCCGACTACCATCGCCGGGATCTGTTTGATGCCATCGAGCGCGGCGAGCATCCGGAATGGATTATGTCAGTTCAGATCATGCCATATGCTGAAGGTCAAACCTACCGCATCAATCCTTTCGATCTGACGAAAGTATGGTCGCACAAAGACTTCCCGCTCGTTCGTGTGGGCACTATGACGCTCAACCGTAACCCGGCAAATTTCTTTGCCGAGATCGAGCAAGCGGCTTTCTCACCCGGCAATACCGTGCCGGGCATTGGCCTGTCGCCAGACAAGATGTTGCTAGGCCGTGCCTTTGCATACGCAGATGCACAACGCAATCGCATCGGAACCAACTTTCACCAATTGCCGGTCAACCAACCCAGGGTGCCGGGCAATACCTACATGTTTGATGGTGCGATGACGTATAACCACAGCGGCAATGCACCGGTTTACGCGCCGAATAGCGCCGGGCGGACCTGGTCCGACCAGACGGGAGCCACCGATGATGGTTGGGAGGCTGATGGCGCGATGGTGCGTAGCGCCTACGCCCTGCGCCCCGATGATGATGACTTTACCCAGCCGGGAATTCTGGTGCGTGAAGTATTTAATGACGCAGACCGCGACGCACTGGTGGAAACTGTAGCGGGCGGATTATTGGGCGGGGTACGCAGCCCTGTGCTTGAACGGGCGTTTGACTATTGGAAGTCAATCGATCCCGATGTCGGACGTCGTATTGAAGAGAAGGTCCGCCACGGCAGCGCCCAGGAACCCGCAGCGGGCATGGGCGAAAGCTGAAGAAAGCGCAAGCAGAGGGCATCTTCGGTTGCCCTTTTGCGCATTTTCTATCCTCGCGTAGTCGATCGTTACTACGACTTCTCATTTCCACCAGAAGGAATCGCCATGAAACAATTCAACACTGTCGTGATCCCCACCCTCCTGCTCATCGCAACCGGTGGACTATTGTCAGCCTGCAGCGATAAGCCCGCTCAGGATAGCGAACCCGTGGCTTCCACGCCGCTCACCACCACGCCGTCGTCCGCACCTGCTACAGGGTTTACCACCACAGAAGTGACAAAGTTCACTTCACCCTGGGCGATGACTTTTTTGCCTGACGGGCGACTGTTGGTGACCGAGATGGCCGGTACACTGCATATTTACGACATGAACACCAACAAAACGGGAATTATTAGTGGTGTGCCGGAAGTGGTCCATGTCGCCCAGGGCGGATTGGGTGATGTGATACTGCATCCGCAATATGCCAACAATTCATTGGTGTATATCAGCTATGTGGAATCCGGCGAGGGCGGCCTCGGTGCCGCGGTAGCACGCGCACGACTCGTTTTGGATGGCCAGGGCGACGGCGTACTGGAAGATCTGGAAGTGATCTGGCGCCAAACGCCGAAAAAGAGCGGCGATGGGCATTTCGGTTATCGCATTGCCTTTGACAGTGACGGCATGTTATGGATCAGCTCAAGCGAGCGTAAAGAGTTCGACCCTGCGCAGGACATGAACACCAATCTCGGCAAGATCGTGCGCTTGAATGACGATGGCAGCACGCCAAATGATAATCCCTTTGTTGATCAGGGCGAGATTGCCGCCCAGATTTGGACTTTGGGTCACCGGAACATTCTCGGGCTGGCATTTGCGCCAGACGGAAAACTCTGGGCCCACGAGATGGGGCCAAAAGGTGGCGACGAACTCAACTTGATTGAGAAAGCCGCCAACTACGGTTACCCGATTGTATCCAACGGCAACCATTACGACGATACCCCTATCCCCAACCATGATGCACACCCGGAATTCCGCGCACCAGTCATTTCCTGGACGCCGGTCATTTCCCCCGCCGGCTTTATCATTTATGACGGCGATTTGTTTCCGCAATGGAACGGTAGTGGCTTTATTGGTGGCATGTCGTCAATGTCGCTCGTACGTATCGAATTTGATGGCAACAACGCGAAGGAAGCAGAACGGTTTGATATGCAGCGCCGCATTCGCGAAGTCGAGCAAGGGCCGGACGGCGCGATTTGGCTGCTGGAAGATGGCACCCGTGAAGGTAAAGGCTGGTTGCTTAAACTGACACCCAGGGCGTAGCGACCAATCCAGGATGGGGTGAGGACACGGAACGAGAGAGAAAGGGAACAGTGTATTGAAAGCTCACAGGCTGTCGGTCAACAATGCGAGGATAATTATGGTACTTCATGGCGATCCATGTGCATGGTAACAGGTGGCCTTCTCGGAAGATTTGGCTTTCTTCGTACTCCAGATCCTTTCCGATACGGCTATGGATTGGGCGCAGGGTGGGCGGTTGGTTCAGGCTGTGGAAGCTTGACTACTCAAGCGCTGCAGTGGTGCCAACAGCAAACTGAAGCTAAAATCGAAAGAGAATGTCACTAGCTGGATTCCTGAAAAGGTTTTTTATGAGCACATCTGAAGCCAAGAATGATATCCCTGCGCCCAACCTCGATAGTGCCATACAAAGGAAGGTAAGCCTTCGCAAGCTGATATCGGAGGTAGAGCGTCTCGGGAAAAAACGGTGGCATTTTATTGTCAGCTGGAATCTTGGCGGAATAATCGGAGTGCTCATAATCTACCTTGCCCTGAATGGTAAATGGCTGAGTGATGCTGGCGATCACTTTTTGTATCTATTCGGGTTGCTGTGGATAGTATTAGTGGGCTCGGAGATTTATAGACAACTCAATGTGGTCAACAAAAGAATTGACAAGCTGGTTGCACTAGCCACCCTGATGATAGATCAGGATTAGTACACCTTTGCTTTTGTTGCCTGATAAATTTGTCGAGTTCCGATTTTTTGTTAGGAAATTTAAGATGAAATTTTCCAACGTCCCATTGAATAAATTTGCATGGACAATGTTAATTCTCTATGACGATGAAGTCGAAGGGTATCTACATGAGTAAACACATTTTTCGCCTTGCTCTGAACAAATCTGGACGCAATGAACAGTTACGACGACCTGAATAGTGACCATTTTTAACTGAACCATCGCTGCTTGCTATGTGTTGATCCAGACACCACAGTCTGCGCGATTGAAAATAGCTTTTGTGTAATTTGACGTCCCTTTGAACGAGCGGCAGGGGGAGATAACCTTGCCCATATCACAGATCGAAATTACCAGCATCACGCTGAAAGGCCTCGACCAGATAATCGATCATCGCTCGAGTCTTGGCGGGTGGGCGTCGGTCAGCGTGAAACAGCACATGCAGGCCACCCAGGTTAAGCGTGGGCTGGTCCAGCGCCAATGCCCTCAGGGTACCGCGCTCCAGTGAATCCGCTACAATGAAATTCGGTTGGTAAATAACACCCAGCCCTCCCACGGCAGCGGCCAACAGGGCGTCGCCATTATTGGCTTTGAAATTACCCTGCACCGGTATCTGTACCTTGCCTTCACGACCGAAGGACCAGATGCCCTGGCCTTGCGGGGTGGACAAGGTATAGCTCAAGCAGTTATGACCGGAAAGCTCAGCCACCTTGCGTGGTGTGCCATGCTGTTTTAGATAATCAGGTGAAGCACACACCTGCATTGAGCAGTCTCCCAGGCGGCGTGCCCTGAGCGAGCTATCGGCAAGATGACCGATGCGAATCGCGAGGTCCCACCCTTCGTGCACCAGATCGTGTTGTGCATCGCTTAGGCCAAGCTCGACTTCGACTTGAGGATAGCGATGACTGAACATCGGAAGCAGCGGTGCGATAAAGCGAACGCCAAAGGAGAGCGGGACGTTCATACGCAGCCGCCCGACCACCTCAACTCGCTGTGCTGCCACGTCTGACTCCGCCTCATCGAGTTCCTGGAGGATACGACGGCAGGCGTCAAGATAATCACTGCCTGCATCTGTCAGCGTCAGGCGCCGAGTGGTGCGATGCAATAACTTGACCCCCAATCGGGCCTCCAGCGCATCCACATGTTTGGTCGCCATGGCCGGTGACATATTCAGCGCACGGCCCGCCGCCGACAGGCTGCCATGGATAGCAGCTTGGGTAAAAACCCGCATACTGGTAAAACGATCCAGCATTTACGTCACTCTCATGATGGCTCGAAACCAGCGTGGGTGATTGAGCAACCAACCGCCTACGCAGCCGATAGTGCTGCCAAGCACGATATCGACCAGACGCGCCATTACCAGCGCCTCCGTGTCCCCTGTCGCCAGGCTGGCTTCGGCAAAAATCACCGTCAGGGGAGTAATGAATATTACCGCCAGACCATAATTGCGGGTTATCAGGATCTCAATCACAAAACTCAGTAGCATAATCAGGACAGCCAATACCCAGGGGCCCGGTGAAAAGGAAAAGATGAGCCAGACCAGGCCCATGCCAATCACCGTACCGACAATTCTGTGGACGTTGCGATGCCATACCGCCCGGAAGCTGGCACCTTGCATGATGGCCGCTGTGGAGACCGGTACCCAATAGGGATTATCCAGCCCGACCAGCAACGCCAGCAGATACCCGCCGCCGATAAACAGGGCGATTACGCCAGCCTGCAGCATCAGCGCGATCCTATCCGGCAAGGGGTCTTCATCCATCGGCGGCGATGCCGCTACCCCGTATTGCTCCTGACGCAGCCCCTGCAGCAGGGTGTACAGAAGCCCAAGGAGCGTTGCCCCCATGCACCCCAAGAGCAGAGTGCCAAGGCGCTCCGCGACCAATTCAATCTCAAAGGGCAGTGTCCGGGAAAGACAGGCGACCAGAATGAAGAAAAAGCTGCCCGGCGCAGACAACCGGTAAAAGCGACAAACCACGGTAACCACGAATACCGTCAACCCCAGGGTAAACGCAGACAGGAACGGATTAAAGCTGGTGAAGGCTCCAAATGAAAAACTGAACATAAATCCAAAGGAGCATACCGCCAGCGTGGTGAGCCGGTGCGACAGCGCGGTCTGCTGCATATAAAGAATCACCAAACCGCCCATACCGGCCAGTATCGACGACGAAAAACGGTCCAGTGCCGCGCCCAGTACTACCGGCATGCCAACAGCCAGTGCCGCTACCGCCAGAAAGCCCAATGGGCGTCGGTTTTCGCTCAGCTCGATCAGCGGTCGCAGTCGTGACCATAGCCTCTGCGCCTGGGAGGTTCCCTGTTTATTATTCATTGCATGTGCCATTCAAATATTGTGGTTTTGTGATATTCAGCTCACTCCCCTATTGCCCATAGCCGCGTTAAAAAATGGTCACAAACCTGTTGGGAACCGGTTTGAACACCTGGCCAGGTAGCGCAGGGCGAGGCGCGAGATATACCCGTGTAAATGCGCATTGTTCGCCTTGCGCCGAACAATGCCTGACGTAATCCGAGCTACGACAGACGCTGAATGTTTACTTGGTTTTTCTGGATCTGATGACCCATCCGCCCTGCAAGCCAGCCTGTACCTTCAATTTCGCACCTGGAGTTAAAGGTCTTCGCAAGAAATAGCCGGTTCTCTTACTTTAACAGGCAGGCTACAGTGAGGTATATGCATTCACTGGTCGCTGGACCGAAGGATTTCAAATATGACACTAACCCGTAAAGCATCTCCCGCGCTACCCCGGCAGCCGGTATTGTTTATCCCTCACGGTGCCGGCCCATGTTTCTTTATGGACTGGAACCCTGCCGATGCCTGGCAAAAGATGGCCGATTTTCTGGCCGGAGTCGCCGCAACGCTACCCGCCCGTCCCCGAGCGATTCTGATGGTTTCTGCCCATTGGCGAACGCCGGGCTTTAGCATTACCGCCGGTGAACAACCGGCGTTGATCTACGATTATTACGGCTTTCCGAAGCATACTTATGAACTCACCTACCCGGCCTCTGGCGCCCCGGCCCTCGCTGAACGTGCCGGAGCGCTGCTTGCTCAAGCCGGCCTGAGACCGCAACTGGATGCAATGCGGGGCTTCGATCATGGGATGTTTATCCCGCTGAAATTGATGTTTCCGGATGCCGCCATACCCGTAGTGCAACTGTCACTGCAGGCAGATCTCGATCCTGAAGCACATCTGGCCGCTGGGCAGGCGCTGACTGTTCTGCGCGACGAGGGTGTGTTGATCATTGCGAGTGGAATGAGCTTTCACAACATGCGAGGATATGGTGACCCCCAATTCACCGCGCCGTCGGAGGTGTTCGATGCGTGGCTGACGCAGGCTGTGGAGGCGGAACCAGAGCAACGGCACAGCGCCCTGCGCGCCTGGGCTCAGGCGCCCCACGCGCATCAGTGTCACCCGCCGGGCGATGAAGAGCATCTGATCCCGCTGATGGTGGCCGCCGGCGCCGCCGGTATTGATAAAGGCCACAAGGTCTATACGGAGCAGGTGCTCAGGGTGCAATTGTCGGCGTTTCGCTTCGCTTGAAGCTGTCGAATAAGCGCATGTGCATTGGTCAATATATCAGGCTTTCACATACGAACTCACACGTCACATCAACCTGTCACCTCACACATGGAGAATTGAACAATGAATATTGAACTGTCCGGAAAACAAGCACTGGTCACGGGCGCTACCGCCGGCATTGGTCTGGCGATTGCCACTGGATTGGCCCAGGCGGGAGCCCGCGTGACCGTAGTTGGTCGTGATCAGGATCGGGTGGATGGCGCTGTAGCCCATATTCAACAGGCCAGCCGCCGCGATGATGTCAGTGGTGTAGTCGCCGACGCCGGTACACCCGAGGGTTGCCAAACCGTGATTAAAGCGCGGCCAGATGTGGACATTCTGGTCAATAATCTGGGTATCTACGGGGGGAAACCTTTCTTTGAAATTGATGATGCCGCCTGGGAAGAGATCTACCAGGTTAATGTCATGAGCGGCATTCGTCTGGCGCGCCACTACGCGCAGGGTATGCAGGCACGACGCTGGGGGCGGATCCAGTTTATCTCCAGTGAATCGGCACTCAATATTCCGGCCGAAATGGTGCATTACGGGGTCAGCAAGGCCGCATTGCAAGGCGTTTCCCGTGGTTTGGCCAAGGTATTGGCTGGCAGCGGTGTAACGGTAAATACCATACTGCCCGGTCCGACCCGCACCGAAGGAGCCCAAAATATGATTGCCGGGCTGGCTGCCGCGCGCGGTGTGTCACCAGAGGAGATGGAAACCCTGTTTTTGAATGAGAACCGTCCCTCTTCCCTGCTCAAGCGCTTTGCTACGCCAGAAGAGGTGGCCAGTCTTAGTGTCTACGCGGCCTCGCCCCAGGCCAGCGCCACTACCGGCGCCGCACTGCGGGCAGAGGGAGGAATCGTCGAAAGCATTGCCTGATTAGAACCGCAGGCACGGGCAGCAGGCAGCCTCGGTGTGTAATGCGTGAGCGTGCCTGCTTCGTTAGACCTTGTGTTATAACTGTGCTGCTATAATCACAAAAGCTTTAAAATCAAGTAACTATTCAGCTCACGCCCGGGTTTGCCCCTGTACCTGTAAATGAAAGCGGTGTTGAAAAATGGTCACAAACCTGTCGGGAACCAGTTTGAACGCCTGGCCGGGCGGCCCGGAGGGCGAAGCGCAGGATGCGCGGCGTATTGGCACGAGTAAACTCATATTTTTCGCGTTGCTCTGAACAGATCTGGACGCAACCTGAACAGTCACAACACGAGCCGAATAGTTACAAAATCAAAAACCTGACGGAGATTTTTATGATCAACGATTCCAAACAACGTTATGGCAGCATCAGCAAGATCTTTCATTGGGGTATGGCGCTTCTGATCGGGTGGCAGCTACTGAAATTGGGCGATCGTATCAATGATGGTGAACATTGGGTAGGACAAACACTGGTGCCCTGGCATGTTTCTATCGGCACGTTACTGCTCGGTTTGATTGTATTGCGCCTGCTTTGGGTGATAAAGCAGCGTCGGCAGCGCCCGCAACAAAACCCGGCTACGGCCATTCTGGTCAAGGTTGGGCATGGTTTGCTGTACGCCGGTATGTTACTGATGCCAATTACTGGAATTCTGGTGATGCTGGGTGGGGGCTATGGCCTGACTGCCTTTGGTGTGGAGATTTTTGCAGAAGGAGAAAAGGTTGCATGGGCCGCTAGCCTCGGTGGTCTGCACTCGCCCCTGGCCTGGGTTGTAACGGTACTGATCATCGGCCATATCGGCATCGCCCTGCTCCACCATTTCGTCCAACGCGACGATACCCTTACGCGTATGCTCTAATCCCGCATGCAGTTCAGAGTACGCAAAAGGCGTTGTACTGTAATTATTCAGCGCAAGCCCTGATTTGTCCGTAGCTGTGTAAAAAATGGATACATCTGGACGCAATCCGAACGGTTACGGCAAGCGCTGAATAGTTACAGGTGGAGTTGCTCTGAGTCTCAATGGCGGTGAGCCGTTGTTGCCGAAAATTAAATCTGTGCAGTATTCGACGCACGGCCTTATGCATCATGTGTAAGATCAATACATTGATTGCCGGGTGTTTTTTAACCAGGTCACATGATATGTGTGAAAGGGAAAACGTTGTCTCAATATCGGTTCGAGAATGAACGAATTTCGAGGTCACCATGAACGCCCCCCGAAAAATAATAATTGTTGGCGGCGGTACAGCAGGATGGATGAGCGCCAATATACTGAGCTACGCATTTCAAAAAAAAGATTTTGAGATTACGGTACTGGAATCTCCCGACATAGGTACTATTGGTGTCGGGGAGGGTTCCACACCCGCTTTGAAAGTGTTCTTCGATCGGCTCCATATCGACGAATCAGAGTGGATGCCCGCCTGTAACGCGACGTATAAATGCGGGATCACATTCAGACACTGGTCGACCAAACCCGGCTTCGAAAGCTATTACCATCCGTTCGCTTCACAGATAGACGACCATACTCAGCCACTGTTTATTCATAATGCCCAGACCCGGTTAAAAGGCCTGGATGTAGACGCGCATCCTGACCGGTTCTTTCTTTCGGCCTATCTCGCAAAAAACAATCTGGGGCCGCTACCCCATCCCAATTTTCCTTTTGATATTCATTACGGTTACCATTTCGACTCCAAACTGTTGGGCCAGTTTCTGCAAAGAAAAGCCGTCGCGCGCGGAGTTATCCATCGACTTGGCACTGTCGATCAAATAAATCAACGCAGCGATGGCCGCATCGACAGTTTAATCACAAAAGATCAAAAGTCGTATACGGCTGACCTGTTCGTGGACTGCACGGGCTTTGTCAGTCTGTTGAGTCAAAAAACACTGCAAACCCCTTATATAAGTTACGCATCACAACTTTTCAATGATGCGGCTGTAGCAATTCCGTCACAGATCGACGACGTGATTCCATCTCAGACCATCTCCACCGCGCTGAAATTCGGATGGGCGTGGAAAATTCCATTGATGAACCGTTTCGGCAATGGCTATGTTTACAGCTCGAAATACTGTTCGGCCGACGCCGCTGAAACCGAACTGCGGCAGCACTTGAATCTGCTCGATTGCGACGTCGAAGCACGACACCTGAAAATGAAAGTGGGTCGGGTTGAGAAAAGCTGGCACAAGAATGTGCTCGCGGTCGGACTCTCACAGGGCTTTATCGAGCCGCTTGAGGCCACAGCACTACTGCTGATTCAACAAACCGTCTCGCTCTTTGCGCATTACTTTCAGCAAGGGCAATTCACCAATCTTCATGAAGATCTTTTCAATCAGCAGATCAACGCACAATTCGACGGTACACGGGACTATATTGTTTCCCACTACCAGACCAACTCCCGGGACGACACCGATTACTGGCGGGACAACCGCGATAATCCGCATGGCATATCGGACGCCCTCGCGCAGGTGTATCAATGTTGGTCCGGCAGCCAGGATTTACAGGCAGAAATTCTGCGGCTTGGGCTTGATCGCTTCTACCCCGTACCCTCGTGGTACTGCCTGTTCTCGGGTATGGGTATTTTCCCCGAAAAGCATCAGCTTGCGGAACCGGGCAATGCGGCCGGACACTACAGTCTCAAGCGGATTGATGAGTTTCTCTCGCGCTGCACTATGAACTACGACGATCATCGAACGCTGCTTTCAAAACTGGGACCAGAGCAATTGCAGGCACCTTTGCCGATTGACGGTTATTTGAAGCTGTAACCGTTGTCTTTCGAATGGTCCAGAAACATCCTGCGCGAAGCGAAAGCCCTGCATCCATGGCACCGATCACGCCGTTTGTTCTGGCGTGCACCACGTAACCGTGTGTCGTCTGGCCATGGTTCGATTACCCGACCCGAATCATGGAAAAGTGCAGCTACCTCGCTGATGATTCCGTGCCTGTCGACGAGTCGATCTCTCTGTATTCAAACCAATCAAAGTCTGCGTATTTACGCATGCCGGAAAGGTCCTGGCAGGCCAGTCCGACAAAGTTGCCCGTAAAGCCGCAGGGTATTGCATGTTCGTCTGACAGAATCGAGGCATCCTGTGCCGAACCCGCGGCGGCCCACCGTCTGCCGTCCAGTGAATAATAAAAAGTGATTTGATCGTATCTGATCACCAGCTTTAGATATACCCTGTCATAACCATCCAGAGGATACTCTTTTTCAATCGGATAGCTGATGGATCCTTTTTCGCAGCGCATTAAACCGAGACACTTTTGGGCATGAGCCGCGCGAGTCAGGAACAGATAATAAAAGTTATCCGTGCTGTAAAACGCTACTAATCCCGCCATTTGCTGAAAGTTTTCCGGTTCGAACTCAACGCAGGTTGACGCTTCGATGCAGAAGTGTTGTTGCCGTCGGGCCAGCAGGCTTTGCTCAAACCGGGAGATAATGCTCTCTCTACCCACCAGCCGGAGGAATCCGTTGCGCGCTTTGAGATCGAATATGGACTCATCCATTGCCACACGCAATGCCTGCCAGTCACTGGAGAATGTTTCAGCGTCAAAATCATCGCGTGCCTGGGGTGTCGGCCATTCGTGCAAAGGCAGTGCGGGTGCGACAAAACTGGTCTGAGGTGTCAGCCCGCCTCCGTCCAGCCGCGGCCAGCCGTCAACCCAGATAATATTCTGCATTGCGGTTTCTCGCCCCAATATCGACCGCCCGTTATGGAGCTGACGACGGCACAAATGTGCGAACAGCCAGGTTCCATCGCTATTCTGGACCAGGCTACCATGCCCTGCCGACTGCAGCGTCAGGCCCGGGTCTTTCGCGCTGGTAATCAGCGGATTGTCGGGCATAACATTATAGGGCCCTTCAATTGTCCGGGATCGCGCCACGGTCTCGGCATGGGTCCGGAATGTACCGCCTTCGGCTGTCAGCAGATAATACCAACCGTCCACCTTATACAGGTGCGGTCCCTCTACCAGGCCCAGTTCAGTACCCCAAAAGATATTCTTCACCGGGCCCTTCAGGGTCTGCCCGACCGGATCATACTCCTGCAAGAGAATTCCACCAAAAACCGGGTGTTGTGGTCGATGATCCCAAACCATGTTCAAAAACCATTTTCGGCCATCATCATCGTGAAACAATGACGGGTCAAAGCCGGAACTGTTCAGGTAGATGGGTTCGGACCAGGGGCCTTCGATAGTTGGTGCGGTAACCAGGAAATTGCGGACGTCCTTGAATGCAGCGGACCATTCCCGGCTATCTGTATAAATCAGGTAAAAGAGTCCGTCACACCAGCTTAGGCAAGGCGCCCAGACGCCACCGGAGTTGGGACGTCCGCGCAGATCCAGCTGGGAATACCGGTTCAGCGGTCGGGCCGCAACCCGCCAGTTGACGAGATCCCTCGAGTGAGAAATCTGGACGCCGGGATACCATTCGAATGTGGATGTTGCAATGTAATAGTCATCACCGACCCGGAGTATGGAGGGGTCCGGATTAAAACCGGTCAATATCGGATTGTTCACTCTACGCATGGCGGCGCACCATCATTACCTGTTTATTTTGGAACGGCTGTAAGTTTCCGATCCGTGATTCATGTCGATGATAAAACGTTTTTCGGTCAACGGACCAATGTCATCAATATGATAGCGTTCTACCCGGCGGACGTCAGCTTGTCTCCGGTGTTGAGTTGATTCGCCAGACCCGGTTCACGGCGGCCACGCAACACACTTTTACGACAGTGCCCCCTCGCGTTGTGATTCAACGGTCTCATCTCCCTGGTCGTGGAAGTGACTATACTTAGATGCACTTTTACGCGGCCTGGTCACACCATGAAAAAATATTGGCGAAATCTGATTATCATACCCGGAATGATCGTGATTGGGGCCTGCAGCGGGGGTGGTAGCTTTTCCGCGAGCCCGACCGCGTCTGGCGCCGCCGGGTCGACTTCATCATCGTCCTCTTCATCTGGCAGTAGCAGCCCGGTTCCAGAGCTCTACCCTTTTACCCTACCTTATGATGATGCCTCCGGCGGCGTCACGCACTTCGGCGCAAAATTGAACCACGCCCCAGCAGGATCAATGGGGCCGGTAAGGTCAGATAATGGACAATTCATGGTAGGCGACAAGAGAATACGCTTCTGGGGCGTGAACATTACCGGCTCATCAAGCTTCCCCACCCGGACAGATGCCGACAATGTGGCGGCACGTCTGGCGAAATTCGGCGTCAATATCGTTCGGTTCCATCATATGGAGAATAACTGGGGCGGGAGGTCGCTATTGGATTACAGTGCTGGTGGATCACAAACTTTCAACGCCGACAGTCTTGATCGCCTGGACTATTTCATTTGGCGATTAAAAACTCACGGTATCTACACCAATATCAATTTAATGACGTCGCGGGAATTTCTGCCGGGCGACGGCCTGCCCGAAAGCATCCTGGAGCTCGACTGGAAGCAGCGTCAGGTTCTCGGCATGATCATGCCAGAAGTCCGGGCCCTGGAGAAGGAATTCGCCCGCCGTTTGCTGACCCACGTCAACCCCTACACCAAACTGAGCTATGCGCAGGACCCGGCCGTCGCCTTTGTCGAAATCAACAACGAAAACAGCCTGTTTCAGCAATATCTCGATGGCAGCATAGACGTCTGGCCTGAAGACCTGACGTCGATATTGCGTCAGCAGTGGAATGTCTGGCTGACCTCCCGGCATGCATCCAGCGATGCCGTGAAACTGGCCTGGAATGCGGTTGACGAACCGTTGGGTGAATCGCTGCTAATCAATGGCGGGTTCGAGAATGGCACCGAATCATGGCGGCTGGAGCAGCATGAAGCGGCCAGAGCGTCGGTGGAGACAGGCTTCTATGATGGCCTGCCCGCAGCGCGTATTACAACTACCCAGGCCAGCGCCGCCGGATGGCATGTGCAGTTCGTGCAAAGCGGCCTCAGTCTGACCGAAGGTCAGGTTTACACACTGGATTTTCGTGTCAGATCAAATACCGTGAGAACTGTTTCGGTCGGCCTTCAACAGGGATACGACCCATGGCAGAGCTACGACGACACAATCATTTCCACTGCGAGCGACTGGCGAGAATGGTCACATACCTTTATTGCCCCGGCGACCGATGCCAATGTACGTATCAATTTCAGCGGTCTCGGAACCGACGCGGGCGATTTTTATCTTGCCAACGTGTCACTGCGACCTGGGGGGAGTCTGGGCGCTTTGCCAGAAGGACAATCTCTGGAATCCGGCAATATCGACATTACACGCGCCGGCAGTCGCTATACACTGGAGCGGATCAAAGACTGGACACAGTTTCTTTATGCAACCGAGAACGCGTACTGGACAGAACTGCGCAGATTTCTGCACGATGAACTGAATGTTTCCGGGATGACGTACGGCACGATCGCCTCATTAAGTCCGCTATCCATTCAGCAGGCATTTGGTTACCTCGATGGTCATGCCTATTGGTGTCACCCCGAATTTCCTGAAGAGGACTGGGATGATTCCCGGTGGAGTGTCTGCAATATATCCATGGTCAATCACCTCAATAACCCCCTGGACGCGCTGGCAAAGCAACGTGTAAAAGGGCTTCCGTTTACTGTATCGGAATACCAGCACGCCCTTCCCAACCGGTATGCCGCCGAAGGTCCCCTCCTGATCGCTGCGTACGGCGCGCTGCAGGACTGGGACGGCGTCTACTTTTTCACCTACGAAGCTGGCGCTCAGGATCGCTGGGACACGAACTACTTTTCCAGCTTTTTTCAGACGAACCAGCATCCGGGATTGATGGCCAATATTGCCGTCGCCGCAAATATTTTCCGTCGTGGCGATTTGATCGCAGCCACTAACCGTATTGACCTGGCCTTTGATGCAGACACCGAAATGAATGTGCTCGCCACCACGGCCCGTAGTTGGCGCGTAACCGGTGGCAGCCATCTGAATATTCCGGTAGGTAACGCGTTTATTTCTGCAATCGCTCTGGATACTCACGCCGGCCCCGCCTCCCTCACCGAGGCGCCCGAGGTGGCGAATATTACCAGTCTGGTGTCCGATACCGGCCAGCTTGAATGGAATACTCAGAAACAGGACCAGGGGTTTGTCCAGGTCAATACTGACAGAACGAAGGCGGTACTGGGATTTATCGAGAACCGGGATTACTCCCTGGGCGAAATCGTCCTTGGTGCCGGTGCCTTGCTGCAGGATTGGGCGACTCTGGTCGTTACGGCGCAAACCGGCAGTTTCGCTCAACTGGATTCCGGCGCATCACTGCTGGCTGTAGCCACAGGCAAGGTGGAAAACACGCGTATGCAGTGGACGGATACCAGTCAGACCTCAGTCGGTCGCCATTGGGGACGCGCGCCGGTTTTGGTCGAAGCCGTGCCATATTTCGTTACTCTACCGGTGAAAAAATCGAGGGTGAGTGCCTGGGCGCTTTCACCAACCGGAACCAGAGTCGCACCGCTAGAAATTCGCCAGAGCGATAATGCCAGCACCGTGGTTGTGGAAGGAAATACGGGTACCCTCTGGGTTGAGATCGAGGTCGCGCCGAAAGAATAAAAGAACAATAATTTTATATAAATCAATCAGCCGCCGGTTTATTCTGAAGTGCTTTCTAAAAGATCAGGGTAACTATTCATCTCGTGTTGTAACTATTCATCTCGTGTTGTAATTGTTCAGATTGCGTCCAGATTTGTTCAGAGCAAGGCGAAAAATGTGAGTTTACTCGTGTCAATACGCCGCGCATCCTGCGCTTCGCCCTTCGGGCCGCCTGGGCAGACGTTCAAACCTGTTCCCCACAGGTTTGTGACCATTTTTTAACGCCGCTTTCATTTGTAGGTGCAGGGGCAAATCGGCGCGTGAGCTGAATAGTTACAGATCAGGCAATGCGGTCAGCGGACCATTGAGCGGGTACCGGTGCTCGCGGGCATGGCTTTCCAATGCAGCAATACGCTGAGTCAACTCCGGGTGGGATTCGAGCCATTTCGGCACAGGCTGGCGTGACTGGATTTCGGGGTCGCCCGATAGATGTAAAAACAGCTCGCTTGCGCCGCGTACATGGCCGTAATACTGAAAGAGCGCGTCCAGGGCCCAGGCATCTGCCTGCGCTTCCTGTCTGCGGGAATAGTCCAGCAAGGTTAACTGCCCGCCCATACCAGCCATCTGTCGCAAATCCGTTCCACCGAAAACCAGGGCCGCAATCAATTCCAGCGTCATGCCCCTGGCAATCGCCCGGGCGGGGTGTCGAAAGTGCACATGTGCCAGTTCGTGTGCAATGACAAACGCCAGGCCCTGCTCGCTTTCAACCGCGTCCAACAGTCCTTCCAGAATAACAACATTTCCGCCAAGGGTGGCGAAGGCATTCACGGCATTGTCGTTCGAGTGCCGCACTATGACGCTGAGGTTTTCATTCAGTTGACCGGCCTGGGCCAGGTTCCGCGCCAACGTCTGCAAATAATCCACTTTCTCGGAAGGTGGCGGTGCCGACCAGGAACGGGTGATTGCCTTTTCCCAGGAAAACGGCACCCATTTGGCCGACCACCCTACTGCCTGCAGCAATAACCAGGTGGCCGTTACCAGCCCCAGCAGGCTGCCAGCGACCAGCAACACAAAGTCGCCAACCCAGCCCCGGGTTTCTACATTGATGCCCTCCGGAGGCTGGCGATTCTCATACTGCATTGCTGGTGACCGCCCTACGCGCCATCGACCCTGGAAATGACACGCGGTATCAATGCGGTCCCGTAAGCCAAAACCTCCAGGGCGGCGACTCCACCTGCCGCCCGGCCGCCGATGGCCATGGTTTCGATCTTGACATTGAAAATGTGCGTTGCGCCCATAAGGCTCGCCTGCGCCCGCATGCGCAGCAGTGCCTCGCGTCGGGCCCGGTCCAGCAGCGACTCATAAGTATTCAGCCTGCCACCTACGAGCATCCGCAACGAGGCAGCAAACCGTTTGAAATAATCGGCGGAAACAACAACAGACCCGCTCACCAGACATGACGCAGGCGCAGGCGTGTCGGGTGGCAGCTTACGGGAGGGAAACACCAGCACCTGACCCGGTGCCGTTTCTCTGGCGAGAATGCTCGCATAATGCCGGCGTTCCAGGTACCCGCCACAGAAAAAACCCAGCGCCAGCAAGGTAACGAAAATCGAAAGTGGCACCACCCACTGAAGCAGTATGAGATCCATGGTATCTACTCCAGCAGGACCGCACTACCATACACAAAAAGCTCTGCGGCGCCCTGTGCTACCGAACTGGTGGCGAAACGAATGTTCAATACAGCGTTTGCACCCAGCGATTCGGCCTGGGCGACCATACGGCGCGTCGCTTCTGCACGAGAGTCATTCAGCAGCTCCGTATAACCTTTCAACTCTCCGCCGAACACGTTCTTGAAACTGGCGGCAATGTCCCGACCAACGTGCTTGGCCCGTACCGTACTCCCCTGCACCAGTCCATAATGCGCCACAATGCGTCGATCCGGCACAAATTCGAGATTCGAAAGCAACATATCGTATCCTTATTAATTGTTTCTGGCCGGTTCGACTGTTTCGGCCGGGTGCAAGGGCGCGTGACCCATCATGGGTACGCCGCTCATATCCGGTAACCGGTGTGCTATTCCCTTATGGCAATCAATACAGGTCAGCTCCCCGGAGGCCAACGATGTTGAGTGCATCTCTCTGGCTCGCGGCGATTGCAGGGTAAAATCCATTGAATCAAACTGATGACAATTACGGCATTCGAGTGAATCATTGGCTTTCAGTCGGTGCCACTCCCGCTCCGCCAGCATTCGGCGTTTACTCTCAAACTTTTCGGGTGTATCAATGCTCCCGAAAACCCAGCCCCACACCTCCTTTGATGCTTCCATTTTGCGCGCTATTTTATAGGTCCAGTCGTGTGGGACATGGCAGTCCGAGCACACCGCCCGCACGCCGGAACGGTTAGTATAATGGATGGTGGGTTTTAGTTCCCGGAACGGGTTTGCCTGCATTTCGTGGCAACTAATGCAGAATGTTTCTGTATTGGTCACTTCCAGCGCTGTATTAAAAGCACCCCAAAAAATAATGCCGGCAATAAACCCGCCGATAGTCAGCAATCCCAGGCTTATGTGAGTGGCCGGCCGATTGAATATCTTCCAGTACAGTTTGATTGTCTTCCACATGGGCTTTCCTGTTATGTCTGCCTGCTGTCAATGGTAGCTTTATTTGATGGTATGCTGAAATGCAGAAACATGCGGGCCGCGCCTGTCAGTGCGCACGTCCGGCCTATTTTTGGGATTCCCGCTCTACAATAATCTCATGCAATACTTCATCGATGCCCTTAAATGTGTTGGATTTTATGGGTGTAATATCCTGCTGCGGTACATGGCATTGCAGGCAGAAATAACGGCGTGGTGCCACTGCAGCCAATACTTGACCATCCCGGTCCAGAAAGTGCGTTACGCTGATCATCGGCGCGCCACTCAAAGCTGTTGCGCTGCGGCTGTGACAGGTAAGGCAACGATTGAAATTATTGTCTATCTGGTAGCCACGTATGCTGTGCGGTACAACCGGAGGTTGCTCCGGATAATTGCGTTTGGGCCGAGCCATGGATTTCACTTCGGGCGGTATAAAGGGGGATATAAATTCCTGCGCAATGGTGCCGCCGGGCCGTATACCGGCTGGCGCGGGCGCGTCCAGCGATTCCGCAGTCGCTGCGCGGTTTGCGTCCGCCGCCGGGGCCTGGCCTATAGCGCTGTGGGCCATTAACGTAGCCATCAGCAGCAAAACCATCTGCAGCCGTCGAAGGGGCGATGCCAGTGACGCGCACCGGTGACATGCCAAATTTGTATTCACTTTCATGATGGTATCCCCAAGGGTCTGTTGACGTTTCATCATCACCACTGCTAGCGGCCATTTTTTCGACTGGCCAGGCAGAAGAAGCGTGGTTTGGTGTACCAAATAAGCGACTGATAACGACGCCAGGCGGAAAAATGGCCCTAGCCC
>CAYSTJ010000002.1:7833-145676 GCA_964434105.1 uncultured Cellvibrionaceae bacterium | reverse complement strand
GCCATACCAATGGTCAACACAATCCCGGCAATACCCGGTAACGTCAGCGTCGCACCCAGCAGGGACAACAGTCCCGTCAATATTAAAATATTCATCGTCAGCGCCAGATTGGCCGCCAGCCCGAACACCTTGTACCAGACCAGCATAAACACCACGACCAGGACCAAACCCAGCTTCACCGAGGTAACACCCTGCTCGATATTTTCCTTACCCAGCGAAGGGCCGATGGTGCGCTCCTCCACAAAACGCATCGGCGCGGCCAGAGAACCGGCCCGTAACAGCAGTGCAACGTCAGTCGCCTCGCGCATACTGTCGAGACCGGTGATCTGAAACTGCACGCCCAGGGCACTGCGGATGGTGGCCAGGTTAATGATCTTCCTGTCGGCCCGGTTCACCTCGCGCTCCACGACTTCGCCGCCCTCGCGCACCCTTTCGGTCACAGTGTAATAATCGATAAACAGCACCCCCATATTGCGGCCCACCTGACGGCGCGTCGCATGGTGCATCATGTTGCCACCCTCACTATCGAGGGTGATATCGATCTTGGGACCATTGCTCTGCTGGTCAAACCCGCTCTTGGCATTGACGACGTGTTCGCCCGTAATAATGCGCTGACGCTCCAGAAACACCGGGCCCCGCAGGCGACGTTCTTCTTCGTTGTAAAACTCAAACTGCTCCCGTTGCGAAGCCGGCGTGGAGCTGTCTGCCTCCAGCCGGAATTCCAGATTGGCCGTCTTGCCGAGAATACGCTTGGCACCCGCGGTATCCTGTACACCCGGCAGTTCCACCACAATCCGGTTGCGCCCCTGCTTCTGCACCAGTGGCTCGCTCACACCCAGTTCGTTGACCCGATTGCGCAGGGTGGTCAGGTTTTGGGACACCGCGTGATCTTCTATCTCGCGTATGGCTTCTTCGGACATCTGCGCTTCAATCCAGTAACGGCCATTGCTGCTGCCCCGGCGTCGCGTCAGTTGCGACGCATTGTCTCGCAGCACCTCCACCATTTTGCTCTGACTTTCTTCACTGTCAGTGGTGACGGTCAGCACCAGGTCCTGCAGCTCGATTTCCACGCCGAATAGCCGCTGGTTGCGCACTTCGCGACGGACGTTACGCTCGAGGTCTTCCAGTCGATCCGCCAGTGCCTTGGGGGTATCGACCTCCAGCAGAAAATGCACGCCACCGGCCAGATCCAGCCCCAGGTTCATGGGCGAGGCTCCGATTCTGGTGAGCCATTCCGGCGTAGTAGACGCCTGGTTCAGCGCCACTACGAAACGGGCTGCTTCGGACGAGGCGGCTTTCAGCGCTTCGTCTGCAATACCTTTGGCCGTTAACTGGTCGTCCAGCGACCGGAAGCGTAAAAAGGCGGAGCCGTCCTCAGTCAACTCCTCGCCGAAGTACTCAATACCGCGCTCGCGCAGGGCATCGGTAATCACAGACAGCATACCTTCATCTACCCGCGCTTCCTGGGAATTACTGATGACCTGAATCGCGGGGTCGGGCGCATAAAGATTGGGTAATGCGTAAATTCCCCCGAACAGGACAACAATGATCAGCAACAGGTATTTCCATAGGGGAAATCGATTCATGGGATATTCCAGTTATTAATTGCACTATTAATTATTAATTTCATTATTGTAACGATTCAGCTCACACCCCGATTGTGCCTATACCTGCCAATGCCTGGGCCGACACATACCGGTCACAATAATAAAAATGGTCACAAACCTGTCGGGTGCAGGTTTGAACACCGGACCAGCTCCCCTGAAGACAAAGCACAGGAGGCACACCGTCAGAAGGCACACGTTTTCGACATGCCTTGAATAAATGCTGACACAATCGGAAGCAACGATGCAGCCCGCCCCGATTTGCCCTTAACTGCGTTAAAAAATGGTCATTTACATCAGTAAACTCACATTTTTCGCCATGCGCTGAACAAATCTGGACGCAATCTGAACAGTTGTGACATGAACCAACATGACCAAACAGTTACCCGTTATTGTCGATCACGCCCGTTTACGTTTCTTATGCGCAACAGGCCCTGGTAACGGGAAATTGAAGCTAACGAGCCAATATGCGGCCAAACCTGTGCTATTCAAGATGCGCATCGGAAAGTTGAACGGGCCGTGCTTTCCCGATTGCCTCATAAAACGCACTGGCAAATGCCTGCACACGCCCTTCGGCAATCGCGTCCCGCAAACCGTCCATCACCTTTTGGTAGAATCGCAGATTGTGTATGGTACTGAGCTGCCCACCCAGCATTTCACCACATTTATCCAGATGGTGCAGATAGGATCGGCTGAAATTTTGGCAGGTATAACAATCACATTGTCCGTCCAGCGGGCCAGTATCACGGCGGTGACAGGCGTTGCGGATTTTAACGACTCCGGCGGAAGTAAACAAATGACCATTCCGGGCGTTGCGGGTGGGCATCACACAATCGAACATATCAATCCCCCGCAATACGCCCTCCACCAGGTCCTCCGGCTTGCCGACACCCATCAGGTAACGCGGTTTGTCCCGTGGCATGCGCGGCCCCAGATGATCCAGAATGCGCAACATATCCGCTTTGGGCTCACCCACACTCAGACCGCCGATGGCGTAGCCATCGAACCCGATCTGCTGTAGTCCGTCGAGAGACCGGCTGCGCAGATCTTCAAACATGCCGCCCTGCACAATACCAAACAGCGCCGCATCATTGCCCACATGCGCCTGCTTGCTGCGCCCGGCCCAGCGCAAAGACAGCTCCATCGACGCCCTTGCCTGCTCCAGAGTAGCCGGGTATGGCGTGCATTCATCAAAAATCATCACCACATCGGCACCCAGATCGCGCTGCACCTGCATCGAGATCTCCGGGCTCAAAAACACCGGGCTGCCATCAATGGGCGACCGAAATGCGACACCCTCCTCCGTGATCTTGCGCAGCTCACCGAGACTGAACACCTGAAAACCGCCGGAATCCGTTAAAATCGGCCCCGGCCACTGAATAAAATCATGGAGATCACCGTGTGCCTTGATCACCTCCGTACCCGGACGCAACATCAAATGAAACGTATTACCCAATATAATCCGGGCACCGGTCGGCGCAATATCCCGTGGCAACATGCCCTTGACCGAACCATAGGTCCCCACCGGCATAAACGCCGGCGTCTCCACCTCGCCACGCGGAAAAGTCAAACGCCCGCGGCGGGCCAGGCCATCTTCATGGCTCACTTCAAACTGCATATGCGACATCAGGTTAAATCCGGTACTCTTTGATTAGGCTAAGTGAATTAACGTGCAGTGCGCTCGATGCCACCCGGGAGCGCAGGCGGCCCGCCTGCATAAACAAACCGCCTGCGAAGCAGGCTTCCCACGTTTTTCAAGGCAACTCCCCAACCGCATCCGGGTTATGATGCACAAACATCGCATCACCGTAACTAAAAAACCGGTAGCACTGCTGCACCGCATGCTGGTATGCATGCATTGTCTGGGTATAGCCCGCAAAAGCACACACCAGCATCAACAGCGTCGACTCCGGTAAATGAAAATTGGTAATCAGGGCATCGACTACCTGAAACCGGTAGCTGGGATAGATAAATATATTGGTATCACCCTGAAACGGCCGAATCTCGCCACTGCTCCCGGCAGTTTCCAGACAGCGCATACTGGTCGTACCCACCGCAATAACCCGTTTGCCGGCCGCCTTGGTGGCGCGAACTGCCGCACACACCGCCTCACTGAGCTCCATAACTTCGGAATGCATCTGGTGGGTACGGATATCATCCACCCGCACCGGCTGAAACGTCCCGGCACCCACATGCAGCGTCACGAAGGCAATCTGCACCCCCCGCTCCCGCAACTGGTCCAGCATGGCCTCATCAAAATGCAGCCCCGCGGTCGGCGCCGCAACCGCGCCTGGCCGGTTACTGTAGACGGTCTGATAACGCTCGCGGTCGGCCGCCACATCCTCTCTTTCTATATAGGGCGGCAACGGCATACGCCCGATAGCCTCCAGCTTCTGCAGCGCCGGCTCGGGAAAGCGAAGTTCGAACAACTGCCCCTGCCGGCCGGCAACCTCCACCCGTGTACCATCCGTCAGTACAATTCCAGTGCCGGGCCGCGGCGACTTGCTGGCGCGCACATGTGACAACACCCGATGGGTATCCACAATGCGCTCTATCAGCACCTCCACCTGCCCGCCGGTCTCTTTGCGACCAAACAGGCGTGCTGGTATCACCCGGGTATCGTTGAACACCATCAGGTCACCCGGCGCCACCAGCTCCAGCACATCACTGAAAACCCCGTCTTTCAACAGATGCCGTCGCCCATCCAGCTGCAACAGACGGCTGTCGCGCCGTTGCGCGGTGGGCGAATCCGCGATCAGCGCTTCCGGCAAGGTATAGTGGAAATCCTGACGACGCATGGTAAAACGGCCTTTGAAAAAAGCCGCAAGGTTAAAACAAAATCGCGGCCCGTGCACCCTTTTACACGCCAAAACCCTCGCCATCGCGGGAAATTGCCCGGGCAGCCATCAATGCAGTTGACGCGGGCCAGCGCACTGTTATAATGCCGCCCACTTCATTTCGTGTTCATGCCAGAGTGGCGAAATTGGTAGACGCAGTGGATTCAAAATCCACCGGGCTAATCCCCCGTGCCGGTTCGAGTCCGGCCTCTGGTACCACATCAAAATTCGATAAGATCCAATATCGTCTTAAAAGCCCCGAAGGGCGGGCTTTTTTGTGTCTCATTAGCCCATTAAAGTCTACCAAAATCCGTTGCCACCCCCCCCCATTCTACCGCTATTTTTGCTGCTATCCCGTTCGTTTCCATTCCCGATAGCAGCAATGGAAGTCCAGCAAGCTGGCGCTTTTTTATGCAGGCGGGCCGCCTGCGCTCCCAGGTGGCTCTGCCGGCGTCCGGATACGTGTGTTAAACGCATGTAGCGCACCCTCCCATAGTGCGAGAGCGATATTATGCGTTCGGGTGATTACTGATCACTACTGGGCCTCAGACAATGGCACTTCAATGCGGGCGCAGCAGCCGGGGGCATCGGTTCGGTTGGATACGGTCAGTCGTCCGTTATGTGCTTCGATGATTTGTCGGCTTAAAACCAGCCCGATACCGGAACCCTGTTTTTTGGTGCTGTAAAAAGGTACAAACAAATTATCCGGGTTACTGATTCCGGTGCCCTCGTCCTTAATTGTCAGCACGAACAGTCGCTCGGTGATATACCAGTTAATGGTGATCGATCCGTCGGCCTCATGATTCGTCATGGCTTCCATGGCATTTTTGGTCAGGTTAATGAGTACCTGCTCGAATTGTATGGGATCGATGAACAGGCGGACGTCAGAGTCAGCTTCGATAACAATCGGGGGGTCTTTGAATAAAGCGATTACTTTCTCCACGAGGCACTGAATGGCGGTAGCTTCCGGCTGTGGGTCGGGCAGCCTGGCCAATTGTTTGTAGCTTTCTACAAACCGACTCAGTCCGTTAGCGCGCTCGGTAATCAGTGTGAGACCTTCGGTCAGTTCGCTGTAGTACGGGCCGCTACTGCCTTCCCGATTGACCAGACGCTTGAGGGTCTGGCTGATGGATGCGATGGGGGTCAGGGAGTTGTTGATCTCGTGACTGATGACTCGTACCAGGCTTTGCCAGGCCTTGCGTTCTTCGCGGCGCAAAAGCGTGCGTACGTCGGTGATAAACAGCAATTTCTGTTGCATCCCCCCTTCCCTGAAAGTTTCCACATGAACGTTGAACCGGCCGTGTTGATGGCCCAGCGCCAGCTCGACAATTTGATGCTGGCCGCTTGAAAAAGAATGTACAAATGCCAGCTGTTTGAGCAGTTCAGCGTCGGTTTCGGTCCTGTCCAGTTGCAGCAGTTGTTTTGCGGCGGGATTGAGAAATTTAATCCGGTTTTGTTCACTTAAAGCAATGATGGCGACGTCTATGTGTTCAATGACGGTCCGCACCAATTGCTGGCTTTCAACCGATTCCCAGCGCTGCTGACTCAGCCGCTGCGCGAGGCCATTTATTGCGTCGATTAACTCGCCCAAGGCGGAGTGATTATTGTCCGAGCGACCGCGCAGACTGTAGTCGCCCTGCGTCATGGCATCGAGAAGATTACTCAGGCTGCGAAACTGATAAGCCGACTTTTGATGGATGCGGTAGTGGGTATATGCAACAGACAGTGAGCCGGCAAACCCGGTCAACAGGATGAGCCAGACAGAAACGTCGGCGTAAATCATCATCCATAGCAGCAACACCAATAGTGGAAGCGAGGATATAAGCGATAAGCGTGTCAGTTGCGCTTCAAAGGCGCTTTTTTTGGGCATAGGATATGTGTTCTTAGGGTCTGTTGACGTTTCATCATCGCCTCTGTTGTGCCTGAAAACGCGCCAATTTTGTGATGCGGCATGCCGACGCGACGAATGTGGTTTGGTCGCTCCAAATGAATGAGGAGCAACGACAAGTGGCGCGTTTTCAGGCACAACCCGAAGGGCTGGGGCCAATTTTTCCGCCTGGCGTCGTTATCAGTCACTTATTTGGGACCGCCAAACCACGCTTCTTCTGCCTCGCCAGTCGAAAAAATGGCCGCCAGCAGTGGTAAAGATGAAACGTCAACAGACCCTGGTAACCTGATGGTTTTATGGTATTTAATTAATGCCCGGATGAAACCAGGTTCGGTATATGGAGGCGCTTTCCACGACTGTCACCGGCGGCATGCCGCGGTCCGATGTTCGGTGTCGAGCCCCCATGGATGGGTTCTCGGCGTGTCGTAAAAAGCTTCTCCAGATGTCGGACCGGCTGCAGAAACTGCTTATATTAAGAGCCATTGACATGCGAGTTTATTGCTTCAGTTTACCCAACCGACGATAGAAGGCACTGCGGCTCAGGTTCAAAGATTTGGCGGCTTTTAATGCGTCGCCGTCGAAGTAATCAAGCCGGCGACTGATTATGTCGGCTTCGATGTCGTTTATGGGTCTGAGATCTTCCGTGTTGTCAGTGCCTTCCGGTGTATGGTGTCGGGACTCGGAAGCAGACAGGTCCAGGCCGAGGTCGTGTGGCTGGATGCTGGACCCTTGACAAAGAAGCTGGGCTCGCTCCATCACGTGACACAGCTCCCGAACATTGCCCGGCCACGAATAGGATAGCAGCGCGGATTGCCCGGCGCTACCGATCGCAAGTGGAGGACGGGCGTACTTTTTGGTCGCCTCGGCGAGAAAGCCTTTCGCCAGCGGGATAATATCCTCGGTACGGCGACGAAGCGGCGGTATCGCAATCTCGACCGTGTTGATACGGTACAACAGATCTTCGCGGAACCGCCCTTCGCTAACGGCCAGTTTCAGGTCTGCATTGGTGGCCGCTATCAGGCGTATATCGACCGTTTGTGTTTTACTTGAACCGACCTTTTCGAACTGTCTGTCTTCCAGCACGCGCAGAAGCTTGCCCTGCTGGGACATCGGTGTATTGGCAATTTCGTCGAGAAACAGAGTGCCTTCATCGGCCAGTTCAAAGCGGCCAATTCGCGTGGACCTGGCGTCGGTAAAGGCACCTTTGACGTGCCCGAACATTTCACTTTCAAACAGGGACTCAGTCACTGCACCCATGTTGACGGATATCTGGGCGGCATTTCTGCGATGGGAATGGTCATGCACGTAACGGGCGAACATACTTTTACCGGTGCCGTTCTCGCCGGTCAACAGTATACTCACATCGCTCCCGGCTACCTTGTCCAGCATGGCTAGCAACCCTTTCATTGCGTGCGATTCAGCAACCAGCCCGCTGCTGGGTCCTACCTCCTCCCGGAGTATTTGATTTTGCCGGGACAGTTTCTGGGACTGTCGCTGCACCCGGGATAAGGTGGCCTGATTCCTGATGATGGCGATAAGCCGGTCGTTTTCCCAGGGCTTTTGAATAAAATCGTTGGCGCCATGTTTCATGGTGTTCACAGCCACTTCTATGGTACCCCAGCCGGTCATCACCACGATCGGCACCCATTCATCCAGTTGACGAATTGCGGCAATCAGTTTCAGCCCTTCCCCGCCGGATGTCGTATCAGCCGAATAATTGAGGTCCATTAGAATTACACTGACATCGTCGCGACGAATCGCCGCTAACGCCTGCTCAGGCGACTGCGCCAGTACGGGCTCGAAACCTTCCGATTTCAGCAACAGGGTTAACGCGGACAGTACCCCTTCGTCATCATCGGCAACAAGAATTTTGTGTTTCATTGGCAGTCAGCCCTATTCATTACGCAGTGCGCCGCTGGGTTGCAGCCGCAACGCGCGCCTTGTGGGGATGTATGTCGCCAGCATAACGACGCTTCCGATAATGGCGACCATTGCCGCGACTATAGCGACCAGATCACCCATTTCTACACCCATTATTCTAGACATGGCGAACGCCATGGCGCTACCCGCCAGCAGCCCTGGAATACCGCCCCACAAAAGCTGCCGGAATCCAGCCCACAGGAACTCTCTTGCGATCCTTGTGTCCGGAGCACCCAGTGCGCGTTTGATGCCGATTTCCTGGGTTCGCTGATTGATGGTATTGGACATGACACCATAGATGCCACTGGCGGCAAGACAGACGGCGGCCACGCCAAATATCAGCATGATGGTGCTGATGAACTTCAGCGGCGCGACGTTGCGGCTGGCAAGCTGTTCATAACTTTCCACCTGAAAAATCGGCAATTCGGAATCAATCGAATGCACCACCTGTCGCAGCGTCCGCGTCACCGTCTGTGGGTCGGCTGTCATTCTTGCTGCGATGGAAACAGACGGACCGGGGAATTGCGAAAACGGCTGGAAGAACGTGGGGCTTTGTCCTGCTGTGTTATTGGCCTGCCCCTGAATGGTATGCTCCACAACACCCACAATGGACAGCCAGTCAGAATCACTGTTGCCGGGATCGGCGACCCGAAAGCGTTTTCCGAGGGGAGACTCACCTGGAAAATGCCGTTGCGCAAAGCTGTCGGTGACAATAGCCGATCGTTTTTTCAGTCCGTCATCGCGACTGTCGAAATAGCGCCCTGCTTTCAGTTCAATGCCCAGTTTTGTCAGCGATCCGGCGGTTACCCTGACATGGTTCGCTCTGGGATAGTCTGCGTTGTCGTCGCTACCATACTCCTGGCCTTCCACGGCGATGGCGGGCCGGGCGCTGAATTCCCCGGGCAGTGCGGTCGCAATCATGACCTCACCAATACCGGTGCTGTTTTCAAGCCCGGATTGCAGCGCGTTTACGAACTGCACCTGTTTTTCCGGCGTGCTGTAATTAGCACCATCAAGGAGAACCTTTGCCGTCAGCGTATTTTCTGTGATGGCACCATGATCCGCATTGGCGGCCTTTTGTGCACCCAGCACCAGGGTGCCGGCGGCAATCAGTACCGTCATCGACAGGAATATCTCACTGACAACCAGCAAACGGTTCAAGCGCCCGGCCTTCTTCCCCAGAGCGCCACGGGTTCCGTCGCGCAATACGGCATTAAAATTAATGCCGGCATTCTTCCATGCGGGCAGTACTCCGGTCGCCACAATCGTGCCGCTGATAATGATCAAAAACCAGATCATGGTGAAGCGGTCGAGTCCGAATTTCCACCAGAAGTCGGGACCATCCGCGAAAAACGTCGCCGTAACGGTTTCGGTGAGCTCAAGCCCCCACGCCATCACCATCAGTCCCACGAACCCACCGACACAGCAAATTATGGTGCTTTCCCATAACATCTGGCTCATCAGTCGCGTACGTGGTGCGCCCAGGGCCACCCGTATGGCCGTTTCCTTGCCGCGTTCGATGGACCGCGAAAACAGCAGATTGCCGACGTTGATGGACGCCAGAACAAGAATAAGAATTGACACTACATACATGGAATAGACCACGGTAATACCGTTGCGCATATCCCGCATGGGCAGTGTGTTTGCGAAGGCACCGATGGCGCTGTTGGTCTGCGGATACTGCGCGGCAATCCGCTGCATAATCACCGGCAATTGTCGGTTGATATCCGCCAGTGACACGCCTCGCTCCAGATGCGCCAGCGTCCAGTATTTGCCGCCCTCGCCCCGTGCCAGCTGTTGTGCATTCTTGCGCATGGGCAGCCACAGTTCGACGTTCCCGGGAAAGTAGTAGCCCTCTGGCATGACGCCGATAATCTGGTGGGCGACACCGTTGATACGGAGTATCCGATTGAGGGTATCGCCAGCACCGCCAAAGCGGCTTTGCCACAAATCATAACCAATGACGACCACAGGCGATGATCCAGCCTGATTGTCTGCCTCTGTAAAATCACGACCGAGCGCCGGCGGGGTCCGCGTCATGCGAAAAATGTTGGGTTCGGCCTCTACTGCAGTATATCGCCGGGCACCGTCCCGCCCGGATACGTTGACACTGGTATTGTTGTAAGCACTGAATTCTGCTATGCCTTCCAGGCTGGTTCGAACTTCATGGAAGTCGTGCAGATCCATGCCGCCCCACTCAAACAGCCCATTGCGCGTCGCGTTAATCTCGATCAGCGACCCGCCGTCTTCGAATGGCAGGTCCTTGAAGAGCATGGCGTTGAACATGGAGAGCAAAAAAAGGCTGATACCGATGCCTGATGCCATCACGAGCGTGGTAAGCACCGTAAAACCAGGCTGTTTCGCAAGCAGTCTGAGGGCATATCTGAAATCATTTATGACAATCATGGCAATTTCCTAGGCGGGCATACGCACTCGATCAGTCGTGATGGTATCGGCAACGATCTGGCCGTCCAGCACATCGATTTTTCGGTCACTTCGCCGCGCGGAGCGCGGGTCATGGGTGACCATGCAAATGGTGGCGCCCCCGGCATGCAGCTTGTCCAGCAACGTCATTACCGCATCTGCGTTTTTGGTATCGAGGTTACCGGTCGGTTCATCGGCCAACAGTATGGATGGTCTGCCCGCAATGGCGCGCGCAACGGCGACGCGCTGCTGCTGACCGCCGGACAATTGCGACGGGAAGTGCTTACCCCGGTACGCCATATCCACTTCCTCAAGTGCTTCTTTCACCATCTGTTTGCGTTGGGACTTGCTGAGGCCCTGGCGGTAGGTCAATGGCAGTTCAACGTTCTCTTCCACATCCAGATCGCTGATGAGGTTAAAGGACTGAAAAATAAATCCGATTTCCTGATTACGAACCCGGGCGCGCTCCCTGCTTGATAGATCGGATACATCATGACCATTCAGGATGTAGCTGCCAGCCGTTGGCGTATCCAGCAACCCCAGCACCGACAGCAGTGTGGACTTGCCGCACCCTGACGGACCTGAAATCGAGACGTATTCGCCTTTGTTGATGGTCAGACTAATGTTGCCAAGAGCGTGGGTCTCGACGTCTTCCGTGTAGAAAATCTTCTGTATATTGTGGAGATTGATCAAGGTCGTATTCATTTTTTTATCCGTTTACTGACGTTTAATTTTTTCAGGAAACCCGGTGTTAATTTATACGAACCCGTGCATGCCCATCGAAACGTGCAGGGTCGGAGGTGATTATTCTGTCACCAGCGTGCAGACCATTGGCGATCTGAATCTGGTTGACAGATCCATAGCCGAACACGACGTCGATCTGTTCGGCAAACTGACCGTCCTGACTCAACCTGTAGACCCTGGATTGGCTTTGGCTCTGGGTAAACAGTGGACGGTCGACGTAGAGCGTGCCTGCAACTTCTGCAATGCGGATTTCACCGTCAACGCTGAGATCCGGGCGGGCATCGGCGGGTAGCGTCCCCGTAAAACGGACGTCCACCTGCACCTTGCCATTGACCACGGCCGGGTCAATGCGTAGCACCCGCCCTTCAATTTTATTATTGCGGGTATCCACTATGACTTTTTGTCCGGTGGCGACGTCGCTGATCTGAATTTCGGGCACCTGGAGTTCCGCGATCAGGGAATCCTGTTGCGCGAGCCTGGCGATATTGGCGCCAGGCACAATCCGCTGTCCCGGCTCCAGCGGCATTTCCAGAACTACGCTGTCCATCGTCGCCCGAACCTTCAGGCCGTTTACCTGTTCCTGAATTCTTTGCAGGCGTTGCCTGGCAATATTCAGTCGCGACCGCCGTACATTATCCTGCGCCAGAATATTTTCCTGCATTTTCTGGTATCGGGCCTGACTGATTTCCCACCGTTGCCTGAGCTGGGCTGTTTCCAATGTGGTTGTCTGGTAGACCAGCCTCGAAACCGCACCGGTCGTGGAAAGTTCGGTTTCTGCATTAAATTTCAGGGTGCTGCTTTCATAGTCCAGCTTTGCGTTGATAACGTCCGCTTGCTGTTCCAGCAGCGCCAGCTCCTGGGCGACCTTGTCAGCTTTTGCTTCTGCATCCTGGGCTTCAAATTCCCATCGGGCTTCCATGAATTGTTGCATCAGTTCCGGGTTGCTCAGTTCCACAATAAGGTCGCCGGCCTTGACTATACTCCCGGCTTTCACTGCCCGCTTCACGACATTCGCCTCAACACTGGCGGACAGCCATTGCACATTATCAGGCGCCAGAACGCCGGCACCACGTACTGACACGGTAAAATCGCCACGCTGTACATGGGCAAAGACCAAGGTCTCCTTGCTGATGGTGATTTCGGACTGACCCAGAAACCAGAGATATCTGAATAGCAACAGAAGAACAATCCCAGCCAAACCGCCAATCAGACACCGCCTCATATGAGGCACCCTTCGCTTTTTCCTGATAACGTCCAAACAATACCTCGCTCGCAATTCTGGCCCGCTTGATGATTTTCCAACCCGGGCGTCTCAACCCGGATACCCCGTCGATTGCTGAAGGATCGGCTTCTTGCGAAGTGTGACTTTTTTCCTGAGCATCAGCGTTCGCCAGAGCCACTCACAGGGGCCATAGTGGAAATAGCGGAGCCAGACGGCACTCATCCACATCAATCCCATGGCGAGAATCACTGCCAGCAGCAATATGTAACGGTTCGGCCATTCACCCAGTTGACCGAGTCCCCAGCCATAGAATATAAAGGTGCCTATCAGGGATTGAAGCAGGTAATTGGTAAGCGCCATACGGCCGTAGGGCGCGAATGCGTGCAGAATCGCTTTGCGGTTGGTCACCAGTAACAGGAACGCGCAGGCAAAGACAGCCGACATTGATAAATTGAAGATGTCATAAAACGTCAGGGCAACGGCTGCCATCCACGTTGACATCGTCTGCGGTTGTTCGATCTGGCTAAAAGCCACAAACATCAGTACAAAGCTTACAACCACCAGCATGCTGGTCCAGACCATGGTTTTTTTGAGAGTCGCCTTATGCCCGCCGAGGTTACCAATAATGCCGGAGCGACCTAAACAAATACCCGCCATGAACAATCCGAGTGTGACATAGCCACGACCGAAAATACCGAACTGAAAAGCCAGGAGGTTGCGGATGCCGTCAATGTTGTTGATCGCGAATACCTCCAGCAGGGATCCGTGCTTCAGCGTTGCAAAGTAGGCCTGATTTTCCGGTGACTCGGCGGCGTACATGGTCAGGGAATCGCCCATCAGCCCAAAGCTGATAAAGCGTCCCAGACCAAGAAACAGCAAACCGGCTCCGATCAGCAATGTGCGCGTCGATAACCGGCTCAACAGCGGCAGCGACAAACCCAGCACGGCATAGAGCATCAAGATGTCGCCGCGGTAGAAGAGATGATGGAGGTAGCCAAACAAAAGAAGTATCGCCAGGCGCCACACAAACTTTGACGACGTCGATACTCCCCGTTGCATGCTTTTATCGATGTGGGGCCTGTCGATTTGAATATAAAAACTCAAACCAAACAGTAGGGAAAAAAGCACATAGAACTTCCCCGACACCAGGACTTGATGAATACCCTGAATCACCTGATCCGGCAAAGTTGCCGCGGCAGCCTGGACAATCTCCGCTGTATGGGCCGCCCCGGCATTCTGCTCGAGTATGTGGGCAATCCCCACGCCCAACAAGGCAAAACCTCGCAACGCATCGACAGCGTCGATTCTGTCTGGTTTGGTTATTATTTTTTCTGATTCGGTTATCACGTCAACGCTCCTTCCTGAATGGGTTTACCTAACAGCCTGTGTACTTGCGACGAGTTGTTATCACAGGCCGTAACCTGCTGCTACATGCGCATAGCAGCCTTTATGCCACAATATATCCATTTGTTTTTACAGGTTTTTTTAAAAGGCAAAAAGCAAAAATCCCAGAACCGGGATGACATGAGAGGACGGGAATCCCGGAATTGGGACTGGAAAGTTTACGACGAAAAAAGGAGACTATAAAAAAGAAAACGCAATGAAGGACAGCGCAGCGAAGCGATTAAAAAGCAGGTAACTGTTCAGCTCGTGTCGTAACTGTTCAGCTCACGCCCCGACTTGTTTAGAGCAAGGCGAAAAATGTGAGTTTACTCGTGTCAATACGCCGCGCATCCTGCGCGTCGCCCTCCGGGCCGCCTGGGCAGGCGTTCAAACCTGTTCCCGACAGGTTGGTGACCTTTTTTGACTCGGGCGCAGGCCATGCTGTTGATACAAATAGCCGATGGCTGCATGTGGCCGGCGGGCAGCTTGCACGCAAGGGTAGCCTGGTTCTCCAGGTCTGACCCGCATAGGGTGAAAGGCTTTCGCAACAGCCTCATCGTAATAAGGCGACGAATTGGGCCAGTCGTAACGGCCTGATCATGACGCCGCTTAATCTCCGGTACTTGCCAGTGCAGGTATATCAATAACAAAGTCGACAGGTTCACCGTCGCGTCGCACCTGGAAATGTACCTCTGAATTGGTTGTCAGTATGTTGTAGGCTTCGCGAATGTTGTCGGGTTCATTGACGCGAATTCCGTTTACGGATAGCACCATATCGTCATATTCGAATGGGGACTTTTCAAATAATTCGTTTTTTCTACCGGGACGTACGTCGTAGCCCAGCATTTGGCCGTTCTCGGTTTTTACAACGAACCTTACGATGTCACCTATGTCGGGCTCGCGCGATGCATCTTCGGGAATGGGTTCTTCGTTTTCTGCTTCCTTCTTTAATTCCTCAATACGTTGATCGATTTCCTGTTGATGCTTGTCGGAAAGGTCGGATGCTTCCTGCTCGTATTGGGCATAGGCCGTCGAGAATACGGCTACGAAAGATTGCCCAAATTCGTCGTATTTTTTGTAGTAAGAGGCGCCATGTTCTGAAGTTACAAACGTATATAGGGCGTTGATCTCTGCTTCGCTGTAGGTATGTGTAAACGCTTTAACAAAATCAGACCGAAAAAGCTCCCATTTAATATATCGATCAAACAGGAACATTTTTTCGCGATAGTGCCGGCTCAGCATTTGGTCGATGTCGCTGGTTTCAGCTGAATTCGTTGAGCTTGCATCCACAGGCTTCAATGCCTGTGCCGCGGCTTTAAAATCTTCTTCAACCGCAAAGGCTTCAATAATTGCGTCCATTTTTTCATCGGCATGGGCGGTTGCGACAAAGGCGACCAGGAGAAATAAAAACGGGGCGATTTTCATACTGTGTCCTTGTATTACTTAATGTCCATTGAGATTGCCGGGCATTGCGCCCTAAGGAGCCAAGGAAGTTAGCACAGGCGGGTGAGCGCGGTCAACTGCCGGGTCAATCGGGACGTGGCGATCATTGGATAGTGAAAAATGGAATCGCGTTGAAGTTTACAACGGGGTAATGGGTAGAATGCGAGGGCTGCTTCCGGCAGCCCTCACTTTAGTCTCAATGCTGACTGCCGCCACAATTGCCGCAGCACACACCGTGATCCACATGCGCCGTCGTTTTTACCGTTGCCTCTACATTGGCAAGCGCGGCACCAGACATCGCCACCCCAACCATGGCAGCGCCGGTTGCCGCCGCTGTGCCTACAGAGCCCTGGACAGCGGTGTCTTTTCGTTTGCCAGCCCGCACGAAGGAATCGGGACGGGTAAAGTAAAGTCCTTTAACGACCTGCCAGGCAACCGCCAGGGCGCCGACGATGAAAACTACATCGCCAAAGGTGCGTACCCAGCGCAGGGTTTCCAGCAGCGGTTGCTGCATGAATTCCTCACTGCGTGCGTACCACATGCCTTCGCTGGCGCTGGCCGCGAACTGGATCAGGCCGACGGGTAGAACACTGGTGAACAGCATCAACACCAGTCCACCATTAAGCCACCAGAAGCCGGTCTTCATCAGCTTTTCGTCGAACACCAGTTGCGGGCGGATGTAGCGCAGTATCAGCAGAACAAAGCCGAGCGCCAGGAAGCCGTACACACCGAACAGTGCGGCATGGGCATGCACGGGCGTGGTGTTCAGGCCCTGAATGTAGTACAGCGCGATGGGCGGGTTGATCATAAAGCCCAGCACTCCCGCGCCCAGCATGTTCCAGAAGGCGACGGCCACAAAGAACAGCAAGGGCCATTTAACATGCCTCATCCACTCAGCGCGGCCCTTAAGTCGCCAGTGCTCCCAGGCTTCGTAACCCAGTATCACCAGAGGTACAACTTCCAGCGCGCTGAAGGTTGCGCCAACAGCCATTACCGGTGTGGTGGTCCCGGAGAAATACAGGTGGTGAAAGGTACCGGGAATACCGCCGAGCATAAACAGGGATGCGGAGGCCAGACTGGCGCCGGTCGCGACAGTGCGCGAGACAAGCCCCATGCTGCAAAAGATAAAGGCCAGTGCTGCCGTGGCGAAAACTTCGAAAAAGCCTTCTACCCACAGATGCACGATCCACCAGCGCCAGTACTCCATCACTGAGAGGTGGGTGCGTTCGCCATAGAAGAACCCGGCACCGTAAAACAAACCAATTGCCACAACAGAAGCAGTAAGCAGTGCCAGCAGGTTTTTATCGCCCGGCTGCCGCAGTGCGGGCAGGATGCCGCGCAGCATCAAAACCAGCCAGAAGACCACCCCGGTAAATTTACCGATCTGCCAGAGGCGGCCGAGATCCACGTATTCGTAACCCTGATGGCCGAGCCAGAAATTGAGGTGCGCCGGCATAATCTGTGCGATGGCGAGATAGTTGCCGGCGAAAGAGCCGACCACAACGACAATGAGTGCCCAGAACAGGATGTCCACACCCAGTTTTTGGTATTTCGGATCCTTGCCGCCATTGATAATCGGCGCCAGGAACAGGCCGGCGGCGAGAAATCCGGTCGCGATCCAGAACAGCGCCGACTGGATGTGCCAGGTACGGGTGAGGCTGTAAGGAAAATATTTGGACAGTTCGAAACCATAGAACGCCTGCCCTTCCACCGTGTAGTGTGCAGTCAATCCGCCCAGCATGACCTGGAAGATAAACAGCGCCATTACCAGAAGGAGATACTTACCGAGCGCACGCTGCGAGGGTGTTAGGTTGACCAGAGAAATCGGGTCCTTCGCCGGCGCTTTGGGCTCGTGTTCGTCTTCCTTGCGCAAAAAGGCCCAGGCCCAGATCAGGGCACCCACGCCTGCGACAAGCAGCACGACGCTGGCAATGGACCAGATGATATTTTCCGCACTGGGTTTATTGTCGATAAGCGGCTCATGGGGCCAGTTGTTGGTATAGGTGACGTTGCTGTCCGGCCGCTCGGTGGAGGCTGCCCAGGATGTCCAGAAGAAGAACTCCCCAAGGCGTTCACGTCGCTCGGCGCTGGGCAGCGTGTTCTCTTTCATGGCATAGCTTTCGCGCGTACCGCGCAGGGCTGGCGCATCGCTGAACAAATCACTGTAATAGGTTGCCGTCTGTTCGATGGCGACAATGCGACGGTCGTCGAGAATGGCTGTATTGGTGGCTTCATCGTAGGTATTGGTGCGATAGGCTTCTTTAAGTTCGTGCCGCAATGCCGCCTGGTCGCGGCCATTCAGTTCGGCATAGGGCTGGCCGTATTCGTCTTCAGCAGCCAACTCCAGCCACGCGGTGAGTTCGCGGTGCAGCCAGTCGGCCGACCAGTCCGGTGCCTGGTAGGCACCATGACCCCAGATGGACCCCACCTGCATACCGCCTACCGATTGCCAGGCAGTCTGGCCATCGAGGATGCCCTTCTCCGTCATTATCACATCGCCGCTCTGGCTGACGAATTGACTGGGGATGGGTGGCGCCTGGCGGTAGACCTCCCGGCCAAACCAGCCGAGTATGGCAAAGGTAAAACCAACGATGGCAATCAGCAGCCACCAGAGTTTTTTGTACATGCCCATTACTGCAATCTCCAAAGGTTAAGCAAAGCGTGAAAAAGGTTAAGCAAAGCGATAAAAAAGAACGTTGTTTTCGATGTGAATGTGGTCCATCAGGTCCTGGCGTAATGCCGCCAGACCGCGGTAGAGCGCAGTCCAGGTATTACAGGCTCCGTCCGGCAGAGTGAAGCCGCGAGTGCACCGCTCGAGTTCGTGGAGCAGGTCACCGTGATCATCATGTTGCTGTTTCATAAGTGAAATGGGCATTCGGGCCATGGCGCCCATACCGCGGGCGATCATGGGAAACAGGATCTGTTCTTCCCTGGCCATGTGCGCTTCCAGCGCCTGCTGCATGTCTTCCAGCAGTGCTGTGAGACCGGCCGGGCATTGCGGGTGTCCGCCGTGGACCAGCTCAACGCGGGCGGCCAGCCGAATCAACTCCGGTAACTGTCGACGATGTGTATCGTGGTAACGTTCGAGGATGTGTTCGATGAGGTCGATGTCTGATTTGTCATTGAGATCGGTTTCGCCCGGCGAGGCGCTCATCAATTGCTCCAGTGCCAGCGCGATGGGCCCGGCATCCACCTGGCTGTTGCGGGCCGCTTCGCGCAGACTGACGTCGCCGCCGCAACAGAAGTTCAGGTTATGCTTGTGGAAAAGCGCCGTGGCGCCAGGGATATCCCGGGCCAACTGGCCAAGGCTCAGATCGAGGGTTTGCATGTGTTATCTCCTGGTGAGTTGGGCGGGCGGCCAACACTGGCGCTCCCCTTTCAGGTAACAGGTGGGCTGATCACGGATGTTTTTTGTGAACCGGCTTAAGATTCATTGTAAATACATCTTTTAAAGATGTAAACTAGATGCATGTTTAAAATGCGACTAAAGTTTAATTCGTCAACTGGACTTTTATGTGGAAGACTACGTGCTTAACTCTGTGAATAACTCTGTGAATGACAGGCCGAACGAACGAAGTGGAACACGGTTGATGACGAAACGGCTCCGCGTGCCTCAAAACCGCTGGAACGGGTTGCGCCGAGTCGCCTGGGCGGCACTCGCCTGGCTTTGCATCGGTCTTGGGGCTATCGGTATTTTTTTACCGCTGCTGCCCACAACGCCATTTTTGTTGGTGGCAGCCTGGGCCGCACCCAAGGCCTCCCCCGCCCTGCACCGCTGGCTGCATACGCATCCGCAGTTCGGGCCCGTACTGCGGGCGTGGCGCGATGAACGCGCCGTGCCATCCGTGGCAAAGGCCACCGCCGGAATCATGTTGATACTGAGCTGGAGCCTGATGTTCTGGCTGCAGGTATCGACGTTTGTTCTGGTGCTGACCGCGGTGCTGTTTACTGGTGTGCTGACCTTCCTGCTGACCCGACCCGCCCCCAGAGGAACCCATTATGAGTGACATCCCCGTGAGCCGCTCCACAACCCCAGCCGTGCTCGCCCACCCGTTTCGCATCTTCTTTATAGCCTGTGGTCTGTACGCTGTTGTTGTCGTGCTGGCCTGGGTCGCCTTTCTCTTTGGCGGCTGGCCCCTGCCCGTCGGTTGGTCCCCCCTGCAATGGCACAGTCACGAGATGCTTTACGGCTTTGTCAGCGCAGCCATCGCAGGTTTTGTGCTCACCGCCATGACCAACTGGACAGGTGCCCGGCCACTGCAAGGCGCAGGCCTGCTGGGACTGGTGGCGCTGTGGCTCGCCGGGCGCGCCGTGATGTGGTTCGCAGGCTGGTTGCCGGGCTGGCTGGTGGCCGTGGTGGACCTGGCTTTTCTACCGACGCTTGCCATTTATATTGCGCGGGTGCTGATCGGGCATGGCAACCGGCGAAACCTGATATTGGTGGCTGTGCTGGCGTTGATGTTCGTCGGCAATCTGCTGATGCAAATCGGCTTTGCTAACGGCAAAACCGGTTTGCTAAAAGAAGGCGAGCTGCTGGGTTTCAACTTGATTACTGTGCTGATTGTTATTATTGCAGGGCGGATTACTCCGGCGTTCACCGGTAACTGGTTGCGGATGCACGGCGGCGATGCCGCCTGGGTCCGCAAATGGTCTTTGGTCGAAACACTCTCGCTGGCGAGCGTGGTGCTGCTGATGGTCGCCGATCTGCTGTCACTGCCGGGTACTGTAATCGGCGGCCTGGCGCTGTTCGCCGCCACCGCGAACGCAGTGCGCCTTGCCGGCTGGGCTGGCTGGCGTACCCTGAAGGAGCCTCTGCTGTGGATTCTTCATCTGGGCTATTTGTGGATTGTGCTCGGGCTTTTACTGCGCGGCACCGGTGCTTTCGTCGACGGGATTGCGCCGTCGCTCTGGCAGCATATGCTCGGCCTTGGCGGCTTCGCGACACTTATTCTTGGCGTGATGACCCGCGTCGCGGTCGGCCATACGGGGCGCCCTCTGACGTTGCGCCGGTTTGGCATCTGGATTTACATCACCATGACGGCGGCTACCGTTATGCGTCTGTTGGCAGCCGCAGGGATAGCGGATTACCGCTTCGCGGTTACCTTCTCCGCATTGACCTGGGCCCTGGCGTTCGGTCTCTTTATAGCGCTGTATATACCAGTGCTGGCCAGCCCACGCGCCGACGGCCGGCCCGGTTAATCAACGTCAATCATGCATACCGAACCTTATAAAGCGAACCACCGATAAACAACCGGATAAAAACACAGGGAAAAAACACAATGCGCATTACCCGCTACACCGACTATTCATTGCGAGTGCTGATGTATGTGGCCGTCACGCCGGAGAACGAGCTGTCCACCATTCGGGAAATTGCAGAATCCTACGATATTTCGCGCAATCATTTGATGAAGGTCGTACAGGAACTGACGGCAAAAGGCTATCTTCTGGCCGTGCGGGGTAAGCATGGCGGCATCCGCCTGAACCGCCCCCCCCAGGACATCAATGTCGGCACGCTGGTGCGGGAGACCGAAGAGGATCTGGAATTGGTGGAATGCTTTGGCAACAACAACCAATGTGTGATCACACCGGCCTGCCAGTTGAAGTTTGCACTGAGGAATGCGCTCGAAGCGTTCTTTCGCGAACTCGATAACTATACCCTGGCCGATTTGTTGCCGCAGTCCAGTCGCAATCAACTGGGGGAGATGCTGGGCCTGATTGTGAGAGCGGGATAAACGGTGCGAATCTGGCCTATCGGCGGGTCATCAAAGTGTCGAGCCAGCTTGCTCCTCGCGGAACCTGCACCGGGTCAGCTCTGCCTTCGCAGCGTCAAATGAAGTGCACAGCTACGAATTTTGTAACCATTCAGCGCGTGATAAAACTGTTCAGATTGCGTCCAGATTTGTTCAGGGCAAGGCGAAAAATGTGCGTTTACTCGTGTCAATACGCCGCGCATCCTGCGCTTCCGGGCCGCCTGGGCAGGCGTTCAAACCTGTTCCCAACAGGTTTGTGACCATTTTTAACGCCGCTTTATTTGTAGGTTAAGGGGCAAATCGGGGCGTGAGCTGAATAGTTACAAAATTTTGAATTTAAAAACTTTAAATGCGAGTATTTATTATGTCCCTGTATTCCCACGCCCTGCACTGGAATGCCGACCTGCTGAAACGTTACGACCTGACCGGTCCACGCTACACGTCGTACCCGACGGCACCGCAATTCAGTGATGCTTTTTCCGAAGGCCATCTGCGCGCCGCCATTGACCGCAGCAATCAGAGTCATGCGCCGCTTTCGCTGTACTTCCACTTACCTTTTTGCGACACCCTGTGTTTTTACTGTGGCTGCAACAAAGTGGTGACGAATAACAAGCAACGTGCTCAGCCCTATCTGGAACAGCTCGACCGGGAAATGGCGATGCAGGCCGCACTGTTTGATACCAGCCGCCCGGTGACCCAGTTGCACTGGGGCGGCGGCACGCCGACTTTTATCAGCGATGCCGAAATGAGCTGGCTGATGGACGCGACACGGCGCCACTTCCAGTTGCTGGATGATGACAGCGGCGAATATGCCATTGAAATTCACCCCGGTCGTGTATCGGCGGCGACCATGGGTCATCTGCGGTCGCTGGGGTTCAATCGCGTGAGCATGGGCGTACAGGATTTCGATCCCGCCGTGCAGAAAGCTGTGAACCGCTACAACAGCGTTGAAGATGTCAGCACACTGGTCCATGCGCTGCGCGACCAGGCCTACGCATCGATAAGCATGGATCTGATTTATGGACTGCCACTGCAAACCCTCGCCAGCGTTGGCAACACCCTGAATCAGGTCATTGATTTGTCTCCGGACAGGCTGTCACTGTTCAACTACGCGCATATGCCGCATTTGTTCAAGAGCCAGCAGCTGATTAACGAAGCCGACCTTCCCTCGCCGCAGGCGAAGATGGAGCTGTTGCACATGGCGATTGAACAGTTGCAGGATGCAGGCTATGTCTACATCGGCATGGACCATTTCGCCAGACCGGAAGACAGTCTGGTAAAAGCCCAGCAGGAAGGTCGCCTGCAGCGAAACTTCCAGGGCTATTCAACCCACGGCGAGTGCGATCTGTTGAGTTTTGGCGTTTCGGCCATCAGTGCATTTGGCGGCAGCTACGTGCAAAACGCCAAGGCGCTGAACCAGTATCAGCAAACCGTTGACGCCGGGACACTGCCCGTCGTGCGCGGCTTCACTCTGAGCGACGATGACCGGCTTCGGCAGTACGTCATCAACCAGCTTATTTGCCATTTCAGACTGGATTTTGCCACGGTGGAGGCACAGTTTGACATTGTGTTCGACGATTACTTTGGTGAGGAGCTGACGCAACTGACACCCATGGTGGAGGACGGGTTAATTGAGCGGAATGCGACCGGCCTGCGCGTCAACAACGCCGGTCGATTGCTGATCCGGCGTGTCTGCATGGTCTTCGATGCCTATCTCCACTCGAACCAGCAGATTCGCTATTCGCGCATTATCTGAGCAGACTGACCGCTGGAAAATTTCGATGCTTGAGTTCTATCCTGAAATCCGGTTGATCCATATCAGCGCCGTGGTCGCGAGCGGCACCCTGTTTGCCCTGCGCGGTTTTGCACTCCTGCTCGGCGCCAACTGGCCCCGCTCGCCGCCGGTCAAATATCTGAGCTACATTATCGATAGCGCGCTACTCATCGCAGCCATGATGCTGTTGACCGTGCTGCGTCAGTATCCCTTTGTACAGTCCTGGCTAACGGTTAAAGTCATTATGCTGGTGCTGTATATCGGACTAGGCATCGCCGCTTTTCGCCGGGACCGAAGTACGGGTGCACGGCTGGGGTTGTGGCTCGCCGCCATGCTGGTTTACGGTTTTATCGTCTCGGTTGCCCGCGCTCACCACCCCCTGGGTATTTTCGCCTGAAGTTCCCGCGGGCAATGCCTGTAAGCCGCCAGCGGGATCCACTGCCCGCGGGATGGCGAAACCGGGAAAAAAACCTAAAAAGTAACTGGTCAGCGCCTGTCGTCCCTGTTCAGAAGGTATGTTCAGAACAGGCGAAAATGTGAGTTGACTCAGGGAAATATGCTGCGCTCAACCTCCGGGCCGCCTGGCCAGGCGTTCAAGCCTGATCCCGACAGGTTTGTGACCACCTCTTAATGCCGCCACGGGCTAACCGGGACGTATGCTGAATAGTTACCCTAAAAATACTTTAATAGCCCGACAGAAAAACCGGAGAGCGTGTGCACGTCCTTATCAAGAAATTGCATGTATTCCAGGTTGAGCCGTAAACCCGACGATAGCGTGTAGTCGATCCCCACGCCCAGTGAACCGTCCGAATCCGTCTCCTCACGCGAGCCGGGCACGGTGATATTGGTCAGCGGCCGGACCTTGGTGCGGGCATAGCCGACCACCAGGTAGGGTGTGAGCTTTTCCGTCAACGGCACGCCGCCCCGCAGATACAGGCCGAACAGGCTACGAATCTGCGACTTCCCCTCAAGGCCGACGATAGTGTCGTCGTTAATCCCGTATCCCGCCCGAAGCTCGCCGGAAAAGTTCGGCAGAAATTCCGTGCCCGCCCTCACGTAAGCCAGACCCAACGAGCCCGAGTCAGCAATGGTATCGATCTCGTAGTCCACGAGCGCAATACTGCCGCCAGCATAGTAGACCTCTTCCGCAGCGGCGACGCTGGCGACCGAGAGTGAACAAGCCAGGATACCGCCTAAAATTCTTGTATACATTAATATTCTCTATTGCGTTAATCATGCGCAGATACATCAACTGGCCGGTGTGCGATGCCCCTATCGATCAGCTATAAAAGGTAACACGTCGCGGATGTCCCGTGTTTTCTGGCGCGTCCGCCGTGTGCAATACACTCAGCAACGACTAATAAATCAATTCCACCCAACGTTCTTCGGCTTCCAACGCGTCCTTGATATGGTGCCACGCCTTGTCTGGGCCGACGCGTGATGAGAACAGGTGATCAAGTGCCACGCTGACTTCCTCTCTCCCTGCAACATAGATGCAGGCATTTTTTTCCAACAGCATTTTCAATATTTCGTCGGAGCGTGACTCCAGCGCATAGTCCATGGCGATGGGATCGGACCAGTGTGGTCGCGGGCTCAGCGCCTTAAATGCGTTAAAGGTTTCCTCGTCACAATACTCGGCAAAGTCGTCCTGCTCGCGGTTCAAGTAGAGCGTTTCCAGGCCCGATCGTGCACCGTAAAATTGATAGACCCTGCCTTTCCAGTCCTTGACATCCTGGTGAATATGCTTGACGAAGGCCCGGAACGGCGCGATGCCGGTTCCCATGCCAATCAGGATCAGATCGCAGCGCTTGTCTTCGGGCAGCGAAAAAGGCAACCCAAAAGGACCACAGACCGTGAGGCGCTCGCCCACGGAAAGATCACACAGAAAGTTTGAGGCGACACCCTCGTAGCGTTCACCGCTGCACTCATCAATGTAATTAGCGCGCTTGACACAGATCCGGACTTCCGGCTTTGCATTACCGTTGGTGTGAGGCGTATCGGCAATGCTGTACAATCGCAGATGCTGTGGAAAGCCCAACTCGCCGTGGGGACCATCGACGATGACCCCAATACTTTGACCGACCTTGAATTTGAAATCGTGGTGACCGATCTCCAACACGAGCTCCCGCACCTCGTCGGTGGATTGGTCCGTAATCCGCGTTGTCGAGACAACTTTCGCCGGAAAGGTTTCGTTGACGTCGAAATTTTCTAAGCGCATGTTAATGCTCCCATTCAGGACACTGTTCGTATTTTAGCGCAGGTCAGTCGCCGATCAGGCTGCCACCCGCCCCGCCACCGCTTGATTCCTCCCGTCGTCCTGCCAATGCTATCCGAACCCTTCAGCTCGCGACATGAGTCGAAGGGTGCCATTGTAACGCAATAGCTGGATGCGCATTGACACAAATCCGGCCAATTCAGGTATGGCACTGCGAGTGGCGACAAGGGCAGAATATATCGCCGGCGCCCGCAACCGGCTGGCGCTTAACGCGCTGATAAGCGTCCCCACCCACCGGCCCGTGGCCGCGATACATAATATACCTGTGGTGATTGGCATTCAGGTATCCAATAACGCCCGTCGAAATGCCAATCACCACCGGTATATACGGGGCCAACGCCATAAACGGTGTATTAATGGTTACCACCAGCCTGTTAATGCCGAACACACTTACCAACGCGTCCAGCATAACGAAATACACTGCACCGCTCATTCTCGAGACGCGTTTACCGTGTCAATCTGGAAAACTATCGATCGCGATTATCACTTTCCTTTGGGCAACCAATATTGTCGTCACCAAAATTTGTCACACTGGCGCCAGACCGGGTTGGCCCGGGCCACATGCCCGACCAGCGTCCCAAAGGGACCTCTGCTTTTCATTCAGCATGAACGGAATATGGTTGATCTCGATTTCACCGTTCACCAGCGTCGTCCACATCCCCAGAGGGTGTCGGGCTATCAGGGAAAAGAGCGTCGGCAAATGCTGTTCTTCATTGAAGGCGGGAATGTACATGCGGGCTCCCGGAGGGATGTAACGGTGGGCCGGTTTATTGTGGCAGGCAGCCGTCGGTGAGACAACCGTGAGCTGATGGCTTAGGCACCTGGCGGTATCGGGGAAGGAAAAAGATCTGCAAACTGCGAGGCATAACCGTGCAAAATCGATATCGGCTCGCCGGCCGCGGCCGCGGTCGGCGAGCAATATTATCCTAGAAGCTGAATCGTGCCTGCAAGGTAAGCAAATCGGCTTCGTCGATCATTTCGTAGGACAGTTCTGCTGCCACGAAATCGTTGATCCGGAATCCGCCACCAATGCCGAAACCGAATTCCCAGTCCGACGTTGCGCTGCCCGACCCACTCATTGCGAAGCCCTGTGAACCAGCACTCGGCAAAGTACCTGCGCCAACAAAACTTCCATTTCCGCCTTGAGCGGCTAGCCAGTCCTGAAAGCTCTGATAGTAAGTGCCATCAGGATCATCCCAGTCATCCATATCAAACCAGTCCAGACCGTCACCGCTGTCCTCGTTCCCAAAATTAAATTCGTCATACACATCGGATCCGTCGAATTTAAAGCTGATTTTTGATTTGGTCAGTGTTGGCGCCACGAAAAGATACACACCGGACTCCATCGCATACTCACCGCGCACGCCGATACCGTATATATTGTCGAGTTCCACTCCGGAGTCGTCTTTGATACCGAAGCCTACGCGTGCCTCGGGGACCACCGAAATCGCGTCATTGATGGCAAACCGGTAACCCGCGCTGGCAACCAGCGCGCCCAGCGTTGCATTACCGTCAAGAGACAGGCTGCTATAACCCGCGCCCGCCACCCAACCTGCCGAGGCAGATGTCGAGATTGCACTTAATGCCAAGATTGCTGCTGTTTTTTTAAACACTTCTAACTCTCCATTCAATTAAATACTCACCGGCCAAAGGCCGTTGTCCCATTCATTCAACACCGGAACACAGCCACCAAAGCCTACACCCGAAGCTGATTGATCCTGTCCGGCATGACGTACGACATGCCGGTTCCGACGACCGATTCAATGCCATTTTACGGCGGCCGCGATTCTAAACAGGCTCGCCACCAAGATCAACCGCTAAGGCGAAGTCCGCCTGAATCGCAAGTGATCAACTTTCATCCAGCACTGATGAGGGAACAAAACCTGCGCGTATGTAGCAAGACGCGGCCAGATTTCTACAGGCAGTTAATGTGACATCGGTCGGCGGCATAAAAGGCAATCCTGCAACTCACCGAGCAACGTGATTCACTCGCATCATCGAAAACCGTAACGGAAACCTGCCTGGATCTATCGAATTGATGACGCCAGTTCACAAATCTGATTTTTTGGCGCGCGATTCAATCGGAATTCGACGCTCATATGTTTAACGTGACAACCTTATCTATACCCAACAATCAGGAATGTGCGACGATCTCGCCTCCAGTCGACTATATATACAGCCGTAAGTAAACCGTTCGGTTCAAGCCCCTGCTTAAGTTGACGACTAGCCAGTGGTTTGCCTTACAAAGGATAATGTCTCCAATGAAAAAGCTGTTGAGTGTTTCCGCGCCAGGCATCACGCGCGGGAAAGTGCAGACCCCGAACAACCGTGCGGATCAGTCCGTTATCAATCGGGCCACGTTGCCCCGCCAAACCGTTATGGCCGGCCTGCTGGCCCTGTCGCTCGTTGCCTGCGGCGGGCTCCCGGCCGAGAACCCGCCAGAGGTGGCTGCACCGGACGAGGTCAGCACGCCGACACCAGAGCCTGAGACCACGCCCGTGCCTGTGCCCGTTCCACCGCCGGACGCGGTGATGATCGTCCATGTGTCTGCATCAGAAAATGATGGACACATTCCCGAATGGACACTGGATAACGACCTGACGGACGAGTCGCGCTGGTCTGCGCCCACCGATAACGGCAACACACCCTGGATTCAATTTGACCTGTCACAGGCCGTCGAATTGGACCGCGTCAATATTGCGTTTTATCGGGGCGATGTCCGCTACTCGCAATTCAGCGTGCAGACCTCCATGGACGGCGAGACCTGGGACACTGTTCTGGATGAGACATCCTCTGGTGAAAGCAGCGCACCTGAAACTTTTTATTTTACCGCACATCGATTTCAGTACCTGCGCATCCTCGGGCACGGCAATTCGCAAAGCCAGTGGACCAGTCTGACCGAGGTGGCGTTACCCGGTGTATCTGTCAGTCCCGACATGGAAATCCCCGTCGTCACGCCCGTAATTCCGGAGAACAACCCGGAAACCGATGAGGACAATATGCCGGATGATACCGGCGGCGTTGACATTGCAGAGCCACAACCGCAGCCTCCGGCGGTGGATATTATCGCCGTATCGGACAGCTATAATGACGGTCATTTGCCGGAGTGGACCCTGGACGGCCATCTCACCGACGAGTCTCGCTGGTCAGCGGAGTATGCCGCCGGTGATGCGCCCTGGATACAATATGACCTGTCCGCCCCCATCGAGCTCGACCAGCTGGATCTGGCGTTTTTCAAGGGTGACAGCAGGCAAAGTATTTTTGAAATACACACCTCGGTAGATGGCACCGCATGGAACACCGTATATTCCGGAAAAACGTCCGGACTGATCCGCGGCTTCGAGAATTTTGCGGTCACTTCGGGGCCAGCGTCTGCCATCCGGGTCGTCGGGTACGGCAATTCCGACAACAACTGGAACAGCATCCTTGAAATAAAAATCCCCGGTGTCGGCAAGGCAGCATTTGCCACCGCCATGCCGCCCGAGCCGGTTGACCTGCCGCCCGTCGAGGCACCCGAGCCACCCGTTATTGAAGTTGAACCGGACGACCAACCGGCTACCGGTGATTTCACTGTTCGCAATACAGTGGAACTGGAGCGTGCGCTGGAGACCGCACGTGGGGGCGATGTCATCCTTCTAAAAAACGGCAACTATGGCACACTCAAGATTGCGCAGCAGTTTGACAGCCACGTTGTATTGCGCGCCGAGAACCGTTTTGGCGCTGTATTTACCAATATCGAGATTAACGGCAGCAACCGCGGTTATGTGCACTTCGACAGGATAAAGGCCCGCAGTATCCGCGCCTTGAACGGTGCACACAACCTGAAGTATACCAATTCAAAGTTCAGCTCCACCGTCTATTTCAAGAGTGCCAGCCAGGTCATTATCGATAACAACACTATTGACGTTGACGGCGGCCAACACGCCCTCATCTTGAACGACGTAGTCGACTTTGAGGTCACCCGGAATTATATTGCACGCGCCGAGGAAGACCTGTTGCGCCTGACCGGCACTTCCGCCGATGGTCTTATCGAAGATAACGTTCTGTACGATACGCTTCCGCGCAATGCGCCCACCGACAGGGACGATTGTGCCTATATTCATACCGATGCACTACAGATGTTTGGCGCAGGGGACAGCAATCCCAGCAACATTACCATTCGCGGCAACTACATTTATGACGACCCGAGCAATAACGAAATCCGGCCAGCCCGGTGTGTGGGCGGCAAAAAAGGTGTGCGCCTGACGATGCAGGGAATATTTATCTCGGACCCGAAAAGCCAGGGTTATCAAAATATACTTATCGAGGAAAACTTTATCTACGTGGGCACGCCTAACTCGATTTATCTCAATGGCGCAACCAGGAACGTCGTCGTCAAAAACAATACACTGCTTCCCTGGGAAGGCTCCAGCGGAGGTGCCATCCGTATTGTTGAAAAATCCAATCGTACCAATAAGGGGCTGCAGGTCAGCCATAACGTGGCCCGGACAATTATTGACGAAACGACATCATTGAGCAACGGCATGAAAATCAGTAAAAATTTCGCCTACAACACCACTGACAGGTCGTCCCCAAGCCATGTCAGCAAACTGTTCCGTGGCGCAGGCCAGGGGTCCCACTGGGAGCATTTTCTTCCGGTACAGGGCTGCAAGATCGATTTCGACGAAGGGTATGGTGCCGTTGAGCGACTCAGTACGTTGATGGAAACCGGCAGTATCCCTGAGCCCATCCAGTAACAGCAGTCCGGCAATTGAAATCCGGCCTGATGACCCACAGGCAATACCTCACCACGCGCTCCCCGGAGCGCGCGTCCGTCGCCCCACACTTCCGCATCACAGACGGCTGCTTTACCCGCAGCGATTGAGATTCAGACATCCACAGCACCACGGAATGCCGCACCACCCTGTTTGTCTCTGAGAGCTGGATCTTTCTCACAGGGGCTCACCATGCAACGTCGTCGCGACTGCTCAAAAATAAGTTTTGCCCCCCTCTGAACATCTGAATGTCAAACGCTACCGGCATATAATGCGCAATCAGTCACTTCGCATTTTTCAGCGAAATATTCACCTTAAATAATTGAGAAAGCGCTTAACATCCGATAAAAAATTTATCATAATTACTCGTCACCGGCTCCACCTGCTTTTAAAGCTCACCCAGGTATTCCGAGCACAATCAGCAAAACCAGGTTTTAATGGCGCCCCGCATTCCGCGGGCTGACGTATCTGGTTCCACAGTATCTTTATTATCCACTGCCCGACTGCGGAAGCCGGTCATTCTGTCGTACGCCAGGAGCAACAATACATACTATGAAAGTCTTAGTGGTTATATTTGGAGGGCTGGATCATGAGTTTCTGGCGCGCTGGGACTGCGCGCACCTGAAGCAGGCGCAATGGGGCAAGGTCGAAGTCGACAAACTGTGGAATCAGCGCGATGTTGCCACGCAAATCACCGCGCAACTGATTACGGGTAAAACCTGGGAAGAAAACGGGGTGAACGAGCGAAAGAAAGTCGCCTACGAGTATTCCAGCCGCACGGTTAAATGGCTGGAGGAGGCAGTATTTCGAAACGTCAAAAAAGGGAGAGACCGCCGGCATGGCCTTTATCAGGTTTTTGGCGCGAAGGTCAGAACCTTCTCGCGCGAGTTCCTGAAAGACGACCTGACCTGCCCCAGCCTGTTCGAACTGGTAGAAAACAGCAAGGCTGTCTATGTTCCGGCCTACAACCCTGAACCGACCTGGGCGCTGGACCGAAACATCCTGGACCCGCGACGGTTTCCTGAACTGGGCGTGGACGGCGCACTCGACCTGTTAGAGAAACATTATCAGTGGCGGCGCAAACGGTTCATGGATGCGCTGACTCACGACCCGCCCTACCAATTGCTGATGGCACAGTTTCAGTACATCGATTCGTCACAGCACCTTTATATTTCCTACCACAAGGAAGATCGAATGGACAAGGTTGAGGAAGCCTATTGGCGTATGAATGACTTTGCCGCCGAGATACAGTCCCTGGCGCAGGGAAAATACGATCGGATACTGTTTATCTCTGACAATGGCGCTGCGCATAAAATAGACTACATGCCAACACACCATAATCGGCCTTTTTATTCACTGAGTGACCGCGAACCCCTTGATGGGACTAACCTGCGGGATTTTTTCGGTCATATATTGAACTGGGTGGAGCGGGAACCAAACGCTGGCACCATAAAATCACACTAGGCCCTTATGAACGAGTCAGTTATTGTCAAGGATTATCACGGGCTGCGTTTTCTTAACTGGTGGCGCTTCAGCCTGAAGATGGCGCGCACACTGCGCAGAGACAGACCACGCCCGTTACAGGCGCTTAAAACACGAATGGCTGCGTTCGGACCGATTCGGCGCCCGGTATTTATTCTCGGCTGCCCACGTTCCGGCACCACCTATCTGGGCAATGTACTCGAAGCCATGCCGGAAGCGTCCTACTACTTTGAACCGGCCATTTTGAAATATTACACGCGCCTGATTTATGAAAAGAAAACGTCCCTGGGCCGTTCGCGTCTCCTGTATCAACTGTGTCTGCGCTCTCTGCTGCTGGCGGCCCCCGGTACCGGCACCAGGATTGTCGAGAAAAACCCCAATCACCTCTGGGTCGCGGAAACGCTGCTCGAGATTTTTCCGGACGCACAATTTATTGTTATTTCCCGCGATGGACGCGACACCGCGCTTTCGCTTCTTCAAAAACCCTGGCATCTCGCGACATCGGCTGATTCCGGAAAGCGGGAACCCGGCGGCTATCTGTACGGCCCCTACCCGCATTTCTATATCGAAACGGCGCGACAGGATGAATATAGAAACACATCCGATCTGCACCGCTGTATCTGGATATGGCGCCGACACGCGGAACAGATCGAGCATCTGAAAAGTGCGCTCCCGCCAGACCGTCAGTTTCACCTGAACTACGCGGATCTGATACGGTATCCGGACGCGACCCTTTGCGGAATACTGGACTTCATTGGGGAGGACCGCCAGACAACCCGAACGAAGGTGCTGAATGCCAGCCGCGAGGGACACGCCGCATCCATTGACCGTTGGAAAGATTATTTTGGCGAAGAGGATCTGGCAATTATTGAACAGGAAGCCGGCGATCTACTGGCTCGACAGACATTATGCACAACACCGGGCATCGCTTGACAGAGACAGTGAACAAGAGCGCAAGAACCCCGGAGGCAGCCGGCAGGTCTGCCCGCAAGGAGGTTTTGTTTATTCCCTTTCTGGCCGAAAATCCCTACCAGTCCATGCTCTGCAGCGCCCTGAGCAAGCTTGATATCAACGTAACCGGTGCCAGCAGCGTCCGTAAGGTACCATTATTCGGCAAACATTCGCCGGACGCGATTCACCTCCACTGGTTACCGCGCTTTCAATGTGGCCTGAAGGAAAGCATCAAACTGCACGCATTTTACCTGAGATTGTTCCTGCTGAAATTTTTGGGGAAAAAAATCGTCTGGACCGCCCATAACCTCTACTCACACGAAGCAGAAGCTATCCACCGGGAACGTGCACTGACCCGGGGCGTACTGGCCGCCGCCACGGGTGTTGTTGTGCACTCGCCCGCCGCCATTTCGCTGGTACGCGATGAATTTTCGGTACGACAGCCCGAAAAAATCGTCAGCATTCCGCATGGTAATTACATGACGTGCTACCGGAACGATATACAGCGCGCCCAGGCGCGCCAGCAACTCGAACTGGACGAAGACAGTACAGTTTTTCTTTTTCTCGGCAATATCCGACCCTATAAAGGCGTTAATGAACTGGTGAACGCCTTCGGCAATATCCCGGGCACCGACGTCCGGCTACTGATTGCCGGCAAGGCATTCAATGATGAAGATATGCGCACCCTGGAGCAGCGGGTAAAGAAAGACCCGCGTATTGTCATGCACGCCGGGTTTATCGAAGACGATGCGCTCCAAGTGTATTTTAATGCCGCCGATGTGGCTGTGTATTCCTATCGCAATATTCTCACATCCGGTGCCGTGGTCCTCGGCATGTCATTTGCGAAGGCCTGCATAGCTCCCAATATCGGTTGCATTCCTGATTATCTCGACACAGATGGCGCATTTCTGTACGATTCGGGCGACCCTTCCGGCCTGACCAATGCCATGGCGCAGACCCGCGCAAACAAGGCCAGGCTGCCTGACATGGGACTGCACAATTTTAAAAAGGCGGAAGCGTGGAACTGGGACCTGATTGCCACCCGAACAGCAGAAATGTATTAGTTTCTGCGCGCAGGTCGCGCGCGAGTTGAGGGCTCGCAATTCCTCCGGTTAATACCATAGATTGAGCAAAAAACGCGTCGACAGACGCACGGGCCGCTTTTTACTTCAAGTGGCGCAGGTATTTTTACCTCGCAAATATAAAAATAATGTAACTATTCAGCTCTTTTCAAAACTGTTCAGATCGCGCCCGGATTTGTTCAGAGCAAGGCGAAAAATGTGAGTTTACCCCGTGTGTGACCATTTATTAACGCCACTTTCATTTGTAAGTGCAAGGGTAAATCGGGGCATGAACTGAACAGTTACCAATACATTATTGTTAACCCAAAAGCAGGCAACATATCACTCAACCAGCGTGGCAGGGAAACATGGACAAGATCAGGTTATTCGCTTTCGCTTCTTTCATTTTACTGGCCTTTGCGGCAGGTGCAGCCAGTGCAGCACCTCCAGAGAACTTCGCTGCAGAACCTTTGCTGACGGATCTGGATCAGCCGATTTCCATGCGGTTTCTACCAGACGGGAGGCTTCTTCTTCTGCAGAAAAAAGGTCGCATCCAGATAGTGGATGTGCTCGGCGATCCCGTATCCACGGCTGCTTATATGGATCTGACGGATCCGGCACATACCGATGGTTTGCAGTTTACGCAGGAGCGCGGACTCCTCGATATTGCCATTGACCCCAACTTTCCGGCGTCGCCTTACATTTATTTGCTGTACACGCCGGCACACGGCCCCAACGGCGAACGCATGCGCGTCTCGCGTTTTACGCACATCGAAAATGCGGGCGGTCTGAGCAGCCGCGGTGATGTAACCACCGAACTTCCGCTTTGGGAGGATACGGATGGCTACGACTCCTGCTGTCACTTCGGTGGCGGTCTGGATTTTGGGCCAGAAGGTAACCTGTGGATTTCGACCGGTGACCATTTTCAGGGTTCCTATGCCGAAAGCCTTGCCCATGCAGGCGGCAAGATACACCGCATAGGCAAGGATGGATCCATCCCGCACGACAACCCCTACGTGGACGGCGATGGGCCTAACGTCGATTCAACGTTTGCCTTTGGGCTGCGCAACCCGTTCCGTGCGCGATGGGATTTGCCGTCCAACCGCTTCTTTATTGCTGAAGTTGGTGGCAACGAACAGGCCATTGCCTGGGAAGACTTGCACATCATCGATTACGATCCTGATTCCGGCCGGTTTATTGACAGCGATTTCGGAACCGACCATGACAACGGCGTATACGACGGCATTAATTTCGGCTGGCCGAGTGTGGAAGGCCTGCCACCGTTCACTGATTTTCCCGGCTATACCCTTGACATGCCGGCCGGGACGCCGATATTTGCCTGGCGGCATAATTCGGAAACCTCCGCCATAAATGGTGGTGTGGTTTACCGTCATACCCAATTCCCGGAAGCGTTCCATGGCGCCTACTTTTACGCGGATTCAACCCGTGACTTTATCCGTTACATAAAATTCGATGACGAAGGCAATCTGCTGCCCAACCCCGCCCCGCGACCGATCACATCAAAAAATCCGGACCAAATCAGCTACGGGTTTGACGATGAGCCATTGGGCAGAATTGTTTCGATCGAAACCGGGCCCGACGGCAGCCTTTATTACGTCAGTTTTATGGACTCGGGTGGCGCCTATGGCCAGAGCAATCCGTCGGTCAAAGGATCGCTGCGGCGTTATGTGTATGATGGCGGCAATCCGCGCCCGGTGATATCCGACTTTTCCGCATCAGCAACATCCGGGCTGTCACCGCTGACCACCACGTTTTCATTCACTGCCGCTGACCCCCAGTCCGAGCCGATCAGCTTCCAGATCGACTTCGGCGATGGAACAACGCTGGACAGTCAGCCCCTCACCAACGGGGAAATTACCCAGGTCAGCCATACCTATGCGGACGACGGTCAGTATACCGCCACACTGCGGGTATCGGACGGCTCTTTGCTCACCAGCCGAGCGCTGGATATCAAAGTTGGCAGTACACCGGATATCACCTCCATCAATGCGTTCAATACCCGGCCCGGTGCCGCCCAGGGTACATTCCGCTTTGGCGATACCGTGATCTTCACCGCTTCCGCCAGCGATGCTGAAGATGGCGTCATTCCTCCCGAAAATTACAGCTGGAATTTGTCGTTCATTCGCCCCGGCAATTTGCATCCGGCCCAGGGGCCGGACATCGGTTCCAGCACCAGCTTTACCATACCGTCCCAGGGTCAGGGATTCAGCGGCCCGGTGTATTATCAGGCACAGGTAACAGTGACCGATTCCAGCGGCCTGACCAGCTCGGCTACGGTCGATATTCTGCCGGAAAAAGCCGACATCCATATTGATACAGTGCCGTCTGGCATAACGGTGCAGGTCAACGGCAATACGGCCAAGGAGACACCCCTGCTGCTGGATACCCTGGTGAACTGGGACCATATAATTTCTTTTGCCAACAGCAAATGCATTGACGGCCAGGAATACGTGTTTGATTACTGGACAACCAGTAACGACGGGTCCGGTACCGGCAATCCCTTCCAGACCGTCATGCCGGTTACCGACCTCGACATTACCGGCTTTTACGCCATCGCGGGACCTTGCGCCACGCCTCCGGACGGACTGGTCATGCATTTGACAACAGAAGCCGGGTTGCTACTCGATGGTGAACGGGTGATAGCCTGGCAGGATCAATCCGGTAGCGGCAATAATCTCACAGCAGCCGGAGAGCCTCAGTTGCTTGTCGACGCCATGGGCGGTATAGACGCCGTCCGTTTTGACGGCATCGACGACGGCATGCGTCGGGCGGGTGTCAATGGCTTGCCAACCGGTAATCGCAATCGCTCCGTGTTTCTGGTGACCCGCTATAACGATGCCACCAATGCGGCGGGATGGACCGGCTTTACCTACGGGAATGCAGCGGGTAACCAGGCCTTTGGCCTGGTCATGACCCCCGATGGTCATTTTGGCGTCCAGGGTTGGGGCAATAGCAATGATATCGCGGCGGATCCACCGGTCTCACCGATCGGAAACTGGGTAGTCCAGGGAGCCATAGTCGACAACGACCGCCTGACCCAATATCTGGACGGAACCCCGGCCGGCATCCATGATCACGTCTTCAACACCGGCACGGGCCGGATCCGCCTGGCCGAGGAACTCAATAATCGGGACCACATTGCCATGGATGTGGTGGAAGTTCTGGTGTATGACTACGCCCTGTCGGCCATGGAGCTGGATCGCCTGAACCTTTATCTCGCCCAGCGCTATGGGCTCGGCGTGGTGCAGGATCTGTCGCCAGTCGTCGTCATTGAGGCACCTGCCAACAACACGGTAGTGCGCCTGGCCGATCAACCCATCACCCTGCGAACGAATGCCACAGATAACGAAGATGGCGATCTTTCAGCAGCGGTTAACTGGCACTCGTCGCTGGATGGCGATCTGGGCCAGGGCGCGGAACTGGAGCGGGAACTTTCCGGTGGATTTCATTTTATTACGGCCACAGTGACGGACTCTTTTGGCAATACGTCAACCACCAGCGTACTGGTCATCGTTAATCAATCCGGTGACGCGGTCCCGTCCATTTCGATTACCCGGCCAGCGGACTCCAGCACATTTTATCGGGATGAGATCATTGAGTTTGCAGCGACAGCCACCGATCTGGAAGACGGTACACTGTCGAACGATATTGTCTGGACATCCAGCATTGATGGGACGTTTGGCAGTGGCGCCTATGTCAACTTCGCCGCATTATCCGTGGGCACTCACACGATTACAGCCAGCGTCGCTGATACCGGACAACAGGCGGTCTCGGACACGATAACTATCGTTATTACCCGGCCGGGGTCAGCAGTCCCGCCCAGACTGGTGACGGAAGGCCTCGTTTTACAGCTGGAATCCGATATCAATGTGTCCCTGCTCAGCGGCACAACCATCGCCGCCTGGCTTGATCAATCCGGCCTCGGGCTGGACATGGTCGCTGCAGGGGAGCCGCAACTGCTGCCCGCGGCCACGCCAGCCGGCATGCCGGCGATCAGCTTTGACGGTGTGGACGACCGGTTGGTCCGGCTGGATGAGACAGACCCTCTCGGCGGCCTTCCCGCCGGCAATCAGGATCGTACCATGTACGTGGTCGCGAGCTATTACAGCGCGGCCGCGTGGGGAGGTATCAGTTTCGGAAATGCCGCGGCCAACCAAAATTTTGGACTGGGCGTTAATCTGCCGGAAGGCAACCATACAATGTTCGGCTATTACCGACAGAATGACCTGATATCCGACGTACCGGCCCTGCATGGCGGTTGGCACATCCAGGAGGGTCTGGTACAGAGCAATGTGGCGCAGCTCTATCTCGATGGCGCCGAACTGATCCGATTCAATCACACATACAACACAGTGCCCAGCAAACTGGTGATTGGGGAGGAAATTGGCGGTCGCGGGCATATCGGCATGGACCTGGCAGCCGTTCTGGTTTATGAACGGGCGCTCGATGCCACTGAACGTGAGCAAGTACTGGGGTATCTGCAAGGCAAGTATTTGGACTCAAGCGTCGTTAACGAACCACCACTATTGACCATTGAGGAGCCCGCACCGGGCCTCACGATCACGCAGGGAACGGCGCTTTTTCTGCGAGGGCTGGCCCTGGACCCGGAAGATGGCGATTTGAGTGAACTGGTGGACTGGACCTCCGATATCGATGGTTCGCTGGGTAGCGGCAGTACCCTTACGGTTGACTGGTTGTCCAGCGGCATCCATACGCTGCGAGCGTCAGTCACCGACTCAGAAGGACTGGGTTCCACCGTCGGCATCCGGCTGGTCGTGGAACAACCGGCGGTCAATGCGGCACCGCAGGTGGTCATTAGCTCTCCAGGCCCGGCCCTGTCGTTTCCCGGCGGAGTTGCGATCGAGTTTTCGGGGTCTGCAACGGATGGCGAAGACGGTGATCTGAGTGACACCCTGCTCTGGACGTCAAATCTGGATGGCGTGCTCGGTGAAGGCGCCACGCTGCTGGTCGACTGGCTGTCGCCGGGCCTGCACACGGTAACCGCAGTGAGCCTGGATTCCAACGGCGAGGAAGGCTCGGCCCAGCTGGACCTGACAATCACGTCAGCGCCGCCGGTAAGCGAGGGTCTGGTATTGCATCTTGAAACCGATGCCGGTGTTGTCAGTGCGGACGAACAGGTATTGGCCTGGCAAGACCAGTCAGCGCATAAGCACCACCTTGCGGCAGTCGGTGCGCCCCTGCTTGCCCAATCTGCGACCCCCTCCAGTTTGCCAGCCCTTACACTTGACGGCGAATATGATGCGCTGGAACGGGTAGCTGCACCCGGTGAACCGCTTCTATTACCCACCGGCAATAACGACCGGACAATACTCGCCGTGGTGCGCTATCACACCAACAGCGCCTGGGCCGGGATTGTCTATGGCACCGGTGTTGACAATGGCGCATTCGGGCCTGTTGTCCGCAGCTTTTTTGGACGCTCGGCATTACAGGGATATGGTCTTGCCAATGACCTCGAGTCCGGTGTCACCCTCACCGGTTCCGGATGGCTGTTGCAGGCAGCGGTGCTGCAGGCGGACCTGGCCACCTTGCGCCACAATGGCGTTGCCGTTGCAGCCCATCACCATATCTACAATACGGGGCTGGAGCGACTGGTTATCGGACAGGAAATTTCCCAGCGTGGCGCCGCCCGTATGGATGTAGCCGCAGTGCTGATTTATGACCGGGCCCTGACCGGCGATGAACAGCAGATCATTGAAGAATGGCTGATGCAGAAGTATCTGACTGATAGAACGAATGACGTCAACGAGGAATAGGCAAGCGAGGTAATACAGGTGTCCATCCGGAACCCGGGCGTTTCGGATGGACGTTCAGACATCTACCAGCCAGTCACTTCCTTGAGACCGTTTCCAATATCTGCCAGACTTCGAACGGTTTTGACGCCGGCATCCTGCAGCGCGGCAAATTTCTCATCGGCCGTGCCTTTTCCGCCGGAAATAATTGCGCCGGCATGCCCCATACGCTTGCCAGCCGGTGCTGTTACGCCTGCTATGTAGGACACTACGGGTTTGGTCACATTGCTCTTGATATAGGCAGCCGCTTCCTCTTCGGCGGTACCGCCAATTTCACCGATCATAACGATAGCTTCCGTTTTCGCATCTGCCTCAAACAGCGCCAGTATGTCGATAAAGCTGGAACCCGGAATCGGATCACCGCCAATCCCGACACAGGTGGACTGTCCAAACCCGAAGTCAGTCGTCTGCTTGACCGCTTCATAGGTGAGTGTGCCGGATCGCGACACAATACCAACACGGCCAGGCTTGTGTATATGGCCAGGCATAATACCGATTTTGCATTCACCAGGCGTTATCACGCCGGGGCAGTTAGGGCCGATCAGTCGAACACCAAGCTCATCACAGCGGACCTTGCACGCCAGCATGTCCAGCGTCGGAATGCCTTCAGTGATACAGACAATCAGTTTTACACCGCTGTGCGCAGCTTCCAAAATGGAATCCTTGCAGAAAGCCGCCGGCACGTAGATAACACTGGCATCGGCACCGGTGCTGTCGACAGCTTCGCGCATGGAGTTAAACACCGGCAGATCGAGATGGCTCTGTCCGCCCTTGCCGGGTGTCACACCGCCGACCATTCTGGTGCCGTATTCAATAGCCTGCTGTGAGTGAAATGTACCCTGCGCACCGGTAAAGCCCTGGCACAACACTTTGGTGTCTTTATTAATCAGTACGCTCATTATTTGCCCTCCGCGGCTTTAACCACCAACTGTGCCGCATCGGTCAGTGTGGATGCAGGAATAATATTCAATCCGCTTTCTGTTAACACCTTGCGGCCCAACTCGGCGTTATTGCCCTCCAGCCGGACGACTACCGGTACTTTGACGCCGACTTCGTTAACCGCCCCAATGACACCATCGGCAATCAGATCGCACCGAACAATACCGCCGAATATATTGATAAGTACGGCTTTGACGTTGGTATCCGACAGAATAATCTTGAAAGCTTCCACAACCCGTTCTTTGGTCGCACCACCGCCGACATCCAGAAAGTTGGCAGGCTGGCCACCATGCAGTTTCACAATATCCATAGTGCCCATGGCCAGGCCGGCGCCATTGACCATACAGCCGATATTGCCGTCGAGGGCAACATAATTCAGTTCCCATTTGGCCGCATGCGCTTCCCGTTCATCATCCTGCGACGGATCGTGCATTTCGCGAATCGCCGGTTGGCGATACAAGGCGTTTCCGTCGATATTGATCTTGGCGTCCAGACAATGCAGATTGCCTTCTTTGGTGATCACCAGCGGATTCACTTCCAGCAGTGCCAGATCGCACTCTTCAAACATCTTCGCCAGCCCCAGGAAAATCTGGGTGAACTGCTTTATCTGCACACCCTTCAGACCCAGCGCAAAGGCGATCTCGCGCGCCTGGTAAGGCTGGGCGCCCGTGAGGGGATCAATAACCGCCTTGAGTATCTTCTCCGGTGTTTCGTGTGCGACTTTTTCGATTTCAACGCCACCTTCAGTCGATGCCATAAACACGATACGGCGGGTAGAGCGGTCAACCACAGCGCCCAGATACAGCTCCTGTTCGATATCAGTACAGGTTTCGACCAGAATACGACTTACCGGCTGTCCGCGTTCGTCGGTCTGATAGGTAACCAGCCGATTGCCCAGCCACTTCTGCGCAAATTCCTCAATTTCCGATTTCGTAGAAACCAGCTTGACACCGCCCGCCTTGCCGCGTCCGCCAGCATGCACCTGTGCTTTGACAACCCATTTATCACCGCCGATTATCCCCGCGGCACTGGCAGCTTCTGCCGGCGTTTCTGCTGCAATACCTTTGGAAACCGGCAGACCGTATTCAGCAAAAAGCTGCTTTGCCTGATATTCATGCAAATTCATGGTTTCTATCCGTTGTTGATGTGTTTATTAACACGCAATTAAACAACAGAACGGGCGGAAGGGTCGCTTGCAAAAATGTCGCTTTGCGCGTGACACACTGGTTTACCCGTTCAGACGCTTGATACCTTGATTCGACTATTGTCGCTTCTGGATATCTGACAATCCGCGTGGTGACACCTGCGGAATGATAATGCGACCCGGCCTGTTGCCGGGTCAAAGACCGGAATCAGTTTTTGCGTTTTCGATTGGCGATGTGTATCGCCTGGCCATTCACCGCCAGAGCGGCTTCGTGTACAGCTTCCGAGAGGGTTGGATGCCCGAAGACAATCATGCCCAGATCTTCAGCGCTAGCGCCAAATTCCATGGCAATGGCGACCTGTTGTACCAGATCGGCAGCGCTGGGCCCTACGATATGGCACCCCAGAATCCGGTCAGTCTTTTCATCGGCAAGCATCTTGACCAGCCCTTCGCGCTCGTTGGCAGCCAGCGCACGTCCGCTCGCGGCAAACGGAAACGTGCCAACCTTGTAGGGTTCGCCCGCCGCCTTCAGCTGCTCTTCGGTTTTGCCCACCGCAGCGATTTCGGGGTGGGTATAAATAACATTGGGGATTATGTCGTAATTCAGGATGGTTTTGTGCCCGGCAATCCGCTCTACCACCATAATGCCCTCTTCCGAACCTTTATGGGCCAGCATGGGCCCACGTACCACATCGCCAATGGCATACACGCCCGGCGCGCTAGTTGAGCACAGGTCATTGACGTAAACGGACCCGCGTTCATCCATTTTTACGCCGCTGTCTTCAGCCAGCAGCCCGTCAGTAAAAGAACGGCGCCCCACGCAGACAATCAGTTTGTCGAAGGTTTCTGTCTGTTCTGTGCCGTCCTTGTCGATATAGGTAACCACAACTTCCTTACGTCCGCCGGATTCCTTTACCGAGGAGCCGGTGACCCGACAACTCAACCGGATATCCAGCCCCTGGCGGGAGAGTATTTTGTAGGTTTCCTTCGCGATCTGCTGGTCCATGATCGATAGAAACCGGTCCATGGCCTCCAGGCAAACAACCCGGGACCCCAGTCGCGACCATACCGATCCAAGCTCCAGCCCGATGACGCCCGCGCCGATCACACCGAGCCGTTCCGGTACGGCGTCGAATTCGAGCGCCCCGGTGGAATCCACAATAACATCACCATCAACAGGCGCCACCGGAATGGCAACCGGAACGGACCCGGATGCAAGAATTACGTTGTCGGCTTCCAGAAGCTGCTCATTGCCGTCGTGATCCGTCAGCTGAACCTTGCGGCCGGCCAGCAGTTTGCCCGTACCGAAAAGCGCTGTTACCTTGTTTGTCGCAAAGAGTCCGGCAACGCCGGCGGTCAGCTGTTTCACAATGTCGTTTTTGCGAGCGATCATATCGGGGACGTTAATGGATACACCCTGAGTCGTAATCCCGTGAACACTGAAATCCGATGTAGCCTCTTTGAACTTGTGGGACGAATCCAGCAGCGCCTTGGAGGGGATGCAGCCAACATTCAGGCAGGTTCCACCATTCACGCCCTGACCAGCGCTGTTCTGCCATTTTTCGATACAAGCGGTTTTCATGCCGAGCTGAGCGGCCCGGATTGCGGCGACATAGCCTGCCGGACCGGAGCCGATTACGATCAAATCGTATTTAGTGGACATAGACTTACCCCAGATATTTTGAATCTCTTACCGCGAACGCCCGCGCGCCCCCGATTCCGCTGCGACCAATGCGAGTTAAACTTCCAGCAGAATACGGGCAGGATCTTCCAGCAGCTCCTTGATGGTCACGAGAAACTGTACCGCTTCTTTGCCATCAATCAACCGGTGATCGTAAGACAGCGCCAAATACATCATGGGTAAAATTTCCACTTTACCGTCTACTGCCATAGGCCGTTCCTGAATTTTATGCATACCGAGAATGGCCGCCTGCGGTGGGTTCAGAATCGGCGTTGACAACAGGGAACCAAACACGCCGCCATTGGTTATGGTAAAGGTTCCCCCGGTCATTTCTTCAATGCCCAGCTTCCCGTCGCGCGCACGTAGCCCAAAATCGCGAATCGTGTTCTCGATCTCTGCCAGCCCCATATTCTCGGCGTTCCGCAGCACCGGTACGACCAGACCCTTGGGCGTGGAGACGGCGACGCCGATATCCTGGTAGCCGTGGTATACGACGTCGCTCCCGTCAATTGACGCATTCACTGCCGGCAAGCGGCGCAGTGCTTCCACAGCCGCCTTGACGAAAAATCCCATAAAGCCCAACCGGCTGCCGTTATGAGTCTTCTCGAACATATCCTTGTAACGTGACCGCAAGGCCATCACCGGCCCCATGTTGACCTCGTTGAATGTGGTCAGCATGGCGGTATTCTGCGTGGCATCCAGCAGACGTTCGGCAATACGGGCACGCAGTCGGGTCATTGGAACCCGTTTTTCCAACCGTTGTCCCTGCCCCGATGTCGACGCAGTTTCAGGCTTTTCAACGTCGCGCTGTGCCTTGCCGGACTGCTGGGCAGCCGTTTGCGGGGCCGCCGGCTTCCTGAAATTCAGGACGTCTTCCTTGGTAATCCGTCCACCCTTGCCGGTGCCGGTAATCTGCCCCAGTGGGATACCTTTTTCGTCCGCGAGTTTTCTCGCTGCCGGATTAACCAGAATATCCGATGTGTCTTCCACTTCCGAAGACGCAGTCTCTTTCTGCGGTGCATTTTCAGTCGCCGGCTGTTTATCGTCGGTTTTGGCAGCGGCCCCCTCACCCGCGGTGAATTGCGCCAGGACTTCATTGCTGAGAACAACTTCGCCCTCGCCCTTCAATACCTCAGACAGGGTGCCATCGGCGGGAGCCACGACTTCCAGCACCACCTTGTCCGTTTCGATATCGACCAGTAGATCATCGCGGGAAACCGCTTCTCCCGGCTGCTTGTGCCAGGTAGCGACAGTGCCGTCCTGAACGGATTCAGGAAACGTTGGGGCTTTAATTTCAATGGTCATTCCAGTACGTCCTTCTTGAGACTATGTCTGAACCGTGGCGGCTCACAGCTTCCGGAATCGCTGCCACAAGTATTGAGAGATTTAAACCGTTACGTCCAGTGCTGCGGATATGAATTTGTTCTGTTCTTCCAGGTGTGTGGACATGTACCCAGCCGCTGGTGCCGATGAGGGCGGACGCCCAGCATAGCGCAAAAATGCATCGGAGTTTACCCGATCCATTGCCCGCTTCATACGATGCTGGCTGGAGAACCAGGCGCCCTGGTTTTTGGGTTCTTCCTGGCACCAGATTACATCGGTAACCTGCTCAAAGGTTTTCAGGGCGCGCCGCAATTCCTCTTCAGGAAATGGATACAGCTGCTCGATTCGCAGTAGCGCCACTTCCCGGATTTCGCGTTCTTCCCGTGCTTCCAGCAAATGATAGTAAACCTTGCCACTGCACATGATGACACGCTTCACCTGCGCGGGTTCGACTGAGTCGTCACTGATGACGTTACGAAAACTGCCATTGGCCAGCTCTTCCAGAGTCGACGTTGCCAGCTTGTGGCGCAGAATCCATTTTGGACTCATGACGATCAGAGGCCTGCGTAGCGGACGTATCGCCTGGCGACGCAGCATATGAAACACCTGGGCCGGCGTGGTGGGTACGCATACCTGAATATTATGCTCCGCGGACAGCTGCAGAAAGCGCTCAAGTCGCGCGGACGAGTGCTCCGGCCCCTGCCCCTCATAACCGTGCGGCAGCAACATGGTCAAACCGCAGAGACGTCCCCACTTATGTTCACCGCTGGTTATAAACTGGTCGATAACAACCTGGGCACCATTGGCAAAGTCGCCAAACTGCGCTTCCCAGATTATCAGCGCGTTGGGCGTAGTCGTGGCATAGCCGTATTCGAATGCCAATACGGCTTCTTCAGACAACAGGGAGTCATACAACTCGAAGGCAGGCTGTCCGTCATACAGGTAGCGCAGGGGGACATAGGGTTCGCCATCTTTCTGGTTATGAATAATGGCGTGCCGGTGTGAAAATGTCCCGCGGCCCACGTCCTGACCGGTAATACGAATCCGATGACCCTGCTCCAGCAGGGTACCGTACGCCAGCGTTTCGGCCATGCCCCAGTTGATCGGCAGTGCGCCGCCGGCCATCTTGCGGCGGTCATCATAAATTTTGCCAACCTGGCGCTGCACCACAATACCATCGGGGATATGGGATGACTTTTCGGCAACTTCCTGCAGTTTTTTGATATCGTAGGTGGTGTCGGCCGGTGTTAGCCAATCATGCCCGAGATACGGCGTCCAGTCGACAAACAGCGAACGATCCGGCTCTGACACGAGCCCGCGCGCGACGGTTTCGCCGCGGTCCAGCGCATCGCGATAGGCCGATGCCATTGTATCCACATCGTCCTGGGAAATCAGACCCTCAAGGACCAACCGTTCCGCATAAAAGGTGCGAACCGTCTTGTGCTTGCGAATCCTGGCGTACATCAACGGCTGGGTCGCCGACGGTTCGTCCGTTTCGTTATGGCCTCGCCGCCGGTAACAGACCAGATCAATGACCACATCCTTGCGGAACTCATGACGGTAATCCATCGCAAGGCGTGTTACGAAGGCCACTGCTTCCGGATCGTCACCGTTAACGTGGAATATGGGTGCCTCGATTACCTTGGCCACATCCGTACAATAATCCGTCGAGCGTGCGTCTTCGCGGTGACTGGTGGTAAATCCGATCTGATTATTGATTACGATATGAATGGTGCCGCCAGTTTTATACGCACGCGTCTGGGACATCTGGAACGTTTCCATGACCACACCCTGGCCGGCGAACGCAGCATCTCCGTGAATAACGACCGGAACCACAAGATTCCCCTGGGTGTCCTCGCGACGGTCCTGCCGCGCACGCACCGAACCTTCGACCACGGGGGAGACGATTTCGAGATGCGATGGGTTAAACGCCATGGCCAGATGCATTTCCCCGCCTGGCGTCATCACGTTGGATGAAAAGCCCTGGTGGTACTTGACGTCACCTGATGTATCCACGAGCCGCTTGCCTTCAAACTCTTCGAACAGCTCTGAAGGGCTCTTGCCCAGAATATTGACCAGCGTATTCAGTCGTCCCCGGTGAGCCATGCCCAGCACCATTTCCTTGGCTCCATAAGCGCCCGCACGCTTGATCACTTCATCCAGCATTGGTATCAGGCTTTCTGCACCCTCCAGGCCAAAGCGTTTGGTCCCCGGGTATTTGCTGTCCAGATGCCGCTCAAGCCCTTCTGCTGCCGTCAGGCTGCGCAACAGATTCAACTTCTCCTCGGCGTCGAAAGACGGCGTAGATCGGGCGCTTTCCAGACGGTCTAGCAACCAGGCGCGTTCGGCGAAATTGGTGATATGCATGACCTCGGCGCCAACATGCTCGCAGTAGGTCTGCTCCAGATTGGCAATTATCTCGCTGAGTGGGGCCTCTTTGATGCCGAACGACAGGTCTCCTGTCTGAAACACGAGATCCAGATCGGCGCGTGACAGCCGATGAAAATTCAGGTCCAGCTCTTTTAACGGTTGCTGCGGCTTCAGGGCGAGTGGGTCGAGTTTGGCTTTCTTGTGTCCGCTCAAACGGTAGGCATTGACCAGTTGAACGACCTCTACCTGTTTGCGCTCATGCGCGATGGAGGCGCCGCTGGCACCGGGCACTGCCAGAGGTCGTGCCCGATTGCGTCCCAGCAGCTCAAAGTACTCAATGACTTCGGAGTGGGGAATGTCCCGGGCCACCGTACCGTTGACCCGTGGTAACTGCTCGAAGTAATTACGCCATTCTTCCGGCACTGAAGCCGGATCCATCAGGTAGGCTTCGTAGAGATTTTCGACGTAGGCGGCATTACCACCGGAGATATGGGATGTACTCCATAATAACGCCATTAAGCTATCTTGCATTTTTTCCACCATGATGAGGGAGGAACGAGAGAACGGCCTGTCTTGATATACGTCGCCCACAAATCGTGTGGGCAACGGTGTTCGAACTGCTGCACTAAACCCCGCGATGCAAGAGCATGTGCCGAATATGACCGATCGCTCGCGTCGGGTTCAACCCCTTGGGACAGACGGCCACGCAGTTCTGGATATTGTGACAGCGGAAAACACTGAATGGATCGTCCAGTTTGCTCAATCGCTGCTCGGTCGCATTATCCCGGCTGTCTGCCAGAAACCGATACGCTTGCAACAGACCAGCCGGACCAATGAACTTGTCAGGGTTCCACCAGAAGGAGGGGCACCCGGTAGAACAACAGGCGCACAGAATGCACTCGTACAGACCGTCCAGTTTCGCGCGCTCTTCCGGCGTCTGCAAACGTTCGATCGCCGGCGCCGGCTCACTGTTCTGCAGGTACGGCTCTATTTTTTTGTACTGCTCAAAGAACTGGGACATATCGATGACAAGATCGCGGATCACCGGCAATCCCGGCAGTGGCCGCAAAATGAGCGTGTTGTTGCGGACACATTCAGATAGCGCGGTGATGCAGGCCAGACGGTTCTTGCCGGATATATTCATGCCGTCGGAGCCGCATACCCCTTCCCGGCAGGAACGTCGAAAGGCCAGCGTTGCGTCTTTGGCTTTCAGTAACTCCAGCACATCGAGGACCATAAGATCCTTGCCTTGTGTATCGACCTGATAGGTCTTCATGTAGGGCGCTTTATCCGTTTCGGGATTGTAGCGGTAGACTTCAACTTTCAGCATAGCTTTACCTCGTGCAACAACTACGTCCGTACGCGTCGGATTGATGACGCAGCCGCTAGTAAGTACGCTCCTTCGGAGCAAAGGCTTCCATGGTTTTGGGTGCAAAATTCACAGCGCGCTTTGTTACCCGCTTGTCCGCGGGAAAATACATCGAGTGACACAGCCAGTTTGCATCATCGCGTACCTTAAAGTCATCCCGGGCATGCGCACCACGGGACTCCTTGCGTTCCTCGGCAGAAATCGCAGTGGCTTCTGCCACCTCAAACAGATTTTGAACCTCCAGCGCTTCGATACGTGCGGTATTGAAGGTATGGCTACGATCCTGCAGGGCCAGATTGTCAACCCGCTCGCGCAACGCTTGCAGCTGGCGAATGCCGTCCTGCATGTATTCACCTTTTCTGAAAACGCCAAAATATTTCTGCATGATGGTCTGTAGCTCGGTTCGCACCTGGGGTGCGGACTCGCCGCTGGTGGACGAATTCAGCTTGTTGAGCCGTGCCATGGCCCGGTCCAGATCCGTTGCAGTGGCATCCCGGTATTCAACCCCTTCGCGCAATGCCTTTTCGATAAACAGGCCGGATGCGCGCCCGAAAACCACCAGATCCAGCAGCGAATTACCGCCCAGCCGATTGGCGCCGTGGACCGATACACAGGCTGCCTCACCGCAGGCAAAGAAGCCCGGAATAATCTGGTCGGTACCGGTGTCATCCTGGGTTAAAGCCTGCCCATGGATATTGGTGGGAATGCCGCCCATCATATAATGGCAGGTCGGTACCACGGGTATGGGTTCCTTGACCGGGTCCGCATGCGCAAATGTCCGGGACAGCTCCAGAATACCGGGCAACTTGGCATTCAGGGTTTCCTCGCCCAGATGGTCCAGTTTCAGCAGGACGTGATCACCGTTCGGCCCACACCCGCGTCCTTCCAGAATTTCCAGCACCATGGAGCGGGCGACAACGTCACGACCCGCCAGATCTTTGGCGTTGGGCGCATAACGCTCCATGAACCGCTCACCGTCTTTGTTGATCAGATAACCACCCTCGCCCCGGCACCCTTCGGTAACCAGGACGCCGGCACCGGCAATACCGGTCGGATGGAACTGCCACATTTCCATATCCTGCATCGGAAATCCGGCACGCAGCGCCATGCCGATACCATCGCCAGTGTTGATATGCGCGTTGGTTGTGGAAGCATAAATACGGCCGGCACCGCCGGTGGCGAAGACCGTGGCCCGGGAACGGATATATACCACTTCACCGTCTTCCATATTGATGGCGATGACACCCACCACCGCACCATCCTGGTTGGTGACCAGCTCCACTGCAAACCACTCGTTCAGAAAGACGGTGTTGTTGCGAACATTCTGCTGATACAGGGTGTGCAGGAGGGCATGCCCCGTCCGGTCCGCCGCAGCGCAGGTGCGTGCTGCCTGGCCACCCAGTCCAAAATTCTTCGATTGACCGCCAAACGGACGCTGATAGATGCGACCATTTTCCGTCCTCGAAAACGGCAATCCCATATGCTCCAGTTCAAAGACGGCTTCCGGGCCAACCGAACACATGTATTCGACCGCTTCCTGGTCGCCGATATAATCAGACCCCTTTACGGTGTCGTACATATGCCAGCGCCAGTCATCGTTCGGATCTGCACTGGCGATGGCACAGGTAATACCGCCCTGCGCAGAAACCGTATGGGAGCGGGTCGGAAACACTTTGGTCACCACGGCCGTCTTGAATCCGGACTGCGCCATCTGGAGAGCCGCGCGCATGCCGGCCCCGCCGCCACCGACAACGATGCCGTCAAACGTCATTGTTCTAATATTTGCCATTACTCATCGCCCCCAGAGAATTTCTATGCCCCAAAACAAATAACCGATGGTGACTATCGCATTCGCGGTCAAAATCAGAATTCGCAGGGTAAGCGCCGCTGAACCCAGCATACGCTCGGTCAGATAATCCGTAATTACCGCCCACAGACCGATCCAGGCATGCGCGGCAATGGAAATCAGGGCAAGCAGTGTGAATATCCGCATCCACAGTTGATCGTACAGATCGCGCCAGACTTCATAGGTCAGTTCCGGCGTAAACACTAACCAGACAACAAGAAATACGGTATACATTGCCAGAAGAACGGCCGTGACACGCTGGAAAAGAAAGTCCGAAATGCCGTTGCGACCAAAGGCTGTGGCTGACCTTACCATATGACCCACCCCGCTGCGGCTATGGCTGACAAAACAAAAAGTACCAGGGACAGCTTTGCGCTAATCTGGCCGCCGCGCAGGCTTTCACCAAAACCCAGATCCATAATAAAATGCCTGACTCCCATCCAGAAGTGGAACGCCAGTGCGCTCAGCACCAGCCACAGCGCCACCTTGAACCAGACCTCCGACAACAACTGCTGCAACGCCTGGAAGCCGTCTTCAGACCTCAGGCTGAGATCGAACATCCAGAACAGCAACAGCACGCCACCCAGCATAACGACACCGGAGATCCGGTGACCGATGGAGACATAGGCCGTTATCGGCAGCTTTATCGTAGAAAAATCCAGATTGACAGGTCGATTCTTGTTCACAGATCACACCTTCGTTATAAATCAAAACGCATGGACTAGGTCGGGACGAACGCGGCCGAAGCACTCGAGGCACGACTTCCGCGGATATTTCGCTCACCTGAAGGGAGAAAATCAGGGCCTTGCGTGCCCGTCGATGGACCTGCAAGGATCAAAAGAGTGCGCGAAACAACCTCTCGCAAAAACGCGCGAGATTATAGTGAGTTGGCGGCGAAAACACAAACGGAAAGATCAGGCAATTGCCAGCAATTTCGGGCATTTAGCCGCAATTCTGCACCAATGTGGCGCCGCCGGCCAATTATGTGCCCCACAAGCCGGCAAACACTCCGAAATCGACGGATTTAGTTGAATCTTTTCGAATTTGCGCGAGCTTTTTCTACCTCGGCATCTCAATAATCACTATACTACGCGCCCTGTCTGTGTCCATGTGTGTACCAAGTGCATCGACGACAGACGGGTTCGTAAGGACAAATGTCACCTGGCGACCATCTGCCCTGGGGGATGCATATATCCGCCAGGGACGTTTGCCACGGACTGTCCATAGACGATCTCAGTTCAGACCGGAATCATTGTATACGCCCCATCGTCATTTTGGGCGGTTTTTTATCTCGGGCGACGGGCCACACTTCCCGGGCCTGGCGCACGATTTAAAACACCGCAATTTAATTTCCATTTGTAATATGGGTTACCGCAAGATTCCGGCTATCATGGCACTGATTATAAGACGTCACGCTGTGTCCGTTGCCCAGCAACTATCTATGAAGCCGCCCTGATACTCAGGCGTTGTTTTTTAAAATCTGTATACAGGAGTCCGTAATGACTGATAAGAAAGCACACCTTACGGTCGACGGTTTGAACGAAACTATCGAGTTACCCGTCTATTCAGGAAGCACCGGACCCAGTGTGGTTGATGTGCGTGGGCTAGCCGGCAAGGGGTTATTCACTTATGACCCCGGTTTCGTATCCACCGCATCGTGTGAATCCAAAATAACCTATATCGACGGCGCGCAAGGCATTCTGCTGCATCGCGGCTACCCCATCGAGGTGCTCGCCGAGGAATCGGATTACCTGGAAACCTGTTACCTGCTACTTCACGGAGAATTGCCCGGCAAGTCCGAATATGATCAGTTTGTGGATGTGATAACCCATCACACCATGGTGCACGAATCGATCTCCCGGTTTTTCAGAGGGTTTCGGCATGACTCCCACCCCATGGCTATCATGTGCGGTGTAGTCGGGGCGCTTTCCGCTTTTTACCACGACTCGATGGATATCAACGACAGTGAAAACCGGCTGATCTCGGCCTACCGACTGATCGCCAAAATGCCCACGCTGGCTGCCATGTGCTACAAACATCACGTTGGCCAACCGTTCATGTACCCGAACAATTCGATGTCTTTTGCCGAGAACTTCCTGCACATGATGTTCGGCACGCCCTGTGATAAACCCGACGTCAACCCGGTACTGGCCAAGGCGATGGACCGCATATTCCTGTTGCATGCGGATCACGAACAGAATGCCTCGACATCCACAGTGCGCCTTGCAGGGTCTTCCGGCGCAAATCCGTTCGCGTGCATTGCTGCCGGCATCGCCACCCTGTGGGGCCCCGCACACGGCGGCGCCAACGAAGCGGTGCTGGACATGCTGGAAGAAATCGGTGATGAAAAGCACATCGACCGCTATATTGCTCGCGCCAAAGACAAGAATGATCCTTTCCGTTTGATGGGATTCGGACATCGGGTCTACAAGAACTTTGACCCACGCGCCAAAGTCATGAAACAGACCTGCGATGAGGTACTGGCGGAACTGGGCCTCGAAAATGATCCTTTACTGAAAATCGCCAAGCGGCTTGAAACCATTGCCCTCGAAGACGATTATTTTGTGGAGAAGAAACTCTATCCCAACGTGGATTTCTACTCCGGCATCATCATGAAGGCGATCGGTATCCCAACCGAAATGTTTACCGTCATTTTCGCAACGGGTCGTACGGTCGGCTGGATTGCCCACTGGCACGAAATGGTGAGCCAGGGATTCAGAATCGGACGGCCCCGGCAGTTGTACACCGGGTACACCAAACGCGACTTTGTAAGCCGCAGCAAACGATGACTGGAAACCCCGCGAAAGCGGGGTTTTTTTTATCTGTCGTACTGACATCTGCGGCTAACCGGCGCCCCCCTGCCGACAACACCATTGTCAAAAGGCCCCCTATCACTCGACAGACTCTGGCGTTACAATGCCGCAATACCTATTTCTCAGGAGCCCGCCCGATGAAATTCAATAATGTTCTGCAAACCATAGGTAACACCCCGCACATCCGCATCAATAACCTGTTTCGTAGTGACATCGAAGTATGGATGAAATCGGAGCGTTCCAATCCCGGTGCCAGTATCAAGGACCGGATCGCGCTGGCCATGGTTGAGGCAGCCGAGCAATCCGGGCAGCTACAGCCTGGCTCGGTAATCATCGAGCCGACCTCGGGCAATACCGGTATCGGCCTGGCCATGGTTGCCGCTGTCAAAGGCTATCGTCTGATCCTGGCAATGCCTGAGTCCATGTCGATAGAGCGACGCAAATATATGCAGGCACTCGGCGCCGAGCTGGTCCTGACACCAAAGGAGGAGGGAATGGGCGGTGCCATCGCAAAAGCCACGGAACTCATTGAGCAGACCCCCAACAGCTGGATGCCACAACAGTTTGAAAACCCGGTCAACATCCAGGTCCACAGAAACACTACTGCCCGGGAAATTCTCGCGGACTTTGCGGACGGTGTTGACTACCTGATAACCGGGGTCGGCACCGGTGGCCATATCACCGCCTGCAGCGAAGCCCTGAAGGAGACGTTCCCAGGGCTAAAAACATTCGCAGTCGAGCCCGCCAAATCCGCGGTCATCAGCGGCGGACAGAAAGGGCCCCACCGCCTGCAGGGTATTGGCGCAGGGTTTGTACCGGTCAACCTGCATACGGACACACTGGATGGCACCATTCAGGTAACCGAAGAGGATGCATTCACCATGACGCGCGAATGCGCCCGGCGCGAAGGGATATTTGTGGGGATCTCATCAGGCGCCACACTGGCAGCAGTCAAGCAACAACAGGCAACATTCGCCCCCGGCAGCCGGGTTCTGATTTTCTGCTTTGACACCGGCGAGCGCTACCTCTCGGTCGAAGACCTGTTCTGAAAACGGAGGTTTTCGCGCCCAAACCACGTCATGCAGACGCGCCTGATGCCGGACCCCGGCTTCAGGCATTCACAGCCCGCAAATTGCGGATACCTCTGAACTTTTTCTGCGCCATCTCCACAGCGCCGGCCAGCTTTTCAATCGGAACGGGATCGGCAAAAAAGAAGCCCTGCATGGTGTGCCGACCCTGGGAGAGAATAAATTCCGCCTGGGCTGCCGTCTCAACGCCCTCGCTGCACACCACCAACCCCATTTTGTCAGCCAGTTCCAAAATGGTCTTCAGGATAATCGTGTCGCGCCGCGACGTGTCATAGCCACAAACAAAAGCCCGATCTATTTTCAATGTGTCGATATTGATTTTGGTGAGATAGCTGAGCGAAGAGTACCCGCTGCCAAAGTCATCCAGGGCAATTGAACCACCCATCATCCGAATTCCGGCAAAAAATTCATTGGCCCTATCGAAATTATCGAGGTAACTGGATTCTGTAATTTCGAGCTGAATATTGTCAATGGACACCTGATACTGATCAAGCTTTTGTTGAATCAATCCAATCAGTTCCAGATTTTTAAGATCATGACTGGAGACATTCAACGACACCAGGACCTGATCGCCACCCAATATCCGAAGCACTTCCACATCCTGAAATACACGATCGATCACCCACCGGGTGATCGCCTGAATTTTCCCTCCCTGCTCCGCAATGGGGATGAATTCACTGGGAGGAATATCACCCAGCTCGTTATTGAACCAGCGGATCAGCGCCTCAAAACCCTGAACGCGGCCATCGGCTGCCACCTTCGGCTGGTAGTGTATGGTGAATTCCTGATTCCCTAACGCCTGATGAATAAGCCCCGCGATTTTTAGTCGTCGGCGACTCTCGGCCAGCAAACCCTGATGAAATTCGGTAACCGTTCCCTTCCCCCGTTCTTTCGACGCGTACATGGCGACATCGGCATTACTGATAAACGTGTTAATGTCGAACTCCGCATCGGTCGCACGTGCGATTCCAATGCTGACACCGGCAATCACGCTCCACCCATTGATATTCAGGGGCTGCTGCAAAGCGCGGATTATCCGATTCGCAATACTGTATGCGGTTAGCGGGTCGTGCAGATCCGGCATCATGATGAGAAATTCGTCACCCCCGAGACGCGAAAGTATGTCGCTCTCTCGCAAACACTGGCCAATTTCGCGTGCGACAGCAATCAGCAGCTGGTCGCCTGCGTCGTGCCCGAGGGTATCATTGACCTCCTTGAAACCGTCCACATCCACAAACATTATCGCCAGCTCGCGCTTCTGGCGCTTGCTCCGCGCCAGTTCGATACGCAGCATATCCATAAAAAACATCCGGTTGGGGAGTCCGGTCAGCACATCAAAATTGGCCAGTCGCTGCATGGACTTCTGCTGCGCCAGTAAAACTTCAGTCTGCTTTTTGTTGATCTGGGCTTCGTTATGTACCGCCTGCATCAACTTATTGATATCCTGCGCCAGCTGCGAAACTTCATCCCGGCCGGCCAAATCCATTTTCAGCTGGTAGTTCCCGGTCTGTTCAACCTTGCGGGTAAAGCGTGACAGCTTCTCCAGCGGTGATAGCAACCGGCGGTATACCCACATCGAGGCCAGCACTGCAATGCCGATAGCGGCCAGAATCATTGGTGACGACCGCACCACCAACTGCCACCGGCTTTGATGAAGGGGCGCGCCGACGTCGTGCCCAACCACCAGATAGCCCACCGGGGGCTCACCAATGCCTTGCACTGCCAGCAGTCCTCCCCGGGTTTTCAGCACGCCAGGTGCCGGCGGATCTGGAAGCATCCGTACCAGGGTTTGTTCGAATTGTGCGTCTGTGGCGACGGGAGGGGTTGGCGGAATGTAACGGTATAACGGCTGCCAGGCCACATCAAAAACCCGCGCATCCCGGACAAACTCGTAGCGCTCGAACCGCTTCAATTCTGCTGCGATCGCGGCTCGCCGTTCCCGTGATAGACCGCTGAGCATTGGGACAAGGTCATCCGCCATATTCTCCGCCATGGCCGTAAGATGCTTTTCGACCGATTGCCGATAAAGATACTCATGTTGCTGAATTGACAATAAAAAAACCGTCGTCGTGCAGACGACAATAAACAGGGTCGTGATCGCTATTAGCTTGTAGCGGATACTATGCAGCATAGGCAATCGGTCCAGGTCGGATGGGCTGGAGCAGACTTTGCGTTTCCATACCCTTTCACGGCAATCTATCAAATCGACTGACGCGGCACCACCATCAGTGTCCGCTTCTTCATACTGCGCCCGACGGTTCCACCGTCTCGACGTGACCCGCCGGCGGTTCGAGGGATGACGTTTTACAGGGTCAACCGCTGTAACTATTCAGCTCACGCCCCGAGTTGCCCCCTGCTCCGTCCGGCCATCGCCCATAAATCCCCCCCCAGCGCCCATAAAAAAAGGCGGGCCAACCGGCACCGCCTTTCCTGACTCAGGATGGCACCGGAACACTCCGGCACAAAAAGTCTTTACAATACAACAATATTCTCAGCCTGCGGGCCTTTTTTGCCTTGAGTAACCGTGAACTGCACTTTCTGCCCTTCAAGCAAGGTTTTGAAACCAGAACCCGTGATAGCGCTGAAATGAGCAAAAACATCTGGACCGGATTCTTGTTCGATGAAACCAAAACCTTTGGATTCATTAAACCATTTTACGGTGCCGGTGGTAGTAGACATAGTCAGATCCTATTAAACAAATAAACATAAAAGCCTTCAGGAAGGCCACTGGGCTGAAAGTGTTGCAATGTACTTATGAAGAACAGGACGAGGTACTGCTGATGTGACGTCGAAATGGTAGGCATAAATAGACTTCGTACTTTCAAGCAAGTGTGATTATAAACAGATTGGACGGTGAGTCAACAACCCCAAACGCGTCACAATATCTTTATTTTTTCGACCGGCCCAGCCGGGCAGACGCCGTGACAATCTGCGATGGACGCTGGGGCTGTGGCTGGCTGAAGCAACTGAATAGTCGCCGGTTGCGAGTCAGAACCCGGGCTAGTCTGTTATCATGGATCCACTCCCTGCCAGCCCCCGGTATGCGATTGTGTTTGCGCGCCGGCGGCGAGTGCGGGCCAATAGCCTGCCCCTTTACGATGGTGCCGCGTCAACCGCGCCGTCTCCAGGTGCCCAACCCGTCGGCCAGGTCGGCTGACCATATTCAGGAGAAGTTATGACTCTAACAATCGGCGACGATGTCGTGGTTACTATTCACTACACCCTTACCGACGATGATGGCAATGTCATTGATAGTTCCGAAGGGGCCGAGCCACTGCCTTATCTGCATGGCGCCAGCAACATCATACCAGGCCTCGAACAGGCACTATTGGGGAAAAGCGAAGGTGATTCACTCGAGGTGCGGGTAGACCCGGCCGAAGGCTATGGCGAAATTATCCCCGAGCTTGTTCAGGTCGTGGACCGCGCTGCGTTTCAGGGCGTTGACTTCATTGAGCCGGGCATGAATTTTGAAGCACAGACGCCCGACGGCCAGACGCGCAACATTGTTGTCAAAGACGTAAGCGATGATCAGGTTACGGTCGACGGCAACCATCCATTGGCTGGTGTCGCTCTGAATTTTGCGGTGAACGTCGTAAGCGTACGCCCGGCCACAGCTGAAGAGCTCAGCCACGGGCATGTTCACTAGGGTCTGCTGGCAATCCGTTTAGTGCACTGGCAACGTAACGGATAGACAGGCTGCAGGGGACCGTGCGGTCCCCTGCCCATAAAACCCTCTCGCACGGGGCCAATTCATGAAGCACTTTGGACTTGTCGTCATTGCTGTTGCGGCCGCTGTCGCTGGCTACTTCCTCCTGAGTCCGTCTGGAGAACAGGCTATCGAGCCCACCCCGCCGCGCCCATCATCATCCACACCGCCCCCGCCTGCGGCATCCGAATCAACCGACATACGAGCCAGTGCCCCAGAGCCGGCACCGGCACCGACTGCAGCTGCCCCCCAGAGACCCACGACAGAGACAGCCCTCCCCGACACCCCACCCACCAATAGTTCCGGCGCTGCGCCTCCCAACCTGTTTAGACAATTTGAAGCGCAGCCCGTCGACCCCCAGTGGAGCCAGGACAACGAGATCAGTCTGGAAACCTATTTGTTTGCCAACGAGAATTACAGCGAACTCGAAGTCGAACGCATTCAGTGCAAGTCCAGCCTCTGTGAAATCAGGGCGTACGAAAAAGCAAACACTGTCTGGGCCCGGGTCATTCACGATCTGGCGGAAGACCAGGGCTGGAATCTGAGCTCCTGGCGGTATGCCGACTACTACGACAAAGACGGCAGGCGTCTGATACGCACGGTTGTCGGTCGGAAAGCCGAATAGCGCCCACTTTAGCCAAACCCGACGTTATGGGAAATAAGGTCTAAACTCAAAGATAACTGCCGGTTCAGGGCCGGCACGCCTTGACGGCCCTGTCCGGCTGATTCAAATTGACCGATGACGGGTTTCAATGAGTCACCAACAGCGTTCCACTGGTACAACACGGACAATCGCTTTATACGCACCCGTTCTACAGGGACTGTATATCGGTGAACTGATTAATCAGTGTCACCAATTGGGCGTGATAAAAGGCTACCGCATAATCGTTATCAGGACGGGCAGCTATGGCGCCTATAACGAACCATTGCACCTGGATACGATTGACGCGGCTATCATCGTCCGCAACGCGGTCTCGCCAGAACTGATACAACAGTTGGTAGATCGGGATATTGCCTGCGTCTCGATCGCGTATGACTACTTTCCCCTGAAAATCCCGTTCATTGTTTCCGACCATGCCAAAGGCATGGCATTGGCCATGGATCACCTGATGAGTGCCGGCCACCATAAGATTGCTTTTGTCGGTGATCTGCGAATCTATGACATACGCAAGCGCTTTGAATGCTACTGTGAACTGCATGAGAACCGTAACCTGAAGTTGCGGGATGATTACCTGATCAAGGTTAACGATGCACTGTTTTCTGGCGGCATTATTGCGGCCGATCACTTTATTAAACACGGTATCGACGCCACGGCGGTTATTTTTGGCAGCGGACTGACCGGCATTGGCTTTATACAGCATTTGAAGTCGATGAAAGAGCCTCCGCCGGTGCCGGCGGCCGTCTGTTTTGATGCCTTACCGATGATTCCTGTATTCACACCGGAAATGTCGAGCATAGACCAGAATCTGCATCTAATCGCCTACCGGGCGTTCAATGCCATCGATGAACAGCTTGATCACAGTGATTGTGAATCGGTTACCGTCGTCACACCCAAGTTAACGCGTGTGAACGATGATCCGGCCGATCGCTACGACGCCTTTATCGCGACCTGTGCTGACCTCCCGGAACTGCATAACAGCAATTATATGAAAGCCCTGCTGGCCAATATCCATGACTGGCCCCGGGAAATCGTGGCATCCAGCCTTGATGAACTCATGAGCATTGCACCGCTATACAGGACCTACATGTGCCTGTCGACACTGAGCCGCTATTATACTGATACTGAAGGGCTGACATGGCTCAAGATCATCCGGATTTTCGGCCAGTCTGAATCCGTCACCTGCGAGCTACTCGATCGCGACACGCTGTGTCGTGCCTCCGAATTTCCACCGACGGCTGTCAGGCAGCGCTTCAACAGTCACGACACAGTCTTTCACCTTCCGGTCAGGATCGAAGGAAAAATCTGGGGGCTGCTAAGCTTTTTTGGCGACTCGTCCAAGCAGACACCAGCAAGCAGTTACTATGGCTTTAGCGGATATATCGAATCCGTTGTCGGTCTGTATGAACAACAGCTGGAAATACGGGCATTGCGAAAACGCTTAAAACAGCAGCCCTCCCGCGACACTGCCACGCAGCCCATGCAGTCAGATCCGGCGGCCCGCATCGAGTGGACCATTGATACCAACCAGACGCTGTGGAGTGACGCGGCGCTGGCGATGTTTGGCTTTGTCAGCCCGGTTGAGCTGGATATCTACCGGTACATGGAGATTACGGACAGACTGCACCCCGAGGACCTGGAAAAATTCCGTGACGCGATTTCGACCAGTCGCCAGAACAACTCGGATTTACAAATACAGATACGTTACCGAAATAAAAGTGGGCAGTATGTTGATGTGGCGCTGAGTGGCAGAATTGAGCCGGGTTCGGACGGAAAATCGCAATCCATCACGTTCAACCCCCTCATAGTGGATTTGGAATCATGAGCGACAGACACTATGTTCAACATTGATCTGACAGAACTGCAATCGGGAAATCTTGCGTTCTTTCTGATCGGGCTTTTTATTCTGAATATTCTGCTGAGCCTGTTTCTCGTCCATCGTTACCTTGAAGAGAAGCGTCGCAACCGGATCATGCTTCAAATGCAGCGCACACCAGACGCAATTATCGCCGAATACCTCGGCAAGCAGTTCAACGATACAAAAAAACGCAACCGCATGGCAGCCGACGCGGCTGATCGACTGACCAGAGAAGTCATACACCTGCGAACAGCCTATTTGAAGATAGAAGAAAAAGCGATCGGAAAAACGATTAACTCGGCAGAATACTGGCAATATATCAATCAGAATATTCTCAAGCTGATAAAAATTCTGTTCCCGGAGTCTATGACCAAATCCGAAGAAGTCAGTGAACTGGAAACAAAATTACAGGGCCTGAAACAGCGTATAAAGCGTATCCCCAACGCCAATGGTGACGAAAGCGTTGAGCGGCACAAAACCCGGGCCATAGCTTCCCTGGACAAGATTACTATCGACCGGCATGAAGATAAGACCACGATCCGGAAGAAATTGGGGGACCTTGAAGGCGTACTGGATATATTCGAAGATCCAGAAACACGACAGGCCTACCTCATTCGCAACCGCAGATCCCGATTTCTGGAAAAAAGCGGCGAGCTGACAGATCAACTGGACAGCATTAACCAGGATAGAATGGACATCGACAAATTGCGATTAGCCGGCAACACCGAGGATTTTGATCGGGAGCTGGCTCACTTCCGAACCGAGAATTCGAGCCTTGCCGATCAGATTAATGATCTCAAGAAAGAACTCCTCGGCTTTCAGGAACGCATGGACATGCAGACGTCGCTGGGAGATCTGCTGGCAACCAAAAAAGAGCCCGGCCAGCCCGCCGACCTGTTGGGCAGCGCTGACGATCTTATCGATGCCAACGAAAAAGAGATAGACCGGTTGAGGGAAATCATCGCCGCCCAGCGTCGCTCCATCATAGAAATGGAACAGCGCGTGACCAGTCTGGACGATCTGTCGCCCCCTATCGGCGACGAACCGGTTAACCCAGAAATCGTGAACCTGAGACGCAGTATTCAGGAATCGGAAACCTGTATCACCATGCTGGAGTACGAACTGGAAGACATGAAATCCCAGATCGACGACATCCGGGCTGCATCACTGTCCGGAAATCTGAGCGCTGCAGAATCGGAAGCATTGAGCGCCGTGGTGGATCAGCTGCGCGAAGAAATAGAAGCATCGCGCACTCAGATCAGCATCTATGAACAATTCAGTAATTACACCAATGAGGCGCTCAAGGCAAGCTCCATCGAAGACATGTCATTATTGATTTATGAAACATTGACAGAAATGGGGTTTACTCCTGCCCTGCTCGTAAAAACCCTGGATCGAACTCTGGAAGTCTCGCCAAAAGGTATCCTTTCCACCCGCGACAAGATACTTATCAACAATCTTCAAATAGCGGAGGTAAGTCGCGGGACCCAGGGGCGGCTCATGTTCCGCTATGTGCATGTCGCTGGCATTATTCAGGCAAGAAACACCACTGAAAACGATGAGGCCCGTCAGCAGCTGGTGATTAGAATGCTGCAATTGAGCGATAGAATTATTGCGCTACTCGGCTTCGCACAAAAGAGCAGAACGTTTAACAGCCAGCGCGAAGCGACGCTCAATGCGGTCAAGAACCTCTATTACGATCTGGATAAGCTGATCAAGGAACAGGATGACAAATCCAACATTATAATCAATCGCAATTTCCAGCAGATACTGGATATTGCGCGCGTCAAAGGCATGACCGCCACGCAGGTGGCCGCCATTCAAGGCATAGAACACGAAACGGTCAACCAGATCAAAGCATCAAATACGCTGCGCGTAAAGTCCAGAAAGAACTTTCTTCAGTTGCTGAAATCGCTGGAATAGTCGCTACATCCTACGCTAAAGAACGCGTAACTATTCAGCTCACGCCCCGACTTGCCCCTTAACCTACAAATAAAGTTGCGTTAAAAAATGGTCACAAACCTGTCGGGAACGGGTTTAAAGGCATGGCCAGAGCGACCCTGGCGGGCGACGTGCAGGATGCGCGCAGTATTTACACCAGTAAACTCGAAACGCGCTGAATGATTACACAAATGCTTTGTAAATCTGCAGTGGGGGTCCGCGGCCTCCGGCCAGCGCTGAGCGGCGGCCGGAGACGGGTTAAAATCGCCGGGAAGCTGCCGTGTTACTCTTCATACTCGTCGTGCTCATCATCGGGCATGTCGATATTGACGGACGGCACCTCGACTTCGCGGGTTTCCATTTCAACGTCCACATCGGGCGTTTCCACATCATACCGTGGCATTTGTCCGCCTGAAATCTCAACATCCGGCATACGGCCTTCTTCGGTTTTTTCAATTTCGTATTCCGGCAGATTTCCGCCCTCTACGCTTACCTGAGGCATCTCGGCATCCTGCGTTTTGTCCACACTGCAACCAACAGATACCGCTACCATTCCCAGTGCAATCAGTAATTTATTTAACGTTGTCATAGTTGCGCTCACACTTGTCAGAGTTGTGGTTATTACTTATACCTATCCGCTTTTCAAATGACTTTGCAGCCACATTTCTCGCTCGGCAACAGTTTGGTTAGCAACAGTAATGCCAGTACGGTTGCCTGACTTCCCCGTTACATCGATCGTCCGTGACGTGATGACGACCGATTTCAGCGAATTTGAGTTACTACAAATAGCCGTTTTATAAGTCAACTTCATAAGCGGTGGACAGGCGTTATTTTCAGGGTGTTTTACCAGGGCCTGTAACGGTTTTTACAGGAATCAGATCTCAAGGCAGGACAAAGACTTGCTCGGTAAAAATTACAATATTGCAAGCCACTGCAATCCCTTTTCAGGAACCCGACGTCCATCCTACCACCCCGGTCGATGAAATCAAGAAAAGTTGCATCAAAGGTGGAGCCGCCGTCAATAGCCGTGTAATCAAGTGCCATCAGGCGCGCTTTGCCGATAGCGCGCAAAGACTGCAGCAAATGCGGGGTGTGTACCATCCGGCCGCAGTTAGTCGAGACTTCCGATCACGGCCTCGGGCGATCTGTTTTTGGATGTCAGACTTGCTCCGGCTCTCCCTCGCAGTGATAATCCTATTCATGCTTCGTCCCAACCGGCGCGTCAATGCGCGTGCGCCCGACGGCGCTGAAGCGCAAAATGTTACGATCAACAGTCATTATGAGAATTATCCGACGGCGACGATGAGACTATCTGTAATTATTTCCACCTATAACTCCACTGCATGGCTTCAAAAAGTTCTGTGGGGATATTTTTGTCAGGATCACCGGAATTTCGAAATCGTGATTGCCGACGACGGGTCTGGCGATGCGACCGCCGCCCTGATTGAGCGGATGCGGACCCAGACCGATTTGGTTATCCGGCACGTATGGCAACCGGACGAGGGCTTTCAAAAATGCCGGATTCTGAACAAAGCCGTGCTGGCTGCCGAAACCGACTATCTGTTATTTACCGACGGTGATTGTATCCCGCGGCGCGATTTTGTCGCGGTACACGCGCAGGAAGCGGAACCCGGCCGCTACCTGTCGGGCACCTATTTCAAATTACCCATGGTCACCAGCAAGGCGATAACAGAGGATGACATTCGCAGTGGACGCTGCTTCGAAGTCGGCTGGTTACGACAGCATGGGCTTGGTTTCTGGCGAAAATCGTACAAAATTGCGGCCCGCCCTCAGCTCGCCCGCTTCCTCAACCGGATGACGACCACAAAATGCAATCTCAAGGGATCCAATGCGTCGGCATGGAAAGCCGATGTGCTGGCGGTCAATGGATTCGATGAGCGCATGCCCTGGGGAGGCGAAGACCGCGAATTTGGCGTCCGCCTGATCAACAGCGGCATCCGCCCCAAACATGTCAGATATAATGCGATCGTGATTCATCTGGACCATGCACGTGGCTACGTGGACCCGGAACAGGTCAAGGCCAACCGGGCGTTGCGTTTATACAATGAGAAGCACGGCGTAACAACTACCGAATTCGGCATACGCATACCGGAAAGCGAAAGCCCCGATTGAACCTGACGGGCGTTAAATCAGACCCGGGCGTTAGCACCGAACACTATAGCGCTTCAGTGCCATACCACCTGGTCAGCTCATGTTCGATCTGCGTTTGATAAGATTCGGCCGACCAGTGCTGCCGGCCGCTGCTTTGCGAATGGATTGTGACATAGTGACAACGGTGTTGCTCGACCAGCCGTTTAAATTCACGCATCAGACGCGCCGGATCGCTGGCGTCATACAGGTAGCCGATTGCCTCCGTGCCACGCCAGTCCACGTGAGCCTGGTCCGTGTTGGTCCGCAAAAAACATTTATAGCAGCCGAATTCGGACCAACGTCGCGGCGGCAGACCAATCAGCACCTCCCACCAGGGTTTTTGATAGCGGTTCTCCAGCCAATCCAGCATGCGCCGGACCGTCGGTGCGTGCATGACAAAAGGCGTATCATAATAACAGTCAACAAGACCCGACGACGGCATTTCCTGATCGAATAAATCAAATGCGGTCTGCTGCCAGTGCCTGACTTTTCCTGCCACCTGATCGACGCCAATGCTGGATTCATAACACACGACCCGTTCAGGCGTGAAGAAGTCTTCAACCTGTGCAAAAGGTGTGACGACAACGTCCGAATCCAGAATGATTACCGTATCGCAACGGCTGGCAGCAACATAGGCGAGTTTGCTCAACTGCTGCGTATGCCAGCCCGTATATCGCACCCAACCCGGCCAGCCGGTGTGCCTGGCCAGACTGCCAGCCAGCTTCGTACCCCGCCTGCCGATTCTGGCTTGCATGGAGAGCGCGCTGGACCGCTGTCGCTCGACCCCGGGCGGCAGTATGTCGGCTGTGGAAAACAAATTTAGGCGGCTGGCGGATGCGACTTCAAATTGAGGAAGGTCCTCTGCATGCACAACAACGTCATGACATATACCCCCGATACCCGACATGGCCAGCGATTTACTTAACAGGGAAAATGGTATGCGATCGCCGGCCCAGGTGACGGTCAGAAATTGAATATTTTCGTTCATCGGGTTATCCAGCCTGTGAGTTTACGTTCCACACGATCGAGCGTTTTCAACACCCGGCTTCCTTGCAACGGGTAGTATATCCAGGGTTGGGGTAACGACCGGTCGGACTTCAGGAAATCCTCTGCAAACGGCAGCTGGTGCAAATCCCTTGACATAAAATCGGCCGCTTCCCCTTCCGACATAATGTGCAGGGGATAGAAACCGCAACACCGGATACGACTTGCCCTACGCAGCGCCCAGGTCTGCGTTTTCCCGCGAAATGCGGGCACCAATGGCAACCATGCGACGAACGGATTTCGCAAATAGTGCATCTGCTTGAAATGCGTCCGAGCCTGCTGTTCATTCAGGGGCTCGCGCTCGCCAAATGTCCAGCCCACCTGCTGCAGGTTGCCCGCGCGCGTGATAAAAATATCGGAATACCATGCCCCGGCACTGCTGCGTACACGATCCACCAGATAGTACTGCCCCTGCCCGGCCGCCCGGGTCAGCCGCGCGTCCGTTTGCCTGTTGCAACCACGCATAAACGCCGGCATCAGAAAGCCGGCAGCTGGATCGCCAAAAAAGGACCGGAAAGCCCCTATTTCTGCCTGACTAACAGGGCGCACCAGTTGAGTATCGTCCTGAAGAAAGCAAACCATGTCATCGGCCGACAGCATTGCCAAAGCCGATTGCATGTTGGCGTACAGGCCACCGTGTTTGCTTTGGGACGCGCCGACTGTCGGGTAATGCACATGACACGACGGTTTTAGCGCGTCCAGTATCCGGCAGGTTTCCGGGTCGTCACTGTTATCGTCGAAAATATGTATGGAACACGCAGGCGCACACACGTTGATGGAATCAACGCAGTTACGCAGAAATACACCGCGGTTGTAAGAAAAAATCCAGAATTGCAATTCCTGCGCGACTTCCCGGTCCGGCATCTCGTTATCCGCTTGCATAGAGGGTCTGTTCACTGGCTCTCCGGTATGCCACGCAGGCTGCGTCGCTGGCATTCTCTGATTTTTGTAACTGTTCAGCTCACGCCCCGATTTGCCCATAGCTGCGTTAAAAATTGTGCGAGGGTCTGGCATTCAATGTGCTGGTACATGTTACCAATTCTGCTTTTGGACAGTTCTGTTTTTCCGTTCCACCGAGTTGGTCATGTTAATTACCAACGCAGACGAGGCAATCATGATGACAAATGCGGCACATCAGAACCCCGGTAACCCCGACATCGCAGCTCCTGATGAGACCAAAGAAGACCTGGTCAGAAAGGAACGTCAACGTCAGCACCATGACGACACGCTGGACGAGACGCTGGAAGATTCGTTTCCATCCAGCGATCCGCCGTCCTGGACTCCTGTGGATGGCGAATCCGGCATCAGAGATTGCTGATCAGCGCACAGCATCACTTCCATCGCTGTTTTTTAATAAGATTTATCCGAGAGCCAAGATGCACGGCGGGGAACCCGATCACATAAAGATAGTATGATAATGTTATTGGGCTGAATGGGCGGAAAAATTAGGTATGATGGGCCGAATCTTCCAGATCGACTCTATCGAGCCTTTAATATGAAGTCAACCTGTTCAAATTCCGTTGCCTGCGTCTCACGCTTCAGTCGCCAGCGCGCCCAGGCATTGGCACTGTCGGTACCAATGCTACTTCTCGCCGCCTGTGGCGACAATAGTGCGCCGCCAATACCGGTTCCAACGCCAACTCCAACACCGGACAGCATGCCCCGCGTCATAATCAATGAAGCGGTCGCCACCAACCGGCAATTTGCGGATGATGATGGCGACACCTCGGACTGGTTCGAACTCTACAATCCGGGAGACGAGCCCGTCTCACTGGCCGACTGGACGCTGAGTGACAAGCCGGACCGGCCGGATAAGTGGACTTTGCCCGCGATAACCCTGCAAAGCCAGGAAACCGTGTTGATCTGGGCTTCCAGTAAAGATAGAAACAATCCCGAATTGCCCCTGCATACCAACTTCTCCCTGTCCTCGGACGGAGAAACCCTGGTGCTACACGATGCCAACGGTACGCGGATTCATGCGCTGGAAGTCCCGGGCACCCGACCTGGCGTTTCCGTCGGCAGTTCGGCCACCGATGGCAGCCCCGTATTGTTTGATTCCCCTACACCCGGCCAGCCAAACAGCACGCTTGAGTATACCGGTATCGTCGAACAATCGGTCATATTTACCCATCAGGGCGGCACTGCCGCAGTCGACAGTGTTGGCCTCTCCCATCCCGATAGTACGGCTCAAATCCGTTATACCCTCGACGCCTCGGAGCCTGACACCAACTCGCCCGTCTATTCAGACCCAATCAACATTACGGGCAGCGCCGTAGTGCGAGCGCGAGCGTTTAGCGACAACCACATCCCGTCGGCTACTGAATCGCGCACCTACCTCGTCGACCGCAGCCATGATATCGCCGTCGTCACGCTGGTATCCGATCCGGTCGACCTGTTTGACGTTGAGACCGGCATCTATGAATATGGCCTGGACTATGAACGTCAGGCACCGCATTACGGCGCCAATTTCTGGGAAGATCGGGAAGTCGGCGTCCATTTTTCGTTCTTTGATGAAGACGGGCAATTAGGCGCCGCGTTAAACGCCGGCGTCCGCATATTCGGCGGCTGGAGTCGTGCCTCGGATCAACGTTCACTGGCGATCATGACCCGTAGTGCATATGATACAGCGAAGATTGACTATCCAATTTTTGCCGCGCGGGAATACAATTCGTTTAAGTCACTGGTATTGCGCAACTCCGGCAACGACTGGATGTACACAATGATGCGCGACGCCGCCATGACCAGCCTGATGGAGAGTGCTGACCTTGAAGTGCAGGCATTCCGCCCGGTCGCGACTTACATCAATGGCGAATATTGGGGAATGTATAACCTGCGGGAAAAAATCAATGAGCACTTTCTGGCATCGCAGCAAAACGTCGATGCCGACGATGTGATCCTGCTGGAAGGTGACGGACAGGTTAAAGAAGGTGACAATCAGGATTGGCGGGCGCTACTCGAATTTGTAGAGAACAATGATCTGACGAACCCGGACAATTTTCAGCACGTCGCCGACCGGGTCGATATCGATAATTTTATTATCTATCAAATAGCACAGATCTACTTCAACAACACAGACTGGCCCGGCAATAATATCCGCTACTGGAAAACACCGGACACCCGGTGGCGCTGGATTCTGTATGACACTGATTTCGGTTTCGGGCTTTACAACGATAACGATTACCGCAATAACACATTGGCGTACGCACTTGCCGCCAATGGCGGCACGATGGTTTCCAGATCCAACCCGCCCTGGTCGACACTGCTAATGCGTCGCCTGATGGAAAACAGTACTTTCAGGAACAGATTCATCAACCGATTTGCCGATGAACTCAATTCCCGTTTTCTAGCCGCCAATGTGATTGCCCATATTGAGCAGACCGCCGCAACAATTGCCTCGGAAATGCCCGCGCACTTTGACCGCTGGACATCGCCCAGCGACGATCCCCGCGACCAGCCGCGGGACTGGACTACGGAAGTCGAGCGAATGAAAACTTTTGCCGAACTGCGCCCGGACACGGTGATGCAGCATATTACGGAACAATTTGCGCTCGCCGATTTTCACGCACTGACAGTCGACAATATTAACCCGGCGGCGGGCACCGTGCAGATTAATACCCTGCAGGTTGTCGACTCTCAGTGGCAGGGCCTGTATTTTGAGGGAGTGCCGATTCAAATTACCGCGGTTCCTGCCGACGGCTGGAAATTTGAGGGGTGGACAGGTTCCCTTGAAAGCAGTGCGACGTCGCTGGAAATCAACCTCATTGACGCACAGAGCCTGCAACCCGTATTCAGCCCTGTCCCGTAAACGGCCTGTGGCGCCCCACAGGGCGCCACAGGGTCACGGCACGATCAGTCAAGTACCCGTACCGCGTTCGCCTGCGGCCCATCCTCACCCATCGAGGGTTCAAACGTTACCTGGACGCCGGCTTCGATCTTCTCGAAATCGCCCTGCCGAAGGGCGTTTTTGTGAAAATAGTACTCGTCATCCTCATTCACCACCTTAAGAAACCCATAACCGTCCTCCTTGAACACTCTGGCCACAACTGCTTTGCTTTCCACAGTTTCCGCAACACTTTCGTGCGCAGAAGTTGCGTTGCGTTTACCATCTCCGCGCATCATTTGTCGCTGCTTTTTTACCTGCTTTTCTACAGCATCAAACGCGTGGCGTATAATTGGCCGCAGTTGCACCTGCGGGTTTTCGACGATTTCTTCCTTGTCGCCAATCAAATCCAGCCTGGGTGGCAGTTTGGCTTCCACCCGGACCCGAAAAGGGTTACCCGTTTGATGCTGGTGCTGCGCCAGCTCCACCACAACCCGACAGGACACCAGACCACCGCTGACCCGGTCGAGATGTTCAGCCCGCTCCTGGATATATTCGTCCAGCCAGGCCGAGCCTTCGATATTATGGTAAGCAATTTCCAGGGGTATCTGCATACGTACTCCAACATTGAGTGAATGGGTTCCATAGCATTGAGAGTCGCGCCACGTCTACCGTCGGCAAGGGCTCTTCGTGCGGTTCCCTTTTGGTTTTTGATCCAGCCTGCACAGCAATCTGAAGATTTTCGCGACGCCGGCATCCGGCAGCATCCGCGGGGCTGGCACAAGTCTCCAACCTCTAGCACGTCCGATACCAACAGTACTTGCGTTGTGAACAGTACCGCCGCAGCCTACAAGTACGCGATTCCGCGTAGAAACCACGCTACTTGACGGTCTCGCCGTGTGCCTGCCTGTCAGCGTGATAGGACGATCGCACCAACGGTCCGCAGGCGGCGTGCACAAACCCCATTTCTTTGGCCAGTGCGGCGTATTCGTCGAACTCCGCTGGATCCACATAACGGCGTACGGGCAAATGGTCCTTAGACGGCTGCAGGTACTGGCCAATGGTGAGCATATCCACCTGGTGGGCCCGCAGATCCCTCATGGTCTGCACAATCTCTTCCTTGTGCTCCCCCAGCCCCACCATCAACCCGGATTTTGTCTTAACGTCCGGGCAGCGCTGCTTGTACTGTTGAAGGAGCGACAGGGACCACTGGTAATTGGCGCCGGGACGGGCTTCCCGATAAAGACGCGGCACCGTTTCCAGATTATGATTAAAAACATCAGGCGGCTGGTTCGCCAGGATATCCAGCGCCACTTCCATACGACCGCGAAAATCGGGTGTAAGAATTTCAATCTGCAATCCGGGACTGCGGCCGCGCGCTTCACGAATGCAATCTGCAAAATGCTGGGCGCCACCGTCACGCAAATCATCCCTGTCGACCGACGTGATGACAACGTACCTGAGGCCCAGGTCAGCAATAGCCTCGGCCAGGTTGGCCGGCTCCTGCGCGTCCAGCGGGTTCGGCTTGCCATGCCCCACGTCGCAAAAGGGGCAGCGCCGCGTGCAAATGTCGCCCATCACCATAAAAGTAGCCGTACCACCGCTGAAGCACTCGGTAAGATTGGGGCAGTTAGCCTCTTCACAAACGGTGGACAGTTTGTGGCTGCGCAGCAATGTCTTTATCCGTTGCACTTCGGGGGATGCCGGCACACGTACCCGGATCCAGTCGGGCTTGCGCAGCAAACTGTCAGTCGCGATAACCTTGACCGGGATTCGCTCCACCTTATCAGCGTCGCGCAGTTTTTCACCGCGGGCAATTCGGCGAGTCCGCTTTACGGGCAGTTCGTTATTCATAGGGTTCTCTGCTTGGGACAGCGGCAGGTACCGCTGAAATATTCAGATGCAGCGACAGATGCCGCGTCAAAGCGGCGGCCACGACATCCATATTCGGTGCGGTGGCCAGTAAATCTGCCATCTGGGTCATTTGCAGGCCATTATAGCCGCATGGGTGGATTCGCTGAAATGGTTGCAGGTCCATCGCCACATTCAGACTGAGGCCGTGAAAACTGCAACCGCGTCTGACACGTAACCCCAGCGATGCAATCTTCTGATCGTCCACGAATACACCGGGTGCGTCAGCCCGGGTAGAGCCGGTTATTCCCCACTCCCGCAAGACGTCGATAGTTGCCTGCTCCAGACAGTTGACCAGGTCCCGGACGCCCAGCCCCAGCCGCTTCAGGTCCAGAAGTATATAGGCGACCAGCTGTCCCGGCGCGTGATAGGTGACCTGGCCGCCGCGATCGGTCTGAATGACCGGTATCGCGCCGGGGTCCAGTAGATGTTCCGCCTTGCCGGCCTGCCCCTGGGTAAACACCGGCGGGTGCTGGACCAGCCAGATCTGATCCGACGAACGGTTGTCACGCCGGTTGGTATAGGCCTGCATGGCCTGCCATATGTCGATGTATGGCTGCAACCCAAAGTCAATCACTTCCATAAAGCGCGGCAGTGGCGCAAGTCCCGCACTCATGCCTATAACACCATCCGGACAGCGGGGTTCTTCTTGAGATCGACGAACAGCGCTTCCAGCTGCTTTGTTCCGGTAGCTGTTATAAAGACGCAGACAGATTCGAACCGACCGTTGCGACTGGGCCTGACATCGACCCTGCTGCGCTCAAAACCGGGCGCATGGCGCTCAAACACATCCAGGACAAACGCCCGAAAGGCTTCGCTGGATTCGCCCATGACCCGAATCGGGTAGTTTTCGCACGGAAATTCAATAAGGGGATTATCGCTCATTTTTCAAACAGATTGTTGATAAACATCTTCAGGGAGTCCCATACCCGGGCAAAGAACCCGGCTTCGGTGACGGATTCCAGGGCGACCAGCTCCGATGTAAATACCTGATCATCTTCCAGTGTCACATGCAGCTCGCCAAGCACCTGACCCTGTTCAATTGGCGCCACAATAAGACTGTCTACAGAAATCTGGGCTTTGAGGTTATCGCTGGCACCTCGCGGTATGGTAATCGTAACATCGCGGGGCAACCCCAACCCAATGTCTTCGGCCTCGCCCTTCCAGACCCGATGGCGGCTAAGCTCCTGCCCCTTGCTGTACAGAGGATGCGTCTGATAATAGCGGAATCCGTAGGCGAACAGTTTCTGTGACTCCACCGCCCGTGCCTCTTCGGACTTTGTGCCCATCACAACACTGATCAGCCGCATTCCCTGTCGCTGTGCCGATGCCACGAGACAAAAACCAGCCTCTTCGGTGTGGCCGGTCTTCAGCCCATCCACTGTCGCGTCCCTAAAAAGCAGGCGATTGCGGTTAGCCTGATTGATACCATTGTAAGTAAAATATTTTTCCGCGTAGATGGGATAGTATTCCGGGTGATCCTTGATGACCGCTTTCGCCAGTCTTGCCATATCCCGCGCCGTGGTAATGTGCCCTTCCGCCGGCCAGCCAGTGGAATTCACAAAGTGGGTGTTATTCATACCCAGATGCAGGGCATACTGATTCATCATGTCGGCGAACGCTGTTTCGCTGCCGGCCAAATGCTGTGCCAGTGCGATGGACGCATCGTTACCCGACTGGATAATGACGCCTCGCAATAAATCAATCACGCTCACATTGGTCCTCGGATCGAGAAACATCGTGGATCCGCCACTCTTTGTCCCGCCGCGTGTCCAGGCGTCATCTGATATCCGAACCTGATCTTCTTCTTTCAATTTACCCCGGGCAATTTCTTCCGTGACGATATAGCCGGTCATCATTTTGGTAAGACTGGCCGGAGGTACCGGCATATCAATATTGTGTTCAACCAGCACCTCGCCGGTTTCAGCATCCATCAACAGGTAGGCTTCTGCATTTAAAGTAGGCGCGGCGGGAATAATTACCGGTGCTGCGACGGCCAGTTGAGCTGGAACCATCACACAGAAGATAAGGAGTCTCAGGCAGTGTTTGATCATTATTAATCGCTTGTAGTGGAGTATTGAGGATTCACAGCTGATATGCGTCTGGTTGGCCATTGTAACAGTTCCCGTCGCGCGCCGAAAATGACCTTTATTGGCGCAGATATGGCTGTCGCCGGGGCAGGACATCAGTCACAGCTCCACCAGATACGGATCACCGAGATTCGCCTGCTGCATGGCGCGACGGATCTTCATGACTTCCGAATTGTTCCCGACTGGCCCAATCAACACCTTGTACAGCCGTCGCGCCGGCTCGGGCTGTATGCGCACGGCATGACCCGTGAGTTCGGCAATCTGCCGCTGCAGGCTGACTGCACTGTCTTTGCTGCGAAAGGCGCCGGCCTGTAAAAACGTATTACCGTACGCCACATTGCCCACTTTCTGATTCGGGCTGACTGGCGCCTCCAGATACTCAACACGGACTTTCGCTGTGCCCTGCTCATGAAATCCGAGCTTTTTTGCAGCCGCGTAGCTCAGATCAATGATCCGCCCATCGTGAAACGGCCCCCGGTCGTTAACGCGGACCACGACCTTCCTGTTATTTTCCAGGTTGGTGACCGTCACGTAACTGGGGATCGGCAAATTTTTGTGCGCTGCCGTCATGGCAAACATGTCGTAAGTTTCGCCATTGGACGTTTTGCGCCCGTGAAACTTCTTGCCATACCATGACGCATAACCTGTTTCGACAAACCCTTTTGTCTCAAAATTTACGTGATAGGTCTTGCCGAGAACACGGTATGGCGTGATGTTGCCCGCAATACGCACCAGTTCGTTGCGCGGAATCGCGTCGGGAAGGTTGCTGACATCGATATCACGGTCTGGCCCGCTGTCCTGAATATCCGCAAACCGCGGCCCGGACCCGGGGGTGTTATTGCGCGTACTGCTGCAACCAGTAACCAGCAACGCAAGCAAAGCAAACAATAAAGTATATTTGGGGATTTCGCCAGACATTGCAATAGTCATCCGCAGCAGGTTACAAATCAGATTTCAGTGAAGTCGACTGAACGGTTACAGACTGCGCGCGCGCGGACTTGATCGCCTCGCTGAGCTCCCATACAGCCCGCGCATATAATCGACTCCGATTATAGCGGGTAATGACGTAGAAATTGTTGAAACCCACCCAATAGGACGGCCCTTCCGGGGTCTCATACATCAATGGCTCGGCCGGCAATCGCCTGTCAAAATCGCCCTTCACCGTAAAGTTAAGTTTTTCAAGTTCGGCCAGACTGCGTGTTGGTCTTTTTGCGGTATTGATCAGCGAATCATCGAAGCCCTGCCCCTTTACGGCCGGGGCAAGTACCAGCCCGTCTTTTTTCCAGCCGTGGGCCTTGAAGTAATTTGCCACACTGCCGATAGCGTCGGATTTGTTATTCCAGATATCCGCGAAGCCATCACCATCATTGTCTTTGGCGTAGGCACGGTAACTACTTGGGATAAACTGGCCGAATCCCATTGCGCCGGCGTACGAACCTTTTAGTGCGAGCGGATCCTGATTCTGTTCCCGTGCCAAAAGAAAAAAGTGCTCCAGCTCTTTCTCAAAAAATTCGCTGCGAGGGGGATAATCAAATCCCAGTGTGGCGAGGGCGTCCAGCACACGATAATTCCCCATAAAACTGCCATACTGGGTTTCCACACCAATAATCGCGACGATTATCGCCGGCTCCACCCCATACCGTTCCTTTGCACCGTCCAGAACCGCCTGGTTTTCCCGCCAGAACTCGACGCCCTGTTGAATTCGTTTATCCTGCAGAAAAATTTCCCTGTACTCATACCAGGGCTTGGTGCGCTCCGCTGGACGTGATATAGCATCAAGGATAGGCTGCCTGCGCTCTGCCTGGGCGAGCATTCCGGCCAGAAGCTCGCCATCGAAATCATGATTCCTGACCATACGTTCAATAAATTTCTTTGCCGCGGGATGCTCCGCATAATCGCCCGCCGCTGCCGCACTTTGCGCAGCATCTACAGACGATACAGAAAAAAGTCCCGCGTAAATCAGATATTTTATTTGTCTCAAATTCATGAATTATCCAAATTAGAATTGTGGTTGCTTCTGTTCAGTTGCAATGGCCATTATGAACCCGAATCCGAGCATTAACGAAATCAGGGAGGTGCCGCCGAGGCTTATCAATGGCAATGGGACACCGACAATGGGCAGAATACCCGCAACCATGCCGACATTAACAAATACATAAACCATAAACGTCATAATTATGCTGCCGGCCAGGATACGGCTGAACGTCGTCTGTGCGTGTATGGCGATCCACAGCCCTCGAACAATAATAGCAAAGTACAGTCCGAGCAGGATGAGAAACCCGAGCAGCCCGAACTCTTCTGCGACAACGGCAATAATGAAGTCGGTGTGACCTTCGGGCAGAAAATCCAATTGTGACTGTGTCCCCTGAAGCCAGCCCTTGCCCTTCAGGCCGCCTGAACCGATCGCCGTTTTGGCCTGCACGGTATTCCAGCCCGCGCCGAGCACGTCGGCCTCCGGATTCAACAGTGTCAGTACACGCTGCTTCTGGTAATCGTGCATGACAAAGCGCCACATGGGAAACGCGGCCGCAATCGCCAGAACCACCGCGGACAGCATGTACCCCCAGGGCAACCCTGCCAGAAACAATCCCAGCATGCCGGCCGTCGTCACCATCAATGCCGTACCCAGATCAGGTTGCTTAAGAATCAATACTGCCGGCACCGCAATAATAACAAGACAGACCAGCACCTGCAGAAGCCGGGGGGGAAGGACCTTGTTCGAAAAATAGGACGCGACGCAGATGGGCAATGCGAGCTTCATGATTTCCGATGGCTGGAATCGTATAAAACCAAGATCAAGCCAGCGTTGAGCCCCTTTCGCCCCGACCCCGATGACAATCACCAATACCAGCAATATTACGCCCAGCAGATAAAACCAATAGGCCGAGCGTACGAGAAAACGTAGTCTGACCTGCGCCCCGACAAACATGGCAACGTACGCCAGCAGAAAAAATATCCACTGCCGCCTTACCATGTTGTAATTTTCGCCGCTGGCACTGTAAAGGACAAACAACCCGATGCCGGTCAGAATCAGCAGACCAAGCAGTAACCACGGGTCGATATGCAGGACCCGCCATAGACCTGGCGATTTTTTGAAGTGGAGTGAAGAATCCGGCAATTGACGGACAAAATCGCGGGTTTTCTGCGTCACTGTAAGCCCGCCTTTATATTTATGCCGGTCGATTTATTGGGTAGCGGGTTTTTCTCGAACCATGCGTCGAACACCTGCCTGGCCATCGGCGCGGCAACGGTTGAGCCGTGCTCGCCGTTTTCAACGATCACCGCCACGGCGACACGAGGGTTCTCAACCGGTGCGAATGCAATGAACAACGCGTGGTCACGCTGGCGTTCCAATATTTTTTCTCTATCGTAGACCTGATCCTGCGCAATACTGATTACCTGCGCCGTTCCGGTCTTGCCCGCCATGTTGTACGACGCGCCCCGCCCCGTTGCCCGGGCTGTACCGCGCGCGCCATGCACGACATCCCGCATGGCGCGATAGACATAATCCCAGTGCTCCGGCTTCGCTTCCCACCGGTCAACCACCGGGGCAAAAACCTGCTTGTCACCCGTTCGCGCCACCAGACGCGGTTGAATCAGCTCGCCGTGTCGTGCCAGCGTCGTCGTCATGACCGCCATCTGCATTGGTGTCGTTAATACATCGCCCTGCCCGATACTGACATTGAGGCTATCACCCGGGTACCAAGGCAGTCCACGCGCACCACGCTTCCAGGCACGCGAGGGCCACAGACCCGCCCGTTCATTAGGTATATCCACGCTAGTCCTTTTACCCAGTCCGAAAGCGTCGCCGAGTGGATGCATCAGGTCGATACCCATGCGGATTGACAAGTCATAAAAATACGTGTCGCACGACTCGACAATTGCCTGATTCAAATCCACCCGCGGCCCATGCCCGCCTTTTTTCCAGTCACGATAAACCCTGGTATCACCAAACGGAATATAGAAACCCGGGTCGCGAATCCGATAGGAAGGATCTACGGAACCCGCTTCCAGAGCGCCGACGCCCAACATCGGCTTGAGCAGCGATCCCGGCGGATACTGCCCTTGAATTGCCCGGTTATACAGTGGCAGATCTGGCGATTCGTTCAGTGCCTGGTAGTCCTTGTAGCTGATACCGGTAACAAACAGGTTCGGGTCAAAGCTCGGTGTACTGACCAGCGCCAAAATACCACCGCTGGCTACGTCCATCGCCACAATGGCGCCGCGGTGTTCACCCATGGCTTCGGTAGCGATCTGTTGCAGGTGAATATCAAGATGCAGGTGTATGTCCTTGCCCGGCACGGGATCCTGCAGACCCAACACGCGCAATACACGTCCGTGGGCATTGGTTTCGATATGCTGATTACCCACTTCTCCCAATAGATCGGCTTCGTAGTAACGCTCCAGGCCCGTCTTTCCGATATTGTGGGTTCCGCTGTAATTGCGATAGGTTTCCGCGTCGAAATTTGACAGCTCGGTTTCATTGATCCGCCCAACATAGCCGATCACATGGGCGAACAGCGGACCGTAGGGATAATGACGGGTCAATTCCGCTTCAACCTCCACGCCGTCCAGACGGTATTCATTGACTGCAATCGCGGCAATCTCCGCTTCGGTCAGCCGATACCGCAGGGGCACGGATTCATACGGGCGACGCCTTTGTCGCAGGGCCTTGTAGAAATTATCCCTGTCACTGTCGCTGACATCAATAAGGGATGCCACCATGCCGATGGTACTGTCCAGATCACGGGTCCGTTCGCGAACGACGGAAAGTCGATAGGTTGCCCGGTTATCTGCCAGCAGCACGCCGTTGCGATCAAATATCAGGCCCCTGGTAGGCGGCAATGGTTGCACCTGTATACGGTTGCTGTCGGAGCGGGTTACGTAATGCTCATGATCCACAATCTGCAGATCGTAAAAACGATAGGCGAGAGTACCAAACAGCAACACGATAACAGCAAGCGACACCGCGATCCGACGAGTAAACAGTTCGTGCTCGGTACGATAGTCCTTGAACTGTGAAAAGTCGTTATCGGAACTGGATAAGGGCATTCTCGACCGTTTTATATTCGAAACCTGCTACCGATGCTTGTTAATCTGTTTAAGACGCCGCTGTCAATATCAACGGGTCCTCGTATAGATGTTCTGCAAGCCGTCATCCAGCGTGGATATAGGCGGCATTAAAAAACGCAATATCAGAAGCGCGCCTGCGGCGGGCACTCATTCAAGCATAAACCAAACTGGGCTATTTTGTGTCTGATCACCCTTTTTATAGGAGTGGATCGCATTACAGGCACGGAAAATACCCGCTTTTAATTGATCAGCTAAAATGGTGCTGCCCCGCTTTACTTGTGATAAGGGTGATTCTGAAGGATGCTCCAGGCGCGATAGAGTTGCTCGATAAAAATGATTCGGACCAGCGGATGAGGCAAAGTCAGATTGGAAAGCGACCACTTTTCTGTTGCCGAGTTCAAACAGCTTTCGCTCAATCCGTCTGGCCCTCCGATAATAAATGCAAGATCGCGCCCTTCCCTTTGCCAGTTCACCAGATGCGCCGCCAGGTCTTCAGTGCTCCAGGGCCTGCCTTTTACATCCAGCATTATCCTCAGTGCATTTTTCGAGGCAACCTGCATGATGGCCTGCCCCTCTGCCTCCTTTATCTGCTCTACATTCGCATTCCTCATACGCGCTGCCAGGGGTACTTCCACCAGCAGTGGCGCCAGTTCACGTGGCAAGCGCTTGGCATACTCGCCAAAGCCTTGCGTAACCCAGGCAGGCATCTTTCCACCCACGGTGATCAATTGAATTTTCATAATTCCAAGTAGCGCCTGATATGTCTATTGGCTTCCGATGTTTATGAGTAACTATTCAGCTCACGCCCCGATCTGCCCCTGCACCGACCAATAAACGCTGCGTTTAAAAATGGTCGCAAACCTGGGAGCAAACGAATGAACGCCAAACCAGTCGGCCGCAGGAACAGTAAGTGTGGCATATTTATAGGGGTACACTCACATTTTCCCCCGCTCCGAACAACCTGGACGCAATCTGGTCGGATATGACATGCGTTGAATAATTATCCAACAACCTCAGGAAGACGGCTCATTCCGGTCATTAATCCGGTTTGCCGGTACTTTTGACCAGAGTTTTTCAAGCTCGTAAAAATCCCGTGTGGCCGGCAGCATGACATGCACAACCGTATCACCGTAATCAACCAGGACCCATTCGCCGAATTCCATACCTTCCACACCCAGGGGGCGGTAGCCGCTGGGCTTGAGGTCTTCGACTACGTTGTTGGCCAGCGATTTGACATGGCGGCTGGAGGTACCATTGGCGATAATCAGGTAATCCGTAACATCAGACAGCGTGCGTACATCAAGTTCAACGATTTTCTGTGCCTTGACGTCCTCCAGTGCTTTGTGAATAAGGGTATTTAACTCAGAAGTCATATATCAATTGATTCGCTAGTTTGATAAAGATAGTGCGTCGCAATGTAATTACGCACCACGTCAGTCACCAGATACGCTGGCGATTGGTGTAAATACACCTGCCGACGGATCGCGGTGGATGAAACGGCGAGCGGCGTCGTTGTTAAAAATGCGACGCCGCCTTTTACCGGCAACTGTTCAACAGCGCAGCGTCGCTGCGCCAGCCACCAGTCCAGCTGGCCGGCGGCAGGCACATCGGAGCCGGGCCGATTGACGACCAGTAAATTGGCATGATCAGTCAGGCTTTGCCAGTTGTACCACTGCTCAAGCTGGACAAGACTGTCCATGCCGATAATCCAGCTCAATGATTCGTCGGGGTAAAGACGCCGCAGATGCGCAAGGGAATCCACGGTATAGGAGGGCCCGTCCCGCTGTAGTTCAGATTGCTCAACCGCGAAACGGGCATCGATACCTGGCAGCCTGTTCAGTTCGTCAACTGCCAGTTCAAGCATGTTCACCCGGTGCCGGGAACTGACACCGGGCTCCGGCTTGTGGGGCGGCAACCGGCATGGCACAAAGTCGACCTGCCTGGCACCCGTTTGCCATTGACACTCCAGTGCCAGTCGAATATGCCCAATATGGACCGGATTGAAAGTCCCGCCCAGAAATAACCTCACTGGCGAATATGTCCGTTCCCGAGTACCACCCATTTCTGAGAGGTGAGCCCCTCAAGGCCGACCGGCCCACGAGCGTGGATCTTGTCAGTAGAAATGCCAATCTCGGCACCGAGACCGTATTCGAATCCGTCGGCAAAGCGCGTTGAGGCATTAACCACCACCGAACTCGAATCCACTTCGGTCATAAAGCGACGGGCCCGTGAGTAATCTTCCGTCACTATGGCATCTGTATGCTGGGAACTGTACCGATTGATATGGTCAATGGCCCCGTCCAGTCCGGATACCACCCGGATGGCCAGGATCGGCGCCAGATACTCAGCAAACCAGTCATCTTCGGTGGCAGTGCCCACCTGATCGAGCAGTTGCCGTGTGCGCTCACAGCCGCGCAATTCAACGCCATGTTCGCCGTAGGCTGCAGCCAGACGGGGCAGAATTTGCTCCGCTATGGACCCGTCAACCAAAAGTGTCTCCATGGCATTGCAGACACCGTAGCGGTGTGTCTTGGCATTGATCGCTATCGAGCAGGCCTTGTCCAGGTCGGCCTTGCCGTCGATGTAGACGTGACAGACCCCATCCAGATGTTTAATCACGGGCACCCTCGCGTCGGCGGCGATGCGTTCGATCAGTCCCCGTCCGCCACGAGGAACAATAACATCCACCCATTCCGGCATGGAAATCAGTTCGCCAACGGCGGCGCGGTCAGTGGTTTCAACTACCTGTATGACAGTTGCCGGGAGGCCGGCCTGAAGCAGGCCCGCCTGAATACAGTCTGCAATCGCCCGGTTCGAGTTAATGGCTTCGCTGCCGCCACGCAACAAAGCCGCATTCCCGGATTTCAGACAAAGACTTGCCGCGTCGACCGTCACATTGGGACGTGACTCATAAATAATGCCGATCACGCCCAGCGGCACCCGCATCTTGCCCACCTGTATCCCGCTTGGGCGATAACTGAGACCGGTGATCTCACCACAGGGATCCGGTAGCGCAGCCACTTGATGAAGACCTTCAATCATGGCATCTATACGCCCGTCGGTCAGTTCCAGGCGGTCAAGCAACGGGGCTGCCAGCCCGTTTTTTCTGCCATTTGCAAGATCGGTGGCATTTGCATCCGCCAACTGTGCCCGAGTGGTGTCGATTTGCTCTGCGATGGCATACAGCGCATTATTTTTAACGGCGGTCGACGATGTGGCCATGACTCTTGATGCCGCCCTGGCATTACCACCCAGACGGGCCATATACTCTTTAATCGTGCTCATACAGATTCAGTCTTTTTCGGGTTTCACAGGGATTATATACGGATCGGCGGCGAGATACAGAGCCGGCTGCTGGCACCGGGCCCGAATCCCGCGCCTGTATCACATTCCGCCAGTGCCGACACAACGGCCGGTTTCGCCGTCACGACCCCGGCGCCCGGCATTTACAACTCCGGTCGCATGGCGGGGAACAGCAGAACATCACGAATGCTGGGCGCACCGGTCAACAACATGACCAGGCGGTCAATTCCGATGCCCTCACCCGCTGTCGGCGGCAAACCATACTCCAGCGCGCGGATGTAGTCTGCATCGTAATGCATGGCTTCCATATCGCCCGCGTCTTTTTCGGCAACCTGCTGGCGAAACCGGTCGGCCTGGTCTTCCGCGTCATTAAGCTCGGAAAACCCGTTGGCGATTTCGCGGCCGCCGACAAAGAATTCGAACCGGTCCGTCACATCGGGGTTGCTGTCATTGCGCCGGGCAAGCGGCGAAACCTCGGTGGGATATGCGGTAATGAAGGTTGGCTGCTGCAGTTGGTGTTCGACGGTCTTCTCGAAGATTTCCAGCTGAATCTTGCCCAGCCCCCAGCTTTCCTTAACGGGAATCTGCAGGCGTTCCGCAACCGCCCGCGCGCCGGCCAGTTGGTCAATATCGCCCGCATTCAGGTCGTTGTTATAGGCGAGAATGGCGTCGAACACGGTCAGCCGGCGGAACGGATCGCTAAAATCGATTACTGCCGACCCGGCATCGCCATCGGTCGTTTCGGTACCTCCCTGGTTCACCCGGGTTTTGCCCAGCACCGAGACCGCCAGTTGCCGCAGCATATCTTCGGTCAGGTCCATCAGGTCGTTGTAATCTGCATAGGCCTGATAAAATTCCAGCATGGTGAATTCTGGATTGTGGCGCGTACTCAAACCTTCATTGCGGAAATTGCGGTTGATCTCGTAAACGCGATCAAAGCCACCCACCACGAGCCGCTTCAAGTAGAGCTCGGGTGCGATACGCAGGTACATATCGATATCCAGCGCGTTGTGGTGCGTCATAAACGGCCGCGCTGCGGCGCCACCCGGAATGCTTTGCAGCATCGGTGTTTCGACCTCGAGAAAAGCCCTTTCATTAAGGTAGTTGCGAATAAACTGCACAATTTTCGAACGCAGTACAAACGTTTCCCGGACCTCCGGGTTGGCGATCAGGTCCACATACCGCTGGCGATAGCGCGTTTCCTGATCCGATAGTCCGTGATACTTGTCAGGCAGTGGGCGCAACGCTTTGGTAAGCAAACGGAACGCCTGCATATTCACATACAGGTCACCTTTGCCGGATTTGTGCAGCGCCCCTGTTACGCCGATAATATCGCCGAGGTCCACCGACTTCGCAAAACCTCGCGCGTCTTTGGTGACGTAAAGCTGGATCTGACCGGAACCGTCCTGCAGTACCATAAAGGCGCCACGATTTCGAATTACCCGACCGGCAACACTGACTTCAATGTCGTCGGACTCCAGCTGTTCCCTGGACGCCTGGCCGTACTTCGCCTGCAGCTTGCCGGCGCAATTTTGCGGCCGGAAATCATTGGGAAATGGATTGCCGCGACTTCGCAGCTCTGCCAGTTTGGCCCGACGTTCAGCTATCAGCCGGTTTTCATCAATCGCTTTTTCAGTCATGTTTCCTGTTTCACTGGCAGAATATATTATCGTCAGAAGTTATAGCCCGGCTTTAAGGCTGGCTTCAATAAATTGATCAAGATCACCGTCCAGAACGGCCTGGCAGTTGCTGGTCTGGACACCGGTCCGTAAATCCTTGATACGCGCATCGTCGAGTACATAGGAACGGATCTGGCTGCCCCAGCCGATATCAGCCTTATTGTCTTCCAGCGCCTGCTTTTCGGCAGACCGTATCTGCATCTCCCGCTCAAAAAGCTTGCCCCGCAGCATTTTCATGGCTTTGTCACGGTTGGAGTGCTGCGATCTTTCGCTCTGGCACTGTACAACTATGCCGGTCGGCTCATGCGTAATGCGCACCGCGGAGTCGGTCTTGTTAACATGCTGCCCCCCTGCACCACTGGCCCGATAGGTGTCGGTGCGCAAATCGGCGGGATTAATGTCAATATCGATGTTGTCATCTATTTCCGGTGACACAAACACCGAGGAAAACGATGTATGACGACGGTTTCCCGAATCGAAGGGCGATTTGCGCACGAGGCGATGAACGCCGGTTTCCGTGCGTAACCAGCCGAATGCGTACTCGCCTTCAAAACGAATCGTCGCGCTTTTTATACCGGCGACTTCACCGGGTGACGCCTCTTCAAGCGTGGTTTTGAAGCCCTTGTCTTCGCCCCAGCGCAAATACATACGCAGCAGCATTTCGGCCCAGTCCTGGGCTTCGGTACCACCCGAACCGGCCTGTATATCGAGATACGCGTTGTTCTCATCGGTTTCACCGGAAAACATACGGCGAAATTCAAGTCTGGCCAGTTGCGCTTCCAGCGCGTCAATTTCCGAACTGACATCGGCGAGGCTGGCTTCATCTCCCTCATCGACGACCATTTCAATTAATTCGCGACAATCCTGTATGCCGCCAGTCAATCGGTCAATAGTGGAAACGACGTCTTCCAGCGCCGCCCGTTCACGACCAAGGTTCTGCGCTCTCTCCGGATCATTCCACACACCGGGTTCGCCCAACTCCAGCTCGACTTCGGCAAGGCGTTCTTTTTTGACATCGTAGTCAAAGATACCCCCTGAGGGATTCGCTGCGTTCTTGCATGTCGGCCAGGGCATTCATTAGCGGATTGATTTCCATGAAACTTACTCTTGCGCTAGGGTGATGGAGGGGCGCGATTCTACCGCAGATGACCGGTCAATTGAAATGCGGGTTAATTGAAATGCGGGTTCAGGCTGGCTCAAAATAATCCACCAGCAATTGCAGGTTCCGGTTTCCCCGAAATTCGTTGACCGCAAGCTTGTAGGCTACTCGCAGTTTCTGGTATGCGGGATCAGGCCAAATGGCAGGATTAATGTTAAAAGCAATCGCGTCAACCGGACGATCACGCTGATCCAGCGGGGCAAGCACCAACTTAAGGTGTTTGGTGCCAACCAGCTTTTGAGACAGGACCCAGAAGGTACCGTCGAATACCGGCTCGGGAAAGCCCTGCCCCCATGGACCGGCAGCCTGTAGCTGCTCGGCCAGTAACAATTCCATCGCGGCGGCCGGTAGCTCCCCGTCACTTTCAATAATCGCCTGCAACCCGGTTGCGCCCGCATATTTCAACACAGTCGCCGCAAAAGCCTGCTTGAACGCTTCGAGGTTTTCAGCGGACAGACTCATCCCTGCCGCCATGGCATGGCCCCCGAATTTGTGCAGCAGGCCGGGATGCCGTGTCGCGATTTCGTCCAGTATGTCCCGCAGGTGGATCCCCGGCACAGACCGCCCAGAGCCTTTCAGCGCACCCTGGTCATCGTCGGCGAACACAAACACCGGGCGGTGATAGCGGTCTTTGATCCGGGATGCGAGTATCCCTATCACGCCCTGATGCCAGTCCTCCTGATAAAGACACAAACCCGCGGGAAGTTCGCTCTCGTCATCCTGCAATGACGCCATAAATACTGCGGCTTCTTTCTGCATGGACGCTTCAATCGCCCGCCGCTCACGATTCAGTTCATCCAGCTGCGCCGCAATAGCCAGGGCGGCCGGCTCCGATTCAGCCAGCAGACACCGAATGCCGAGACTCATGTCGTCCAGCCGTCCCGCCGCATTCAATCGGGGCCCGATGACAAAACCCAGATCCTGAGCGCACAGGTTTTTGAAACTGCGCCCCGCCACCGTCAATATTGCCTTGATGCCGGCGCAGGCATGGCCGGCCCGCATTCGCTTTATGCCCTGATCCACCAGAATGCGATTGTTGTAATCCAGTGGTACAACGTCGGACACCGTTCCCAGCGCGACCAGATCGAGATAATCCGCCAGATTGGGTTGCTGCCGGGTTTCGTTGAACCAGCCTGCCTGCCGCAATTCACTGCGCAGGGCCATCATCACGTAAAAGATGACGGCCACACCGGCGGCAGCCTTGCTGGAGAAGGTGCAGCCGGCCTGATTGGGGTTCACGATGGCGTCGGCAGCCGGCAAGACAGAACCGGGCAGATGGTGATCGGTAATAACCACTTTTATTCCGAGACTGTGCGCTCGTTCCACACCTTCCACACTGGAAATTCCGTTATCCACTGTCAGCAGGAGGCGGGGCGACCACCGGGCAGCGACGTCAACAATTTCCGGTGTTAGCCCGTACCCGAATTCAAATCGATTGGGGACAAGAAAATCAATATTGCTATGACCGAAGGCGCGAAGACACTTTACCGCCAGGGCAGTACTGGTCGCACCATCTGCATCGAAATCACCAATAACGAGAATGGAATGCTGGCTGAAAATGGCGTCGACCAACAGGGATACAGCCTGCGGAAGCCCTTTGAGCGTCAGTGCTTCCAGATTTCTGAGCGTATACTCCAGTTGACCGGCGTGCTCTACGCCCCGCGCTGTGTAGATTCGATGTAATATTTCAGGCAAACCGGTAGCGTTTAATGATGATTCGCGTGCAGGCCGGCGTTTGATGATTTTTTGCATTGGATTCTGTTTGACTCGATTTTCAAAATAACGTGCAATGACATTCCGCCCGGAGGACGGTCGCTTTTTATTTCAAATACCCAGGCGCCGCTGTATGCTTGCCAGCTCTGCATCGAATCGCTCGTAGATGGCATCCAGAATCCCCGTGGCAGTCTGATATACATCGGTTGCGGTCACGCCGGACTGTTCGCGCAGCAGCAATCTGTCCATCGAATTCAAAAAATCGATGATCTGCTGCAACAGTTGTGCTTCCATCTCCGCCGCATAATAGGGGGTTTCAAGTAACCGATAGGCTTCTTTGATAACGCTGTCGAGCCGGCGGCATAACACATAGTCCGGATCCGGCTGCTGATCCAGACTGGCAGCCAATGCCATAGCGGCAGCCCGTATTTGTCCAACCAGTTCCGCGAGCGTCAACAGTTCCCGCCAGATGCTGGTTGACCGCCCCGGCAGTTGGTGGAGGAAATGTGCACCTGCCGCCTTATCAACCAGCAGCAGTATATTGGTAATCAGCCGGGTGTGCTGATCGGTTGACTGTTGGGTGCTCAGCCGCAGGACATTGCCTGACAGCCGCGCCCAGTGCTGAATGATATTCAGCCATTCCTCACTCTGGTCCAGCCAGGGGCTTATGGTACTGATATGCCCAATATCGTCAGTGGCCCTCGCCCGCATTTCGTTCAGTAAAGGTATTAATGAACGCTGCCCACCCAGAACGCCGGATGCCAGGCCGCGATGCCGTTGTATATGGGTAATCAAAAGCCGCAGGACCAACAATAGCTGCACGCCCCGGGACTGATACAGGCGCGCCCTCCTGTGCCGTAATATCGCGCAAACGATTACGACTACAATCAGCAATAAAGGCACCGCCTTGACCGCTAACGGATAAAACAAAGTATCCACTGGCAGACATCCGTGCAAACGAAGAATTCACACCGAAGTCAGCAATTTGTATTCCATTTGAAAAAGCCGCAGAAACGATTATTCAGCGGCTTTTATGGCAGTCTTCAAACTGCTGCAGGACTGATACAGGACTTGATCAACTGGCGTACGGCGTTTATATCCTGATCCAGCACCTCGAATCGCTCCGGCTTTTCCATTAGCCCTGCCATATGGTGAGGCAACGACGGCGCCACAGCCAGGCCCGCTGATTTGACCGCTTCCGGAAATTTCGCCGGATGAGCAGTGGCCAGACAAATCATCGGCACATCGTGATTCCTTCGAGTCTTGCGGCCAGCCTGAATGCCTATCGCTGTATGTGGATCGGCAAGGTACTCTGTGGTCTCATAGATATCGGCAATGACCTGCCTGGTTTCCGTATCGTCCAGACGATAGCTGCTGAAGAGTGATTGCGCGCGCTTCAGTACTGAATCATCCAGTGACAATGTACCGCTTGACTTGAATTCATCCATCAACCGACTGATTGCCGCGCCATCCCGATCGTGCAGATCAAATAACAACCGTTCGAAATTACTGGACACCATAATGTCCATACTGGGCGACAATGAGTGAACCAGCGGTTTGCGTGAATGATCGTTGGCACTGATGCACCGGTGCAGAATATCATTGGCATTCGTGCCTATCACCAGCTGCTCGATGGGCAGCCCCATTCGTTGAGCCAGATAACCCGCAAAGATATCACCAAAATTTCCGGTCGGTACGGCGTAGGACACGGCTCGGGCAGGCGCGCCAAGCGCGAGGGCGGAGTAAAAATAATAAACAATCTGGGCCATGATTCTGGCCCAGTTAATCGAGTTAACCGCGACCAGCTGGCGTCCGTGCGGCAAAAATGACTGATCGGCAAAACTGGCCTTTACTATATTCTGACAGTCGTCGAAATTACCTTTAATCGCGATATTATGCACATTGTCAGCGATTACCGTTGTCATCTGTCGCCGTTGCACATCGGACACCCGTTGATGAGGATGCAGAATAAAAATATCCACATTCTCGCAATTGCGGCAGCCTTCAATGGCCGCCGAACCGGTATCGCCCGATGTTGCGCCAAGCACCACGACTTTTTGCTGGCGCCGGTCGAGAATATAATCCAGCAGGTTGCCAAGAAACTGCAGCGCAAAATCCTTGAATGCCAGGGTCGGCCCCTGAAACAGCTCCAGCACCCATTCGTTATGACCGGTCTGAACCAGCGGTGCGGTCGCAGGGTGACGGAAACCACTATAGGACCTGGCAATAATGTCTTTCAACTGTGCATCGGGCACTGCGCCTGCCACAAAAGGGGACATAATTTTAAAAGCCAGCGCTTCATAACTGAGACCCGCCCAGGCTGCAATGTCTTCTGCGGAAAACTGAGGCAGCTGGTCAGGCACATAAAGACCGCCGTCAGAGGCCAGCCCCGTCAGGACAACATCTTCGAAGGAAAGCTCTGGTGCCTGCCCCCGGGTACTAATGTATTTCACAAGTTCACCCACTTTACTTAACGATAGAAATGGCAGGAACGGCGCGTCACGTCAGTGACTCAACCCGAATCCTGATAAGCGGTCCGCTGATATCGTCCAGCGCTTCTATCTGGTCGATGGCGTGGTTCATATGCCGCTCCTGGACCTTATTGGTCAACAGAATGACGGGCACCTCACTTTCGCCCTGCCAGGGCTGCTTCTGAATAAGTGCTTCGATACTGATCCCGGCATCGCTTAAAATCTGTGCAATCCGGGAGAGCACGCCCGGCTTATCAACAGCCGACATGCGCAAATAGTAGCAGGTCTCGATATCTTCAATTGGCAGTATCGGGTACTCGGTCAGGGCACCGTATTTATACCCGAAAGAAGGCACACGGTTTTCCGGTTTTGCGGTCAACGTACGGCTTAAATCCACGATATCCGAAATCACCGCTGACGCGGTCGGCTCGTCTCCCGCACCCGGTCCGTAATATAATGTCGGCCCTACCGCATCACCTTTGACCACCACGGCATTGGCCACGCCGTCGACATTGGCTATCAGTCGTCGCTCCGGAATCAAGGTTGGATGCACGCGCAATTCAATACCGTGCGCATGCTTGCGAGCCAGCCCCAGATGCTTGATCCGGTAGCCCAGCTCGCCCGCGTAACGTACATCCGCTGTCGAAATAGTGCTGATCCCTTCGGTAAATACCCGATCAAACTGCAGGGGCATGCCAAAAGCCAACGATGCCAATATCACCAGCTTATGGGCAGCATCAATACCTTCAACGTCGAACGTCGGATCGGCCTCGGCATATCCGAGCGCCTGTGCCTCCTGCAGCACATCGTCAAACGCGCGCCCCTTGTCACGCATTTCGGTCAGAATAAAATTACCGGTTCCATTAATGATACCCGCGAGCCATTCGATACGATTGGCGACCAGGCCTTCGCGCAGCGCACGGATAATCGGAATTCCTCCAGCAACCGCCGCTTCAAAAGCGATACTAACGCCCTGCCGATGTGCTTTCGCAAACAGTTCGTTGCCATACCGGGCAATTAACGCCTTATTGGCGGTGACGACATGTTTGCCCCGATCAATCGCCCGCTCTACCAGTTCTTTTGCGTCAGTGACACCACCGATAAGCTCCACCAGGATGTCGATCTCCGGATCGTCGGCCACTTCGAAAATATCCCGCGAGACCTTAATTCCTTCCAGATCGCATTTCGGGTTGTCACGGCGTGCCGCAACATGTGCGATTCGGACTTCACAGCCCGCATGTGCGTTAATTTCCGCCTGATTGCGCAGGATGACATTGACCGTCCCGCCGCCCACAGTACCCAGACCACAAATGCCTATATTGACCGGTTTCAAGTTATACCTCGAATTAGCGCTATATTGCCCGGTGACGGGCCTTTCAAAAAGATACGCAACCATACTGGCGAGCCGGATGACTGTCAATCAGGGACGCCGACAGGTCCGGATAATCCGAACGGATATGCGGGGCTTGCTCAGTGAGCCAATGAGAGGATGTGCAGCTGGTGGCGGCAGATGGCTGCGAAGCTTCGCAGACCGGGCCACGACACGCGCAGCCCGGCACGAACAAGCGGTGTTACAGCGACAGTGCTTCTTTCAATCGGCCAGGTTCCAGATAACCGGAGATCAGCTGACCCGATTCAGTAATCAGGGCTGGCGTTCCGGTCAGTCCAAGCTGGCGACTGAGGTCAAACTGGTCTGCAACCGGGTTGCCTTCGCATATATTCTCCGGAATTTCTTCGCGGTTTTTAAGCTTGGTCAGGGCATCCTGAGTGTCTTCTGCACACCAGGCAGATGCCATTTTTTTATAGGAGTTCGAGTTCACACCGGCACGGGGGTATGCCAGGTAACGGATTTCAATCCCCATCTCGTTGTACTCGCCAACCTTCGAATGCAGCAGCTGACAATAGCCGCAGTCCACGTCGGTGAAGACATACAACACTTCCTTGGGCTTCCCGTTTTTGGGCGGAAACACAATCATGTCTTTCTTGTCGAGCGCCGCCATGGCCGCCTTGCGGTCACCGTCTTTCTCGGCGTCAGTCAGGTTGACGATTTTCCCGGCCATCACTTCATAGATATCACCAGAGATAAAGTATTTTCCATCTGCGGTGGTATAGATGTGCGGACCATCCGGAAACGTCGTTTTGAACAGTCCCGGGATTTGAGAAGGCTGTACGTCGACCACACGGATTCCCGGCTTGCCCTTTTCGAGCTGGGCACTGATGGCGCTTTTAATCTTCTCCAGCTCCTTGGCATCGGGCTTCTGGGAAGCCTGGGCTACCGCGACGGATGTGCCTACGGCCGCTGTGGCCGCAATCAGCCAATAGGCAACATTTTTAATCAATCGTTTCGTCATACCTTGATTCCTGTGCATTCGTTTTTAATATGCGCTGCGCGGTATCTATAGCGACAGGCTTTTCCCAATGGGTGTTGACAGCCGATTCAGACGACGGTTCCGGCTGCACCCCCACAACCCGATATATTGTGACGCAACAGGCGAACCGCTACCGTGCGGCGGTCACTGCATCTGAAAAAAACCTGAAGCACCGCTCACGGTGCCATTCCATGGCCTTCCCGACTTGTCGTCGACATCCATCTGTATGGTCCGGACACGGCAAAACCCCCGCTCTCACCAAAGATCAGAGCGGGGGTCGCTATTATCCATAACCAGGCTACTGCCGGACTGCCTAGCTCAACTTCTCTTTAATACGGGCCGCCTTACCAGTCAATTCACGCAGGTAATACAGCTTGGCCTGGCGCACATCGCCACGACGCTTGAGTTCGATACTGGCAATTTGCGGGCTGTGCGTCTGAAAGGTTCGCTCAACACCAACACCATGAGACATTTTGCGGACAGTGAAGGCAGAATTGAGGCCGCGATTACGGATGCCAATCACAACACCTTCGTAAGCCTGAAGGCGTTGACGCTCACCTTCAATAACGCGTACCTGCACGATTACCGTGTCACCCGGTGAAAACACCGGAACGTCTGTTTTGAGCTGCTCGTTTTCCAGCTCCTGGATTATCTTGTTTCTGGAACTCATGGTTTACTCCCAAATTTACTCAAGCGGCTTTTCAGCCATGCAATTTAATCATCTTAATCTATGCCAGCGCATCGGAAGACAAACCTGCCCACCGCCAGCCACTTCAACCCCACCAGACCCCGTACTTGTGGGCTACTGGCGCTGGAATTCTTCTAAAATCTGCTTCTGCTCGTCGGTTAGCGCCAGCCTGTCAAGCAGGTCCGGACGCCGCTCCAGCGTGCGCTTTATCGCCTGCGTCTGCCGCCACCGGGCTATCTGCCTGTGGTGCCCGGACATCAGCACCTGCGGCACTGGTTCACCCTGCCATATTTCCGGCCGGGTAAAATGCGGATAATCCAGCAGCCCGTCGCTGAAGGAATCCTGCAGGGCGGAATCAGCGTCGCCAAGCGCACCTGGCTGAAGCCGGATCAGCGCATCCATCATAACCATTGCGGGAAGTTCGCCGCCGCTTAATACGTAATCCCCGACAGACCACTCTTCGTCGACATAACACTGAATAAAACGTTCGTCAACGCCTTCGTAGCGACCTGCCACCAGGACCAGATTTCCCAGTTCACCAAGAGATTCCACGCCGGCCTGATCCAGACGGCGCCCCTGTGGCGACAGGTAGATCACCCGGGCGGGACGCTGATCCTGCTCCGCAATCCACTGTTTCGCGTCTTCTACCGCCTGCCCCAGCGGTTCAGCCATCATGACCATCCCGGGCCCGCCACCGTAAGGTTTATCATCGACGGTCTTATGTTTATCCGGCGCGTACTGACGCGGGTTAAAGCAGCGCACCTGCACCAGCTGTCGGGCAATGGCGCGGCCAGTTATTCCATAATCGGTGACAGCCGCCACCATCTCCGGAAACAGGGTTACCAGCGCAATATTCAACATGCGCGCCCGACCACTAGAAATCCGGGTCCCAGTCAACCCACATCTCGCCTGCAGTCAGATCCACCCGCTGCACGAACTGATCCGGAACATAGGGTATCAACCGCTCCCCGGCATCAATTGAGTCAGCATCGCCCCGAACAACCAGCACGTCGTTGGCACCGGTTTCCATCAGGTTTGCGATCCGCCCCAGAACAACATTGTTACCGCCGTAAGTACTGATAACGCGCAAGCCCTGCAACTGATGCCAGTAGTAGTCATTGTCATCCAGCGCCGGCAGATCGTCCGTTGACGCATACAACATCTTGCGAGCAAGCCGGCTGGCGCTATCGCGGTCGTCAATGCCTTCAATATGAATGATCAGCCCCTGCGCGCGACGCACGTGGGCATCAATCTCCACCGTCGACAGGCCAGACGGCGTCTCCATCTTCCACGGCAAATAATCCAGAATATTGTCGGCCGGCTGCGTAAAGGATTTGACCTTAAGCCAACCCTTAACGCCGTAAACCCCCGCAATCTGCCCGATTACGAGGTTGGTCGCTTTAGCACCGGACACAGGTCAGTCAGCCAGTCTATAGCGTCAGGCGGCAACCTGGGCCTGTTGACTGTCCTTTTGGCTCTGCTTGACCAACTGCTTCACGCGGTCGGATGTCTGTGCACCCACACCTACCCAATGCTGCAAACGATCGGTATCAATACGCAGGCGCTCTGCCTGACCACGCGCAATGGGGTTAAAAAAGCCCAGGCGCTCAATAAACCGGCCATCGCGCTTGTTGCGACTGTCGGTAACCACTACATGGTAAAAAGGACGCTTCTTGGAACCGCCACGAGTCAATCGAATGGTCAACATGTACTATGTTTCCTGATGCTTGAAAAGCCGGAATAGGGATTTAGCCCTGTCCACACTTGAATTTCAGTTTATAAAGCCCGCAGGCCGAAAAAATCACCCTTTGGCCGGGCTGCGAAAGGCGCGGTATTCTAAAAGAATTGTGGCGGGCTGTATAGCGTTTTAGTCAAAACATTCACCTGACCGCCCTTTGAGGTGCTACCAGCGGACGTCTGGCGCGCCAGTCAGCGCCCCATTCCGGGTGGCAACCGACCACCACCGCCGGTCAACCCCGACATCCCCTGCATCATGCGGTTGAAACCACCACCTTTGAATTTCTTCATCATCTTGCTCATTTGCTTGTGCTGCTTGAGCAAGCGGTTCAGATCCTGCATATCTGTGCCCGAACCGTGGGTAATGCGTCGTTTGCGGGATCCGTTCAAAATATCCGGGTTGCGGCGCTCAGCCGGTGTCATGGAGTTTATCAGCGCCTCCATCCGCCCAAACTGCCTGGTCAAATCGGCCTGATCAGCCATCTGCGCCATATTGCCCATACCCGGCAGCTTTTCCAGCACTTTGCCCATTCCGCCCATATTCTGCATCTGACCCAACTGGTCGCGCAGATCTTCCAGATCAAACGCCTTGCCCTTTTTGACCTTGTTTACCAGTTTTTCAGCTTTCACACGATCCAGCTTGGATTCCGCTTCCTCAATCAGCGAAAGCACATCGCCCATCCCCAGAATCCGCGACGACATGCGGTCGGGGTGAAAAGGCTCGAGGGCGTCGACTTTTTCTCCCATACCCAGAAACTTGATGGGCTTGCCCGTCACATGACGAACCGACAGCGCGGCGCCACCCCTGGCATCACCGTCAGCCTTGGTGAGGATAATCCCGGTCAGCGGCAATGCCTCGTTGAACGCCTTGGCAGTATTGACCGCGTCCTGCCCGATCATGGCATCAATGACGAACAGCGTCTCCACCGGATCGATAGCCGCGTGTAGCGCCTTGATCTCGTCCATCAGCGCTTCGTCGATGTGGAGCCGGCCTGCCGTATCGACAATGACAACATCGGCATGAATCTTTCTGGCATGATTCACGGCATTACGCGCTATATCAACCGGTTTCTGCGTGAGATCCGAGGCAAAGAATTCGGCCGAGACTTCGGTCGCCAGTGTTTCCAGCTGTTTGATAGCGGCAGGTCTGTAAACGTCGGCACTGACCACCAGCACCTTCTTCTTCTCCTTCTCTTTCAGAAACCGCGCCAGCTTGGCTACAGACGTTGTCTTGCCCGCCCCCTGCAAACCCGCCATCAGCACTACCGCGGGCGGCTGCCCCCGCAGGTCGAGCCGCTCGTTGGCCTCCCCCATCACCTGGGTCAGTTCGGCTTCGACGATTTTCAGAAACTGCTGGCCGGGATTCAGCGCCCGTGAAACCTCCTGACCGAGGGCGCGCTTGCGCACCTGGTTGATAAAGTCCTTGACCACTGGAAACGCAACGTCAGCTTCCAACAGGGCCTTGCGCACTTCCCGCAGGGTTTCCTGAATATTGTCGTGGTCCAGCTTCGCCTTACCGGCGATTTTTCGCAATGATCGACTGAGTCGCTCGGATAGAGAATCAAACATAATTTATAGTGTCAGGTCAGTGAAACTTGAGGCCGGCAGTATATCGGTAAAAACGTCGAAAAACGACTGCTGCCCGACTATCGCAAGTTATCTCCTTGCCAAAGCCGGCGCATTCACTCTACTCTTACCGCTTGCGCGTGCACGGACCTGTCATATCCCCGGGCACTTTATTCATTCATCTGCCAGCTACCAGCCAATTTGACTGCACTCATGCCTACTACCGCCTCTATCCTCCTTTACTGCGTTGCCTGGATTTTGCTGGTTCGCAGCACTCGTGAACGGCAGACCCGCGCGCCACGTGCACTGCCCTGGCTCCTCGCCGGCGCCCTGCTGGCTCACGGTGCCGGCCTGTACACCCAAATCGTCAGTGATAGTGGCTACCAATTCAGTCTTTTCCGGATAATCGCATTGTTCTTCTGGACTACCAACCTGCTGATTCTTCTGAGCAATCTGCGAAAGCCGTTGCACAACCTGTTTCTGGTCAGCCTGCCGCTTTCTGTAATCGCCCTGCTGGCCAATCTCTATCTGGGCGGCGCTACGGCGGGACAGCCAATGCGGTTTGATCTGGGCATGGCCGTTCATATCCTCCTGTCCATACTGGCGTACAGCGCCATGATTGTGGCCACGGTGCAGGCTTTGGTTCTTGCGTATCAGAATTATAAGATTCGCCATAAGCATCCCGGCGGGCTGGTGCGACTTCTGCCACCGCTGGAAACCATGGAAACCCTGCTTTTCGAAATGCTCTGGTTTGGTCAGGTTTTGCTTACGCTGGTGATCTTTACCGGGCTTACCAACACCCAGAGCGTCTCGGGCCAGCATCTGCACCACAAGATCGCCTTTACCATCATCGCCTGGATAACCTATGGTGTGCTGCTGTGGGGGCGCCATGCAAGAGGATGGCGGGGCAATTACGCTATCCGCTGGACACTGTCGGGCTTTGGCTTTCTCGTGCTGGCCTACCTGGGCTCAAAACTGGTACTGGAGTTGATTCTGGGGGTTCGATAGCGCGACTTAACACAGAAAAGCGGCCTGCATGAAATGTTTGGACAGGGGCCAACACGAAATACCAGGGATTACCTGGCATTCTGAAATTAACACAGGGCAATAATTCGTTGAACGATGTCTCTTTGACAATACTGTTTTCGGCACTTTTTATTCTGATTTGCCTTTCCGCTTTTTTTTCCAGCTCAGAAACCGGAATGATGTCGCTGAACCGCTACCGGCTGAGGACGCTGGCAAAAAAGCAGCACAAGGGCGCCGTGCGTGCGTCAAAGCTGCTGCAGCGCACCGACCGGCTGCTGGGTGTCATACTGATTGGCAATAACCTGGTAAACGTCTGGGCGACTGCGCTCGTCACCATCATCGGTGTACGCCTGTACGGCGAAGCCGGCGTTGCCATCGCCACCACCCTGCTCACACTGGTTCTCCTTGTGTTTGCCGAGGTGACACCCAAAACGCTGGCGGCCCACTTTCCGGAAAAGATCGCGTTTCCAGCCTCCCTTGTTCTAAAACCGCTCCTATGGATCCTGCATCCCGTCATTGCCCTGGTCAACCTGATTTCCAATCTTGTGTTACGCCTGTGCGGCGTTCAGCCCGATTCCGGGGCGTTGACCGACCATTTGCACCCCGAAGAGCTACGGACCGTGGTCGACGAAGCCGGCGATCTGATTCCCGACCATCACCAGGGAATGCTGCTGAATGTGCTCGACCTGGAAAAGGCGTCCGTCGAGGATATCATGGTCCCCCGCAACGAGGTGGTTGGTATTGACCTGGAGGACTCAATCCCCCAAATCATTGCATTTATCCTGTCCGTGGAATATACCCGCCTGCCGGTATATGAAGGTGATATCAACAATGTTGTGGGCGTCATGCATTTACGGAACGTGATCCGCTTTCTGCAGGGCGATGAATCCGAATTGACCCACGACGCCATACGCAAACAGATGTACACCCCCTACTTTGTGCCCGAAGCCACGCCACTACACATTCAACTGCTGAACTTCCAGAAGGAAAAACGGCGGTTTGGCGTCGTGGTCGACGAGTACGGTGACGTGAAGGGGATTATTACCCTGGTCGATCTGCTAGAGCAGATTGTCGGCGATGTGAGCACCAATTTCGCCGAAAAGGATTCCCGCGAAATCACTCCCCTTGAAAACGACTGGTACCTGCTGGATGCATCCGCCTCGGTCAGGGACATAAACCGGCATATGGGCTGGAATCTTCCGACTGATGGCCCCAAGACCATCAACGGCATTATCGTGGAATATCTGGAGAGCATCCCGGATGCACTCTGCGGATTTCACCTGGGCGATTATCACTTCGAAATTACCCGTCTCGGTGGTACCCGCATCCATGCTGCCCGGATTCGTGAACTGCCGTCCCACCCACCGCACTGACATCACGATTCGACCGGAAACCAATTCACATTCCCGACATAAAAATCCGATAATTTCCCCGAAATGCGCCTTATAACCAATGGGTATTGGTTTTGCTATTAACATAGCGATTCGAAGTTGATAGCATGATTTTTAACCAGGGATGGCGCATAGTTCATCGCACCGACACAGTCAGGAGTCTGTAGTGGTGAGTATTTGAGATGTACGGGGTTAAATTATGAAGAACGGTTTTCCGAGCATTGAACAACTATTCGAGCTGGCCAAAAACAACCCTGAGGAACTTGAGCGCCTCCGCCGCCGGGAAGTCGACGCTATAATAGCGGGCGCACCACTGCATATGCAGCGGCGCCTGCGGGGCCTGCAGTTCCAGGTGGATTGCAAACGCCGTATTCATCCGACCCCCATGGGGGCCTGCATTGCCATTTCAAAAATGATGCTGGAGTCCATGGAAAAGCTGCAATCTGCGCTGCACAACGGATCGTCTCTCACTGTTAATGGCGAGAAACGCTCGACAGCTGCCGACATTATACGGTTTCCTTCCGCGGGGTGAAGCACGCCCGGGTCTTTCGCGCCGTGGGCCGTTGCGGCTAGAGATCCATCAGGCGCCACGCCGCATAGGCAGGCTCTTCATAGGGATGCGCCTGTTTCAATGCCGCCAGCGCATCGCCAATGAGGGCATCCTCACAGACCATTTCCACTTTATATTCCTTTACCCGCGTAAGCTGGCCCTGCTCACCGATGTGGGGATCACTGCCTTGCAGTGCTCGAAACTGCCCCTGTCCCGCAGTTTGCCATGCACAGGCATCATAATCACCGATCCGACCTGCACCCGCATCAAACAGTGCCTCTTTTACAGACTCCAGATGACTTTCAGGTACAAAGAAGCTTAATTGAATCATCGTTAGAACCTCCACAGCAGATGCTACCGGCCCACCATGAATGCGATGATGAATCCGGTTGATCATCAGTAAATTGTCACTTTGCACAGCAGCTGGTTTACCATATCAACCTGCCACCCGACAAAATTTTTTCATTCACCTCCAGACAGCAGTCCGTTTATGCGCCTTTTTGTAGAGAACCTTACCAACATTGACTTCAGTTACCTTTGTCCGGCACGCGGACTGATTGGCGAAACCTGGCTTGCCAATATTGAGCTGGTGGGCGAATTGGACCAGCAAGGCATGGTATGTGATTTCGGCATTGTGAAAAAGCGATTGCGGGAATGGTTTGACCTGACCCTTGATCATTGCCTGCTGGTCCCGGCCGCCTGCGCAGACATTGAAACAAAGGAACAGGCGGGGCTAATTACAGCGTCCCTCAACAACGACCAGACGCAGGTTTTCTGCACGTCTCCGGCGTCGGCCATCACTGTTCTGGATGTACCGGAAATTACACCCGCGCTTGTTGCCGGCTGGTGTGTCAGGCAACTCGAAAAGGTGTTTGGCAATAGCGTCAGCCAGGTCCAACTGACCTTTACAACGGAATCAATCGATGGTCCCTATTATCACTACAGTCATGGCCTGAAAAAACACCGGGGCAACTGCCAGAGGATCGCGCACGGGCATCGATCCCGTATTCAGATCTGGCGCAACGGCTCGCTGTGCCTGGCGTCCATGCGCCGCTGGTCCGGTGTCTGGCAGGATATTTATGTCGGCACTGCCAGCGACATCGTTCACCAGGACGACCAAATGACGGAATTCGCCTACCAGGCCGACCAAGGCGAGTTTTTTCTGAAAATTCCGAACCACCGCTGCTATATTCTGCCGTCGGATACCACAGTGGAATTGCTGGCACAGCATATTGCCGACACGCTGTACGCAGAGTCACCAACGGACAAAATTGTGGTTAAGGCCTACGAGGGGATTGGAAAAGGGGCGATAGTGGCGCTGGGCCAGTGATGCAATTACTGTAAAACATTTGATCGGCTCAACGAACCTTGAGCCGATATCGGAAAATTGGCGGTGAGAGAGGGATTCGAACCCTCGATACGCTATTAACGTATACACACTTTCCAGGCGTGCTCCTTCGGCCACTCGGACATCTCACCACGGGTACTTCATATCGGGAACCGCAAATCCGCCAAAAAAAGGCTTTCAGACTGGCTTCCCTCTGGAAGGCGGCAAACTCTACACAAAGCACGGCTCGAACGCAAGAATTTTGACACGCAGACTACTGATTTATTGCCCTTTGTGGTCACAATGCCCCGGCACAACCAGCGGACGGCCTGATTCGCTTAACGCCCCACACTGGTCCATACTCACAAGAATCGGAACCTCGGATTCTCCCCTTTATTCGCTACCCTTAATTTGATACCCATGGATAAAGAGACCGTCTTACTCATTGTTTTGTCGGAACTGGCGATTTTGACGCTACTGGCCATCCTTGCCGTGGCCGGCCGCCGCCTGTATTTGAAACGAAAGGCTCAAAACCGAACTGGGTCCGCGAAACGCGAAACGCAAACACAACTTGCCGCTTCCCCCGCTGAGATGCCGGCGGACAACGCCGCGCCCACCTATCAGCAACACCTATTGCAACAGATCGAACTGACCCGCTCATATCATCAATCGCTGGGCACCCGCACCGATATTGCTCTGGACCTGGACCCGCAGCTACCGGAACCTCAACGTACCGCGGCGCTGCGCCATGCATTGCTCGCCGCTGAATGTGGGGCCATTGACGAAAATCAAACTGTCGACTGGGGGTTTCTGGCTTCCCGCTATCAGCAAATCCTGTCGTTTTACCTGGATTATTCAGACGAAGCCCTGCCGGCTTCCGACTCAAACGAGCTTCGTTGATGACGCCATTGCGTCCTGCCGGCCGTCACAGCGCGCTGAAATGGCCTTGATAAGCGGACAAGACTGTAAAAGTCGTTTTATTCACCCTCCAATTCCAATTATAATGGCGGCGCTTATAATTAATAATAATGAGAAATACGGCAGGATTTTACACTGCCTTATATGTCGCGAGACTATCGGGTAACATAAGTCGCGAGACTATCTGGAAACATCCACTAATGCATACACGCGTTTATGCCGTTGCGGCCCAATTTCAGATAGTATGCCCCCATAAGCTATTAAGTATTTTGAAAGGGTGCGTATATGAGTGACGCCTCTGCGGGTAAAACAGAGGACATCCAGGACTTTTCTTTACGGCAACACGATATCCGTGCCCTGATCTGTCTGGCTGCTGCTGGAACCACGCTGGCCCAAATCAAATGGGACCGCATCGACTGGTTGATGGTCGCGGTGACTGCGCTTGTCTTTATTTACACTTTTATCAGCTACTGGTTTATCAAGCGCCGCGCGGTCAACCCGAATCGCGCGTTCGACCGCTTTATGACCGCCGATGCCGGCATTATCGGTGTGGTCATGTGCTTTTCGAACTTCAACCTGTTGCCCACCATCCTCTTTATTACCATGGTGCAGTTCAATAGCCTGATCAACGGCGGCATCAAAAAGTGGGCTATCGATAATACCGCCATGATCGTCGGCATTATTCTCGCGTTCTTTATCCGGGAACCGCAGTGGGTTTTTTCTGACAAACTTGAGATCAGCAGCGTCAGCCTTATTGGCATTTTCACCTATTTTTGCGCCTACGCGCTGTATGCCCACAAGAAAATCAAGCGCATGGAAGCCCACATCAAAAAGGTGTCGAACGAACACACCCTTTACAAACTGCGATCCTATAAATTATCCCGCTATCTGACGCCCACCGTGTGGCAGGCCATCAACGAAGGCCGCGAAAAGTCACTCACTACCGAACGCAAACGCATTACAATTTTCTTCTCCGACATTCAGGGTTTCAGCACCCTCTCGGAAGAGCTGGAAGCGGAAACGCTGACTGAGCTGCTCAACTCCTACCTGACGGAAATGGCCCGGATTGCGACGAAACATCGGGGCACCATCGACAAGTTCATGGGCGACGCCATAATGGTGATCTTTGGCGACTCCCAGAGTGAAGGCCTGAAACTGGACTGTTTGCGCGCTGTGTCCATGGCCATCGAGATGCGTAAAAAAATGAAGGAGTTACAGCAACGCTGGTACAACCAGGGCGTCAAAACACCACTGCAGATCCGCATGGGCATCAACACCGGGTTCTGCACGGTCGGCTCCTTTGGTACCAGCCACTACATGGACTACACGGTATTGGGCACCCACGTTAACCTCGCGTCTCGCCTGGAATCGGCTGCTGAAGCCGGTGAAATTCTTATTTCCCACGAAACCTGGTCGCTGGTCAAGGATGTCATTCTGTGTCGGGACAAAGGTGAAATTACCGTAAAAGGCTTCAGCCACCCGGTGCGGGTGCACCAGGTCATCGATTTCCGCAAGGATCTGGGCAACAATCAGAGCTGGTTTGAGGAAAACACGGTTGGCTTTTCCATGCACCTCGATCTGGAAAAGGTCCGCAATTATGAAAAGGAACGCGTACTGGAAATACTGCAAAAAGCCGCGGACCGGCTGCGCGACAAGGTTATCTGACCCCGGATCATTGTCTCGGCGCAATGACCTTTGGCACTTCGCGCGGCAAGGCACTGCGAAACGGATTGATATCCAGGCCGCCGCGTCGCGTATAGCGGGCATATACCCACAGGTCGTCCAGTTGCGCCGTCTGCCACAAATCGCAGAATATCCGTTCCACACACTGCTCGTGAAAGTCCCTGTGCTGGCGAAACGACACCAGATACGCTAACAGGCTCGCCGGCTCAATAGACTGTCCTTTTAAGCCAATCCAGATACTGGCCCAGTCTGGCTGTCCCGTCACCGGGCAGTTTGTTTTCAGCAGATGACTTACCCACTTACACTCGCCGTGGGAATTGCCGGTTTTCAGCAATTGCGCATCGGGCTGGTAGTGCATCGTCGACAATGGAAGATGGTCGAGACAATCAGCGTTGACCGCGTCGCGCAACCGGTGCTCCAGATATGCCGCCGGCTCCCACAGCGCGAGCTGCACAGCACCGCCTGACACCCGACTCAGGTCGTCCGCCATAGTGGTTTTAACCTGCTCCCAGTCGCTGTAGGCCGACTGATTGAAAGAGTTCAGGTAATATTTGAAAGATTTGGACTCTATGATATTGGTGCTGTCAGCGGCAAAGCTGAATTCACCAATCGCCACCTGGGGCCTGCCGCTGCTATCCAGCCAACTCAGCTCATAGGCCGTCCAGATATCACAACCGAACCATACCGGCACCTGGGCCAGCTGCTCGCGGCCCGCCTGCCGACCGATGGGGTACAGCAGTTGCGGGTCATAAACGTCTACATAGACCTGTTGCCGGCCCAGCGTACTGTTCGATACCGTATTGGTCCGGCTGCCCCCACTGTGCTCGTCGTTCATTCGTTTAACCCCGCATTCGCTTACTGTTTGCCAGTAACCACCAGCACCACGTATGCAGCACTACAATCAGCACCACGATCCCGGTTAGCGCAAAACTCAGGCTCACATCGGAAACGCCCAGAAACCCGTAACGGAACGCGTTGACCATATACAGAATGGGGTTGAACTGTGAAACATTCTGCCAGAAATCCGGGAGCAACTGTATGGAATAAAACACACCGCCCAGGTAGGTCAGCGGCGTCAACAGAAAGGTCGGTAAAATCGAAATTTCGTCGAAAGTCCCCGCAAATACGGCGTTGATCAGGCCAGCAAGGGAAAACAGAATCGACGTTAACAGGATCACCGTCAACGTTATTGACACGCTTTCGACCTGAAGCCGCACAAACGCCGTGGATACCAGCGTGACGATGATACCGACAATCATGCCCCGCAGGACACCGCCGGTCACATAGCCCCACAATATAATGAGGCTGGGGGTTGGACTGATCTGGAGCTCTTCGATGCTATGGCTGAACTTGGCACTGAAAAATGAAGAAACGACGTTGGAATAGGAGTTATTGATAACAGCCATCATTATCAGCCCCGGAACAACAAAGGACATATAATCGAACCCGCCCATATGGCCGATACGCGAGCCGATCAACTTCCCGAAGATGATAAAGTACAGCGCCATGGTAATAACCGGCGGAATCAGTGTCTGTACCCATATCCGTGTAAAACGCCGGATTTCCTTGCGCACGATGGTTGTATAGGCAATCCACTGTTGCTGTAAAGTCATGGTTGCCCCTCCCTGGCCGCCAGCTGCCCGCCTGCATCATGATGATTGACAAGCGATACGAACAGCTCTTCCAGCCGATTGACCTTGTTGCGCATACTGATCACGTTCAGTCCCATTGTCGACAGTTCGGCAAACACTGTATTCAAAGACCGTCCTTTCTCAATATCCACTTCCAGTGTGCGGGTATCCTGCTGCCTGATCTGGTAACCCGGGATGGCGGGAAGCGTGGTCAGGTCCTCGCTCAGATCGAGCACAAACACCTCCCTGTTCAGCTTTTTCAGCAACGCCTTGACGCTGGTGTTTTCAATGATCTCGCCCTTGTTGATGATGGCAATATTCCGGCATAGGTCTTCGGCCTCCTCCAGATAGTGCGTAGTCAGGATGATCGTCTTGCCCTGAGCATTGATTTCTTTCAGGAAGGTCCACATTGAACGACGCAGCTCAATGTCCACGCCGGCTGAGGGTTCATCCAGAATCAACAGGGTTGGCTCATGCACCAGCGCCCTGGCGACCATGAGTCGTCGCTTCATTCCCCCCGACAACATACGCGATGGCGTGTTTCGCTTGTCCCAGAGGCCGAGTTCCTTCAGATACTTTTCGGCATTCACGCGCGCCTGACGGCGCCCCACCCCGTAATAACCCGCCTGGTTCAGCACAATATCCTGCACATTCTCGAACAGATTGAAATTGACTTCCTGTGAAACCACCCCAAGCCGTTGCCGGGCAGCCGAAAAGTCGCGGTCAATATCGTGACCAAATACCGAGACCTGCCCGGACGTCTTGCGCACCAGAGAACAGATCACGCCGATCGTTGTCGATTTGCCCGCACCATTAGGGCCCAGCAACGCAAAGAAATCGCCCTCCCTGACGTCCAGATCGATCCCTTTCAATGCGACAGTGGAATCGCCGTAAACCTTTTTCAGGTCGCGAATGGTTAATGCATTCGGATGAGTGGCAGTCATAGCCTGATTCTCCAATGACTGAGCTACGGTGTGAGGGCCGGCCACTTTATCAAAAAGCGGCAGTCTGTCACACCGGTAAATCGCAGCAAACTGAAGCGCTACCCGATACGATTCCTGCCGCTACGCGCATCTCGGGGCATACTTTGGCTTACCCAATGTGCTGGCGACACTTACGCCCACGACTATGGCATGCGGATTAAGGATAACAGGAGATCGTTAAGGGCTATACGTGAAGGGGTTGGCTTGGAAGGGTTGGCCTGAAGGAAGCGCATGAAAAATGACCATCCGGCATACCGCGCCTGCCCAACGGGCTAAACGTGGCTTACCGAAGATCGGTTTACTACCGAATTTGGAGCGGGAAACGAGACTCGAACTCGCGACCCCGACCTTGGCAAGGTCTGGCATTCCCTTATTTATCAAAAACATAGTTGATACGAACTGATACGTGGTGCTACGTATTTAAAGGGTTTGCGAGGTGGTTGCGTGCAAGTGCGTGCAAGTGCGTGCAAGTAGATCGTTAACATGTTCTGGCGAAAAACAGGCGCTGCGCAGGGGTACAGGGTAACGGAGTGTGGAGGTAAAACGATGGTGCCAATCAGTGGCTCCCCCCCAATCGCTTCCAGCTATTGCGCATTGCGCACTACGCAACTATACTACGCTTATGATTAAGTCATTTGCCCATAAGGGGCTGGAAGCCTTCTTTACTACCGGCAGCAAGCGTGGCATTCAGGCGCGTCATGCCGTCAAACTTCATGATCTATTGGCTGCACTGAATACCGCCGAAAGCGCCGAGGATATGCGTATGCCAGGCTGGAACCTGCACTGCTTGACCGGGGAAAGGAAGGGTGTGTGGTCAGTTAAAGTTAATGCCAACTGGCGCCTGACGTTTCGATTTGAGGACGGCGATGCCTACGTGGTCAACTATGAGGATTATCACTAATGAGACAGTTTAACCCCCCGCACCCAGGCGGGTTTATTTGCCGTAACTATCTCGACCCGCTGGGGCTGAGTATCACTCAGATGGCCAAGGCACTGCAGGTAAGCCCGAGTACCTTGAGTCGCCTGATTAAAGAGCAATCGAGTATTTCGCCGGATATGGCCGTGCGGTTGTCTCGCATTACCGGGCGCTCTCCGGAAAGCTGGCTAAAGATGCAGATGAACTACGATTTATGGCAAGTACGCCAAAGCAATGACCATTCAGAACTGCAGCGTCTCGCCTAAATCCAGCGCTCCAAGACATGCAATTGATCGTTCGGACCCGGGGCATTCTTCGGCTTACCCGCTGTGAGGGCGGCACTTACACCCACTACCATGACAAGCAGTTTAAGGATAACAGGAATTCGTTCGGGCTTTGCTTGCACGGGCTGGCTTGAGGCGGCGTATAAAAAACGACCATCCGGCATACCGTGTCTACCAATCTGGCTAAACGTGGCGTACCGAAGATCGTTTTACTACCGAATTTGGAGCGGGAAACGAGACTCGAACTCGCGACCCCGACCTTGGCAAGGTCGTGCTCTACCAACTGAGCTATTCCCGCAGATGGCGTCCCCAAGGGGATTCGAACCCCTGTTACCGCCGTGAAAGGGCGGTGTCCTAGGCCTCTAGACGATGGGGACCCAGTATTCCGACAAGCTGTTGTCATCAGAAGTGGGGCGCATTCTATTGAGCAGGCTGGGGGCTGTCAACACTTTTCCCAAAAAAGTTTCGGCTTTTCTTTATGCCTGTACGTTATACATACTTTACGCTGTAATTTTGTGCGGTCATGCCAAATTGTGCAGTTGTGACTATAATTTCAAGATCCCTGCCGCGCTGTTCGCCAGCCGGCTGCAGATCCGTCCGCCGGCGCAAGTTATTGATTGCCCGGGTTTAAATTTATCCGTCGGCTATGACCTGCGGACTGACGGACGCCACCCCGGCACCAACACATTCCGAGGGTAAAGTTGCAACAGTGGCCGCCAGTGACTAGCCTTCTATATACTGGACTGGAATAATTTGGACCAGAACTTCTGCGTTCCAACCGGCCTTGAAAAGGGCTGAATTAGGGATGCAGATTTGCTTATTCACCACCAGTCGTAGACATCATGTCATCCATAGCCACAATCACCATAATCATCGTCCTGCTATCCATACTGGTGTGTTACGCATTCATTGTTCAATCGATCCACCAAAAGCGGGAACAACGGGAACGGCTGCTACTCGCCCTGAAAGCGCGCGCCCGCAACTTTCACTATATGCTGGATGGCTTTCCCCAGGACTTTCTGCCGCCCGACCTTGTACTGCTGGTTCAGCGCAGTCTGCAGCTGGTCTACGAACAGATGAGGCAGCTGGAACCACGAAATGCCAGTCACAAGGAAAACGTGAAAGCGCTGGACGCCAAAATCGCCGCGACACAAAAAGAACCGGACAAGTCCACCGTCACTGTATCCCTCACAAACACGCAACAAAGCGCGGACATCAAACTGTGCCTGGAGGAACTGTTCAAGTTTATATTGCAGCTGGAACGCAAGGGACAACTGACGCAGCTGCAATCCGAAGCATATCGCGCCATCGTCCGGCAATTATTGCTCACGCTAACCGTGGATACCTACGTTCTGCACGCCCGTATTGCCCAGGAAAAAGACAAGCTGCAGCTGGCCTGCCACTATTACGAGATGGCGATCAAGCTGCTTCAGAAGGAAGGCCGGCAAAACCACTTTGAGGCCAAACTTGTGCAGCTCACAAACGCCAGGTCCGCACTGGAGAAGGCCATGTCCGAACGCGGTGAATCTGCCTCCACGAGCACAGAGGGCCCAGGCGCACCAGCCGCTGAATGGGATGAGTTCGACAAGATGACCCAGAGCTGGAAAAAAAAGCAGATATACGACTGACGCTGCCAGCACGGCTTTACCCAAAAGCCATCAATCACTGCCACACCGGGCAAAGCGCAACTTTGTGCGAAAAAGACGCGCCTCGCTGCAGGAATCCAGGGTCTGTTGACGTTTCATCGGCGCATCTGTGTCGATGAACTGTCAACAGTCCTGGTCCGCCGATCCAGTCTCGTCGAGCCGCAACGAAAGCGAATTGATGCAGTAGCGCTGCCCGGTTGGCTGCGGTCCGTCGTTGAAGACATGTCCCAGATGACTGTCGCAATTCCTGCATGTCAGTTCGGTGCGAACCATCCCCAGGGTTGTATCGCGATGCTCCTGCACCCGGTCCCCGTCGATCGGTTGCCAGAAGCTCGGCCAACCGGAACCGGAATCGTATTTTGTCGCTGAATCAAACAAAGGCGCCCCGCAGCAGCGACAAAGGTAGGTACCCGGTGTCTTGCTGTCCCAATACTCGCCCGTAAAGGGGCGTTCCGTGCCTTTTTCGCGGCATACGCGATACTCTTCGGCTGTTAATCGTTTTTTCCAGTATTCGTCGTCTTTTTCTGGCCTATCTGACATAATCTGTCCCCCTGCTAAACTGTTATGACGGACGGCGATACGCAATCGCCCGACACCCGGACTTCTCTGGTAATAATGCAATGAGCGAACTCAAACTCCACAAGACTACCAAATCTGGCGTCAGGAAGCCGCCGATTATCAACAAATCCAGGAAGCTGGACGGCGTCTGTTACGATATACGCGGGCCAGTGCTGGATCATGCAAACCGGCTCGAAGAGGAAGGACACCGGATCCTGAAGCTCAATATCGGTAATCCGGCGCCGTTCGGCTTTGACGCACCCGATGAAATCATCGCCGACGTCATTTACAACCTGCGCAATGCTCAGGGCTATATTGAATCGAAAGGGCTGTTTCCGGCACGCAAGGCCATCATGCAGGAGTGTCAGCGCCTGCGCGTCCCTGGCGTCGATATAGAAGACATCTTCCTGGGTAACGGTGTCAGCGAATTAATCGTCATGGCCTGCCAGGCGCTGCTGAATGACAGTGATGAAGTACTGATCCCGTCACCGGACTACCCGCTCTGGACTGCGGCGGTGAACCTGGCCGGCGGCAAACCGGTGCATTACGTTTGCGACGAGCAGGCCGACTGGTTTCCCGACGTCGACAATATCCGCAAGCAGATTACCAGTCGCACCCGAGCCATTGTCATCATCAACCCGAACAATCCTACCGGCGCCGTTTACAGTCAGGATGTATTGGAACAGTTGATTCAGGTGGCCCGGGACCATAACCTGGTGATATTTGCTGACGAGATATACAGCAAAATCACGTTCGACGACGCCGAATTCATCCCAATCGGACGCCTGGCGCACGACGTTGTCTGCGTCTCATTCAATGGTCTTTCCAAAGCGTATCGTCTGGCCGGCTTCCGTTCCGGCTGGCTGGTCTTCAGTGGTGCCAAGGAAACAGCGCGGGAATATATCAAAGGCCTGGAAATGCTGTCTTCCATGCGCCTGTGCGCCAACGTACCTGCCATGTACGCTGTCCAGACTGCATTGGGTGGCTATCAGAGCATCAACGAACTGATTTTGCCGGGCGGCCGACTGCTGGAACAACGCAATGCCACACTGGACGCACTGAGCCAGATCCCAGGCATAAGCTGCGTTAAGCCAAAAGGAACGATCTACATGTTCCCCAAAATCGATCGCAAACGCTATATTTTTGAAGATGACCAGCAGCTTATTCTCGACTTCCTGATCCAGCACAAGGTACTGCTGGTACAGGGTACCGCGTTCAACTGGCAGGAACCGGATCACTTGCGCATTGTGTTTCTGCCCGTCAAGGAGGAAATTACCCGGGCCATTAATCTGTTTGGGCAGTTTCTGCAACAATACGAAGCCTGAGAGAGGCACCGTGACAGATTTGCATATCGACGATTTTTACCGGGATATCGGCAAGGCGCTGGTACTGTTGTATGCGCATTTCCCCCGCCGGATGACACTCATTGTGGAAGATATAGCAGGCCCGGACACGCCCGACGAATTCGGCCTGCCCAGCCCCAGACATGAAGCCTGCCTGCAGGCACTGCTATGGTTGGCGCAAACGGACTACCTGACTTTTGAAAGCCTGGTACGGCAGGAAGCGCTGGATCAGGCGGTGCTGACCCACCGCGCCTTTCTAACCCTGACTGAACACGCCAACCCGCCACTCCATGCGGCTCCAGCCACAGAGGACGCGTCAGGCCCGGGGATCGTCGCGCCCGATTTCCCGCCGTTTATTCAGCGTATCCGCAGCGAATTACGGCACGGCACCTCGCTGACGCTGGCCGACACTGTGCGGGCGTTTATGGCGCGCTCCAACCACCACCCCCTGCGGCCGGCAATCTCAATCCGCCCGTGATTCCAGTTTGGCCATGGTTCTGGCCGCAATTGCGGTAATCGCCAGCCAGTCCTTCGCCCTGACCACGTCTTCCGGCACCAGCCAGGTTCCACCCACGCAGGCCACGTTGGGCAACGCCAGATACTGATCGAAATCATCCAGCTTTATGCCGCCCGTTGGGCAGAAACTTGCCTGCGGAAGCGGGCCATTTATGGATTTCAGCAATGCCAGTCCACCCACTGCCGTCGCCGGAAACAGCTTGAAACAATTTAACCCCAGCTCCATGCCCTGCAGTATTTCGGAGCAGGTTGCCACGCCCGGCAGCAGTTTCACACCCAGCGCCTGGGCGCGCAACACCAGCTTTTCGGTCATGCCCGGCGACACCGCAAAATCGACCCCCAGGTCAGCCACCTGCTCCACGTTCCGCTCGTTAGTCAACGTACCGGCGCCCACAATCAGATCGGGACAGGCGGATTTAATCGCTTTGATACTGTCCAGTGCCGCGGCTGTACGCAATGTAATCTCTACCGCCTTGATGCCCCCGTCGCGAAGCGCCTGCGCAATGGGCACAGCATCCTCAACCGAATGAATGACAATGACCGGCATTACGCCCACCGGGGCCAGAAAATCACGAGTAATATTCACAATAAATCCTTGTTTAAAAGTCGATACTGGTATCGAAGACAGTCGCACCGTGTTCGGAGTGGCCAGCCAGTCCACGCAGACCGCCGAAAAGGTTTCGCCCGAGGTTCCGGGTATATTCCGGTAGTGTTGCGGGCGCGCGCGCCGTCAATTCTGCGTCGTCTACCAACGCCTCTACGACACCCCGCTCCGCATCAAACCGCACCCTATCGCCGGTTCGCAGCCGATTCAACAGGCCGCCCTTCAAAGCTTCGGGTGAGAGATGAATTGCTGACGGGACTTTTCCGGACGCGCCGGACATACGCCCGTCGGTGACCAGAGCCACCTTAAAACCACGGTCCTGGAGGAGGCCCAATGGCGGTGTCATTTTATGAAGCTCCGGCATGCCGTTGGCCGCCGGCCCCTGAAAGCGCACCACCGCAATAAAATCGCGGTTCAGTTCGCCGCGCTTAAACGCGCCAATCAGTTCATTCTGATCGTCAAACACGATGCATGGCGCTTCTATCACACGGTGCTCCGGCGCGACTGCCGATATTTTAATAACGCCTTTACCGAGATTGCCCCGCATGATGCGCAACCCGCCTTCGGCAGCAAAGGGCTGCGCCACAGGTCGGAGAATATCGCGATTCCGGGATGCCGTGACCTTCTCCGACCAAACAGCCTTGCCGTCTTTCAGCACAGGTTCCTTTTCAAAATCATCCAGACCTGTGCCGAACACGCTCACCACGTCTTCATTCATCAAACCGCCAAGACGCAATTCATGCACCAGAAAAGCCATACCACCAGCCTGTTGAAAACCATTGACGTCGGCTTCCCCGTTTGGATAAACCCGGGCCAGGAGGGGAACCACGCGTGACAGCTCATCCATATCCTCCCAGGTGACCAGGATTCCCGCTGCACGCGCCATTGCCACCAGATGCAGCGTGTGATTGGTGGAGCCGCCGGTGGCCAGCAGGCCGACAATCGCATTGACGACAGACTTTTCAGTAATGACTTCGTAAAGCGGACGGTATTGACCGGCACTGGCGGTGCAGCGTATCAACTTCTCCACTGCCGCCACCGTCAGCGCGTCGCGCAGCGGATCATCCGGATTTACGAACGATGCACCAGGCAATTGCACTCCCAGCAACTCTACCAGCATCTGGTTGCTGTTGGCCGTACCGTAGAAAGTGCAGGTGCCTGGACTGTGATAGGAGCGAGTCTCTGCCTCCAGCAACTGGTCCTCGCCGACTTCACCAGCCGCATACTGCTGCCGCACCCGGGCCTTTTCCTTGTTGGGAATGCCCGATGGCATCGGCCCTGCCGGCACAAAAACCGCCGGAATATGGCCAAACTGCAGGGCACCGATCACCATCCCCGGCACAATCTTGTCGCAGACGCCCAAAAACAGGTTACCGTCGAACATGTTATGCGACAGCCCGATGGCGGCTGCCATGGCGACCACTTCACGACTGAACAGGCTCAACTCCATGCCGGGCTGACCCTGGGTCACCCCGTCACACATGGCCGGAACGCCCCCCGCTACCTGCGCCGTCGAGCCCATGGCGCGGGCCGCGGCTTTGATAATGTCAGGGTAATGCTCAAACGGCTGGTGGGCCGACAACATATCATTGAAAGCCGTGGTGATACCGAGATTGGCACTCTGCATCAGCTTGATCGTGTTTTTGTCCTGCTCGCCACAGGCTGCATAAGCGTGCGCGAGATTACCGCAGGACAGTCGTGTTTTTGGTGGGTAATTGTCCATTGTGTTGCGCATTGCGGCTACATAGGCCTGCCGCTTGTACTGGCTTCGCTCAATAATACGCGCAGTCACGGCCTCAACAGTGCTATTCAAAGGAATACCCCCAAACGTCAAGATTTCCAGCGGCGGTTGTCGCGCGCCATAAGCTCAATGGCTTCCACAGGGCCGCTGCTGCCGGATTCATAGCCCACGGGCTTTTTGTTGCTGCCTTTCCAGCCATTGATGATGCGATCGACCCAATCCCAGGCCGCTTCCACTTCTTCTGCGCTGACAAACAGCGTCTGATCGTTGCGGATCACATCGAACAGCACACGCGTATAGGCATCATGCTTCTTTGCTTTTGCATTATCGGCAAAAGACAGGTCCATACTGCGATCTTCCAGAGGCAGACGGGCATCCAGGCCGGCCTTTTTGTTTTTCACACGCAGATAAATACCTTCATCCGGTTGCAATTGAATGATCAACTGGTTTGCACAGTCCTGGGTCAGCTGAGTAGAGAACAACTGGGTCTGCGTCTGCTTGAACTGAATGACGATTTCAGAATGCCGCCTGTTAAGGCGCTTGCCGGTACGGATATAAATGGGTGTCCCTGACCAGCGCCAATTCATGATTTCCGCCTTGAGCGCGACAAACGTTTCCGTATCACTTTCACGTCCGCCATCTTCCTCTTCCAGATAGCCTGGCACTTCCTCTCCGTCGGCCTGGCCGGCACGGTACTGCCCCCTCACCGTATTCTGGGCAATCTCCGCCGCATTCATCGGTTTGAGGCAGCGCACGATCTTCAGCTTTTCGGTGCGCACACTGTCCGCATCCAGCGACGCCGGCGGTTCCATACAGACCAGACACAGCACCTGCAGCAGGTGATTCTGTACCATATCCCGCATTGCCCCGGTCTCGTCATAGAAGGTCCAGCGATTGCCGCAGCCTACCGTTTCCGTCACCGTGATCTGAATATGGTCGATATGCTTTGAGTTCCAGATGGGTTCGAATATGTCGTTGGCAAAACGCAATGCAAGCAGATTCTGTACCGATTCCTTACCAAGGTAATGATCTATGCGAAACAGCTGTTTTTCCGTGAAAACCCGGTTCAATTCCGCGTTGATTTCCTGGAAGGACTCCTTGCTGTCGCCCAGTGGCTTTTCCACGACCAGTCGTGTACTGGGCTTTGCAAGGCCGACCTGGTCCAGCGCGGTGCAGATTTTGCCGAAAATGCGCGGCGGCACCGCCATATAGACGATGAGGTCATGATCGTCTTCCAGATGGGCGTCCTTTACCCGCTGCAGGTCCGCCACTTTGGTCGAGTCACCCTGCACAAACAACAGTTTCTGACTGAACGCTTCCCAGCTTTTTTCGTCGTAAAGACTGCCTGTGCTTTCCTTTAACCAATAGTTTATCTTCTCTAGAAACTCCGACTGCTCTATCGGTGTGCGGGCCATGCCGAAGATACGCCCATCATCCGGCATGCATTTATTCAGAATAAGATAATAAAGAGCCGGGTAGAGTTTGCGCAGCGCCAAATCGCCGTCGCCACCCACAATAAGTATGTCGGTTTTCATAGTGCTTACAACCTGCCTTGTTTCTGATTGTGAATAAAATGCCCGGAGAGACACCACTGGAACCGCTTCAGGGCCTGATCGCGCCGGCGTGCCGACGACATTTTAACCGCAGGGCAATCCCAATGCTCGGGAAATTGGGCGGAACCTGCCTTACCATGAAACCAGGCCCGATGACGTCTGACCGGGCGACATCCAGATGCCCGCCAGATGACGAAATGACCGCGCGCGGACACTGGGCGCAACGCTGCGCACCCGGCCGGGCTTTGTGCGGATTCGAATGCAATTCCGACGGTAACTGCCGCATAAACCGGTCAAAACTTCGGGGAATCGTCCCTGCAAAGGCGACGTTATGCGCCAGGCTGACACATAAATCAACAACTAAAAAAGCGATCGTTCAGGCTTTACACGACGACAGGTCCAGGATGACAGGCAGAGGAATCCCGGCAGGAAACCTCTTGCACCAGGCAGAACCGCTGATATGGCGCGATCGCAAAACAACTGCACCCGTACCCCGGCGCTATTCGAATAGCGGGCCATTTTAGTGGTTCGCTGGTTGCATTTTCAACCCCAATTACGGATAATCCGCGTTCCCAATGATCCGAATTGGTGTGGCGAGCTCACAACCCTGAATGAAGCGTTGTGCTCCCGCAGTCAGGGATTCAACGGCCTACGTCGCATCACGCATTCCACCGAACGTCAATGCTGCTCCGACTGCAGCCGATACTGGATCGCTTTTTTACTGGGGATATACAATCCGGCCCGGCATCCGCGATGGAATAATCGGTGCCTCTCGCGGCCATCCGGGCTGACTGTAAGCCTCAGCCGGATTCTCACCTTAACTAAACTCGGGATAACTAAACATGCCACGCATTGCTATTAATGGTTTCGGTCGTATTGGTCGCAACGTCCTCCGTGCGATCTATGAGCGCGACTTGCAGAATGAACTGGAAATTGTCGCCATCAATGATTTGGGCTCCTCGAAAATCAACGCGCACCTGCTCAAATACGATACCGTGCATGGCGAATTCAGATTCGACGTAGAATGTGACAGCGAATCCATCTCTGTCGCCGGCAACAAGATCAAAGTGATGGCAGAGCGCAACCCTGCCGCCCTGCCGTGGAAAGATCTGGGTGTCGACATTGTGTACGAATGTTCGGGCATTTTCACCGCTCGCGACAAGGCGGCCATGCATCTGGAGGCCGGTGCGAAGACCGTGCTGGTGTCCGCGCCGGGCGAAAACGCCGACATTACTGTTGTATACGGCGTCAATCACGACAAGATAACCCGTGAACACAAGATCATCTCCAACGCATCGTGCACCACCAACTGTCTGGCGCCAGTCGTCAAGCCACTGCACGACGCACTGGGCGTTGTCAAAGGCCTGGCCACCACCATTCACTCCTACACGAATGATCAGAACATCACTGATGCGTATCACTCAGACCTGTACCGCGCACGGGCAGCCGCGCATTCACTGATTCCGACCAAGACCGGTGCAGCCAAAGCGATCGCGCTGGTAGTTCCCGAACTGAAAGGCAAACTCGACGGTCTCGCCATCCGGGTCCCCACCATCAACGTTTCGTTGCTGGATCTTACCTTTGAAGCCGGGCGCGACACGACGGTAGAAGAAGTTAATCAAATCATGACTGATGCTGCCAACAACAGCGTTGGCGGAATCCTGCAGATCAATAGCCTGCCGCTGGTATCCGTCGATTTCAACCATAACCCTGCCTCCAGCATTTTCGACGCCACCCAGACGCGGGTGATCGACGGCAATATGGTCAAGGTACTGGCATGGTATGACAACGAGTGGGGCTTCTCCTCACGTATGCTCGATACCTCGCTGGCCATCATCAAGGCCCAGGGTTAACGCCCCATGCACCAGGCCCCGGCGGGTCAATACTGCCGGGGCCTGTTCAGGCGCCCTTAATACGGTTAGGCTATGATGCTAGCAAAGCCGCAAGAGACGCCGCCCATGCGCCAATTTTTTTTGAACGGTCCTGAACACCGGCTTCCAGCCGTTTTAACCACCCTGCTGGCCGCGTTACTGTTATGCGTGACCGCACGACCAGCACTGGCCGAAGACCAGGTTCTTTTCACCAGTAGCTACAAGGGTGAGTTCTCCGGGTGGAATATCAATATGACCCGCACTTTAACCCGGAAAAATGACAACCGATATGAGTTTTCTTCAGTCGCCAGCAATTTGTTTGCGACCATCCGGGAAACAAGCCAATTCGATTTCAAATCAAAAGCCGTGCTTCCGTCGGAATATCAGTTTTATCGCAACGTATTTGGCAAAAAAGCCACCGAGACGCTCACTTTCGACTGGTCAGCCAAAACAGTTCAGTATGAACACAGCGCGAAATCGTACAAAAACAAGACAATGCCACTGGAACAGCCATTGCTGGATCCATCACTCTACCAGCTATTCGTACAACGAGACGCCTATCTCGGCGAAAAAAAGCCAGTCGCCCATTTCGTCAAACGTGACCGCTTCAGAACCTATGAGTTCGAATTCGCCGGAGAAACAACTATCACACTGGCCAAAGTGGAGCGCCCCGCTCTGCTTTACAAAAAGAAATCCGACGACGAAAGTGAAACAGCCATCTGGCTGATACCCTCGCTGGACTACCAGATCGGTAAAATCATCCATAAGGACGAGGATGACGAAAAATACGAGGTAGAAATGGTAGGTTACCGTTCCAACAGTAAAGCATTGCAACAATTTTATCGAGAATCCGCCGCCAGATAGGCGCTACCAGGCACCATTGACCCGTGAATACCATGTCCCTTCCTGTCGCTCCGTTATGGCGTCGATTTGCCGCGATGGGTTACGACGCCCTGCTATTGCTGGCACTGAGTTTTGGTTACGGCGCTGTCATGACACTGATCGTCGCCAGGACCGGTGGCGACCACGACGCCTGGCAGCCCATGTTTAATGGACCGCTGTTTTTTTTGAGCTGGTTACTGCTACTGATGCTGTTTTACGTCTGGTTCTGGCACAAATCGGGTCAGACGCTCGGCATGCGCACCTGGCGCATACAGGTAGTCGACAACCAGCAACAGACCCCACCCAACTGGCGCCAGAGCATATACCGCTCACTGGCCGGCAGTGTCAGTTTTATCTGCTTGGGAGCGGGTTACTGGTTCGCCCTGTTTCATCCCCGGCGCGCCTGCCTGCACGATCTGCTATCAGACACGCGGGTTGTTGTAGTCCCCAAACCCGATCGCAAGCAATCGCTTACAAAGAGCGGCGCAGCAGAAAAAGACCGATCAGCATACACAGAATAATCGGCACCAGAACAGCGACCAGCGGCGAAAAACCGTAGATCAGACTCGACGGCCCCAGCAGATCCTGACTGGTGCGAAATACTATCCCGACAATGACACCGGCAAAAATCCGGAAGCCCATGGTCACCTGCCGCAACGGCCCGAAGATGAAGGATATGGCAATCATCACGAGACTGGCAATTGCCAGCGGCTGTAGCGCCTTCTGCCAGAAGGCCAGGCGATACTCGCTCGCGTCCTGACCCTGTCGCTCGAGATAACTTGCGTAGGTGTGCAGCCGATGCATCGGCAGGTTATTTGCCGAAAGCACCAGAATATCCAGCAGCGCCGGTGAGATTTCGGCATCCCAGGCGCGGCCGCTGAAAAAATCCCGCTCGGTCTGATCCTCAGAAAGGTGTGTCGTGACACCCGTGCTTTCAAACCAGCTGTTTCCCTGATAAATCGCCGAGTCGACATACGTGCTGCTCAGAAGCTCCCCCGCTTCATCAAACTGCAACCGCGTAACGCCCAATAATTTGCCATTCGGCATGACAGCGCTGAAATGCATGTACTGGTTGCCTTCCCGATTCCAGACCCCACGCTGGCCCTGCAATGCCAGTTGATGGCCCAGCGCAATTGACTTGCGGCTTTCGGCATACTGATCCGAAACCGGTGTCACAAACTCCCCCAACACAAAACCAATCAGAATAAAAACCAGAATGGGCCGCATGACCGCCCAGATTATTTGCAGGGTTGACACCCCCGCTGCACGAATAACAGTTAGCTCGTTATTATTGGCAAGCATACCCAACCCAACCAGACAGCCCACCAGACTGGACAGCGGCAAAAATTCGTAAACGCTTGAGGGAATGGAAAGCGCGGAATAGATAAGCGCCTCGAACAACGTGTAGCTCTCCTGCAGCCGATCGAGTTCGTCAACAAATTTTGCTATCCAGTCCAGTGCAACAATTACCAGCAGGACAACGCCAATTGATGACGCCACGGCGGTTGCAATGTAACGTTTGATACAGGTCATGACGGCGCTCCATCAAGAGGAAGCGACGTTACTGCGGCCCGACGCGCCCGGGCATAACCAATATTTGGCCAGGCCAGCAAAAACAGAGCGAACAGAAAGAACACACCATGTACCAGCCACAACAACCAGGGAACAGGTGCTTTTCCTTCCTCCAGTAGACCGCGCGCTGCGTTACTGGTCATGAGATAAACGATATAAAGCAAAATAGCGGGAATCATTTTGACATAACGCCCTTTGCGCGGCTCTGTGCGACTCAGCGGCACCGCAAGCAACGCGATTACCATAACCAGAACCGGCAGTGAAATCCGCCATTGCAGGGCTGCACGCGCCTGCGGTGTATCCTGACGCCATAGTTCGAGCGTGGGCGTCGCGTCGGTTTCTTTCTTCATTACCACTTCATGCTGCGGTATGTACTGCTTGTATTGCGTAAAGCTGATCACCTCAAAATCGAGATCACCGGGCTTGCCCCGGTATTGATGTCCGTCCGAAAGAACCAGAAACCGCTGGCCGGTGTCGGGATTAATATGGGTTCTGCCCTCGTTAGCCGTAATGACAGAAAACTTTTCCCGGGTATCGCCCGCACCCGCCAAAAATACATCTTCCAGTCGGTGCTCCTCTTTATTGACATTGTTGACATAGGACACCCCATCGCCATTGCCCAGCTTGTGAAAGCGCGCCGGCTTCAGCATTTCGAATTCGGTTCTGCTGCGCTGTTCGGCCAGCAGCGCTTCGGAAGCCCGCACCCCCATAGGTCCGACGTAGAGGCTGAACGTGGCCACTATGACGGCGACAACCATGGCGGCGGCCAGGGTATAGCCCACCAGGCGCCGCTCACTCATGCCGCAGGCAGAAAGGACCGTCATCTCGCTTTCTACGTACAGGCGGCCATACGCGAGCAATATGCCGATAAACAACCCCAGCGGCAGAATGAGTTCGAGAAAAGAGGGAATCCGGTAGCCCATTAAAATAAGCAAAATACCGGCATCGAGCTTGCCGCTGGCAGCATCGGCCAGGTAGTTCACAAAGCGGCCGCTCATGATAATCAACAACAGTATCGCACTGACAGCAGCCATACTGGTCAGCACTTCACGTGCAAGATAACGAAATACGATCATTAATTAACCATACTCAAAGCGGATAAGAATCGTTGCATTATAACAGTCGATCCAAATGCACAGCGTTAATGTGCAGACCGAAATTGAATTCTCCGGGCAAAGCGGCCACTATATTACCCCTATAATCGCGCCATTCATTGACTAGTTGGGGTTAACTATGGAGTTTCGCACAAAATCGGGATCACTGGATGCACTGAAAAGTGATTGCCTGGTCGTACAGATCTATGCCGACAAATCGCTTTCGCCCGCAGCCACCATTGCCAATGATCTGACGGGCAACAGTATCCGGCGCCTGCTTGAATTGGGCGATCTGCCGCTCAAAACCGGCAATTCCGCCTGGATAACTCATACAGCCGATCTCGGTTGCCCCCGGTTATTGGTGGTTTGCGTCGGTGCAAGCGCCGAAAAAACCAGCCGGGAAGACCTCAAAACCTCCTTTGGCCGGGTAGCCCGGGCAATCAGGAATAAGCCCATCAAAAAATTGACCTGGTCGGTGGATACGTCAGGCACCGTGACACCCCATGACTGGTCCGCGCTGTTTGCCCAACAGTTTATAGAAGCACTGTATGTTTACAACAAAACCCGCACGGGCAGCGATAATGACAAGATCGCACTGCAGCAGGTGACGCTGCATGCTACCGAAAAATTGGTCAGTGACTGGAAGAAAGGGCTGGGCACGGGAAAGGCGATTGGCGAAGGCATCAACCAGGCCCGTTATCTGGGAGATTTGCCGGCAAATTACTGCACTCCCCGGGATCTGGCCACAGCGGCGCAACAACTCACATCACTCAATGACAAACTGTCGGTTGAAGTGCTCGACGAAAAGCAGATGAAAAAACTGGGCATGGGCGCACTGCTGTCGGTAGCCGCCGGCAGCGACCAGCCTCCCCGACTGGTCGTAATGAACTACCAGGGCGCGGCGAAAACCGAAGCACCCACTGTACTGGTCGGCAAAGGCATCACCTTCGACACGGGCGGCATCAGCATCAAACCCGCGCCCGGCATGGACGAAATGAAATACGATATGTGTGGCGCCGCCACTGTTATTGGGGTTTTTCATGCGCTGGCCAGTATGAATGCACGCCTGAATGTCGTGGGCATTGTAGCGGCGGCGGAGAATATGCCCAGCGGTCGCGCCACCAAGCCCGGTGACGTCGTCACTGCAATGTCCGGCAAAACCATAGAAATATTGAATACGGACGCGGAAGGCCGGCTCGTCCTGTGCGATGCATTGACCTATGCCGGGCGCTTCAAACCACGCACCGTGATAGACATTGCCACCCTGACTGGCGCCTGCGTGATTGCACTGGGCAATCATGCATCCGGCCTGTATGCCAACGACCAGTCTCTGGCGGACGAATTACTGGAGGCCGGCCAACAGGCCATGGACCGGGCCTGGCAAATGCCGCTGTGGGACGAATATCAAAAATCCCTGAAGAGCAACTTTGCCGATGTCGCCAATATCGGTAGTCGCGAAGGCGGCTCCATCACCGCGGCCTGCTTCCTGTCGCGCTTTGCGAAAGATTATCGCTGGGCGCATCTGGACATTGCCGGCACGGCCTGGCGTTCAGGCGCACAAAAAGGCGCCACAGGACGCCCCGTAGGGCTGCTGCTCCGGTATCTGTTGAATGGTGCCTGACAACCCGTCCCCCACGCCCGTGCGCGTGGATTTTTATGTTCTGACGGCAGCGGAGACCATGGCACGCATGGTATTCGCTGCCCGCCTGGCCGAAAAAGCCTGGCACCGGGGACAGCGCATCGCTATTCTGGTGCCCGATGCAGCCACCGCCACGCAGCTGGATACACACCTGTGGGCGTTCCGCCCGGATGCGTTTCTGCCGCATGCCATTGCGCCCGATCCGGCATTGGCTGCCTCATCACCGGTTCTGATAGGGTCGGACATCACCCACCTTCACTCCCGGGACCTGTTAATTAATTTCAGCGATCGCCTATCGGACACGCGCGATACGTTCGGCAGGATTGCGGAGATTGTCATACAGCAACCCGATCTGCTTGCTGAATCCCGGCGTAGGTATATGCATTACCGTACATGCGGGTACACGGTTCACACGCACAAAATGACTTCGGATTAGCATTGACAGCGCGACCCAAATGACACATATTTCGTTTGCCTGACGTCGCGACCTTTATTGCATCATTCCGAATCTGGAACAATACTTAATACATTCCGCCGCATGCTCTGACAGAGGCTGGCCATGTTGCCAAACGCGTTTCGTGCTGACATCCCGTACCTTCTCTCCCGTTTTACCCGGCTACCCTGGGGCGGCATATACGTGCCGATACACGGGAAAACCATCGACCAAAAATCATTCAATCCAATAACAACTATTATTAAGACACCATTATGATTGCTACAACATCCGTAATTGCAGACCTCGGGGAGCCGGATGACCACGCCGCCCCCAACACTGAGCTTCCCCTGGCCACAGTCGATTACAGCGATATCGACGAAGCTGCCATTCCGGTTTTGCATGAAGCTGTCGACGCACAGGGTTTCAGCGATGCCGACCTCGGCAGCGATATTGATCTCGCAGTGGAAACCGGTCACGCCATCGAAGAAAACGTAAACGAAAACAACGTTGCAGTGCCGCCACCATCGCGTTCGACGCCGGAAATGAAAATCAACCTTGGTTATGCCGAACCGGATGCCGCCGGCGGCACCCTGAACCAGCAACACGTGGAACTTCAGCCTCCCCGAGGTCTGTCCCAGTTTATTTTCAACATTGCATCCGTGCAATCGGGCACCCCTCAGGCATTCAACAACCCCGGAACGGTCACTGGCCCTGCCGTATCCGCCAACGTGACGGAAAAGCCCATGCCCGTATCCCAATCGACCACTGACGCTACACCAACCGCCACTGAACAGCCCGGTATGGCCCCGATTACGACGGCGGAGCCCCCTATTACAATCGACGATACGGCGGCCCTGCCGGTTGATGACGCCATTGCGCTGGAAATGACCATGATGCGGCGGGAGCTGCATGGCTCTGACCCCGCACCATTGGTACCCCGAAAGGAAAACCCCTTCCTGCCGCAACATATACTGAACCGCCTGCAGGGCAGCAGCCGCAGCCTGGTAGAAGAAATTGCACAGTCCAGTGCCGCCCTGGAAGCCAGTACAGCCCTATTACGCAATAACAAGTCCAGAGCTGCCCGTCTCGCGCCGGCTGCACAGGCTGTCGCCGCCGACGACCGGCTATCGCTGAAAAAGCAGAAGATGATTGATGATCTGGTCGATGACTATATGCCATTGATCGCGGCTGAGCTACGACGTCGGTTACGCCGCATGCTGGACGAATAAAACCCTGCACAGGCGGGCCGGCCACCGCGCCGGCCATTGAAAACGCCATCACACTGCAACAAATCACATCTAGCCCCTGCACAGCGGGTGCGGGCTATGTATAATCGCTCCCGACAGTTATTTCGACACTGTCCCTCCGAACTTCATCTCAAGCGCTAAAACTGGCTGTACATTCATGGAAAAAACCTACAATCCGTCCGCCATTGAACAACAGTGGTATCAAACCTGGGAAAACGGCGGCTATTTCACGCCGGGCGGCCAGGGCGACCCCTATTGCATCATGATCCCACCGCCAAATGTCACCGGCAGTCTGCACATGGGGCATGGGTTCCAGGAAAGCATCATGGATGCGCTGATTCGTTACCACCGGATGCGCGGTTTCAATACGCTATGGCAGGTTGGCACCGATCACGCCGGCATTGCGACGCAGATGGTCGTCGAGCGGCTTCTTGATGCCGACGGGCAGACCCGCCAGCAACTCGGCCGCGATGCCTTCGTCAAGAAGGTCTGGGAATGGAAAGCGCATTCGGGTGGCAACATCACCCGTCAGTTGCGCCGCATGGGCGCCTCCCCCGACTGGAGTCGCGAACGCTTTACCATGGACGACGGTTTTTACCGATCAGTTCAGGAAGTTTTTATCCGCCTGTATGATGACGGTCTCATCTACCGTGGTAACCGGCTGGTCAACTGGGATCCCAAGCTGCACACCGCCATTTCGGACCTCGAAGTCGTCAGTGAAGAGGAACAGGGTCACCTCTGGCATTTCCGTTATCCCCTTGCAGACGGCACCGGGCATCTGGTCGTAGCCACCACCCGTCCGGAAACCATGCTCGGCGACACCGCTGTCGCGGTTAACCCGGAGGACGAGCGTTATCGCCACCTGATTGGGCAACGGGTCGAACTTCCGCTCACCGGGCGGACCATACCCATTATTGCCGATGATTATGTTGACCCAGCCTTTGGGACCGGTTGCGTGAAGATTACGCCGGCCCACGATTTCAATGACTATGAAGTAGGCCAGCGCCATCAACTGCCGATGATCAATATTTTCGATCAGAACGCGTGCCTTAACGACGAAGTACCGACAGCTTACCGGGGCATGGACCGATTCGACGCCCGCGACACCATCGTGAAAGACTTCGAACAGCTCGGTCTGCTGGAAAAAATCGAACCGCATACGCTCAAGGTGCCACGCGGTGACCGCAGCGGTGTGGTCGTCGAACCCTGGCTGACGCATCAATGGTATGTCAAAACCCGTCCACTGGCCGAAGCGGCCATCCAGACCGTGGAAGACGGGCAAATCCAGTTCGTACCACGGCAATACGAGAATATGTATTTCTCCTGGATGCGGGACATTCAGGACTGGTGCATCTCCCGACAGCTATGGTGGGGCCACCGCATTCCCGCCTGGTACGACGCTGATGGCAAGGTGTATGTCGGTCGCGATGAGGACGACGTCCGCCGTAAATATCAGCTGGCGCCGGAGTTCGAGCTGACTCAGGATGAAGATGTGCTCGACACCTGGTTTTCTTCCGGGCTGTGGACTTTTGGCACCCTCGGCTGGCCCGAGGAAACGCCGGAACTGAAACTGTTCCACCCGACCAGCGTCCTGGTAACCGGGTTCGACATTATCTTCTTCTGGGTCGCACGCATGATTATGCTGACCCTGTACTTCCGCCGGGAGGTGCCGTTCAGGACGGTCTACGTGCACGGCCTGATTCGGGACAGCCAGGGCCAGAAGATGAGCAAATCCAAAGGCAATGTCCTGGACCCGATCGATCTGATCGACGGTATCGAACTGGAGGCGCTGGTCCAGAAGCGCACCACCGGATTAATGAATCCCAGACAGGCACCCAAAATCGAAAAGGCAACGCGTCGTGAATTTCCCGAGGGCATCGCTGCCTACGGCACAGACGCCTTGCGCTTTACCTACTACTCACTGGCGTCCACGGGCCGCAATATCAATTTTGATGTCGGCCGAATAGAAGGTTTTCGCAACTTCTGCAACAAGCTCTGGAATGCCACCAGTTACGTCCTGCGCAATTGCGAAGGGCAGGATTGCGGTACAGACAACGCGGTCAAATATCCGATAACCCTGGCGGACCGGTGGATTATCAGTCAGCTGCAAATTACCGAAAAGCGAATCGCCGAAGGGTTTGACACCTATCGGCTGGATCTGGCCAGTCAGGCGCTGTATGACTTCGTCTGGAAGGACTTTTGCGACTGGTACATCGAACTGTCCAAGCCGGTGCTGACTGATGAGAACAGTGATCCGGCGCTGCTCACCGGGACCCGGCGTACGCTGATCCGGGTACTGGAAACGACATTGCGACTGGCCCACCCAATGATGCCTTTTATTACGGAAGAACTGTGGCAGCGCGTCAAAACCCTGGCCGGTCAACACGGAGACACCATCATGCTCGCGCCTTACCCGGTCGCGGACGAATCACGCATTGACGCGGACGCGTGCCGCGATATCGAATGGGTCAAAGCCGTGGTTGTCGGGCTGCGCAACATTCGGGGCGAGATGAACATCCCACCGTCAAAAAAACTGGCCGTGGTGCTGCGCGGAGGCACTGCCATAGACCGACAGCGGATTGCAGACAACAGCCAGTTTCTGCAGAAGCTGGCCGGCCTGTCCGGTTTCGACTGGCTCGCGGACGATGAAGAGCCCCCGTTGAGCACTACCACGCTGGTCGATCAGTTGGAATTGCGTGTACCGCTGGCCGGCTTGATCGACAAAGCAGCTGAACAGGCGCGCCTCGATCGCGAAATCGAAAAGCTGCAAAAAGAGCTGCAGCGACTGGCACAGAAGCTGAGCAATGCCAATTTTACCGCACGTGCACCCGCAGACGTGGTGGAGAAGGAACAGGAGAAACTGGGTAAATTCACTGAAACCCTGCAGCGCCTGCAATTACAGAAGCAGCGTATCGCTGCACTTTAAACCTGTAAACGTAAGGTAACCATTCCGCTCTCGCCTGCCAACACTGCCGGCTCTGATCAGGCCGGCGGGCATGGCAGACCGACACAGGCAATCTATACTGGTTGGAAAGCACCCTGCTCAACCCGGTGTCCGATTCAACCGCCTGCCACTTGACGACGCTTTTTGGCAGGCACGGGTTGCGGCGCACTTGATGCCTGCAGCGCGTCGGTCACCGCCGGGAAATAGGGACACTCTCAATGTACAGGAAGGCCAATCCAACATGGGAACACCCATCGACCAGTACCTGCACCTGCTCGCCTCCAAGGACGGTTCCGATCTTTATCTGAGTACCGGCGCGCCGCCCTGCGCGAAATTTCAGGGCACGCTGAAACCCGTTGGACAGCAGCCCTACAAAGCCGGCGAAATCGAAGCGATCGCAAACCAGTTAATGGACGACCAGCAGCGGGAGCAATTTGTTCAGGAACTGGAAATGAACCTCGCCATCTCCATCCCCGGTGTTGGTCGATTCCGTATCAACATTTTCAAGCAGCGTAACGACACGGCTATCGTCGCGCGCAATATCAACACCGACATACCCAATTTCGACGACCTGGGCCTGCCGGCGGTGCTCAAAGAGCTGGTGATGACCAAGCGCGGTCTGATCCTGTTTGTCGGCGCAACCGGTTCCGGCAAATCAACATCCCTGGCTGCGCTGATAGATCATCGCAACAGCACATCCGGCGGGCATATTATTACCATTGAAGACCCGATCGAGTACGTTCATCGTCACAAAAAAAGCATCATTAATCAGCGTGAAGTAGGCGTTGACACCCGCAGCTTTCGCAACGCCCTCAAGAATACCCTGCGGCAGGCGCCCGACGTCATTCTGATTGGCGAAATTCGGGACCGGGAAACCATGGAACATGCCCTGGAATTCGCCGAAACCGGTCATCTCGCCATCTCTACCCTGCATGCCAACAATTCCAATCAGGCGCTGGAACGCATCATCAATCTGTTCCCCGACGAGAAGCGGCCACACCTGCTGATGGGCCTGTCGCAAAACCTGCGCGGCTTTGTTTCCCAGCGGTTGGTTCCGACCGTAGACGGCAAGCGATGTGCGGCCGTAGAGGTGCTGCTGGGTACCAAGACAATCCAGGAGCTGGTGTTGAAAAACCGGCTGACGGAGATCAAGGAAATCATGGAGAAATCTGAAACTCTGGGCATGCAGACGTTCGACGGTGCTTTGTTCAAGTTGTTCATGAGCGGCAAGGTAGGGCTGGATGACGCCCTTGCCAATGCGGACTCCCCCAACAACCTGCGGCTCCGCATCAAACTGGCCACACGGGATCAATCGGCCGGCACATCGACGGAAGCGGCCGAGGCCAGCGTTGCCGCACCGGCCAAAACCGGTTTCGGAGAGCTGACACTGGAGGAAATCCCGACGGATGAAAACGACCAGGATAAGCGGTTTTAGTTCGAATACGCCATCAGGGCGCGCCTTTGAGCAGAAAAAGTCCGGCCTTCACAAGGTGTTGGGCGAATGCACAGCCGACGTTCCGCCACGGAATTTCTATGGCGCAATTCGACGCTAGATGTTAGCCTATTAAAGCAGCAGAGTAAGGCAGAGTGCGGCGGTCTATAATGCACTTTGGGGCCAGCGGATCCCGCAAGCCTGGTCGACCAGGCCGGCGTTCCAAAGCCTGCGCAAAATCAGTAAGGTCGGTTCGGGTACTGGACACCCTGAATAGGAGGGCATTTCCCCCCTGGCGAATGCAATACGCCAATTCAGGGCGCCGAAATACCGAAGTTGACCGTAAGTGAAATACAGATGTAATTATTCAGCTCGTGCCGTCACTGCTCAGGTTGCGTTCGGATCTGTTCAGAGCAAGACGAAGAATGTGGGTTTGCACGTTCAGGCGATCATTTATCGGGGCGTAAGCTAAACTGAGCTGAAGAGTTACGATACAGAAAGGGATACCGGTTCAATGGCTGCGGAAGATGTAACGTTACTGAAAAAAAACAATAACAACGTGTTCATTCTCAGGGCTGCTATCGGCACTGAAGAGTTCGCACTGCGTGGCGAAATGCTGGTAGGCCGCGAAGATGAATGCGACATCACGCTCAATTCAGGGCATATTTCCCGGCACCACTCAAAAATCAATGTTTCGCCCGGTGGCGTCTATATCGAAGACCTGCAATCCACCAACGGCACCTACGTCAATGGCAATAAAATAAAAGGCCGTGTGCGCCTGAATGTGGGCGACGAAGTGGCGTTTGACGACCTGCTCTACCGGTTGTGTGTGCAGAATACCGAACGTGCCGAGCCGGCGACGACGCCACCTGCCGGGTTGCAGGAGCCTCAGGGCGAAGACCTTATTTCGCGCCCGTTCAAGGCGACCGCGTCTGTTGAGCCCATCGCCCGCCACTTCAAAAAGAACGAAGAAGCGGAACCGACCCCCGAAGCCGCACCCCGGGCGGCGGCCACAGCAGAACCAGCGCCGGCACCGGGTAAGGGGCAGCATCCACAGTCACTGGCCGAGATAAAGCGCCAGCAGAACAGTCCATTTCAGAATTCGGCTCGAATTCCTGGCAAGAAATACCCGACGGAAGACGAAGAAGGCAGCGAGGCTACCCGCATTATTTCGCCCGAACACCTGGAGCGGTTTATGGACCGCAACCGGATTGAACATGAGTTCAATCTTGGCACCGGGCCGCGTCTTATTGTTACCACCGCACCGCTGCGGGGTAAACTGTATGAACTGGGGACCGTGGTCACCGGCCATAAATGGCGCATCGGCAGGGATATCAACTCGGAGGTCTATCTCAACGATAACACCATTTCCATGGATCACGCACTTCTGGTCAAAACCGACGACGGCTATGAGCTTTCCCTCGTCGAAGCCAAAAATGCGATGCTGATTAATGGCCAGATTCGCTCCAAAGTGAATCTCTCGCATAACGACAAAATCCAGCTGGGGCGGGTGGAGCTGGTCTTCAAGACGGACACCCCGGCCTATGCAGATACATCCGGCTCCTCCCGACAAATACGCCAGAAGCGCAGCCGAATTGTGATGATTGCCGCATTTCTGGTGCTGTTGCTGTTGATTGCCATACTGTTTGACGGCGCCAGTTAGGTTTCCCCATGCAGTACAGCCACTCACCCGCTTTTGTGGACACCGGTCAAAACCCTGCCAAAATCCGCTTTAATTGCCTGGCCTTCAACGGCTAAGATTCGACTCGACTTATTTACTCTTCCAGAGCAACCGTTTATTCATGGCTAACTATAAAAATAAGACCGCTCTCGCCGGAAATCCTCCCGAGACTGCTGCAATCCCCGACCTGAAAAAAATCAGTGAGAGCCGGTGGATTACCGATTATGCGTGGATTTGTGGCGTCGCCGGTGCCATTGCCGTGCTCGTGTGTGCGGTGTGGTACAACCGGGTGGACGCGCTGGGCCGCGGGGTAAACCTGTTTGGCTGGCAGATTACGGATCGCCACGACACCCTGCTGACGGCGCTGGTGATCTGTTCGGCGGTCATGGTTATTACCGAGCTGTTCCGCCTCTGGTGGCGTGCACCGCAGCAATTCCTGCATATGGATCCCGACATCAAAAACGGCCAGTACTTCCGGTTTTTTGTCAATGCGCTGTTCAATTACTTGCTGTATCTGGCGTTACTGGCGCTGGTTCTTCTATTTTTCAGGACGGCCAATGAATATGGCTTCTCGCGGAATGCCGCATACTATCAGCCCTGGTTCCGCTTTCTGGAATGGGCCTGGACTGCCTGGCTGTGGGCTGGCCTGCCTTACACACTGATTACACGGGCGCTGAAACACGACCCGGCGGCCGACCGGCGAGATCTTACCAGTGGCTTCCTGAAAGTGCTTGCCTACGGGGTATCGCGTCTACCGGTGTTTCGCTATCTGGCACCACAATTTGATGAAATGGACAAAAAGATCGGCCGCGGACTGCTGGTAAAAATGTTTTTTGCACCGCTGATGACCGTGTTTTTCTGCGATCAATTTCCCCACCTGATTCGAAATGTCGGCTTTATGCTGGACCACCTGCCGCTGGCGGTGGTGACAGGCACTTACGGGCATCAACGTTTTAACAACGACCTGTTCAATATTTCCATTGCCATTATTTTCTCCATCGACGTTGCGCTGGCCTGGTGCGGCTATATCGTGTCGTCGCGCTGGGTGGATAACCAGACCATTTCAGCCGAACCGACCCTGTTGGGCTGGGTCGTCTGTATTACCTGCTACCCCCCCTTCCAGATGTTTCTGGGGCTGTACTTCTCGATTCCCAATGAGCGCAGTGTACTCGGTTTTGATAATCAGTGGCTGGCCACGATATTCACCACAATGATGGTACTGAGCTATCTGATCTATATGTCCGCTACCCTCTGGTTCGGCGTACGGTTTTCCAACCTGACCAATCGCGGCATCATCCGCAAAGGACCGTTCGCCTGGGTGCGCCATCCCGCCTACGCCTCCAAGAACTTTGCCTGGTGGTGTGTGATGTTCCCTGCGGTCATTTTCAACGTCAACCATCTCGGCTGGGGCGTTGCACTGTTCCAGATAATCGGTTTGATATTCATGACCTGGTTTTACTATATGCGTGCCATAACCGAAGAGCGCCACCTGATGGCCGATCCGCAATATCAGGCGTACTGCAAGGAAGTGAAATACCGGTTTATCCCGGGCGTGATATAGGAGAACCCGCCAGAGCGCCGGGTTCGCTACTCATACCGCAGAACCTCCGCCGGCTGTACGCGGCTGGCGCGCCAGGCCGGGTACAGCGTGGCCAGAAAGCTCATAACCAGGGAAGTCGCCGCTACCATACCCACATCGGACCAGGATATTTCGGTGGGCAGGTAAGTCAGCGGGTACACATCCGACTTGAGAAACTGCACATTTAACAGCCGCTCAACCCCCCGGACCAGATATTCGATCACCAGCGACAGCCCCAGGCCAAACAGGACACCCAGTAGTGTTCCCATAACGCCAATCGCGCTGCCCAGCACGATAAAAATGTTCATAATGGTGCCAGTGGATGCCCCCTGGGTACGCAATATGGCAATATCGCCCTGCTTTTCGATCACCACCATCACCAGCGTCGAAATCACGTTGAACGCGGCAATCGCAACAATCAGCGACATCAACAGCGCCACCAGTTTTTTTGACATATGTATCGCATGGTAGAGATTGCCATGCGTACTGGCCCAGCTTGACCCATAATAGCCACCGCCCAGGTCCAGCAGTGCCTGCCAGGCTATATCCCGTGCATCGAACAGGTTGGTCACCTTCAGGCGCATGCCCGACACCGAATCCGGTGTGGTCGACAGCCGTGCCGCCGATGCCAGGTCGGTCAGTGCCAGGGCGTTGTCCAGCTCAGTCTGGGTCCGCAGAATATGCAACAGGGTGAAATACTCGATACGCGGCGCACCCATATCATCGGCATCGGGCACAATAATCATCACCCTGTCCTGAACAGTCAGCCCCAGCTTTTCGGCGATGCGCGCGCCCAGAATCAGCCCGCCGGTGCCCGGCTGCAACTGTTCCAACTGGCTCGCTGCCAGATATTCGCCAATGTGAGAAACCCGCGGCTCCTGCCCGGCATCAATACCGTACAAAACGACCGGCTCGGCCTCCTGCCGGACCGCGACCAGACCATTGAGCTGAACGAACGGCGCCGCAGCGACAATGTCCTCCCGGTCTTCGAGTTTGCGCTGTAACGCCGGCCAGTCGGTGACGCCACCTTTTTCATAGATCGCGGCCTGCGGTACCAGGCCCAGAATTTTCTCGCGCAACTCCCGATCAAAGCCGTTCATGATTGAGAGTACGGCAATCAGCAGGCCCACGCCCACCACCAGGCCGGTTACCGAGACCCGCGCCAAAAACGACACAGACTGATTAAAGGCGCGGGCGCCGCTGTAGCGCAGCCCGATATACAGCGGCAACCTCACCGCTCGGCACCCCGAATCTGGTTCAGGGCACCGTCGGCCAGTTCATAGACACCATCCATGGTATTGGCGAACTCATGGTCATGTGTGACCACAATAAACGCCGTCTCCACGGCTGCACTCAACGCCTGCATCAACGCCTGTATCGCTTTCGCATTGCCAGCGTCCAGATTCCCTGTCGGCTCATCCATCAGGACACACTCCGGCTGGTTGGCCAGCGCACGGGCAATGGCAACCCGCTGCCTTTCACCACCGGATAGCTCGGCGGGTTTATGGGTAACCCTGGCTGCCAGACCGACCTGCGCCAGTAGTTCGTTCGCCTTCTCACGTGCTGCCGCACGCTTTACACCGCCAATCAGCAAGGGCATGGCAACGTTTTCCAGTGCGGTAAATTCACCCAGTAAATGGTGGAACTGATAAACAAAACCCAGATGGCGATTGCGGACTGCGCCGCGCTGGTTGTCGGAGAGGCTGGAAAAGGGTCGGCCGAGTATCCGCACTTCGCCCGCATCCGGCTGGTCGAGACCGCCCAGCAGGTTCAGCAGGGTGGATTTGCCGGAGCCGGACGCGCCGACAACGGCAATATGCTCGCCGGCATGTACGGTCAGGTTCAGCTGATCGAGTATCCGCAGTGTCTGTGGCCCCTGCCTGTAACTTTTATAAAGTGCGTCGCACTCCAGTACCACACTCATGGCAGTCCTCGGTATCTTCAGGTTGTCATTGTTCAGTGCTGAACAAAAGTTGTTAGACGTTGTATCGCAACGCTTCAGCCGGCTCAATGAGGCACGCTCGCCAGGCGGGATAGCAGGTCGCCAGAAAGCTGACCACCGCAGCACCGGCGCAAACCATCACCACATCGTCATAGCGCACTTCCGACGGCATACTGGACACGAAGTAAATTGACGGATCAAAAATGCGGGCGCCCAGTATTCCTTCAAACCAGCTGACAATGGGCGCCAGGTTATACGCCACCAGAAGCCCCAGCACGGTGCCGATGGCGATGCCGACGACGCCGAGTACCATCCCCTGCACCATAAATATGCCGATTACTCCGCGCGCCCGTAGTCCCATGGTCCGCAATACCGCGATATCAGCGCGCTTTTCGGCAATCATCATGATCAACGTGGTGACTATATTGAAGGCCGCCACCGCGATAATAATGCCCAGCATTACGCCGACTACCGTTTTTTCCATTTTCACGGCCTGAAACAGGCTCCCCTGGGTTTCACTCCAGTCCTGCACGATATACTCCGGCGGAAGCAGGTTTCGCACATCGGGGAGATGCAGTGCGGCAGCGTAGATATCCTCAAAACGCAGACGCATGCCGTCCACATTGTCACCCCGGCGGAACAGCTTCCGCGCATCATCAATGTGGATCAGCGCCAACTCCTGATCCAGCTGCGCCCCGACTTCGAATACGCCGGCGACCGTAAAACGGCGAGTGCGCGGAAACACACCGGCAGGTGTCACCGCCACTGATGGCAGAGTTACGCTGATTTTGTCGCCGGTGGTAACTTCCAGGTAGTGTGCCAGCAGACTGCCCAGCACAATCCGGTACTCGCCTGCTTCCAATGCGTCCAATCCTCCGACCAGCATATGGTCGTGAATGACCGAAACCTCTGGCTCCATACCCGGCTCGATCCCCTGCAACTGCACCCCATGCGAGGTGCCATCAAAGCTCACCAGTCCGTGACCTTTCACATAGGGTGCAGCGCCGAGCAGAGCGCGATTCTGACCGAGGCGGGCCTGGAGTGCCGGCCAGTCGGCGATACCCCCCGCCGTACTCACATAGGCGTGCGGCACCACGCGCAGAATACGCTCTCGGACTTCCCGATCGAACCCGTTCATCACGGACAGCACCACAATCAGCGCAAACACCCCCAATGCCATGCCGATAAAAGCAAACAGGCTGACAAACGAGATGAAGGAATTGCGGCGTTTGGCGCGGATATAGCGCAAGCCGATATACAGGGCGACGGTATTATTCATGGCAGGCATTAGACCCAATTCCCGGTGGCTGGACAAGTACCGGCGCAGCAATTGTACAAGCGCCCCTACCCCCCAGGCGGTATGAGCTATTATTGAAAAGTGACGCAATGCATATGGGGTATCGCCAAATGACTACCGGAGAACCGGACACTGAACGCCGCCACTTCTTCCGAATCAATCAGGATGTCATCTTCGACTATCATACGGTGGATATCCATACCGTTAACAACAGCCGCGCGGAAGACAGCATCGGCGAAGGCAGCGCCATGGATCTGGTAACCGCGTTGCGCAAAATCGACCGTGACGCCCACACCAGCCTGCGCATGATAACGGATCATGACCGGCTGCTGGGCGACTATCTGGCAAAACTCAGCCAGAAAATCGATCTGATTGCCCGACACTGTGTATTTGCCGGCCAACCGGAACTCAAGTCGTCGCGCCTGAACATCAGCGAAGGCGGCATTGCTTTCCGGTCAACGCGGCCACTATACAAAGACGCGTTTATTGTGGTAAGGCTCATTTTTCTGCCGACCTATGCGGCCATCGCGGCCTTCGCCAAAGTTACCCGTTGCGACGAGATCGAGAATGAATACCGCATCGCCACAGAATTTCATCAGCTCGCCGAACCCGACCGCCAGCTGCTGGCGCGCGAAAATCTGCGGGCTCAGGTCCGTCACCGTAAACAGTCCCCTAAAGCAGGAGAACAATCCCGATGAAGTACCGTCTACACCGTTTTACTCAGCCGTCGCCGCGGCGGCTGCTCATTACGCTGGGGGCAATCGTCAGCCTGCACCTGTCCACAGTCAATGCCGAAACCATTCGCATCCCGCTCGGCCAGCAGGGCAAGGCATGGCAAGTGGAAACACCACGTCACGGCATCACCAAACTTGAGGTGGAGGCGCAATTTGGGGCACCACAGGACCGCACTGGACCGGTTGGCGAGCCGCCGATCTATACCTGGGACTATGACCGGTTTACGGTGTATTTTGAAGGTGATCACGTGATTCACAGCGTCGTCAAATTTGACCCCGCCAACCCTTAAGGTGTGTCGCGCTCCGTAACGGTTCAGCTCACGTCCTGCGTTAAAGAACAGTCACAAACCTGTCGGGAACCGATTGGAGCGCCTGGCCAGGCGGCGCCCAACTGCCCCTTTACCCGCCACGACCTCAGGCGTGGCGACCTTGCGTCGTGCGTACAATTTGGTAGACTTGCCTGCCGGCAAGCCCAATGAGGAACACGTACACCTTCTGCCATGTTACAGCGACTCGCGCGTATTATTACTGCACTGCTGCTCGCGAGCCTTTCGGCATGCGCTTCGCTGCCGGCGGATCAAACCCTCGTATTGCAATACCGTGATTTCGGTCCACAGGCCATGGCCTATCCCTTAATCGGTCCCAACCGGCTGCCATGGGCGCCAGACACCCCCCTGCTTGTCGGGCATGAGGCGGTACAGGTCGTTATTTACCGCGGTATAGACCTGGCGACTGTCAAATCACTTTACCCGTCCGACAGACTGCGCAATATCGATTATCGTTATGTGTCCTATCACGATGCCCTGCGGTATCTGGACGCCCGCATTCATCGAAACCTGTTAATCCGGATTACACAGCAACTGGAAAATACGCGTGACCAGATTGTGCTGGCCCTGCAATAAACACGGTGGACTGCCTGCGCCGTTCCGTACCGGCGTTCACTGGTGCAGATTCCGGCACTCGGCATAACGGAAGCAATCGATCGTATGGTCGTTTACCATACCGACTGCCTGCATGAATGCATAAACTATCGTTGGCCCCACAAAATTGAATCCGGCTTTTTTCAGCGCCTTGCTCATCGCCAGCGCCGGCTCCGTTGTTACCGGCACCGCACGAAATTCCGGCCATTGATTCTGGATGGGTCTATAGTCGACAAACTGCCACAGAAAATCACTGAACGTCTGCGGTCCATTCATGATGTCCAGCCAGGCCCGGGCGTTGCGCCGGGCACTTAACAGCTTCAGGCGATTGCGGATAATCCCCGGATTCAACATCAGCGCCTCGAGATCCGCGTCGCTGAAATTCGCCATTCTCTCTGCGTCGAAATCGTGGAAGGCCTGGCGGTAGTTTTCCCGCTTGCGCAGTACCGTAATCCAGGAGAGGCCGGCCTGGGCGCCGTCCAGTATCAATTTCTCAAACAGTGCGGCACTGTCATATTCCGGTACGCCCCACTCGGTATCATGATAATGCTGATACAGGGCATCCTCACCACACCATACACAGCGTGGTCCGGCAGCAACTTCGCTCATGACTGCGGCACTCCCGGTTAAAAGCGTACCGCCAGACCAATATTGGCCGAGTACTGTACATCGTCGATATTCACCAGCCGGTAACCGGCTGTCACCCAGGCCGCTTCGGTCAATCGGTAACTGGCGCCAAGCCGTGCGCTAAAGCCCTCGCTTTTATTTGCTGCAAAGCCAGGCAGGTAATAACTGTCGGTGTCCGGCAATGCCCGCTGCCACATCTGGATATCCTGTGCACGGTCTTCCAGATCGCGCAATATGCCCGCTTCCATGTCAAAGCCGATACGGCCCGCTGCATAGCTGGCGAACACGCCCAGCTCCGCACGCTTGGTTTTCTGCGTCTGATCGCCAAAACCGAGTGCGGTAATCGACTCCCCCGCTTCCACAAAAGCATCGATGTCGCTGCTGACGTACTGATAGCCCAACCGCGGACCGTACTGCCAGGCAGACAGGGCTTCGCTGATATCGTAGCCCACTTCGAGCGCAAAACTCCGGCTCTCGCCCGAGGTGGAACCGCGTTCTACGCTTTCCACCTGGCCTATAGCCACACTGCGCTGGCTGTCAAAATCCTGCGTCCCCATGCTCACAAGCACATCGGCCCAGGTGCGCGCATTGCCATAACTGCCGAACAGGGTCAGCCCGATGCCATCCAGGGTATACAGGGAGTTGTCGGCTGATGATTCCGCCGACTGATCAGACAACACGGCACCAACGCGCCAGTCGGTACTGGCCTGCCAACTGAACCCTGCGGCGATATCGTCACTTTCCAGATCCCGCCGCAGGTCGTACTGCCGGTTCGCCAGGTGATTCTGATGCTGTTCGACCTGCACAAACACTTCGATAGTCCGCGGCGATTCCACACGTCGGCGATTGTCCAGCCAGGACCCGGCACGGGCGAGCTCGCCTGTGGCAACCTGCCGACCCATTTGCGCCAGCAGGCTAATCTCGGCCGGCGCGTTAAGGATAGCCAGCATATAGTCTGCGATAAGCGTCTGGGCGCGCCCGGTCGGGTGCACGGCGTCGTTGAAAATCAGCCGATCGGGATCCGGGTTCTCCGCGTTGATACCGGCCACCGGGTTTTCCCCACAATCCGCTCCTTCAGCGTCAAAACAGGTTGCCGTGGGCATGGGTGCGTCAAACCCATAGGCAACCGGATTATCCGCTACAGCCTGCAGCAAACCGCTCACGTTCAGCGGGACTACATTGGCGCCTGTCTCGTTGAGCGATGCATAAAGTTTACTGTTGAAGGACGCGCTGATCGCACTTAACTGGCCGGGAACGAACCCCGCCAGCGCTGCCGCTGCCTGGGTAAACTGCGCATCCAGCCCTGCCGCCAATGGTGTATGGCCGAGGTCCGGCACGTTGGAAACCATAATATAGCGGGCCCCGGCATCGGATAACGCGCGTATGCCGGCCACGATATTGTCCACGGCACCATCGACGGCATTCAGGTCCATGCCGGGCGGCGGCTGGCTACCCGCGAGCGCTCCCTGCACACTCGCCAGATAGGCCGGAATCAATCCGAAAATGTCATTCGCGCCGCCATTGACATAAAACAGGGCGTCGGGATCGGCCTGCTCAAATTCAACCAGGTAACCGTCACGTGGCGTCTCCAGGCCCAACCCTTCAACCCGTACCGAAGCACCGTCAGGTTCGGTGATGGATGCCAGTATCCGGCTGGTGTCAGAACCCGCCAGACCGTAGTTATAGCCGGGGTAGGCACCCGTCGCCAGGCCGGGCAATATGGGTGATGACGGTGCCAGGCGTCCCAACCCCATGGCGTCTGACACAATCTGGACAGCCATGGGCGCTGTGACTTCCGTATTATCATTCTGATAACCGGGCCCGACGCGGTTGGTCAACCGCATACCGCTGGTGAATGCCTGGTTACCGGCCAGGTCAATAACCGGCGCACCGACGTCAGGGTACTGCCCCGCATCCGTCAGGGAATCACCAAAGGCGATTATGCGACTGTAGGGCGTTGCCGATACGGCGGTCGATACCAGCAGCAAGCCCACAGGCAAACAGACAGGAAATAACTTCAACGGTGAAACCTCCCTTCTCAGATTGATAAAACCGGATCGGCGAACGGCTAACGCGGCGCCGGCCCGCTCCCGGTTTGTTAACGCGTGTACGATTGGGCACCTTATGAAATCTGCTGCCTGCGCCAATATGTTGTTGCAGCTTCAATATAAAGTAAACACGCCCGGTAAAACAATGGCAAAGGTGTAACTACATACCGTCTGGTTGCGTCCGCAGCCTGACCTGGCATGTCTGCAACGCCGAAGCCCGCGACATCAACCGCACGACGCGTGTGTCGCGTGTGCCGTGCCCCACTTGTGCCTGTCCCTTTGGTGTGCCTGTCCCGTTGGTGTGTTTTGGTGTGCCTGTCCCTTTGGTGTGCCTGTCCCGTTGGTGTGCCGAGTGCCTGTCCCTTTGAGTGCCTG
>CAYSTJ010000002.1:0-7733 GCA_964434105.1 uncultured Cellvibrionaceae bacterium | reverse complement strand
GAGTGCCTGTCCCTTTGAGTGCCTGTCCCTTTGAGTGCCTGTCCCTTTGAGTGCCTGTCCCTTTGGGTGCCGTTTGTGCCTGTCTGTGCCGTTTGTGACATCCGATCTGCGACATATCCATTCCAGTCTGCCGCCGATTACAGCGGATTACTTTACCGTTGCCTGCATGGTCCGGATAATTTTCTCAACGACTACCGGTGGTTCGAACTTCGTCAGGTGCCGCTCGACGGCGATCAGCCACTCCTCACGTTTTTCCGCGGATTCCAGTTGTCCGTCAAGCAATGCCTTTGCCCGTAGTACCGCCTCAGTGAAATCTCTGTCATCGTCAGGATCGTAATAGGATCCCAGCGCTCCTGCTGTTTCCGCCAGGCCACCGCGATCGGCGATAATCGGTATCGCGCCGGCAGCCAGCCCTTCCAAAGCCACCGCCCCAAAGGGTTCCTGCCACAGGGATGGCACCATAATATAGCGCGCACGCCCCATCTCTACTGCAGTTTGACGCTTGTCTTTAGGGCCGAGCACCTGTACCCCGGACAGATTCTCCGTCCGGAGCCGCTGGCGCAATTGGTCATCATAGCCACCTGAACCAACAAGCCGCAATTCGGACTCACCGGTCAGCGTTTGCAGTAGTGGCCACCGGTCCAGCAACCAGGCAACGCCCTTTTCCTCTTCGATACGACCCACATAAACGATACCCGAACGCGCGGGCAACGGCAGTGTCGTTTCTTGCGTAACATATTCAAGACTGGCAAAGGGATGGGTTACCTCGTATTGCGGCAACCCGCTGATGCGGCCAATATAGGCGCTGGTCATAAAATGCGTGGCCCGATCACGCAATCTGCGCCTTATCCTGTCGGCAACCGAATCCGAAAGATGAAAGGCACTCTCCGAATGATGGCGCAGCGCGAAATCCCGGGGAAACAGCAACAGCGGCCAGGCGAGCTTTAATGACAGGTTGGAGAGGATCAGAAGGTCTGCATCGCGATACAGCCTTACCAGCTGAGCCGCACCCGGCTGTCGAATTACCCGGTAACGGAACCCGTCAATCGGCCCCGGTGTGGGCGTGACCAGACTGACATCATGGCCGGCATCGGCAAACGCACCAGCCAATATCGAAACATTGGTTGCCACGCCACCAATTTCCGGAATAAACGTATAAGAGGAGATGACGATCTTCATTTTTGTTGCGCACCCAGTTCGCGATACAGAGTAATGTATTGATCTGCTACCTGCTGAATATCAAAATGCCGCAAGGCATAATCGCGTACGGTTTGCGACATCGCATACCACTGATCGAAATCCACACTTGCAACAAAACGCAGGGCCTGTACCAGGCTGTCCAGATCCACACCATCAAGAAAATAGCCGGTCTCGCCCGGCTTGATGTGATCAACGCAGCCGCTGACGCGGGTTGCCACCGGGACGACCCCGCATGCCATCGATTCCAGCATCGCATTGGAAAGCCCTTCAGCATTGGATGGCAATAGCATCCAGCCATAGAGCGGCAGAATATCCTGTGTGTTACTGACAAATCCGGCGTAGCGTACCGTGTCATTCTGTCCGTTCTGCTCCAGCAGCGCCTTCAGTTGTGGCAATTCATTGCCACGCCCGTAAACATCGAGATAGAACCCCATGTCGCTGTTGACACGAAGCCCGGCCGCGGCCAGCGGCAACACATTTTTGTCGACATCTATACGGCCCAGAAACACCGATTTACGCCAGCGTTCCCGTGCATCCGGCACCACATCCATAACCGGCATAACCAGACCATTGGGGATGACCCGAATCTGCTGTTCTCCAACATTGTATTGTTTCAGGTCCAGGACAATGGATTCCGTGGTGGCAATAAAAACCGCGGTATTGCGGATAATGAAATTGCGTCCGGCTTTGCCAAAATATTTATGGGTACCAATGGCCCGAATATCTGCGCCGGCGCCACCCGTGGCCGATTTGAGCACATGGGGTATTTTCCAGAATTTTTGCGCGATAGCCCCCACAAACGCGTGGATACGGATCTGGTGTGAATGAAAAACAGATATGGAACGACGGTGCAGGAACACCCAAATCAGAACCTGGAACGCCCAGATAAGCGATGCCGGCAATTTTTTGCCCGAGACCTGGGGCGTCGTATAGGTCCAGAAAAATCGAATCCTTAACCCGTCAACATTCTGCCAGCCCGCACGGCTCCATTTACGGGTACTGGCTACGACCACCACGTCCTCTTTCTTCTCCAGCAGCGTTTTCGCCAGTAGCCGTGCCTGCTTGTCGAGGCCGCCGCTGGAATTCGTATCATCAAAATGACACAGACACTTTACAATCATCTCGTCGCCTTACTTACGGGTTGCCTAAAGAAACGCCCGAAGGGATGCTGAAACCAACCCTCAGTCTGTCTGTTAAACGAAGCGGGAAAAATCGAATACCAACCAGGTACCAGTCAGGGCAACCAGTACTCATAGCCGAGCCAGATACCGCTACCAACGGTCTGGCCGCGAACCGCCAGGGATCGCTCATAAAACTGGCCGCCTACTCGCAACTGGTGGCTGCCTTTTAACTGCATACGGTATTGTGCTGTGGCGTACCAGGTGTCCAGCCGGGGCAACGTAAAAATATTCCCGCCTGGTGCAGACTGGTTCCGGCCATCCGCGTTAACAATCGCCCGACCCAGCGTCCAGTTAAGTCCGCGGCCGCCGGGGAATTCGTGCAGTCCTTTCACCTGATAGTTTTCGGAGTCGTTGTCGGTCGACGCGCCGAGCGGACGGCCGCGGTAACGATAGCCGGCGGGATAGCGCGGGTGCTCATAAGCGACATTGGGTGTGCCGCCGCGGTACTTGTAGAATTCCATGGTGGTGTTGCTGGCTTCAAACATAAAGCGATGGTGTGCCGTGCCTGTCCGTATTACCGTTTCCAGCCCCAGCAGGCCCACGAATTTGTATGGCTGACTGTGCGCTTCGTCCTCGCCAATCAATTGCCCGTAAAATGCCACCGGCCGGCCGCCCATTCGATGGCTGATGCGCCAATCGTAGCCGGCCAGCTGATTTGCGGGTTCGTCAGAGCCATCCTCGGCGTTTCCGTCAGTGCCGCGGTTGCTGCGGCCGATCAACATTTTACGCAGGCTGGTCCAGTCCTGGGGCCGCCCCTCTCCACCCCACTGGGCGGTGCGCGACAGGCCCAGCTCCACCTTGTGGTGTGGCTTGAACGTGGTGCGAAAGCCGAACAGCTTGGCGTTGGCCGAGGGCCGATCCCCCTCCAGCTCATTAAAAAAGGCCTGCACATTCCAGGGGCCCAGCCATTTCAGCACCGGCCACTCGAATGGCTTGCTGGTCATCCGGTTAACGAATACTCCCGGCGTTGGCCGCGCGGCATTGGACAATATCAGGCTCGATTGCCAGCCAGGGCCCCACCAGCGATCCACCGCACCCAGCCCCACCAGCCAGTTGCCCACACCGGCCGCCAGGTAGGAGCCGTCGGCCCGCCAGGTTCTGCCATCGATGTCATCGCCCACAGCGGAGACCTGCAGTTTGCCCGAAAACCGCCCGCCATCCCAGGTGACATAAGTACGACTCTCCAGTTGTTCGCGCGAGTCGGTTGCGAAATCTGTGAAGCCCGGCATACGGCTGCTGGCGTAAAACGCCTGGCCGGCGGCCAGCCCGCGAGAACCACGCAATAATATCTGCTGAAGATACCAGAATGACTCGGTCTCGACCGGAGACAAAGTAGCCACGTTAATGTTCTCCAGTGCCGAGCTCAGATCACGCAGCATAACTGGCCAGCTCGTCAGCGGAATATTGATCTGCCCGGAGTCCGCGAGCATCTGCAGGTGGTGGCGCGTCTGCTCATCGCCGGTGTCAACCCACGGCTCGGCCTGCGACGGCATCGCACTGAATATCAACATTAACAGCGTAAACACAATCACGACTGCCAGTGATCGCTGGACGGCTGAAATAAACAAATTAACAGTTCCTTTTAAACGGGGAAGTCAGAACACTCCGATGCAGACGCATATCCGACCGGGACGCCGGTCGTTGCGCCAATCATGTTCGGAAACAATCAGGCAGGCCGCTCCCGCACCCACCTGCATTCACAGCGGCGGGCCGGATAAAAAGTGCGGAAGGCCGCAGTCTGATCATCGCGCGACACATTTTAATGATGTAAGGGGGCCGCGTCGAGGAAAGTACAAGAAAAGTGTCGAAGCTGGCTACTTCTCAGTAGAGTGCACGTGCGGCTCCACTTTATCATAACCAAGGCTGGAATAATGCTTCCCGCCCCCCTGCTCGCCGGCCAGAATCCCGCCCCAGACCCGCAGGCGTTCGAAAATCAACAACAGTAAACCCACTGCCACCAGTGCCGCCAGCAATCCGAACATGCCCAGCGACTCAAATTCATTAACACCGGTCCAGATGAATTGACCAACACACAACACTGCCACGAACAGCAATGTCGGTTTACGGTCAATCAGTGCCACAATAAAAACACCGAGTGGCGCACCCAGCGCGACGACTGGCGCAGCCGCCAACCAGTTTTCAAACACCCCGGGCTGCATTCCGGTAAAAAGTATTTTGATCACGACGCCATAAATCGACGCCGCCGCCATAATGACCACCGATGTCGGAATGGCGATTTTCAGATCGGACCGGCACAGAAGCACCAGTGCAGCGTAAACAACCATGTCAATACCCACCCCGGTTACCGAGACAACCATTGCGCTGGAAACAAATCCCAACACCAGCCCCAGGCGAAAATCCCAGCCCTCGTTGAAATCAATGATGCCACTGCGGCCGGCAATCTCGTTAATGCGATACAGATGTAAAAGTCCAAACGCAGCCCAGACAACCGCGAATACAATCTTTATCAGTAACTCGGGCACCAGCGGCGCCATCAGTAAGATACCCAGCGGCAATCCCACCAACATACCAAGAAGAGCACCTTTCAAAACGGCGAAAGCCAGTGGCTGCCGCCTCGACAGAATAAAAATAGCGGCGCTCACCATGCCAATGGACTGCACCGCAAAACTGAAATCCCGCCCCAGACTGGCCGGCATCTCAAACAACAGCACCAGTACGGGAAAACCCACTGTGCCCCCGCCCATAGGTGTCGCACCTGCGGCGTAGCTGCCCAATGCCATCGCCAGCGCTATCGGCCAGTGGTCCCGCGCCACGGGCCAATATCCTAACCCCACAACCAGCCATAACCACACCGCATAGAAGGCCACTAACCACAGCCCCCAGATCCACACATAAGTTTTTAAGGGTTTTCGAATCGTCATACAGTCATCCCCGCTGCCAACTTACCCGCAATGCGGGGCGAGGGGCGAGTTATAGCCGACCCGCGCAACCAAGGCAACCTGAGGCCATCAGTGCTGACTGTTACCCACTGCGAAATAGGATAGAAAGAATGCCTGAAGCGCACCAGGGCGGGGAGATGCCGGCGGATCGGTGTCCGCTGGCACCCTGTCGGCCGATTAAACCACGCCCTGGCGCGACGATTTTGCCGGCGTCGGACGATTGACTATTGCGCCCGGCACCTGTGCCGGCTCCAGGCAGCGTAGCGTGGCCCGCGTTTTCTGCCAGACGGTATCGACGATGTTGCCCGTTGGCGCGTAAGCCAGCGGTGCCTGCAACAATAGACTGCGAATATCTTCAAGTCGGGCTTCCTTACACAACTGTCGCAGGGTATTGAGAAGGGTTTGCAGACCTGGCCATGGCAGGCAGGTTTCCCGGGCGGTCATAATTCGGGGATGCGACGTTTTATCGACATTGTCACCGATCAACAATTCTTCATACAGCTTTTCGCCCGGTCTCAATCCCGTATAGACAATTTCAATATCACCCGGTCGACCGGCTTCGCCCGCTTCCACAGGAACGCAGCCGGACAGCCGGACCATCTGCCGCGCCAGCGCGTCGATTTTTACCGGCTGCCCCATATCCAGCACAAATACATCACCGCCGGTGGCCATGGACCCCGCCTGCAACACCAACTGGGCCGCTTCGGGTACCGTCATGAAATAGCGGGTAATATCCGGGTGAGTTACGGTCACCGGTCCGCCGGCGCGAATCTGTCGGCGAAACAACGGTACCACCGACCCGGAAGAACCCAGCACATTGCCGAACCGCACCATGGAAAACCGGGTGACCGGCTGTGTCTGCGCCAGCGCCTGACAAACCAGTTCGGCCAGCCGCTTGGTTGCCCCCATTATATTGGTGGGGCGCACAGCCTTGTCTGTCGAAATGAGCACAAAGGTTTCCACACCGGCTGCTACGGACGCCTGTGCCGCACACAGCGTACCGAAAACATTGTTGGATATACCCTCGCACACATTGTGCTCCACCATCGGGACATGTTTATAGGCGGCAGCGTGGTAGAGCGTCTGCACACCGAACGTTTTCATGATGGATTCCATCCGTTCGGTGTGAGTTACCGACCCCAGCAACGCCCGTATTGGCACCTTGAGCCGCTCCTCCTGGGACAGGCGTTTCAATTCCTCTTCGATGCGATACAGGCCAAACTCGGATATCTCCAGCAACAGCAGCTTGGCCGGACTCTGGCGGATAATCTGGCGGCACAGCTCACTGCCTATGGATCCACCTGCCCCTGTTACCATCACGATTTTGCCGCGGATCCTCGAACCGATCAGCGTCGGATCCGGCGGTGCGGGATCCCGGCCCAGCAGATCCTCCTCCGTAACGTCGCGGATATCATCGATGCGGGCCTTGCCTGCGACGACATCGGCCATGCCCGGAATCGTCTGCACCGGAATGTCAAACCGTGCCAACGACTGCAGAATAGCCCGCCGCCGTGCGCGCGTCGCTGTCGGCATTGCCAGCAAGACTTTCTGTACACCAAACGTTTCAACCAGGTCAGGCAGGCTTTCCGGCGAGTTCACGCGCAGTTCCTGCACGGACGCATTGAGCAGGTGCGGCGCGTCGTCTATAAACGCGACTGGCTGATATTCGCGGCCTTCCCGCAGCGATGCCACCAGTTGCCGCCCTGCCGCTCCGGCCCCATAAACCACAACCCGGATCTTGCGGCGCATATGATTGTTCAGATAAACGCCACGCAACAAAAAACGTATGCCACCGATCGTCAACAGCGCCAGCATGGCATAGATAAACGGCACTGAACGTGGCACCGGCAGGGTAAACAAATAGCTGATCATCACCAGGCACAGTGTCGACGCAGCCACGCCAACCAACAGGGCCTCGACCGCTTTATGCGTCATATACCGGATTATCGCCCGGTAAAAGCCCAATCGCACAAACAGCAACAGACTGACAGGAATGACCGCCAGCAACGGCAACCAGGTGGTGGGGGAATCCATAAATTGCCAACTGTCCAGTCGCAGCAACATGGCCACAATAAAACTGAGGACGATCAGACCGGCATCGGCGGTCAGTTGTAACAGGCGCTTGTATTGTCTCGGTATACGGAAGACGGCTTCGAACCACAGCAACATATCCAGCTCCTTGCATTTATCATTGTTATCTTGCGTGAGAGGGTTTGCTTTTTCGGGTTGGCTGCCAGAACATCCAACAAAGGGGAAACGACACATTGCACCGCTGACTACCGGGCCTTTTTACCCGCATCCAATACATTCAGGCAGTTGACAACAGCGCCTGCTGTAAATCGGGCACAAATCCCAAAACAGGCACCTATTAAAACTAGCACATCCAAAAGACATTGCCTGATTAAACGACCACGCAGGTCACCGTTGGCAGAAATACCCGGCCAACCGCAGC
>CAYSTJ010000001.1:80493-152700 GCA_964434105.1 uncultured Cellvibrionaceae bacterium | reverse complement strand
CCCCCGACCGGCTGATTACAAGTCAGCTGCTCTACCAACTGAGCTACGCCAGCATGTTATTTACGTCGGCTGCGTCATATTTGTGGAGGCGGGATTCTAGTGAATGTTTTAACGAGAAGCAACATCTAAACAGAAATTTTCTTTTTCTTGCCGCTGAAAATCCGAAACAGGCAGTCTTTTCCAGATAGAATCCACCAAAAAACGGTTTCCTTCGTGAGCCACAGAAACCCAGTACTCAGACTGGGTTCTTGGCATCGCCATCAGCTCCGCCTGCAGCCCGCGCCGCCGCATTTCCTCGCGGTACCGGCTTGCCAGATCGTCGCGACCAAAGACGCCCAGCGCCAGCTTCCCGCCGAGCGGCCCTTCGTCAATCAGGAAGTTATCCACCCCCCGGGCCCGAAGCCGGACAGAAAGACTGCTCATGGCCGCGTGATCATCAACCAGGTCAAGATACACCCAAAGCGTCTCGCCGATGGACCGCTCGACTCGCTTAATCTCGGCGCCAATGCCATGCACGAGCAATCGGGCCGACACGCGTCTGGCTTCCGCTTCATCATCAAATGGTCCCGCCATCATACAGCTGAGCGGAGATTGGGGCATTGAGGCCGCTGGAATCTCCCGGGTTTCCACGACATGATTGACCTCTTCCAGAAGCCGAATCTTCGGTACGGACTGCTCGACTGACGACTCGACGGGTGCGGCCGCCTGCGGTTCATCGTCACGTGAACCCGTGACCAGTATACCCACCGCCGTTAACAGGTTCACGACGACCAGTGTATAGAAAATCCAACGCATGGTTGATTCCATTTGCTGGCGGATATGATATACCCGCAGGGATTAAGATTCAGGCATCATTTTTTGTCCCCTGAGGGCTCTGCTCCTCCCCACAGTGGCGCCATGCAGCGTCGTCGCGTCTGCTCAGAAACAAAAATTAACCCGCTCTGAACACCGAAATGTCAAACGCTACAGGCATGAATTCCGCGCTTGCATCGCCCACCCTTTTACAGGGTAAAGCGTACAACACGAAAACCTGGACTAAAAAACAAGTTGAAAGCGGTAAAGCGAGTGCCCCGCCATTCAGTGTAGATCATATTTGGGAGGACGAAGACGGCTGGCGTGGGTGAGCTATGGCGCCATGGCGGGAGCAAGGCCGTCCAGCACGAGCCCGGCCTGAAAGAAAGCGCTGATTGTGGTGGGGCACAGCCGCATCATGGCAGGACCGTCACCACCGGTAAACACGGCGGTAACCGCAGAAAATGTTGGTGGCGTCCGCTGCAGGATGGCGATGAACAGCCCCTGATACAGCGCCGAAAAACCCGCATTGATACAGCCTTCCGTTGTGTTGCCGGGCTGCCAGTCCGCACCCACGTCAACCGGCTTGTCGGGTAGCCGTGGTGCTGACGCGAATAACGCCCGGGACGCCGTGCCCAGGCCGGGCATAATAAAGCCGCCGGCATGCGCGCCCTGCCGGTCGATCAGGTCGACTGTCACCGCCGTGCCCGCACTGACCACCATCAGATCCCGCCCCGGGCAGCGCTCGGTCGCAGCCAGCATGGCCAGCCAGCGATCAACACCCAGCTTCGACGGATCATCATAGCTGATTCGCAACTGGTGACACTGCTTCACCACCCTGGCGAACTGCGGTACCAGTTGCCAGCGCGACTGACAGATTGCCGCAAAGGACCGCTCCATCTCCGCCCCGAGAACATTGCACACTCTGACCCCGTGGACCCGCTCCGGCAGACGTCTGAGAACATCTTTCCAGGTCTCCACCGGCGCCGCCTGCACCTCGCCGGCCGGACCCATGCGCCACTTGATGCGCGTATTGCCAATATCCACGTCAAGATTCATGCAGACTTCGCACACTGATTTCTCCGCCAGAGAGTATTTGCTCTCCGTTGTCTGTCGCCAGACGCAATCCGCCTTGCGCATCCACACCCAGCACCCGTCCCGTCAGGGTACTGTGACCCGAGGTCACCGTGACATACTGCCGTTGATGGGCATTAAGACGCTCCCAGCGCGTGCGGTAGGCCCCGAAGCCTTGACGGGGATAATCGTGCAATAACCTGAGCAGGGCGGCCACCAGCGCGCCCGCAAGCTGATTGCGATCCACCACCAGCCCCATTTGCCGCAAATCCGTCCAGGGCTGTGCAATTGCGTTGTTTTGCTCTTCGGTCAAACCCGTTAGATCGAGGTTTAGACCCACGCCCACGACAACTCGACAATCTTCCGATACCCCACCCGCCAGCTCAATCAGAATACCGCCCAGCTTGCGCTGACCGCAAAGCAGGTCGTTGGGCCATTTCAGCTGCACTTCTGTCAGCCCCATCGACAGCAATACATCGGCGAGCACCACGCCGGTCGCGAGACTCAGCCCCTGTGCTGCGCAAATGCCGTCAGCGAATGTCCATGATACCGAGAGACAGAGGTTTCGCCCAAAGGGCGCAATCCATTGACGCCCCCGGCGCCCCCTTCCCGCCAGCTGGCGCTCTGCCATACACACATCGCCGCGCTGCCGGCCGTTGACCAGGAGCCAGGCGTTGGTAGAGTCAATTTCATCAAACAGATTGAGTGCGCCAAGTCTGTCGCGTTGACCGGCGGCCGCGATGGACTCAACAATGCTGGCAGATTCCAGCAGCTGCAGGCCGCCCTCCAGACAATACCCGAGACCCCGGCCAGACTTCACGGGCACGCCAAGTGACTCCAGCACCTGCAGCCGTTTCCACACCGCTGCGCGACTGATACCCAGCGCCCGACCAATCGATTCACCTGAATGCCACTGTCCGTCAGCCAAAAGCGCCAGTAACGGCCGATGATCGCGGAGACTGGATGCGCTCATTCTTCGGTATATCGTTTTTCCAGACGATCACCCAGGCGGGTAATAATCTCGTAGCTGATTGTACCGGCGGCCTGTGCCATATCATCGATTGTCAGATGTTCACCCAACACCTCGATTTCGTCGCCTTCGGCAGGACGCTGCTCCGGACTCAGGTGCGTAATATCGAAAACAGTGGAATCCATGGAAATGCGCCCGAGCACGGGCAGGTAGTCATTGAACCAGCCGCGGCCCGTCTCCGCCCATCTACGCAGCAGGCCGTCGGCATAACCCCCGGCCACAACGGCCACAACTTTCGGGTCGCCTGCAACATACTCGGCGCCATAGCCCACGACTTCGCCCCGCTGCAGCGCTCGCACCTGGAGTACTGGCAAATGCAGGGAAACGACCGGCTTCATGACAACAGAACGATCAACCACCGGCGAACCGCCATACAGGGCGATACCGGGACGCACCAAATCGAAATGCGCACTCCCGGACAGAAAAATGCCGGGTGAGTTAGCCAAAGAAGCTTTGATATCCGGCACCTCCTGGCGAATGCGGGCGACCAGACTGGTAAATCGCGTCAGCTGAATACTGTTTAGGGTGTGACGGGGGGTGTCGGCACAGGCCAGATGGCTGATCAGCCATCGCAGGCCGGCTTCGCGCAGGATGTAGGGTTGCTCGAGAAGTGTTTCGAAGTCGCTGATTTCAATTCCCAGCCGGTTCATGCCGGTATTCAGCTTCAGTGCACAGGGCGTATTGGTCAACGTTTTGGTCGCAGCGCGCCACCGGTCCAGCATTGGCATACTGATCAGAACAGGAATGAACTGGGCGTCGACAAAATCCTGCTCCATGCCGTCGGGACACCCCTGCAGGACAAAAATCGGGAATTCCGAATCCAGAAATTGTCGAAGCTGTAGAGCCTCCCGGTAACTGGCCACGAAAAAATGCCGACAGCCCTCGGCAAACAGTGCGCCAACCACCCGCTCCATCCCCAGCCCATAGGCATTGGCTTTGACAACAGCACCGCAATCACCACTTTGCAGCTGCGACTGGAGTGTTACCCAATTTTGACGTATGGAAGCCAAATTGATGCAAACGCGGCCTGACATTGGGTAATGCATAAAACCACCAGACTTACCGGTTAGTCGGCGAAGCTGACCGCCAGCTACGGAAGCAGGCAGGTATTGGCTCTCAGCTCCGTGCTCTATCTGTACTGTCCTGCCCGGTCAATGCACCGAAAAAATTCATCGATGACATGAGACGCAACGTCGGAAAAGATTTCGGAACGGGATCTGATCCGATTTACTGAAGATGGTGCCCAAGGCCGGACTTGAACCGGCACGGCTTACGCCACTACCCCCTCAAGATAGCGTGTCTACCAATTCCACCACTTGGGCTTTTCTGTCTACACCCGAAATGAGTAACATCGGGCGGTATTCAACTTATTCGGTCGGCACTGCCTGCCCGGAATCCAGGGCCGGCGGAATCGAATCGGACCGCGTCGGTGCATTTTCGCCAGGAATTACGTCCTGCCGCTCTGTCTGTATCGATTCCAGAACCGGTACATCGCGAGCGACGACGTCAACCCGCTCTTTGCTCAAAATAGCCAGCGTGACGCTCGTTGCGAAAAAGACCGTTACCATTACCGCAGTCAACCGCGAGAAAAAATTACCGGACCCCGCGGGCCCGAATACAGTCTGCGATGAGCCAGCACCAAACGATGCCCCCATTTCTGCGCCTTTTCCCTGTTGCAGCATAATCAGCCCAAGGATGGCCAACGCAACAACAACATGAACAACCAGTAATACGCTTTCCATGAAAGCCTCTCTTTACACTAACCCAATTCGGCGGCGCGGCAGATCTGCAAAAAATCCCGGCCATTCAATGAAGCGCCACCTACCAGCAAACCATCGATTGCCGGCTGCGCAAAAAAATCCGGCGCGTTGATCGCAGTGACGCTGCCACCATAGAGCAAACGCACTTTGCTGCCCACATCCCCCAGGCTGTCACGCAGTGCCTGAATTATTTCCTGCGCCTGATCCGGTGTCGCGTTTCGACCGGTACCGATGGCCCACAAGGGTTCGTAAGCAACAACCCCCTTGCTGAAATTTTCCATACCGCAATGATCGATAACTGCCTGCACCTGCTGGCCGACCACATTCATGGTTTCGCCCCGCTCGTGCTGCTCACTCGACTCACCAACGCACAGCACCGGGATTAACCCGTCTGCCAGTGCGGCTTCAAATTTCTTCGCAATCAGGTCGTCTTTCTCGCGGTGATAGCGGCGACGCTCTGAATGCCCGACAATAACATAATGGCACCCCAGGTCGTGCAGCATTTTCGCCGATACTTCACCCGTATAGGCGCCTTCTGGAAACTGACTCACATCCTGCGCACCAAGACCAATATTGGCGTACGCCAATAACCGATAGGCCTGCGCCAGATGCACATGGGTCGGGCAGACGACGACTTCTGCCTGGTGCAACCCAACCCAGCCGCGCAGCAGCTCTCGCAGCAACTGCTCGGTAAATTCATGACCGCCGTGTGATTTCCAGTTTCCGATGACTATTTGTCGTCGCATAGCGCTTCTCGTGGTCTGGACCTGCCTGATCTGATATCTCGAACTATCACAATGCGGCCTTGGCAAAACGGGCGCAAATGTTAGCCGAGAATACCCTGTAAGACAATGTTTTTATGGCAACCCATCGTGTAACTATTCAACTCACGTCCCGATTTGCCCATAGCTGCGTTAAAAAATGGTCACAAACCCGTCGGGAACAGGTTTGAAGACTGCCCAGGCGGCCCGGAGGGCGAAGTGCAGGATGCGCGGCGTGTTGACACGGGCAAACTCACATTATTCGCCTTGCTCTGAACAAATCTGGACGCAATCTAAACCGTTACAACACGCGCTGAATAGTTACCCCATCGTAAATATATGCCTACTGTGATGGCGAGATGGTTTTTGGCTTTGAACCCGGCCCCTGAGAATGGGCAGCAGCATAACCGTCGCCAGCGCGCAAATCAATCAGACAAAGCGCGCTGCACGGAATCAGCCAGCCCGGCGGCCAGCGACTCGACCAGATCGTGGCGCGGACCTTCGATCATGACCCGCACTACCGGCTCCGTTCCGGATGCGCGCAACAGGACCCGGCCCGTATTGTCCAGCTGACGCTCAACGGCTGCGACGGCTTCCTGTATCGTCGGGTTTGCATCCAGATCCACTTTTTGTGAAACCGGCACATTAATCATAACCTGCGGCATTTTCTGCATACTCTGCTTGACCAGGTGCAGCGACCGGTCTTCGTGCTTCAGTGCCTGTAGAACCTGCAGTGCCGAAATGATACCGTCGCCGGTCGTGGTGGCATCGCCACAAACAATGTGACCGGAAGATTCGCCGCCCAGCCGCCATCCTTTTTCTTGCATCATTTCCAGCACGTACCGGTCGCCAACATTGGCCCGCGCAAAGGGAATACCCAACTCCTGCAGGCCAAGTTCAAAGCCGTAGTTGCTCATCAATGTACCCACCACGCCACTGCACCCCCCCTGGCGATGCTTGAAACCGGCAATGATGTACAACAACTGGTCCCCGTCGACAACTTCGCCTTTGTTGTCGACGAATCCGACGCGATCGCCATCGCCATCAAAGGCAATGCCCATATCGGCCTTGTGCTCAAGGACCTGCTGCTGCAACAGACTCAGTGATGTCGAACCGCAATCCTGATTAATGTTGAGACCGTCCGGGTTTGCCGCAATCGACGTGACAGTCGCACCGAGCTCTGAAAACACCTCCGGCGCGACGCGGTAGGTGGCACCGTTGGCGCAGTCAACCACAATATGAAGTCCTTTCAACGAAAACCCCCAGGGGACCGAACCTTTGCAGAATTCGATGTAGCGGCCTTCGGCGTCGCCGATACGCCGTGCCTTGCCCAGCTGATCAGACGTAACCATGGGTGCATCCAGCTGCGCTTCGATCGCCAGCTCCAGGTCATCGCTGAGCTTCCCGCCTTCCGTGTTGAATAATTTAATGCCGTTATCCGTAAAACTGTTATGGGATGCGCTGATAACGATGCCCGCCCTGGCCTGAAATGTTCTGGTCAGATAGGCAATTGCCGGGGTGGGCATCGGACCCAGCAGCCCGACATCGACACCCGCGCTGATCAAACCGGCTTCCAGTGCCGACTCAAACATATAACCGGAAATTCTCGTATCCTTGCCGATCAGTACCAGCCCGCGCCCCGGACCCTGCTGTTCTGCCAGTACCTTGCCAACGGCCCAGCCCAACTGCAGGAAAAATTCGGGCGTAATCGGGGCAACCCCGACCCGCCCGCGAATGCCATCGGTTCCGAAGTATTTACGCACAATTGCTCCTTCTGTCTGGTGTGCTACCGTCTCCGGATCGCAGATATTGAAACATGCACACCGCGTCTTTGGTTGCCGCGACATCATGAACCCGTAAAATGGACGCGCCATTTATCAACGCAAGCACGCCGGTGGCGATACTCGCCGGTAATCGGTCTGCCAGTTCCCGGCCCAACAACCGACCGAACAGCGATTTGCGCGAAACGCCGACCAGTACCGGCGCCAAATCGCGCAATCGGTCGAGGTTTCGTAGAAGGCACAGGTTTTCTTCGTCACGCTTGCCGAATCCGATGCCCGGATCGACGAGAATTGACGACGCGGCCATGCCGGCGGACCCGGCCTCCGCCATGCGCTGCTGCAGAAAAGACCGGACATCTTCGACAACATCCGCGTATTGGGGATTATGCTGCATGTCCTGCGGCCCACCCTGCATATGCATGAGACAGACCGGCAGGCCTGTCTCCGCGGCGACGCGCAACGCATCCGGAACCTGCAAAGCACGCACATCGTTGATTAACCCGGCACCTGCCGCAGCGGCGCCCTGTATCACGGCAGGGTTGCTGGTATCGACCGATACCACCACACCCAGACGCTGCTTCACGGCTTCCACCGCCGGCACCACCCGCTCGACTTCGCGGGCAGCTTCGACTGGCTCTGCCCCGGGGCGGGTAGACTCCCCGCCTATATCCAGGATATCCGCACCATCGCGGACCATCTGTTCGGCCTGGTACAGCAGCCGGTCGAGATTGACACGCTCACCACGCATCAGCCGGCCGCCGTCGTAAAATGAATCCGGCGTAACGTTCAGAATTCCCATGACCCGCGGCTGCTTCAGGTCCAGTTCAATATCACCAAATCGCATGTCTGACATACCCTAATAAAAAAGGCCAGGAAAGCCCTGACCTCTTTGACCTTTTAGCGACCCGTCAGACTTCCTTCGCCGCTCCGTTGACGGTGCCACCACGGTTGACTTTTTCATCCACCGTTGCACCCGGCTTGTCCGGGCCACCGCCGGCCATGTCCGAATCATGCCAGCCGCGGGGCGGGCGAACTTTTCGACGGGCCATCAGGTCTTCCATCTGCTCACTATCGATGGTCTCGAACTCGATCAGCGCGTCTTTCATGGCTTCCAGTATATCCTTGTTATCGGTCAGAATCTGCGTGGCGGTCTCGTAGCATTTATCGGTTATTGCCTTGACCTCCTCGTCGATCAACCGCGCGGTGTGACTGGAAATCTTTTTTGCGCCCATGTATTCATCATCCTTGGCGTCGTAATCCAGCGGACCGAGTTTTTCCGACAATCCGTAGTTGACCACCATGGCGCGCGCAACCGATGTAGCCATTTTGATATCCTGGTATGCACCGGTACTGACGCCGTCCACACCATAGATCATCTCTTCTGCAATGCGGCCACCGTAAGCCGTGGCGATATCGCCCAGCAGCTTCAGCCGACTTTCGGAGATTCGGTCACCTTCCGGCAAAAACTGTGTAACGCCCAGTGCCCGTCCGCGGGGAATAATAGTGACTTTATGGATCGGATCGTGCTCCGGCGACAGATAGCCGACAATGGCATGTCCGGCCTCGTGATAGGCTGTACTGACTTTTTCCTTTTCTGTCATTACCAGGCTGCGACGCTCGGTGCCCATCAGAATCTTGTCACGGGCCTTTTCGAATTCGTCTTCACCGACTATGCGGCGGTTGCCACGGGCAGCCATCAACGCAGCTTCGTTGACCAGATTGGCCAGATCAGCACCCGAGAAGCCGGGCGTTCCCCGCGCAATGATTTTCGGATCAACCCGTTCATCGAGCGGCACTTTGCGCATGTGTACTTTCAGGATCTGCTCCCGCCCTCTGACGTCGGGCAGACCAACGTGCACCTGCCTGTCAAAACGTCCCGGCCGCAGCAGCGCACGGTCCAATACGTCAGGCCGGTTAGTCGCCGCTATAACAATAATGCCTTCGTTACCCTCGAACCCATCCATTTCAACCAGCAACTGGTTCAATGTCTGCTCGCGCTCGTCGTTGCCGCCACCATGACCACCGCCACGATGTCGGCCGACCGCATCGATTTCGTCGATAAAAATGATGCAGGGCGCCTGCTTCTTCGCCTGATCGAACATATCCCGTACGCGGGATGCACCAACACCCACAAACATCTCGACAAAGTCAGAGCCGGAGATCGAAAAGAACGGTACTTTGGCTTCACCGGCGATGGCTTTTGCCAGCAGCGTCTTACCTGTCCCGGGCGGACCGGACATCAGAACACCACGCGGGATGCGGCCACCCAGGCGCTGAAACCGTGATGGATCACGCAGATACTCGACCAGCTCCTGGACCTCTTCCTTGGCTTCATCTACCCCGGCAACATCTGCAAACGTGGTTTTTACCTGATCTTCACCCAGCAGTCGCGCCTTGCTCTTGGCAAAACTCATTGGCCCGCCACGCCCACCGGAACCGCCCTGCATTTGTCGCATAAAGAATATGAATACCGCTATGAACAGCAGGATGGGAAAACTGGCAACCAGCAATTGCTGCCACAGGCTCGGTGTCGTTTTCGGCAAACCGTTGACGATGACATCGTTCGCAAACAGGTCGTCGGCCAGCTTGGGGTCCCACAGCGGCGGGCGAACGACAATAAATTCGCTATTATCGGTACGTACACCCCGAATCAGCGCGTCGTCCATATCGACACGGCGCACCTGATCATTCTGCACTGCCCGTACAAACTCGGAATAGGTCAGTTCGTCCCTGACATCCGGCTTGCTGAAATTTTCAAAAACGGTAAACAGGACGGCCGCAATGACCAGCCAGAGTACCAGGTTCTTTGCCATGTCGTTCAATTCAGGCTCTCCTCAGATTATTACGGGCCCGTCATTCCGGGCGTCTTTGCAGTATAGCGCCACGCCCTGATTTTGTGCCGTGGTTTCGCGCATACACCGCTATCGGCCGGATACCCCCTGACTGAAGGTTTCCGGTATTTTTCCGGACCCAGTTCAGGCTTTCAGCCCCTGCGCCACGAGGTAGACTTCTCTGGAGCGTGCCCGGGAAGCGTCGGGCTTGCGGGTCACCGCCCGCTGGAAAAGCGCCTTGCTTTCTTTCATCCACGGGTCAAAGCCCTCACCGTGAAATGCCTTGCATACAAAACTGCCACCCGGTTTCAGTATTTTACGGGCCATGTCGAGCGCCAGTTCAATCAGGAGCATGGATTTTGTCTGATCTACGTCGGCAATACCACTCATATTGGGGGCCATATCGGAGATTACAACGTCGGCAGGATTTCCGCCCAGCGCGTTCACCAGCTGCTCATACACGGCCTCCTCGGTAAAGTCGCCCTGAATAAACTCGACGCCCTCGACCGTATCCATGGGGAGGATATCGGAGGCGATAACCCGGCCGCCGGCGCCGACGGCGCGCGCGACCACCTGGGACCACCCGCCTGGCGCGGCACCCAGGTCCACTACGGTCATTCCTGGTCGAAACAACCGGTCCTTGCGGTCCAGCTCAAGCAGCTTGAAACTTGCCCGCGACCTGTAGCCCTGTTTTTGCGATTCTTTGACATAGAAATCGTTGAAATGTTCTTGTAGCCAGCGGTTACTGCTCTTGGAGCGGGACATACATTAAAAACCTTTAACCCAGTCGGGCAAATCAGATAAGATGCCGCATTTTACACGAATGTTCACCGAGCATTCATCGGCAGGGCAAAAAAATGCGTCTCACCCCGGAATCCAGAAAACGTTATCGCACCATCGGCCATGGACTCAAACCCGTGGTTACCATTGCGGGCAAGGGCCTGTCAGACGGTGTCATGGTCGAAGTCAACCGCGCGCTGGATGACCATGAGCTGATCAAAATACGGTTGGCAGTAGAAGACCGCGAAGAGCGCCAGGCACTGATTGAGTCGATCTGTCGCCAAACCCGCAGCGAGCTGGTGCAGACTATCGGCAAAACGGCGCTGATTATCCGGGAGGCCAAAACGCCCAAAATCCAGTTTTCCAACATCCGTTGATCGGGTGCTTACATTCAGCGCCCAATCTTCCGTTGTTAACAGGCCGTGCCGGCGTCAGCTGACGGCCATGCTGCTGTGGATGGCTTGCTGCGCCGCAGGCTGTTCCTCCATGGGCCCGACCCGACAGGCGGAGCCCTTCACGCTGTCCACCCGCATTACGGCGGACGGGTTCAAACTGTTCGAGCTCGCCTTTCCTTACCAGCCACGCCAACTGCGCCTGCCCGGCAATTCATCCCGTGCAGGCACTCAGGCGCCCCGGGATCGCCAGCCTCGCCATTCCGACCGGCAGCTTGAACGCATACTGGATGCCAAGCTGAACGAGCGTGGATACTGTCGGGAAGGCTACATTCTGCTCGGCCGCCATTCCGGCCACACAGCCCAAACCCTACGCGGGGAATGCCGGGAACTGGCGACGGCAGAAGACCGGGTACAGTTTCAGAATACCATCGGACGCTGGTAGCGCCCCGGGTCGACCGTTTCGTACCCTGCCCCGTCGTTTTGCCGGTACCGACTTACTCCCCCACCGCCTCCCGCGCGCTCCAGTGCCCACCCGGCGCGAGGGTTTCGCACAGAAATGGCAGCACCTTTTGCATTTCATCCATTAGCGTCCAGGATGGATTGATGACCACCATGCCGGTTCCGGTCATTCCGGGCTGGCTGTGATCCGCCGTAAGATGCAGCTCGAAAACACTGATCCGCCGTATTCCGCTCGCCGTGAGCTGGCGCAGCATCGTTTGGGTGCGATCCGCGCGGACGATCGGATACCATAAAAGATAGGTACCCGCGGCAAACTTCCGATGTAGTTTCTGCAGGATCTCGACCACCGTCTGGTAGTCGGTTTTCACTTCGTACGACGGGTCGATAAATACCACGCCGCGCCTTTCGGGCGGTGGCACCCGGGCCTGGCTCACGGCAAACCCGTCCTCTTTGTAGCAATGCACGTTCGAGCATCGCTGGAAGGTCAACGCCAGCTCGCGAAAGTCCTGCGGATGCAATTCACACAGAACCAGCCGGTCCTGTGGCCGCATTATGGTTCGCGCAATCCAGGGCGACCCCGGGTAACAGATCAGCTCCGGCCCGGCATTGAACTGGGCGATCAAATCCAGATAGTCCTGCAGACCCGCCGGGATACCGCTTGCCTGCCACAGCTGGCCGATGCCCTGTCGGTATTCGGCCGTCCGGGCGGCCGTCGCACCCGTGAGCGAATACATACCACGCCCCGCATGGGTTTCCAGATAAAAAGCCGGTTTGTCTTTACGGACGATATATTGCAATGTCCGCATCAGTACCACATGTTTGAGAACATCGGCGTAATTACCCGCATGAAAGCCGTGACGGTAACTCAGCATTACAATAAAACTCCGGATAAAAAATGGACGGATTTGCCTTACCGCGTCTATAGTACTTCTATAATTTTTGGTAACTTACTCAGCTCACGCCCCGAATTTGCCAAAAGCTGCGTTATAAAATGGTCACAAACCTGTCGGGAGCCGGTTTGAACACCTGGCCCGGAAGGCAAAGCGCCGGAAGCGCCGCGTATTGACACGAGTAAACTCACATTTTTCGCCTTGCTCTGAATAAATCCTGACGCAATCTAAACCGTTACGACAGGCGCTGAATAGTTACTATTTTTGGGGCACTACCGCCAGGCCTGCCCTTTACCATCGCATGTATTACAGGACTATCATGTCAACTAAAAGCTTTTTTAAGTATTTGTTTTTATTGATATTAACTTTCACATCCGGCTGGATGGCCGGCGCCCTCGCCCAACCATCGATCGCAGAGCTCAACCAACAGCTCGGCAAGCATAAAGCATCTGTGGTGGATATGCAGGAGGAGCTTGAATCCGTCCAGGATAAAATCGATGAGTCACAGCGCGCGCTTGACCTCCTGCGCAAGGAATTGAGCGACCGCCAGGTACAGCTGGCCTCATCAAAACGGGCGCTGGATGCAGACCCGGGGCCGAACGCCGAGCGCGTCTGGCAGAACGAGTCGCGCCGGGTAGAGATGTCCAAACTGGCGGTAGAAGCACGTGAAGCCACGCTCGACCGTTTGCGCAGCAAGGAATCCGAACTGGAGCAGCAACTTGTCAACACCGAGCGCGCCATAACACGCACCGAAACCCAGATTCGCAATGCCCGGCAGGCTGCATCCAGTGCCAGGCAACAGGCAGAGGCCGACGCCCTGCGTCAGGCGCAGGAGGCCGCTGCCGCTGAAGAAAAAGCTGCGCAGGATGCTGCGGCTGCCCTCGCTGCTGAAGAAGCGGCAGCGCGTATCCAGCAGGCAGAAACGCAGGCCGAGGCCGCCCGTGACGCGGCCGCCAATGTGCCACCGGTGCCGCCCGCAGTACCGTCGTCCGACGCCAGCGCCGACAGAACAGCAACAGCAACCAACAACACCGGCACGCGCGGAAAGCGTAACGCTCAGGATTCAACCCAGACCGTAATGGCCGGAGAAGAACCCATCCATGCCGGCGACGACGGCGATGCTCTGTATTTGCGCAGCCGCAATATCAGCGAGCCGGTTCTTATGGTGGAGGTCGAACCGAACCAGTTCCGCGCCGAAACGGTCGTCAGCCCGGGCAAGACCTATTTTGACATCGGTGGTCGACGGTATCGTGGTGTTGTCACCGACGACGGCCAAAACCGATACCTGTTTCATTACGACCGCAGCAACCCGGGCAACCCGAAACTGCATATTTTCAAGCGATAGTCGCCACGGTTCGGGGGGCGTTAACGCTTCGCGATAACACCTTGAAATAAAAAGAACTTCACGGTTTTGGCCAAAACCGTGAAGTCCCTAAATCAATTGGTTAGATCCAAATATCAATAGCCCCTAGTCCCGAAAATTTTTGTACTGCAGCGGCTGCCCGAAATCAGCCTGCTTCAACAGCGCAATAACGTTCTGCAGATCATCCCTTTTTTTGCCGGTAATCCGCACCTGGTCGCCCTGGACCGCAGACTGGACCTTGAGTTTGCTGTCCTTGATGTGTTTGACAATTTTTCGGGCCATGTCGATTTCGATGCCCTGTTTGAAAGTCACTTTGAGGGTGTGTGTCTTGCCGGCATGCACGGGTTCGCCTTCTTCCAGTATCGACGTATCGAGATTACGTTTAACCATTTTGCTTCGCAGAATATCGACCATCTGCTGTAACTGAAAGTCGGCTTCCGCCCGCAGAACCGCCTCTTTGTCCTCCCAGGTAAAACTCGCATCCGCGCCGCGAAAATCGAAGCGTGTCTCCAGTTCACGCTGTGCGTTTTCAACGGCGTTACGGGCTTCCTGAACATCGATTTCCGAAACTACATCAAACGATGGCATTTTTAGGGTCTCCTGTTTTCGTAAGGCGTGGAGTGAATCCACAGACGCACGCGGCTCAAGGTCCGGCGTCATGAATTCAGATTGATTTTAGAAATGGTTTGATGACTTTATGACCCACTGGAACTCATCGACCCTGCCCTTGTCTGCCAGCGGAAATGCCAGATCAACATGGATAACATTGCCGAGCCTGGCCTTGCTCGAACTCAGCCGCAAACCCACACCGACATTCGACAGATGGCTGGAGTCGGAATAGCCGGCCCCCCAGACACGCCCGGCGTCGATATAAATCACAGTGCCGAGCCGGATGAGGTTGAACAGATGGAGGTTTGATATATGACGTTTTTCCACTGTCATGAGATAACGCCGATCGCCGCGCTGATAACCGATTGGGTAGCCCCGCAGGCTGAACAGGTCATCGGATACCATTTCATTGTGCTGTTGCAGATCGTAGCCACGATCATAACGCACGGCAGCATACCAGCGGTGACGCGCACCAATTAAATGGTAGTAATCCAGCTGGCCGCTCCAGATCAGTTCATCCCTTGAAAGATCTTGGGTGAATGTGCGCCCCTCGATCTCCACCTGCATCTGCAACAGTTTGTTTTCGCTCCATTGCAACCAGTCCGAATATTCGGTTTCAATGGTGAAAACATCGTGATCATTCCCGAAAACATTGCCCCCGTACCCCAGCCGTAGCCGAAGATTCTTGCCGGTGGGTACGTCTTCTACCTGATGCAGATAGTTCAGGTTAACGTATTCCGCATACCGGTTTTGCAGGTACTGATACTCCACCCAGGGATAAATAATGTCAAAATCGTCGGGAATAGCCGATTGGGTCAGTTCGATCTCACGGTAGGCATGCCGCTGCTGGGTCAGTCCGGTGAGCAGCCGGTGGCTCGCATCGGCGTGGCGATAAACCGCAACACCCCCGAATATTTCGTGGAATTCGTTCTCGTGCCGGTAAACGTTGATGTCCTGCCCCTGAAAACGAATAACCTCTTCCTTGGTGATGTCCATATTCTGCATCCCGGCGGACCAGGGCGATTGCAAGGAAAAGAAGGGGTATAGCAGCGCCAGATTCTTCTCTTCGCCGTCGCTGTTATCGGCATATTTAAAACGGGCAGTAAGGTGGGTATTCATCAAGTGCGGGCTATAGAAATCGTACAGCAGCGCTTCACGGTCTTCATCCTTGCGGTAACCCATTGAGAAGGCGTTACCCGTACCGGCCACGTTGCCTTCGAAGACGCTGAACCCCTGCTTGGTATTGCCACCTTCGAGTCCGAGAGTGATCTGCGGTTCGGTGGTCCAGATATCCTGCGTGGTGACAAGCAGTGCGACATCCCGGCCACACACCTGGTCCACCCGGATTCGCGCGTTACTTAAATACGGCTTGGCCCGCAAAATACGCTCGGACTCTGCCACCCTGTCCGCAACCACAGGATCGCCCACGCTGAACAGTAATTGTCCTTTAATAACGCCCGGGCGGGTATTGGAATGAATCCGGTTCATGAACCGATAGAGCCGCGTATCCTCCCGGGGATCCCGGGTATCAAATACATCGATCTGCTTAAGCCGGATACTGGCTATTCTATAACCTTCGTAAGGCGAAAACGGCTCGTCTCCGACCTGAATGGATTTCTCGTTTTCACACCCCTGGGCTATTGTATCCGTGGCCTCATTCGCCGCTGTCACAGATTCCGCCCGAGTATAACAGCAGACCATAAACAACAGTGCCAAATTGATGATATTTAAAGCCTTCTGCATAAGGTCCGCAGACTCAGGTGAACGGATGGATTATCATTAAATCACATCTCCAGCGACTTCGGTTAACTTCAATTGCCGCTCCTGGCGCGGGCCCATCGGCTGCCCCGATCGGCGTGTGTGGGGCTGGCTGAACTGGCGTTCTGCCTGATGTCCTGCCCAGGGTAAAAACGCACGACCAGGGGCGAAGGGCAGTATTTGCGGTTCCATTGCTACGGAATCGCGCACAGAATTCTTTTTGCGTCATATTATTTTCTCATTGCAACCGGCTATTTCTATTGCAATTTTTCATGTGCACGCACGCTGCCAGGTTTAACGCTGGCGCCGCCAGATTCAGCGCGTGTGCAATGCACTTTTGGCAAAACTGGCACAAGGAGGACCTTAACGGCGCGCCAATTATCTGACCAGTCCCGTTTTTCAGGTTTTGTCGCTAGGGATTGCTGACCGCTTCCCCTACAATTGACTGCGCCTTCCAGTCAACTGACCTGCACACCCGACCGTATCACAGGTGAGGGGAAGCAACATACCGGGTTCAGCAGTTTGACGTTTTTCCGATCACTGCAATACTCAAATTTATTGGAGGCTGTTCACCAAAAAGCAGACGACAGGCGGGTTCGCATCGAGCAGTGAAACCGTTTGTCCCAACGGGGCCTTCGCGGTGCATCCCCCGGTTACAGTGGATCAAGCCGGCCAGTTCGCTGCGCCGATGGTGGCCCGGAACGTCGATGCATTACCCGCGCGGCTTAAAACCGGGGATAATGAATCAATAAACCAGATTAGGTCTTTCATGAGTGAACTATCCAGTATTATCCAGCTGATGGAACAAAAAGGCATCGCACACCGACGGGACCTGGTTGGCGTACCTGACGCCGAGATACGCCACCTGGAGGCGTATTTTGAAATACGATTTCCCGAAGTCTATCGTGATTACCTGTTAACTTTCGGTCGGTCTGCCGGTTTTCTCACCCCCTGGATGGCCATCTATTTTGACGACCTGAAGGAGATCCGCGACTTATTCGATCAGTTCAATGCGACCAAACACGTCGAATCGAACTTCGGGTTCCTGTTGCCCGCGGACGCGCTCCTGGTGGCAAATTGCGAGTCAGTTTTCGATTTGGTGATCTGCCACAAGGCGGCCAATCCGCCGGTGATCCGGGTCGACTTCAGCAGTGATATCGTGAAGCCGAAACCCATAGCCGCCAGTTTCACGGCCTACCTGGAGTACCTCGTCAACTCATCCGATGTCACCGGCTTCCCCGACGAGGCTTTTGATGAGACTGAGCTGGGCCTGCAGGACGACATCATCAATTTTTGACGGGTACACCAACGGGTAGTGGTGCGCACCAAACGGTCACGCCTGCCGAACCGGCCAGACCGGCCAGACCGGCAGGTTGCGGCCCAATCAACCGCGCCAGGCAAGCCGCCGTCTGACGGCAGTAACCACCAGCGCCCCTTATGAAATAGTCGGACTGAATTCATTATCCGCCAAATCCGTGACGACCTGGCTTCCCTGCCGTATCCGGGCCGCATGAAGATGAATGACGGGCAAATGCCGGGCAAAGTAGTAGCGGGCAGTCTTCAGTTTGGCGGAGTAGAAAGCCCGGTCTGACTTTTCCTTTGCCTTGCAGGCCATTCTGGCCCACATGTATGCATATATCACATGCCCCATCAGGCGCAAATAGTCATAGCCTGCCGCGCCGGGCAGCGCCGGATCCCGATCGGTCTCCGCCAGAATCCAGTCGGTTGTTTCCTGTAAAAGCACCACGGCGTCTTCCAATGGTTTACCGAATTTCAGATCCGACAGCGCCTGCGCCTGCTCCCTGATAAACCGCGACACATCGTCCGTCAATGCGTGCAACAATTCGCCCCGGCACTGAACGGTCTTGCGTCCAATCAGGTCCATGGCCTGCACGCCGTTGGTGCCCTCGTAAATCTGGGTGATTCGGAGATCGCGGACACGTTGTTCCTGACCCCAGTCGCGAATATAGCCATGCCCGCCGAGCACTTGCTGCCCGGCCACCCCGGCCTCGAATGCCATATCCGTCATAAAAGCTTTGGCAATCGGCGTCAGCAGCGCCACCATGTTTTCCGCGACTTTGCGCGTTGCCGCATCGGTTGAATATTTGACTGTGTCCAGATACCGCGCGACGTAAATATAGAAGGCCCGACTGGCTTCGGTATAGGCTTTCATGTCAAGCAGCATGCGACGCACGTCCGGGTGTACCAGCAGCGGGTCCGCGACACTTTGGGAATTTATCCCCCGTCCCTGCAGCCTGTCCCTGGCGTAGGCCGAGGCGGTTTGCCAACTCGCTTCCGCCACACCCACGGCCTGCACACCGACGACGAGCCGTTCATAGTTCATCATGGTGAACATATTGGGCAACCCCTGATGTATCTCGCCCAGTAGCCAACCGTAAGCATCGTCGAACGTCATGACGCAGGTGGCTGATCCATGAATGCCCATTTTTTCTTCAATAGCGCGACATTGCAGACTGTTGCGCTGGCCCGGATTACCGCTCCCGTCAGGCAGGTACTTTGGAACGAGAAACATGGAAATTCCCCTGACGCCGGCCGGCGCATCGGGCGTTCGGGCCAACACCAGGTGTACAATATTGTCTGTCATATCGTGCTCACCCCAGGTTATGAACAGCTTCTCGCCTGTGATTGCCCAGCGATCACCGTCAACCGGTCTCGCCATGGTTCGAACCAGCCCCAGATCAGTGCCCGCCCCCGCTTCCGTCAGGTCCATCGATGCTGACCAGTCGCCGGAATAGAGCCGTGGCAAATACAACGCTTTTAACACGTCACTGCCGTGGGACTCGATCGCCAGACATGCACCGGCCGTCAACATGGGGGCAAGACCAAACGCCATGCAGGCACCCTGCAGCATCTCTTCCGCCGCAGCAGCCAGGGATTTGGGCATGCCCATGCCGCCATACTCCGGCGCGCCGCCGAGACCACTCCAGCCACCCTCACAGTACTGGCGGTAGGCTTCCCTGAATCCGGCCGGCGTTCGAACCCTGCCCTGTTCGAGCCGGCATCCCTGTTCGTCGCCAATCCGGTTCAGGGGCGCAATAACTTCATTGCACAGCCTCGCGGCTTCGTCGAGAATGGCGCGGGCAGTCTCCTGGTCCACATCACCCATACCCGACAGGGTCTGCCAAAGGGCGTCGACTTCGAAAACGTCGAAGAGAACAAAAAGCATATCGGCACTGGGCGCGCGGTATTCGTACATGGCTGCCATCCCCCGTTAACAGATTTAGCGTTGAGTATCGCCGCTGACAGGTTCCAGGTAAAGCCTCCCAATGACCAGGCATCGAGAACAGGCATTCGCATTATCGGTGGAAGGCAACGACACAGATCAGGATGGATACACAGCGGACACAGCTCAACACCAGGGCAGCTGCTCCCGCCCTGTCAGAAATAGCGAACAGAACCCATCGATACCCTGATTGCCGGGCAACAGGAAACGGCTCGCGCTGGTGTGGATGTCAGGAAAGCGCGTCGACCAGATGCCCGAGAGTATCATTTGCGCTCTGGACAATTTTGGCGGATGCGTCAAAAAGCGTTACCTGCCGGCGCTGTTCGATCAGCGCTTCAAGCACATCACTCCCCTGCTGCGAGCGATCGGACAGAGACAGGCTTTGCAGCGTAGCCGGCACGGACTGCTGACCGTTGAGATCGTTGACCGCAATACCCGGCTCGGATACGGGCGCACTGCCAGCGCCATTAGACGTCGGCGCGCTGTCAGCGGGCGGTAACCCCGCACGGGATATGTCACGCGCAGCAGCCACCATTTTCGCCTGACTTTGCTGCATGCCGGCCAGCCCCTCACCCATCAATGAGTTCAGTAACATACATCGCTCTCAACATCTGGTGTCATTCATCCGGCACAGCAATTCTGTACCGCCCGCTCATTGAGTATAGGTCAACCCACGGGAAAACCGGTGCCGCTGGTCGGCTCAATGCAATGGTGGGACCGGCTGGCGATGAAGCTGCCGCCTCAGTGGCGTGACAGCACTCGCGCCCAAGCCGGAAAAATTCCCGCACAAATGTTGAGCGATGGGTGGACCCCGTTTGCTGCCTCTGATTGTCAGTTGGACAATAAATCGTTTTACAACAAAAACTTATCAAAACCAAGAAAAAACCGGAAGTAAATTCCAGTTCTGCTACGCACTCGATTGACCATCGCCGAAAATCAATCAACAATCGCGACCGTAAGAGTTACGGGGTGCCAAGCCCAAAGCGTTCCAACGGCCGCTCCGTTTTTGCAGATAAACGAGCGTTTCGGCCAAAACCAGGGACCCCCGACAGATAAAAATTTCGTAACGATTCAGCTCGTGTCGTAACGGTTCAGATTGCGTCCAGGTTTGTTCAGAGCAAGGCGAAAAATGTGTGTTTACTCGCGTAAATACGCCACGCATCCTGCGCGTCGCCCTCCGGGCTGCCTGGGCAGGCGTTCAAACCTGTTCCCGACAGGTTTGTGACCATTTTTTAACGCCGCTTTATTTGTAGGTGCAGGATTTGTAGGTGCAGGGGCAAATCGGGGCGCGAGCTGAACAGTTACAAAATTTCAAGAATAAGATCGACCCAATCCCTTAGAATGTGGAGCATTATTTTGAACAAGAAACTCAAATTTACCGGCATCCCGGCACTACTGGCGTGCGCGCTCTCCTCCCATGTGATGGCCGCGAACATCATCGAGAATGGCGATTTCAATCAAAACCGCCTGACCCCCTGGGAATTCGGCTCCTGGGAAGACTCAAACGCCGCCGTCTCGGTCGGCGACAATCGGGTATGCGTTGAAGTCACCGATCCCGGCAGCGAAGCCTGGACCATCCAGTTGCGCCAGAACAGTCGCACCTACGAGGCCGGACACACCTACACACTCAGCGCCGATGTCTGGTCCTCCAACCCCGTCACCCTGAAAGTTGATGGCTCGGATGAAACCGGCGAGTACGTATGGCACTTCGGCGCCGAATTTGACGTGGACGCGCCCTTAAGCGGTGACCCGCAGCATATTACCGCCGCGTTCGAAAATGACCGGGATACCACGACCGGCAAGCTCAGCTTTCTGATGGGCCAGGGGCAGGTACCTGCCAATACTACCGTCTGCCTTGACAATGTCGTCCTCGACGATCCGGATGCGGAACTCCCCGAGGTTGAACCGGAAGCGCCGGTTACCGCCATTCGTGTCAACCAGCATGCCTATATACCGGGTATCGCCAAACAGGCCGTTTTTGTGGTACCCGAAGGCGATACATCACCGCAGGCCAGCCGCGCCTGGGAATTACGCCAGGGTGATACCGTGGTCGCGTCCGGTAATACCAGCTACTTTGGCTATGACGCCGGCTCCGATGACACTGTCCATCTGATCGATTTCAGTGCCGTCGACACCGAAGCCGATAACTATACGTTGAGCGTCAACTCCAACGGCGAAACGGTCACCAGCCACACCTTTGCGATCAGCAGCGACGCATACGCAGAACTGAAGTACGACGCACTGGCCTACTTTTACCATAACCGCTCCAGCACGCCGATTCTGGCCAGTGTTGTGGGCGATGCCCATGCACGCGAGGCGGGCCACCCCGACACCGACGTACAGACAGCGGCGTGCTTCGAGAACCCGGCAGACGTCGACTGCCGCTCTGTCGATGTGAGCGGCGGCTGGTACGACGCCGGTGACCATGGCAAATATGTGGTCAACGGCGGCATCAGCGTCTGGACACTGATGAACCAGTTCGAGCGGGCCCAGTACCTCGGCAGTAACAGCAATGCCTTTGCCGACGGCGCCATGTCGCTGCCGCCTGCCGAGCAGGGCAATGGCATACCTGACATTCTCGATGAAGCCCGCTGGGAGATCGATTTCTTCCTGAAAATGCAGGCGCCGGCCGGAGCACCCAACGCCGGCATGGTCCATCACAAAATCCATACCGTTGGCTGGACTGCGATTCCTACATTGCCCGCCGACGATAACGGCGACCGGATACTACAGCCTGTATCGACTGCGGCTACGTTAAACTTTGCTGCTGCCGGTGCGCAATGTTACCGCGTATACCGCGAGTATGATGCAGTACTGGCGGACCGCTGTCTCGACGCCGCACGTACTGCTTATACCGCCGCCAGGTCCACACCCGAAATCAATGCCCCCGCCGATGATTTTGGCGCCGGCCTGTACGGCGACAACGATCGTTCTGACGAGTTCTATTGGGCCGCCGCCGAGCTGTATATCTCCACGGGAGATGCCGGCTACCTGAGTGATATGCAGGCGTCCGAGCATCACGCCCGCTTCTTCAATGGCGCGGCCGACGATGAAATGCCGAATTCCTCTTTCGCATGGCCAAATACCGCTGCGCTGGGTGTCATCTCACTGGCCACCGTTGGCGGTGAATACGTTCGGGACGCATCGCTGCAGAACGCCGCCAGGGATTACCTGGTCGACACGGCCGATTATTACGTCGCCGTTTCCGTTACCCAGGGTTATTCACAGCCAATGGACGGAACCAAAGCGTTCTGGGGCTCCAACTCCGATATCATCAACAATATGATGGTATTGGGCCTGGCCAACGACTTTACCTGTGGCGCCAGTCCGGAATACCTGGACACGCTGCAGCATGGTATGAGCTACCTGCTGGGTGTCAACCCGATGGACCAATCCTATGTCACCGGCATTGGCGAGCGCCCACTGCGCGAGCCACACCACCGGTTCTGGGCGAATGCCGCCAGCCCGCTCTACCCCACACCGCCAACAGGTGCCATGTCCGGTGGGCCCAACCAGAATATCGAAGATCCCATTGCGGAGATCGATCTGGCCGGCTGCGCTCCGCTGACCTGCTTCCTGGATAACATAGAATCCTGGTCTACCAACGAAATCACGATAAACTGGAATGCACCTTTTGCATGGGTAACCGCCTATATGGATGAACAGGCGACCCCCGCCGGTCGTGCTGCCACCCTGGCTCGCTGTGAAGGTGGTCCTGTCGATCCAGTAGATCCGGTTGATCCAGTAGATCCGGTTGATCCGGTAGACCCGGTAGACCCGGTAGACCCGGTTGATCCTGTTGATCCTGTTGATCCTGTTGATCCGCAGGAACCAGTTGCCGGTGGCGCTTTCGGTCTTATGGACCTGATGGGCTTCCTGCTGTTGCCGCTGGGCCTGATATTTCGTCGCCGTAAAGCGTAAATCAGCCGGTTTCCGGTAAACGTACAGGGCGCCCCCAGGGGCGCCTTTTTTTGTGCGATTAAAGAATAAAACCCGGAACTGGTAAGTCGGCGTACGTGTGTGGCGTTAACCCGGGACTGGTCAGCCTGACAGATTGCAACTATTCAGCTCTTCGTAACTGTTCAGATCGCGTCCAGATTTTTTCAGAGCAAGGCGAAAAATGTGAGTGTGCGCGTGTCAATACGCCGCGCATCCTGCGCTTCGCCCTCCGGGCCGCCTGGTCAGGCATTCAAACCTGTACCCGACAGGTGTGTGACCATTTTTAACGCAGCTTTCATTCATAGATGCAGGGGCAATTTGGGGCGTGAGCTGAAGAATTACGACAGATTCAACCTATCCAGATTCAGATGCGGCGCCATTTCTGCGGGCAGCGGGGAAGGGAGATTGGGAATTACCCCCAGGCAGGGTGCCGCCATACAATGCCGGAGCGTCTGAATGTTTTCTTCCAGTGCCGGCATATCATTTTCTATCACGTTGGCGATCCAGCCCGCGAGCGGCAGACCGTCACGACGGATGGCCTCCGCTGTCAACAACGCGTGATTCAGGCAACCGAGTCGCACCCCCACGACAAGAATGACCGGCAGCTGCAATCGCACAGCGAGATCGGCCAGTGTATATTGCGGCCCCAGGGGGACGCGCCAACCACCGGCGCCTTCGATCAGGGTCAGATCAACGTCCGGCTGCAGCGCGCCCCGAACCATGCCCTGCAAACGATCGAGACTCAAACGGCGCCCCGCGCGGACGGCGGCAATGTGCGGCGCGATTGCTTCCGGCAGCGCAACCGGGTTGACCTGCTGATAGGGTAGCCGACGGTTGCTGGCGGCCATCAACTGCAACGCATCGTCGTTCATCCACTCACCGCCGCGCTGCTCGCAACCCGCCGCGACAGGCTTAAGACCCACGACCGACAGCCCCTGTGCCGCCGCTCGGGAAAGCATTGCCACCGTCAGGCAGGTTTTACCTACCCCGGTATCCGTACCCGTCACAAAATAAGTTTTAGCCATGGTGCTTTTCCGCCCGCAGATAAATGACATCGTAGGTCGCCGGCAGCAGACCGTCTGCCTCCCTAAAAGCCCCGTAGGCCCGCTCCAGCGCCTGAAAATGACCTCGCCCTGTCAGGCCAGGCTGGCGCCCCCGATTCATGTTGTGTGCACCGATGCTCTTGAGATCCCTGAGCAGCGGCATCACCGCGGTATAGCGCATGATATGCTGGCCCTGCGCAACCTGACTGACTGTGAGACCCGCCGCCTCAACATCGTGGACCAGGTCGGATACGGATCGAAAGCGGTTAACGTGCATATAGTTGTCGAGAGTGCGCCAGGCAGACTTCAACTCGTGTAACGTACCGGGCCCCAGAGTCGCCAGTAACAGGGTTCCGCCGGGCGCCAGAACCCGGGCGACCTCCTGCATAACCTGATCCGGACGGAAGCACCACTGCAACATTAAACTGGAAATGACACGGTCCATGCAGCCGGCAGCCAGCGGCAACTGCTCCGCATCAGCGGCCAGCCACCCTGCGCCGGGCATGGATGCCTGCATAAGCCCGCGGGCGGATTGCAGCATTGGAAGCGCCAGATCAATATGCAGCATCTGCGCGGGGCGGATATTTGCGTCCCGCAGAAACTGGCTCACGTAGCCCGTTCCGCACCCCAGGTCCATGACACGCTCGCCCGCTGTCACCGGGAACCTTTCCAGCAAACACTTAACGATATCCGCCTGCACGCGTGCCGATGCCTGATAGGCGGGCGCGGCCCTGGCAAAGGACCCAGCGACCGATTCGATTGCAATACCGATCAGTCCCTGCACTTCCAGCCAGCCGAGTATCCAGCTGCGCATTTGGGGCTGTTCGCACCAGGGCAGCATGTGCCCGGCTTCGTTCACAACGTACACTGTCGCCTTTTCAAAACCGGCAAGACGTTCACCCACCGTCGCCGGCACCAGTGCATCCGCCTCGCCCAGGAGATGCAGGTGCGGCATGGGCAATCTTGCCAGCGCGGCCCGATTGTCACACTGGGCCAGCCATGCCAGCCCCGGCGCCAGGTTGTGGAGGCGGACGCTATGCCCCGATGCGTGCGCCCGCAGTCGCTGCAGGAGGGCCTTGCGGTGCCGGTCACCCTGCGCTTGCAGACCCAGAAATCGCTGATAAGTGGCCTCGGGCTGCGCGGTAAAACTGTGAGAAAATTGCTGGAAGGTGGCGGCAGGCATGGCCTCCGGCCAGTCATCACGCTGTACAAAAACGGCGTTGGTGGCCAGCGTGATCAGCCCCGCGATTTTATCCGGATATCGACCGGCCAGACAGGTGGCAATCATGCCCCCGAGCGACCAGCCCAGCAGCACACAGCGTTGTGGCAGCGCCTGCGCCAGCGCCGCAATAAACTCATCCATTGATGCATCCGGACTGACATCAGCCGAACCGTGGCCCGGCAGATCCAATAACCAGTGCTCGCCAGGCAGCCACTCGCGCAGGCGATCCCAGACCCGGCTGTCACTGCCCCAGCCATGCAGAAACACCAGGACCGGCCCCGGTCCGCGGGCGGCAAACCGCTTAAACTGGATCATGGGAAAGGTGGGGGCAGGCTGTCAGGGCGTCCAGCAGCCGGTCAACCTGTTCGATTTCATGGTTGGCGGTGAGGGTAATACGCAGGCGGGCGCTGCCTTCGGGCACGGTGGGTGGCCGGATAGCCGATACCCAGAACCCCCGGTCGGCGAGCCAGCTGGCGGCATCGACCGCCGCTTTGTCATCGCCAATCAGAATTGGCTGGATGGGCGTAGCGGACGGCATGAGCGACAGACCGGCTGCAGCCGCAGCCTTACGGAAATGCTCGATCAGTGATTGTAGATGGGCCCGCCTCCAGCTTTCTTCCTGAAGCACGCGCAGGCTGGCGCGGGTCGCCGCCGCGATGGCGGGCGGTGTCGCTGTGGTGTAGACATAAGTGCGCGCAAACTGAATCAGTGCCTCGATCAGCGGTTCACTGCCGGCGACAAAGGCACCAAACGTACCGAAAGCTTTGCCCAGGGTGCCCATCAGGATCGGCACGTCTGCCACCCCCAGTCCGCACTGTTGCACGCTGCCGCCACCCGTGCTCCCCAGACAGCCAAAACCGTGCGCATCGTCCACCATCAGCCATGCCTGATAACGCTGCGCCAGCTGCGCCAGTGGTATCAAAGGCGCGACATCGCCATCCATACTGAATACGCCATCCGTCACAATCCAGCGATTACCGGTTGCCGTACGCTGCAGCAGCTGCTCCAGGTGCGCGAGATCGCTGTGCCTGTAGCGCTTCAAACCCGCATCGGACATTCGGGCGGCATCGAGCAGTGACGCATGATTCAGCCGATCTTCCAATACGGTGTCGTGCCGGTCGCTCAGCGCACTGATAACGCCCAGGTTGGCCATATAGCCTGTGGAAAACAGCAAGGCGCGCGGCCGGCCGGTAAAGTCGGCCAGCTCCTCTTCCAGCGCATGGTGTTCGGTCGTGTGACCGCTGACCAGATGCGCCGCGCCGCTTCCTGCACCGAAGTGCGTCAGCGCGTCGATCATGGCCTGCTTGACAGCCGGATGGTCGGCCAGTCCGAGGTAGTCATTGCTGCAAAAACACAGCATGGACCCCTGCGCGGTGGTGACGCTTGCGGCGGACGGGGAAGCCACTATTTGACGGCGACGGTAACGGTTCGCCTGCAGCCGCGCCTGTAAGCGGGTTTGCAGCAAATGATCCAGAGACATCATGCAGCCCTGGTCAGCTGGCTGTCGCATCGTAGAACAGCGACGTACCGATCGCCTGCGCTGCCGGCTGCATGTGGGGCACCGGCGGTCGGCTGACGCTGTGCGCGGAACCGGCCGCAGATTCCGGTCGCACTTCCGGACGGATGCCAAGCCGGTGAAACAGCTGACGGTCCCGATCCGCTTCCGGATTGGCCGTCGTCAGCAGCTTTTCACCATAGAAAATGGAGTTGGCGCCGGCCAGGAAGGCCAATGCCTGTATCTGGTCATTCATACTTTCCCGCCCTGCCGATAGCCGTACATGGGAACGCGGCATCAGGATACGGGCGACGGCGATGGTACGTATAAATTCAAACGGATCGAGGTCGGCCTCGTCCTGCAACGGCGTCCCTTCGACCCGGACCAGCATATTGATGGGTACCGACTCCGGGTGTTCCGGCAGATTGGCGAGCTGCTGCAGCAGTCCGGCGCGATCCTGCTGTGCTTCGCCCATACCGACAATACCGCCACAACAGACTTTCATGCCCGCCCCCCGTACATTGGCGAGCGTATCCAGCCGATCCTGGTAGGTCCGGGTTGTTATAACCTCCCCGTAATATTCAGGCGATGTGTCGAGATTATGGTTGTAGTAGTCGAGCCCTGCGGCCGCCAGTTCATCCGCCTGCCCGGCATCCAGCATGCCCAGCGTCATGCAGGTTTCCATGCCCAGCGCCTTGACCTGCCGCACCATATCGGTCACATAGTTCATGTCCCGGCTTTTGGGCGATCGCCAGGCCGCACCCATACAGAAGCGGGTCGCGCCGGCGGCTTTGGCTGCCTGCGCTTCTTCCACGACTTTTTGCACGGCCATCAGCTTTTCCCGCTCCAGCCCGGTATCATATCGGGCGCTTTGTGGACAATAGGCACAGTCTTCCGGACAGGCTCCCGTCTTGATGGAGCAAAGCGTACTCACCTGGACGGTATTGGCATCGAAGTGTTGGCGATGCACCTGCTGGGCCTGGAAGATCAGGTCATTGAACGGCATTCGAAGCAATTCGAGAATTTCATCACGGCGCCAGTCATGGCGAATGGCGGGGGCTTGGTTCAGCATGCTAGGTTCGTCTCGTATAGGGGCGCCATTGTGATGCCGCCCGGGAATAAAAGGATGCGGAACCGTTGATGTTTCATCCGCGCAACAGATGCGCCGATAGAACGTCAACAGACCCTGGCGGCATGATAGGCAATCGGCCGATGCTGTCAACCAAATTTGCACAGGGAGGTTTACCGATGATCAACTGGTTCAGATTACTACCGCACAACTGTCCCCTCTGTTTCGCCCCGGCCAAAGGTTATGTCTGCGCAGGTTGCGAAGCGGATCTGCCCCGACTTGACCTTGCCTGCCCGGGCTGCGCACTGCCGGTGGCCCGGCCGGAAACCTGTGGCGACTGTCTGACGACGCCCAAACCGTTTCGGCGTACGCTTTGCGCTTTTCTGTATGAGTCGCCGGTGGATGTTCTCATTCAGCGGTTGAAGCGTCGGGACCCTCAGGTTGTCTGCCGCTATCTGGCACCCTGGCTGGCGAGCCGGGTAAAAGCCCACTACCCGGGCCCGCAATTGCCGAACCTGCTGGTACCGGTGCCGCTGCACTGGCGTGACCGGTGGCGACGAGGCTACAACCAGACCGAGCATCTCGCACTTCAGCTGGGACGGGAACTGCAAATACCCGTGCGCTGCATCGTAAAAAAGCAGCGCGCAGCCAGCGCCCAGAAAAACCTGCGCCGCGCCGCCCGGCTCGCCAATCTCAAAGGGGTTTTCGGCTGTACCGCTGAGCTTAAGGGGCTGCATGTAGCCGTTGTTGATGATGTAATCACTACCGGCGCCACGGTTGCACGGATGGCTGAATGCCTGTTGCAGAGCGGCGCGGCGAGCGTGGACGTGTGGGCGCTCGCCCGAACGCCCAAACCGAAATGACACCGCCGTCCCGGCCGTAGCTTTAAATCAGGCGTAACTATTCAGCTCACGCCCCGATTTTCCCAGAGTACGACGGTGCGCTGATTGGGAATATAAACACCGCTAACGGCTTCAGGAATAAAAACACCGCTAACGGCTTCCTTCTGCTACCCTGCGTCCACCAAGTCCGCTTAGACTTCATGAGAGGGTCGTCACGTGTCGCAAAACAGTCATGCCACCCCATATGCCAATCTGACGCCTGACCGCGTACTGGATGCCGTGGAGAGCCTCGGGCTGCATAGCGATGCGCGAATTTACCCACTGAACAGCTACGAAAACCGGGTCTATCAGGTCGGTATCGAAGACGCTGCGCCAATCATCGCCAAGTTTTACCGGCCTCACCGTTGGAGCGACGAGCAGATTCTCGAAGAGCATGAGTTCAGCCAGGCCCTGTGTGACCTGGAAGTCCCGGTGGTGCCCCCGGTTGTTATTGAGGGGCAAACCCTCTTTGCGTTTGATGATTACCGGTTTGCCCTCTACGAACGACGCGGTGGCCATGCGCCAGAGCTGGATAATGAGGACAACCTCTATATCCTCGGTCAGAGCCTGGGCCGTATCCATGCACTGGGACGCACACGTCCCTTCTCACACCGTTTGCCCCTGACGCTGGAACGGTTCGGGTCCGCCAGCCGCCGCTTTCTGATCGAGCACGACTTTGTGCCTGAGTCATTGCGACCAGCCTATGAAAGCCTGTCCCATGATCTGATCCAAAAGATGACCACCATCCTCGACGCCACACCGTTCGAGGCCATACGCCTGCACGGCGACTGTCATCCCGGCAATATATTGTGGCGGGATGGGCGGCCGAATTTTGTCGACCTGGACGATGCCTGCACCGGCCCTGCCGTTCAGGATCTGTGGATGCTGTTATCCGGCGATTACCCGCGCCGGCAAATTCAGCTGGATAGCCTGTTGAGCGGCTATCAGGAATTCTGCGATTTTAACCTGGCGGAGTTGCCGCTGATCGAAACCTTCCGCACGCTCCGACTGATGCACTATGCAGCCTGGCTTGCCCGCCGCTGGCAGGATCCGGCCTTTCCCATGCATTTCCCCTGGTTCAATACGGAACGCTACTGGTCCGAACACATTCTCGAATTGCGTGAGCAGTTAGCCGCGCTCGACGAAATGCCGTTACGCCTGCATTTTTATTGATTTCGCCGGCAGGCCAGACACGCTACGCAGATGTTTGCGTCTTCACCCTCAAATACCTGCCCGTGAAAGCCGCTGCCCCGGGATGCGGTATATTCCATCAGACCTGCCAACCCGACTCCCCCTCGGCCGACCGCTTCACAACCCATGCCGGACCCGGTTAACCGTTTGAACTCACGCCCTACCGACCGCGCACAGTCTGTGAATGCACGCACACCAGCCTTCTACCGGCTTTGGTAAAACATCAACAGGTTGTTGTGGTATTGACTATAGCCCGAATAAGCCGGTCGTCTAGACTCCCGCGTTTTCGGGTACCCGTGCGACAACCTTTCTTGTCCAGTGCCATGGTTCGACCCCCGCAATACACCGAGCGACGCACCGGCCAGCCCGGCTGGCATGTGACGGGGAGCGCCGACACTTGAGTTATTAGCGATGTATTACGAAAGTACGCTAGAGGGATAGTAATGAATTTCAAAAAGCTTTTACTGACTGCGGCAATAGGTGCTGTACTCACAGCCTGCGGAGAAACCCCGCCAGAGCAGCCCGACCAAAACCCGCCAGAGTCGACACCCACACCGATACCTGAGCCCAATCCGACGCCCGCGCCGACACCCGGTCCGAGCCCGACGCCCGCACCAACGCCAACGCCAACGCCAACGCCAACACCAACACCAACGCCAACGCCAACGCCAACGCCAACACCGTCAGACAATCCGGTCACGGATGAGCCGACGGTGGATGCACCCGACGGCAATTTCGACATCGAGCGCTCCATGCAGGCGTTCAGTAACACCGTATATCCGATTCTGCGAGACAATTGCGGGAGCTGCCACAGCGACGACCTGGGTTATGGACAGAACCCGCAACATGCGCACAGTGACCCGGGCGTCGCGCACGATAACGCCTTACAGAAAGTCAGCCTGAACGACCCAAAAAATTCCAAACTCTATCGCCGCCTGAGTCTCGAAGCGCATAACTGCTGGAGCACGTGCAGCAGCAATGCGGCCACTATGCTGTCGGCCATTGAAGCCTGGGCTGCGACCATAGCGGATCAGATCCCGCGGTCGGCGCCCACCATCACGGGTCCGGTATCCGAAAATCAGGTGGAAAGCTGGATTGCTGCCGACAAGGCCGCATTGGCGTCCGGCGATCGCCAGTACATCAAATACGTCAGTCTGCATGAATTGCACAACGACAGCGAATTCAGTGCAGAAGATCTGAACGTTGCGCGTGCCGGCATCTCCAAAATATTGAATTCCACGGCCCGGTTTGCGCCGGACGTGGTCAACCCGGTCGATGTGAGTGGCGGCAACGGGATGGTATACCGTTTCGATATCCGCGATTACTGGGGTTACTCTCAAGGTGAAACCGAAATCATATTTGGTGGGCCGGACGATGACGTTTTCTTTGGCAATCGTCGCGACCTGTTGACGCGCCGCTCCCGGAATACCGGTGCGGTACGGCAAAATACCAATATCGCGCTGGCCAGCTGGGAACGCATCACCAAAGGGAATTTTGAGGCGCTGGATGATGCCAAAAATACTCCCAACATCGACGGCTTCAAAAGCAATTATGTCGAGGCGTCCCAACTGGCCTACACACTGAGCCGACCCGACGTCTACAACGCGATCATGCAGATTCCGATGTACGGCAACTACCTGCAGGACGAACTTCGCGTCGATATCAGCAAAGGTACGGACTCCTTCGACTACGCTATCGTGGATGAAGCCATTACCATTGAACCGCGCCTGCTATGGCGGGGCGACATACCGGCCGGCTACTATTACAAGACAACCGATATATTTTCAGGTCAGGGACAACAATTCCCGTTTTATGACCACCCGGTTCCAAAGTTTATTTCCAGTTTTGGCGGCGGTTTTGGCGGACAGCAGTCCTACTCCTTCGTCGCCAGCCTGGCGCAGCCCCAGAATGACGATGGCAGCTTTTCGACCAATAGAACCTACACCGGTGAAAGCGGTTTGCAACAGTCTGCCCAGGAGGTGATCTGGAGTATGCCAAACGGCTTACAGGCGTATGCGATTTTTGGTGGCCTCGATCAGCGACGCACTGACGCGTTTACGTTTATCGTGCGCGACCCGCGTCGCGGACACACTCAGAGAAGCTCCAGCCGCGGCGGTTTTAATTTCTTCGGTCCGCGGCTGCTCAATGGTGCCTCCTGTATGGGCTGCCACGAAAACGGTCTGAACTGGTTACCGAACAACTTGCGGGATAAACTCGACACCGGGCAGCTATCGCAAGCCTGGACCCGTGATTCCGCCGCCGTCGCCCGCGTGAAGGAACTGTACCCGACGACGGAAGAATGGCGTGATATTGTCGATGATGACCGGCGGCTGTTTACTGTGTCCATGCAGATTATTCGCCAGGGCATGATTCTGGGCAGCGACAAGAATCTGTACGAAGAGCCGATCGCCAAACTGTTTGAAAAGGCCCAGTATAAATACAATTACGCGGAGACGACCGGTAACTGATTAGCGGGTAGCACCCCGACTAACCATCGAAAACCAGTCCATGCGGGCTGGTTTTTTTATCGCGAATTCAAAACGAATGCCACCCCGGGCAACGGCCTGAACAACCCTTGCGCGTCGCATGGCGTGAACCGGATATTCTATTGCGCATATTGCAGCTTCTGGTAATACTTCAGATAAAGGCTGGCCATATTGTCGATCGAGAAGCTGTTCAGCATATACTCCCTGCCCGCCTCGCCAAACCGTTTGCGTATTTCCGGGCTTGCCAGCAGATACTGGATCGCAGCCATCAATTCCGGCTGGGAGCCAGGGGTCACCAGCAAACCGGTGCGATCGTGTAACACCGCCTCCGCAATACCACCCACGCGGCTCGCAATGACCGGCACGCCGCAGGCACTTGCCTGCAGCAGTGACACGCCGAGTCCTTCGCGAAATGCCGGATGAACCACCAGACACAGATTTGGCATAATCCGGTGCAGGTCGTTTCGAAACCCGGCAAAAGTCACCAGGTTATCGAGACCGGCATCCGCCACAGCGGCTTTCAGCTCACGTTCCAGCTTCCCCTGACCGAGCAAGAGTATCCGCACATCCGGAAATTGACGACGCAGTGCCGGTAACACCTTGATCAGCACGTGATGCCCCTTGCGCGCAATAAACTGTGCTATGACACCGATCACCTGATTACCCGACTGAAAGCCGAATTCATTCTGGAACCAGCGACTGTCGGCGTCCGGTGTAAACACCGCCGTGTCGACGGCACTGCGGATTGTGGTTATTTTGTGACGCTTCACCCCTTCGCCGATCAGCAATTCCCGGATACCCTCGGAAATGGCAAACACGTGATGTGCGCTTTTGTTGTATTTCCAGTTTGCAATCCAGGCGGGCTCAGGGTGGTCTACACGACGCGTAACCAACACCGGCACTCCGCATTTGCGGCCCAGACGGAGCCCCCAGAAATCGGCGCCCCGTCGGGAATGGATATGCAGATAATCCGGCCGTTCGTCCCGCAGTATTTCTTCTACCGCGCCCGCCCAGCGAAAATCCAGATCACCCCGAATATGCACCTCGTGCACGACGGCCAAACCCTGGCATTCGAGTGCAAGTGGGGAACCCTGATGGCAGACGAGAATATTATCAACGTTTTTTTCTTTCAGGCCCTGTAACAAATACCTGACCTGCAGCGCCCCACCATACATGTGACGGCCTGCCTCTATGTGCACTACTTTCATGAACTTTCCGTGGTTGGGTTGAGTGCCCGAAAGCGCGCCGGACGTTTATTCAGGAGTAGCCATGCTTCATCAGGCGGCCTGTTCAGCGGTTAACCGGCAGTTGCAACTGCACATACAGTGCTGACGTCGCTGAAGAATTACCCAACCAGATACTCATTAAATAAATCGTACAAGAACTGTCGAGGGTCGTGATTGTCCGGCACATTGGGCGCAATTATATCCGCGATGTCATTGATAGACCGGGATCCATCGAATAGTTGCACAATATTGCCAAGACTGTCGGGAAAATGTCGACTATCACAGAATGCCGGCACGGGGAGATGCGGCAACACCAGCCACGCAGGCGGATTATCGCGCGGGTAACGGCCCTCCGGTATTGCGGCGCTTTGCAAATGGCTGCGATCAGCGGCAGCACGTGCCAAAAAAGTCCAGACTTCTTCGGTACGGCCGCGCTGGTTTAGCGGTGACCAGGTATAGGGTTCCAGCGCGAACCGGTCAAACTCCAGGGTATATCCGGCCATGCTCAAAAGTTTGCGTAGTTCCTGCGGGGTGTATTTACAGGCTTCAGGCAAATCGTCGGGATACAGAAAAGGACCATGATTCAGCCACACGCCGCCTGGCCGCAGCAACCGCTCGACCAGCGCAATCAGATCCCGCGCGTCTCTCCCATTAATATCCATAAACCACGGCGTCACGATCATATCGAACGACGCCGGCCGAAATGGCGCCGACCAGGCGTCGCCGGCAATTACATTCCAGCTTTCGTGCAGCGCCGGCTCCGCGCCGGGACAGCTTAACTGCCACACATGCGTGCCGCCCGGTTCGTGATGGGGATACAGCCGCATCTCAGGCAGTTCGATTGATGCCTGATCCTTTATCATGCGTTTGGACAGATAGGCCAGCAATGGGTGACGATCCAGCGCCACTGTGTTTTGCGGGCTGAGGTGGCAGTGCAGATCCCAGCTGAGGCGGCCGGCCCCTGAGCCGATCACCAGTATATTGTTGATCGACACATCCCCCGCCGACGCCAGCGCGGGCAGAATATTATTGAACGTCAACCGGTTTTCATCGTCATAAACCCGATATCCGGCCTCGCCCAGGGGCTGCCAGCCCCAGTCGCGCAACATTAATTCAAAATACTGGGACAAACCCTGTGGCGAAAAATCGGCAAACTCCTGGCGACGGGCAGGCCGAAGTCCCGCCTGTCGCAATAGTTTTACCACGGCATTGCGGGACGCGGCACTGACTTCGTGCCGACGCTGCAGTTTCTTTCGGGTCAGCGGAAGTTGACCAGGACCCGCAAGCGACGCCAGATGACTTTTGTCAGCGGCGACGCTCAGGTCAAGAAACTTTGCCAACAGGTCCTCCCATAAATATTTTTGCGCCAGTCCCGCTGCAAACCAGCAGTTCATCCCGTCCAGCGCAAAAAAACGCGTATTGCAGGTTGTGCAGGACAGCTGCGGCACGTTCAGACCCGTCTCACTGTCCGAGCCGCATTTGGGGCATGCCATTATCGTGTCAAGCGTCGCGGTCATCGAATTGCCTTACATTAAATACCATCGTCGGGGCGCTGAAATCCGGCAACTATCAACCCGGACAAAAGTCGCGCCCATAAAAAAAGCCCAGTATAAACCGGGCTTTTGCCGCTTGGAACTTTCGGTCGCATGTCACTGTTCAGCGTAGGTTGCCCGCTGAACAGTGACCGTTGCGGTTAGATACTGACCGGGCTGCTGGACCAGCTTCTGGCTTGCGGATGCGAACTGACACCGAGCGCGTTGGCAACACCCTGGAACAGATCCACCGATCGCCGACCGGATGCATTGGTGACTGAACCACCGCGAACACCGGCACCTGCCACAAACATCGGAACGTTGGTATTGTTATGGGCGCGAGCATCCCCCATATCCGTTACCTGAGTGATAATCGTCTCGCTCAGGAGTCCGGCGGCATCGGCCTGCCGAATGGTTTCAGCAGCCAGGCTGCACATATAGCGTGCTGTCGTAATATACGGCTCGATGGCGTCGTTACAGCAGTGGTGAGACTGATGGAACACGTCATTATAGCCGGGGATATTGAACCCATGGCTGTCGTTACCGAATGCCAGCGATACCGACGCGGTTATATTGCAACGCAGGGCCAGTACGGCGATGGCGATCTGGTTTTTGGCGGTCTGGTCGAACAGGTTACCTGCCTCGCCTGACGCATTGGGCTGCGTCAGTGTACAGGAGCCTCCCGTCGGCGGCGGCGGGGTGGAACCACCACTGCTGCTACTGCTGCTGCCAGAACCGGCAATACTGCGCTCCACTTCTTCAATCGCATTCAAATGGCTGTCGAGCTTCTCGCGCTCGTGCTGGCCGAGCTTGACGCGCAACGCATCGATTGCTTCCTTATGCACGTCAACATACATCTGACGTGGTGAACTGCCGCCACTACTGCTACCACCGCCACTGCTGCCACCGCCGCTACTGGAGCCGCCACCGCCGCTGCCGCCCGCGGCCAGTGTCAGTCGGGAGAATGCACTGCGTGGATCATCAATTGACGGGATCTCCGTACGTGTATTGTTGACGGACTCCACAGTCAGGTTATTGGCCGCTGTCTGAACACCCAGGTTCAAATAACGCAGCGGATAATCGGCTCCGATGGTTTTACCAATATTCGCGTCGAAGCTGTCATCGCCCGCCTGGAAGCTACCGCCGGTAAAGCGCTCGAACATCAGGCCGTGACCGCCCTGAGTCATGCTCGCGCCGGCAATGAAGTTCATGTGCTGCTTTACATCGTCGTACGGCGCAGATACTGCGCCCATACGGCTGCCACTGGGACGCCATTCGCTGTCAGGTGCACCGCCGACCGTCAGGAGCAACAAGTGCTTGCGTGCGCCCTGCGCTTCTGCGGCCCGGGCGATCATCATACCGCCAACAAGTCCACAGGAGCGCAGTAACCCGCTTGAAATACCAGCAGAGGTTATCGTTTTGAACAAGTCTCTGCGTCTTTTATCAAACTCGTTTTTATATCTAAATCTCATAGCATTAACCCTATTATTTTGTCTGAACTAGCAGGACGTCCGTTTACTGAATTGGATTCGGTCCGCTGTTACACGCAGAGAGCGAAATACATCTGACGCCATTTTCATCTGACCAGTTTTCCTGCGCAACCTGACAGATCGGGAACATGGTTCCGTACCAGTCACACTGTTGCGCACTGCCCGAGCCGGAGGAGCTGCTTGAGGAGGAGCTACTGGACGACGAGCTGCTGCTGGACGATGAACTGCTGGACGATGAGCTGCTGCTGGACGATGAACTGCTGGACGAAGAGCCCGTTGACGAACCTCCGCGGGCCCAGGCACGACGGTACCGGACTGTATCCAGCGTACCCAGGGCTTCCAGCAGGGCTCGCGGGCTTGACGCGTCGATAGTCTCGACCAACTGCTGTGCATCACAGGCATAGCTCGCGCGCTCCCCGGCTGCCAGAGGTCGTGCATCCGGCCGTTCGGAGTCAATCATGGACATGGTATCCACACCGGCACTGAAGCTCATCATGTGCATGGCGAAACAGGTTTTCGCCAGTTGTGACGTTTCACCTGTCGCCAGCATGGTCGCCAGCTCCTGCCCGCCATTGAACTCGTGATAATCGGTCAACCGCTCCATATCATCATAAAACTGCAGGTCCAGAGTCGGAGAGTACAGCTGACCTACGGCATTGATGACATTACCGTTGAAGTCGGTTGCACGATACCGGCCTACCGTATCGTAATCCTCCAGACCAAAGCCCAGTGGATTGATCAGCTCGGCGTGACATTTGACACACCCGGTACCTTCGGTCAGTCGATGAAATGCCATACGGTTGGTGGTCGTCGACGCATCCAGGAACTCACTGACTTCCTCGCGCTTGGAATCCCGACCAACGTTCACACCTTCCGGGGGAGCAGGCATGTCCTGACACAGGAGGTTACGGCGAATATAAACCGCCCGACGAATCGGTGATGCATCATCAAAGTCGCCGTGCATGGAGAGGAAGGCACCGCTGAGCATTAAACCACCACGGTCCGTTAATCCGCGTACCGGACCAAAACCATTGCTGTCGGTCGAGCTGGGAGGACTGATGCCATAGTAGCTCGCCAGGTTGTTGTTCACATAGGTGAGGCCGGGAGCCATCAGATCCGAGAAGGAACCATCACTGTCCAGCATCACGCCACTGAACAGCAATTCGAGTTCCCGCGTCATATCCATACGGATGGTATCGTTGAACTCGGGGTAAAGTTCACGGTTTTTACTGAAATTGGGCAGCCGGTCGGTGCCAAGCCAGGCCCGCACAACATAGCTCATGCGCTCTGTGACAGCGCCGCGAGTCTGGGCGCTGGACAGTACCTGGGACACGGCGGTGCGGACACCACTATCGCTATCAAGGCTGCCGTTGCCGGCCGCTTCCCACAATTGGGGAATAGCGCTTGGCGTTGTGCCTGCCAGCGTATAACTCAGGTAGGTTGCCAGCTCATAGGAATCCAGTGCAAAGCGGTTGCCTTCACTTTCACCCAACTCGTGGCGATACAGGAACTGCGGCGAGGTGAACATGGCGATCAACGCATGCTTGATACCTTCGCGGATGTCGCCGTCAGTCAGCATACCGTTGGCAATTTCACCGTAGGAACTACGCTCTTCGCTGGTCAACGGTCGGCGGAATACCTGGGCACCAAAAGCACCGGTTACACGATCCACGCAGCTTTGATTGTAGTTGCCGCTACACCCAAGACCCGGGAAGTTGGCGGTATCGGCGCGCTCTACGGCTGATTCTATCGCCGTCAGATAACCCTGATACATTTGCCGGCCGGGCAGTATGACCTGGTGATTATTATTGCGGAAGACACCTTCGGTACCATCGGAAGGCAGATAGTCGCTCTCGTCAAAACTGACGCCGAGCAAAAATTCGACCGAGTTTTCAAACTCATCTTTGGTCAATAGGCGCAGTAACCGGTAGCCCGCTACCTCGCTGCCGCTGACATTACACTGTTCGGCACGCAGCGGCGCGTTAATGGCACCCGGTCGGCTATCATTGGCATCTGCCAGTGGCAGATGGTTCCAGGTAATGATGTAGTCCACCACGGATTTCGCGGTATCCGCATCGAGATTCTGATGCGACTGTACAAAGTTGCGGAACGCGGTAACCGTGAAGATCTCATTGTCACGGAGATTCGCTTCATCGAAAAGCCCGGTCATACGATCGCCGCTGTGACAGGTCGCACATTGCTCGTCGTATATCCCTTCGCCGCGCAGCGAGCTTTCTACATAGCCCGTTCCACCTGAAGAGCTGGAACCACTGCCGGCATTGGCGAGCGTGTCCTGCAGGTAGGCAACAACCGCTTCGGCGCAGTCCCGGTCACAGTCCGCCGGACTGGGGACGATCGGCATCGCTGTTTCAATGTAGGAAACCAGGTTCGATTGCGCAGCGGGCACATTCAGGTTATTCAGATCAAGTCGACTGAAAACCCCGTTGCTTCCTTCGGCATGGCAGCCGATACACTGTAACTCGAACCAGTTGCGCCCCTCTGCCACCAGGGCGCCGCCCGATGATGAGGTGGAGCTGCTGGACGTGCCACCAGTGCTGCTCGTACTTGACGATGAACCGCCTGGGTCCCCGCCGCCGCCGCACGCAAAAAGCGCGACGCTACTGACAAGCAAACCTGTCAGTTTTATGACCCGAACCATGTCGGAGGAAAATCGCATTGCAAACATAACGCTGTTCCTTTATTCGAATTAGAATGTCAGCAGCGAAGCTATTACTGTCTTGGAGTTTTTTTTCGCTAACTTTAGTGTGATTGGAACGTCATACCATTTTTGCCCCAGATTCCGGACGCAGAATCTGTCGAGGATGGTATTACGTATTGATCAGATCAATCATTGATGCCGTTCATAGTTTCCACTATCAGGCAGAGTGTGACGTGGAACTGGCCGGCTTATGCCGTAGGAATGAGACTTCAGTCACAGGCGCCACAGGAGTGACGCCAGTGTCAACGATGATTAAAGCGACCGCATTACTGAAAACTGCGGACCAGAAGAACACCGTATCGCGCTGATCGCTCCACATGATCGACCAGCATATCCTTGGTATCGACATACCAGGAAAAGTGCGGATAGAACTCGTATGGCGTTGACGACCATATGCGCATGGCCGGCGCCGAGGGGAATGCGTCGGCATTCAGTGACGGGTTGGAGCACTGCAGGTCGGCAATGCTGGCTATTTCCTTGATATTCGGCAGGCGCCAGTCCGTATAGGTCTCCGCATCGCCAGCCTGATTGATGTCCTCGATATGCAGCAGGGCTGCCGGCCAGGACATAAGGCTGGGTTCGCCACTATCGCAGCGCTCGCCGCTGACACCTTCGAAACAACGCCGCCACATCAGACCGGTAACCGGGTCCTTGACCACATCGCCATCCACTTCGAGTGCAACCGCCGCGGTTTCCGGCCGGAGGGTATCACGCTCACAGATCTGCACGGCGGTGACAAGGCCGGGCAACATGAGAAGAATGGCCATGCCGGTTTTCAGGTATATTGTTGGTTTGCTCACTTTGCCTGGCCTCCTGCGTTACTGGCTTCAGCCGTATTGACGGCGCTTGCGCCACGCACCAGCCGGACGTGGTAGCTGTCGGTACGATAGCCTATGCTGGTGACCCCAAAACGAAAATTGATATACCGGGCCAGCTTGCCGTCGCGCGCCAGAATCGATGATGTCCAGTAGGCTTCCGGCTGCGTGTGGGGAAAGAAACCCATTTCGGCGGTTGGTTCCGTCCGCGCGTAGTTCACTATCCCCAGCAATTCGTTAAATGTCGGCAGCCGCCAGTCATGAAATCCGCACAACCCGCCAGCATTCACACGTTCGGCGTAACTCTGCGTATTGCAAAAGGTTATCGGCGCCCCCTCGCGGTAGCCGGCGCAATCGTTCCAATCCCTGTTCCAGTTGCCAATGTCGCCACCGTTGGCGTTGGTGTCGGTACTATAAAAGGAAAAGCGGTCGTCAGCATCGTGCAGGCCGGCATTGCCGGGCGTGCCGTCCGCCGGCGCCTTTGCCTCCCAGGTCAGGCCGGTAACATTATCGTGGACGCAGTGCCATTGATCTGCATCGGCCGGCAAACCCTGGCCCTGCGCGTCCAGCTTGACCAGCGAGAAGCCTGCGTGCCCGTCGCTGTCATCCGGGTGCGTTGCGTCGCGTCCGTATTCGCAATCCTGCCCCACAAATTCCAGCCTGTCGAAGGTCTCATCCATCACCCACTCGTCATCCGGGCTGATAATACCCTTGCAATCCTGATTGACCGTGCGCGGATGGTTCCCGGCAAACACCACGCCGGTATCGTTTAACGGAGGGCCGGATGCCGTTCTGCTACCCCCAATTGTGTCGGCCGGTTTTTCGCTCGACGCTGGCTGTGCGTCCAGCCCCGCCTCGGCGTCGGCGGGCTCCTGCCTGTCGGAGCAGGCCGATTGCAGCAGCAACGCCAGCACCAGCCCCGTGCCAACAGCCGCTCCTCTGAAAGTACGTGTTTTCATGACGCTCCGTCTTTAGTCACATTGATGTTTTCAGGTCTGGAAGTCTCCGGCCACTGTATCCGGATTTCGTACCGATTCGGCCACAGTTTTCCGGTCACCCAGTAAGTCCCCGTCGCCGGGTTATAGGCAATACCGTTCAATACAGAATCGCCGGGACGGGTATTGTTGACGTCGCTCAGGCGCGAAAGGTTCAGTATACCCCGCACACGACCGTCCTCGGGGTCGATCGCCAGGATGTTGGAACTCTGCCAGACATTTGCCCATATCAAGCCATCAGCGAATTCCAGTTCATTCAGGTTTTCCCAGGTCCGGTCAGGGTCGACAACCCGAAGCTCCCGGACAGACTTAAAGGTTTTCAGGTCGCGGAACTGTAACCGATCGCTACCGTTACTGACGATAAAATGCCGATTATTGTGCGTAAGTCCCCAGCCCTCTCCGTCATATTGACGGGTACCGACTACGGCCAACGATTGCTCATCAAGCTGCATAAGGACGCCGGCCTTCCACGTCAACACATAGAGATGCCCCTGGTACCCGGCGACACCCTCTGCAAAATAACGCGCAGGAAAGCGCTTGAACTGCCGCTGGGCACCAGTGTGCTGGTCATAGCGGATGATAAACGACTGCCCATAAAGGCCGGATGTCTCGACCAGGGTATCGCCCTGGACCAGCAGCCCCTGCGTGAAAATTCGGGTGTCGTGCGGACTTGTCTGCAGGATCTGATAACCCAGCTCCACCGGTTTGGCCCACAACTGACCGGCCCAGGTCATAAAAACCATGAGTGGAATTAACAGTCGGCAAGCCCTGTGTCTGCTGCAGGTGTCTGTTACCGGGTCATTGGTCATTTCACAAGCACATCGAGTCAACAGATTAATTACGCGTATTCCCCCCAATACCGGCGCGCTGGCAATAACGGCCGCCGTCCGGTCAGGGGCCATGGGATCATAGCAAGCTCCGGCACCGGATACAAAATCTCGCGCCCGAAGTCCGGAGCCGCTTGCCGGGATTGAGAACTGGGCATAGCGCCGCTGTGCTATTCCTGTCTGGAGATGGCCTGAACTGCCACAGACTCACCAACTTCGGTGGCTTCGACCGTCTGCAATAGCGCCTGGCGCGTATAACAGTATGTCCGCCACTGATTTCGTCGATGCCGTCTGAAGTTGCCTGCGGCAGGACACTGGCGTCGTCCAGCTTCAGCACCGATGGACGGCCGCATCCAGACACAATACTATGCGGTCCGAACCCAACCCTATCAGTCAACGCGGAGAGCTACTTTGGAATCGCCCGAGCTACATCTCACACTCAGAAACATCGAGAGCGGTGACTATCCGCAGATCAAGGCGCTGATGGATCGCGTCTACGACGATCTTGGTGGCGCCTGGCCCGTCAAAACCATCAACCGGCTGATATCGGCGTTTCCGGAGGGCCAGATCTGCATCGTAGACAACGACCAGATTGTGGGCGTTGCCCTCACGCTGCTGGTCAAATACAGTCGCTTCAGCAACCCGCATAAATACGAAGATCTCATCAATCACAAGGATGAAGTAATCAATGATGCGAACGGGGATTCCCTTTACGGGCTCGATATGTTTATCCACCCGGATTACCGTGGCTACCGCCTGGGGCGTCGCCTGTATGACGCCCGCAAGGAATTGTGCCGACAGGAGAACTATCGAGCCATTATTGCCGGTGGTCGTATTCCCGAATACTACAATTACGCCGACCAGATCAGTCCCGCCCAATATATCGAGAAGGTGGCTCGCAAAGAAGTCTACGACCCGATCCTCTCCTTCCAGCTGGCCAATGATTTTCAGGTGAAACGCCTGTTGCGCCAGTATCTGCCGCAGGATGAGAAATCATCCGGCTACGCCACCTTACTGGAATGGCACAACATCCTTTACGATCCGGCCGATACCGTCATCAAATCACGCAAGACGGTGGTCCGTGTCGGTGTGGTACAGTGGCAGATGCGCAAGGTCACGTCGGTCGACGGGCTGATGAATCAGGTCGAGTATTTCGTGGACGCGGTTTCCGACTACGAGAGTGACTTTGTGCTGTTTCCGGAGTTTTTCAATGCACCATTGATGGGGCTGGAGCAGTTCAAGAACAGCCACGAAGCCGTGCGCCACCTGGCCGGTTACACGGATACCTTTGTGAAGAAGATGTCGCATCTCGCGGTGTCCTATAACATCAATATCATCGGCGGCTCCATGCCGGTACTTGAAAACGACCGGATTTACAATGTCGCGTATTTGTGTCGCCGCGACGGATCCATCGACGAGCAGCGAAAAATCCATATCACCCCCCAGGAGAGGCACAACTGGGTAATTGAAGGGGGTGACAAGCTGAACATCTTCGACACCGATTCCGGGCGTATCGGCATTCTGATCTGCTATGACGTGGAGTTTCCAGAGCTGTCGCGCCTGCTGGCGTTGCAGAAAATCGATATACTGTTTGTGCCGTTCTGGACCGATACCAAAAACGCTTATCTGCGAGTGCGTTACTGTGCCCAGGCCCGTGCTATCGAAAATGAATGCTACGTCGCCATGGCGGGATCTGTGGGCAATCTGCCCAGTGTTGATAATCTCGACGTGCAATACGCCCAATCGGCCGTGTTTTCGCCCTCGGATTTCGCCTTTCCGCAGGATGCCATCATGGCGGAGACAACACCGAACACCGAAATGATCATCTTTTCGGATCTCGACCTGGACAAATTGAAAGTGCTCCGCAACGAGGGCTCGGTGACCAATATCAAGGACCGGCGCAAGGACCTCTATCACCTGGAGCTGAAAGAGCACTAGAGGAGACCGCGGGGCGCCGGCCGGCCCCTCTCTTGAAAGCCGCCCCCGACGCTACCATATTAGACAAAATCATTCTGTTTCGATCCAGCGAGGTAAACCAACGTGTTTAGAATCGGATTATTCCTGCTCACCAACCTGGCCGTCCTTGTCGTTGCCAGCATCACTCTCAACCTGTTGGGGGTGGGCCGCTACCTTGATGCCAGCGGCGGGCTGGACTTCACATCATTGCTGATATTCTGTGCTGTTTTCGGTTTTAGCGGCGCATTGATATCGCTTTTCATCTCGAAATGGATGGCCAAGCGCGCCGCGCGGGTATACGTCATCGAGAATCCGCGCAATGCAGAAGAACGCTGGCTGCTGGAGACGGTGCGCGAGCTCTCGGATAAAGCCGGTATTCGCATGCCGGAAGTTGGCATTTTCCCGGCGCAGCAATCCAACGCCTTTGCCACCGGCTGGAACCGTAATGCGGCGTTGGTGGCCGTCAGCGCTGGCATGCTGCAACGGTTCAACCGGAATGAAGTGCGCGCCGTTCTCGGGCATGAAATCGGCCACGTCGCCAACGGCGACATGGTCACCCTGGCGCTGATTCAGGGAGTGATCAACACGTTTGTGATGTTTTTCGCCCGCATCATTGGTCATACCGTCGATCGCGTGGTATTCCGCACGGAAAACGGCCACGGCATCGGTTTTTTTATTGCGACGTTTATATCCGAAATCATTCTGGCCTTCCTGGCCAATATGATTGTTGCGTGGTTCTCAAGGCGGCGGGAGTTCCGGGCCGATCATGCTGGCGCGACGCTGGCAGACCGGCAGAGCATGATCGACGCGCTGCGCCGGCTCCAGGCCGAAACCGCAGTCCCCAATCAAATGCCCGAAACGCTGGTCGCTTTTGGCATTGCCACAGGCGCCAAACGCAATTTTCAGGAGCTATTCTCCACGCACCCTCCGCTGGAGGTCCGCATACAGGCCCTGCAAGCGCGGGCCTGATGGCATCGCCTGCCGGCTGGTCGGCCGGTAACACACCGGATTTTCTGATTTCCGGCAGCTTATCCAAAAACCGCTGGTTCACGCCGAAGATCAACGTCGGCGGACTGGCGAATATCCGCCCTGAGCGTCTCGGCCATATACTGTAACGCCGCCTGATTGCGCCCAACACGCTGAGAGGCCGTACAATCCGCTGGAACAACCAGCTTGAAGTCGCGCATATAGGCATCACAGGCGGTGAACTGGACGCACATATCGCCGGTAAGACCGCACAACACCAACCGTTCGCAACCAAGATGTCGCAACAGCAGCTCCAGGGGTGTGGCAAAGAATGCGGAGTGTCGGGGTTTCAGAACAAAATAGTCTTCTGGCGTCGGGTTGAGTAAATCAACGATGGGGTGGCCCCGCTTTGTCGGATGGCGGCAATGACGAATGACCTCCCTGAAATCCGAACGCCAGCGACCGAAATTGTCATTGGCAAATATCACCGGAATCGCTGCCGCATCCGCCCGTCTTTTCAGCGCTGCGATGCGTTCAGCGGCCTTTAATGCATCCTCAAGGATGTCCTCGCCCCCTGGAAATTCCAGATCATTGATCATATCGATGATTATCAATGCCGTCGCGGGCGTCTCCGTTGCGTTGCTGCCTGGATTGTCTGTCATAACCTAAACCTCGCACACCGATGGGTTGTTCAGCGATTGTCCGGCCATCCTCGCCCCAGGCGTATCGACCCTCAACAGGCCTTCTCCTGATGGAACTGTTCAGCTGGCGCCCCGGTTTGCCCCTGCACCTACCAATGAAAGCTGCGTTAAAAAATGGTCACAAACCTGTCGGGAACTGGTTTGAACGCCTGCCAGGCGGCCCGTAGGGCAACGCGCAGGATGCGCGGCGTATCGACACGCGTAAACTCACATTATTCGCCTTGCTCTGAACAAATCTGGACGCAATCTGGACAGTGACGACACGCGCTGAATAGTTACCTCCTGATTACCTATACTGGTTCACTTATTGCTAGATTGGTAGTACGCAGTACCCCGTCCTATGTATCGTTTTATTGGAGTCACTTTTTATGAAAATTCGTTCGCTTGGTAAGAATGCCTATAAAAAGGGAATAAACTCGCCAACACTTGACTTCACACTCAGCAGCTGGTTAAAAAATAACCCGCAACGATCACGAGCAGACCATTATATGCAGTGGTGGGAAGGCTGGTTCGACGGATTAAATGAAAACCTTGGACATGCCAGGGCAAATTTTACAAGTAATCACGCGCTTTATAATTAGCCCAACCGGACGTCCAACGGGATTGGCACCGGATTCCACCACGGTAAAATTACCACCGATGGTTGTTGCAATCCCGTGATAAACAATCATATTATTTCGCGCATAGACTGTATTCATTCAGGGTCGTTCAACCCTTAGATACCCGGTGAAATTATGCAAACGTCGATCGAGTTAATCGAATCAGCTGCCCGGTTCGGGCTGCAGGAAGCCAGGGACAATCTGGAATCTGCGCAACTTATTGCCGAATCTACTTACCGCTCCCATGTACGGCGCGAACTGTTGATTACGGAGCTGCAGAAGATCCGCGAATTGATCGAAGAACTGCGGGTCTGGCAAAAGTCAGCAAGTTAGCGGAAAGGCCCCCGGACGATGCGAGTGCGCGGCAGAAATCGCATCCACATCACCGTTACTATTTGGCAACGGTTTGCTCCTGCAGTGTATTTTTGGTCGCAGGAAGCCTGATTGGCTCACGGGCGCGTACCACGGGAATCGACGCCGACGGTCTACCGTCAATCTCATTCTGTTGTTCGGGCAAATGCTGAGAACCTGCGGTTATGGACCCAGTTACACTGTTGAATCTCAACCTCGATTTCCGGCTGATCCTCTATCACTTCTATCAACTGACCATCGCGCTTATACTGGCGCTGCCCCTTGCGTTCAACCGTGAAGCCGGTACTGCCGGCGGCGCGGGTCTCCGAACATTCCCTCTGGTCGCGGTCGCATCCTGTGCGTTTATGCTGGTTGCCCGCAGCGTATATGGCACCGATGAAGCGGAGGCTCGGGTCATGTATGGGATAGTCACCGGCATCGGCTTTATCGGTGGCGGCGCAATCGTTAAGCACTCAGGCAGGGTGGGCGGTACAGCGACCGCGGCGGGGATCTGGAATACCGGGGCTATTGGCGTGTCTGTCGCGTACGGTCGCTATGAAATTGCTATCCTTCTGTCATTCGTCAATTTTATTATCTTTCGTTTCCTGAGCTTTTTTAAAATGAAACAGGAACAGGAAATTCGCACAACAGTCAAGAAAGCTGTTGACAAGGAAACCCGCGACAACAACGTTTGACCGCCGCGTCCCGCTACCTGAGCAAAGCGACGCCGACGACGCGTCGATGAAAGCTCAACAGACGCGGGCCTCCAACAGAAATGCCGACGTTATTACCGGCTTGCATCCGGGCCCGTTCAGGCAGTCGCCTGACGGGCCAGGTTTTTAGCGGTGCTTTCAAAGAGCAGGTAAGCCGGCAAGGCCACCGACAGCGGAATCAGGTAATACGCGCAGCGATAGGCCAGAATGGCCGCCAGCAAGGTATTTTTGTCCGCCTGCCCGCTCAACAGCGCGACAAACACCGCTTCGAGGACACCAAGCCCACCCGGGATATGCGAGACCGCACCGGCGATACCACTGACCAGTAACACGGCGAAAACCGTAAAATAACCAATGTCCGGCGGCATAAACTGGTAGATGACGCCGGCCATCAGCGACCAGTGAACCGTGCTGACCAGAAATTGCAGTGCCACAATCGGGGGCTTGGGCAAATAAATCACCTGGCCGCGGATCTGCAGCTCAGTCCGGTCTGAAACAATACAAAAATACCAGTACACGACCACGACTGCCACCAGCGCAATGCCGATAACCCGGAACCCGATTCGACCTACCGCCCAGTCACCCGGTATCGCTATCGCTCCGAAAATAAACAATAGACCGGCCAGCAGGCAATATCCCAACCAGTTACTGACTACGGTGGTGCCGAGGATGCGGGTCACATCACTCGCCTGGACGCCGAGCCGTGAATACAGCCGGTAACGAAATGCTACGCTGCCGATAATCGCGCCCAGGTTAAGGTTGCAGGCAAAACTGATCCATGCTGCCGCCCAGGCTCCAAACCGGCTGACTTTTATGTTGAACAGATGGCGACCGATCACGTCATAGACGGCGTAGGCCGAATAGCTGAGCAGCGCCAGCACGACGCCGATCACGAGTGATACAACCGAGGTTTCCCGCAGGGCGCCGTAAATTTGATCCCATTCCAGCTCGCGGCCTTTATCAATCAGGATCCAGGCCACCGCAATAAAGAAAAGAAAGGTCAGTGATTTCTTCACCTTGGGGTTTTTGAACCAAGCTTTCAGATGATGAAAAAATCCGCCAATCCGGCTTCGAAGGCTCACGGCCATTTCCATATCACGCTCCACTGGCGGAATTATGCGGCTTGTGGACGACGGGTTTTTCGCTGTCATGCGCACTGTTTGCGTCGACCTGCGGATCCTCCCGTCGGACTTTGGTCCCTTTGGTTCTCCCGATTTTCTGGCGGGCCTTTATCTGCCGAATTCGCAGTTTGCTTTCTGGAATCCATTGTATAAGGTTTGGCAGGCTCCTTAACAGGTGGTAAGTCAGTGTGCCCTTGAGCAGAAACCAACCGGACTTTCGCTGAACCCAATCCTGCTCAATCAGACGGCTTTGTTCAATGAGCTGGTCGATCTCGGCAGTCAGCGCCTGGTTAAAGGCAGCATCTTCCACAAAAATATTCGCTTCCAGATTGAATGACAGGCTCCACGGATCCAGATTGCTGGACCCGATGGTGGACCAGGTATCGTCAATGGTCGCGACCTTGGCATGCAGTGGCCGTTCTGTATACTCGTACACCTTGATTTTGCAGGTGGTCAGCTTTTGATACAAACACCGCGCCGCCTTAAGTGCAAATGGAATATCCGGGTTGCCCTGGAGCACCAGCCTTACCTCGACACCGCGACGTGCCGCCTTGCGCAATGCGCGCATCAATCGGTACCCAGGAAAAAAATAGGCGTTGGCGATAGTAATTTTATGCCGGGCATTCCGGATGCCGGCCAGGTAGGCCTTCTCAATTTCGGTTCGGTGTCGACTGTTATCCCGCCCGACGATGGAAATGGCCGTCTCGCCAACGGGTTCACTGGCATGAACCCGCGAAAAATCCGCACCGAGCCGCATATTGCTCGCGACCGGTACGTTACTTTTGCACAGCTCCCGAATATTTTTTACCACGGGCCCCTGGATTTCCGCAGCAAAATCCTTTTTTGCCTTATCACTGCTGACCAGCACATGCTCGTATGACAAATTTATTCCGCCGATAAAAGCGTACTGGCCATCGATAACCGCCAATTTGCGGTGCAACCGCCGAAAGACTTTTGGACGCCATTTTACCCAGCCCGGCTGGGGATCGAAAATCTGGAATACCACACCGGCGTCTGTCAGCGCTTCAATAAACGCCTCCGGCAGAAAAAAACTGCCGTAGCTATCCGCCGTAATACTGATCCAGACGCCGCGACGAGCAGCGCCAACCAGTGCTTTCTGCAACAGGCGGCCAACGCGATCGTCTTCGAGTATAAAAGTTTCGAGGTAGATTTCGTGGCGGGCGTTACGAATTCTTCTTACCAGCTGGGGGAAAAACTCGTCGCCATTGCGCAGCAGGCGTATCTGATTTCCCGGGATATAGCTCTTGCCCCCTTTATAGCCGAACATAATGACTCCTAGAGCTGTAACTCTGCAAGCAATGGCCGATGATCCGACAGCTTATTCCAGGGGCTGACAGGTGCCCGCTGAAATTCGGTCTGGCTGAAACCCCGCAGGTAGATCCTGTCCAGACGTAAAATCGGTCTCATCGCGGGAAATGTTTTGGCGGGTTTGCCTTCACATTCGGTGCAGGCTTCGATCATGCCCAGTTCGCGCAGTATCGGCTGCGCCTTTAATCGCCAATCGTTAAAATCACCCGCAATAATCAGCGGCATATTTTCCGGTATTTCGCTCACCATTTTCCGCAATGACTGGAGCTGTTGCTGGCGATGTGCCTCCTTGAGGCTCAGGTGCACGCAGATAGTATGAACCTGAATACCCTCGACGCCTGTATCCAGCGTACAGTGCAACAGACCCCGTTTTTCAATCCCGTTAAGGGAGATATCCAGGTTGCGCCAATCCGTTATGTGGAAGCGACTCAGTAAAGCGTTGCCGTGGTGTCCTTCCGTATAGATCGCGTTTTTGCCGTAAGCGTGGAACGGCATAAAGCTGTCGGCGAGGAACTCATACTGCGGCATTGTCGGCCAATGTGGTTCGTAGGTTACCGACCATTTCCGATGCTCGCCAAGCACTTCCTGCAGGAAAATAATATCCGCCTGGGTTTCCCGCAACGCGTCTCTCAATTCATGCAGAACGAATCGGCGGTTAAACGTGTCGAAACCTTTATGCATGTTTACTGTCAGAATTCGGATCTTGTGGCTGGACAAGGTTCCCTCGCAACTCAATTTTTGGTGTATTCAATCCGTTTAACAACGAATACCTTAAGCAACCTGATCAAGCACAGGGCGCAGCTATTCCTTTACCGAACGATTGAGAATACGCCGCCCTGTGTTCCTGGTTTCGCTCCTTTAGCCGTTACCGGTCTGCGGATTCCTCGATTTTCTCGCCGGTCTTTTCAACATCCCGGCCAAATCCTTCCATAGTTTCGCATGCTGTCAGAAACAAGCCAAAGCTCGCGATCAAGAACATTTTTGTCAAATAATTTTTCATGTCACACTCCAGGTTTCATAAGATTCATTTATTGTAACTATTCAGCTCGCCCGACTTGGCCCTTAACCTTCAATAAAGCGGCGTTTAAAAAATGGTCACAATCCTTCCGGAACAGGTTTGAACGTCTGCCCAGGCGGCCCGGAGGGCGCGCGGCGTACTACACGCGTAAACTCACCTGTTTCGCCGTGCGCTGACCAAATCTGGACGCAATCTGAACCGTTACGACACGAACTGAATAGTTACCATTTACTTTTTCAGAAGTCATATTTCGAAATGCAATAACTATAGCTCCCTTCCTGTATGCCCCCGCTCCATGATCTGAAGCTTTTCCAGTTGATCTTCTGACAGCAGGTCCTGGAGCTGTTCGTTTTTCTTCTCTTCAATCTCTGCCATTTCCTTGGTCAGATCCTCTTTGTCGGACCAATAGCTGGCCTGAACTTCGCGAATCTTGTCCGCTTTATCTTCGTCCTGGATATCCAGTGCATCAACCCAATCAGCTTTGATGCGCGAACTTTGCATTGCCACGTTGTTGTGTGCCTTGTCGGCCATTGTACCCACTTTATCTTTTTCCGTGTAATCACCGGCCATAGCGATGCCTGACGACATAATCAGGGCCAGGGCCGAGGTCAACGCGATTTTGGTCTGCAACATAGTATTCTCCTCAGTTTGGTAAAATTATTGTTAACTATTCAGCTCACGCCCCGATTTGCCCCATGGCTGCATCGTGACGAATTATCGTCCGTTAACCTGCTGTTACCTATCCAATTGCAACCGCGCCACGCGGCACCCACGGGCGCACAATGGCCAATGCAATTCCCGAACCAGATCGGATTCGAATAAAAAGGAAGGAATATCAACGCCGGGATTCACCGTACCCTCGCGACACCTAACCGTCTACTGCGCCACGTGCAAACTTTGCAAATCTTCGTGGATTAATTACCCGATCCCACGACCCATAATGGTGAGTAACCTTTCCGCCGGGCAGGCTCAATACAATTAACGCGATGCCCGCCATATAGCTGGACACAAAAGCCACTGCCCCAGGCGAAAAGAGGAACGGCGTTACCAGCAATGCCGCCCCCAGCGGTATATTCAGAAAGCGCAATGGTCGTGCGACTTCGGCAAACGATGCGATGGCAACGGTGATCACCAGCGCGCCGATCAGGTGGTCGGCATTGGCCATACTCCCTTCCGAACCGATTGTCAGGCGCGTTGTCATCAACCAGCCGCCGATGATCACGGACAATACCAAAGGCCAGCGAAACTCCACGCCGCCGCCCAGCATGTCCCTGATGATCTGCCCGGGCGAGCGCGTAAAGTCATCAGCCGGGTATTCGCAGCGGTAGTTGTCGTCCGTGTCGCCGGTGAAGAAAATTATCAGCCATGGTCTCCCGGCTTTGGCGCGACGTTTGAGAAACTGTAAGGTGGCAAGAATTTCATCGAAGGAATACGGAATTTGCAGCAGCATCGCGCCAGCGCCGATCAGGCACAGGGTACACCATGTACCGAGCATGATCGGTTGAATAATAATGAAGGTAATCGATACGACGCCGAGCGGCACAATCAGAAAGCCGAACAGCAGAACCAGCCAGGGCATGGTGCGCCATCGACGGCGCGAACCGATCATTCCGGTCACGACCTCCAGCAAATAAACGGTAGCCCCCAAGCCGGCATCGGGTACCGGCCAGGCTTCCGAAAGACTGGATGTAATAATTTCTTCGGTTCCGTTTTTTCCGTCACCTTCGATTGCGCCCGGGGTAAAGAACGGGTCCCACACGCCGTCAATATGTCCCAACTGGTACGCCGCCATATAACGTGACAGAAAGAAGCCGAGAAACGCCAATGCGATAATTGGGACGCGCTGCATCCAGTCAGACGGTGAATAGTCCCACCCCGGCGGCACATCCGGACCCGTACGGTCTGCTGCGGGTGACAGCGATGGAAAAGGTCGTACCGCCAGCGCCAGCATCATCACCAAAAACCCGACCAGCGTGCTATTGAGGTAGCCCGCGGCGGACGATGTCCAGAACACCAGGGGCGCGAAGGTCAACCAGACGCCCACTGTCGCCGCTCCCCAGCGGGCCATTCGCCATCCGGGTTTCGGCGATAGCGAAAACAGTGCAAATACAAACAGGAGGCCACCGGATAGCATGTCGCTCAATGCGAGTGGCTGATCCTGATACCCGAATGATGCCGGTGACAGCATCAGCCATATTGCCAGCACCAGATTAAAACAGGGTGCCCAGAGTGTCTGACTGTGGACGCGGCGATAATCCGTTTCGTATTGTTCCCGCAGCGTTTCCGGGTTTCTGCGTTTTTCGACAGCGGACTCCAGCCAACTGGGAGCGGGAATCCCGTTTCGGCTATACCAGGCTTTCGGGTCCTGTTTGAACCGATCGATAATCCGGGGTAATTCCTCACGTAGGGCGTGCGTCGCATGCCAGCCAAGATCGCGCTCAATTCTGGACGTGTCGAGCGCGTAATGGTCAGACGCCATATCCACCATAAACGGCTTGATAAAGGGTTCTTCGCCGTGGTCGATCTGATCGGGAATCAGTGGCTCGGCTTTCTCCTGCACCCAGGCACCAACTTTGGCAATGGGTGCGGGGACGGTGATCGTCGCCCATGTCTCTTCACCATGGATTAGCTTGCCCAGACAATCCTGCAGTTCACCATAGCTCATTACATCGCGTTCACCCGCCAGATAAACGTCATAGGGTGAAGGCCGACCGCGCCTCTCAATTGCCCGGACGAATGCATCAAGCATATCGTCGTTATGGATAAACGCCTGACCCGCGTCCTGATCTCCGGCATAGAGGTGCCCCTGGAGGGCGCGCTGGTGGATACGGGCAATCTGATGCGCCAACGTGGGGACGCAGCTATCGCGGTCGTACACCCCGGCCAGCCTTAAAATGGTGACAGGTATCTGTCCGTGATGTTCTTCAATGATTTTTTCAGTTTTCAGTTTTGATTGTGGGTACGCCCATTTCGGCGACAAGGGCGTCGCTTCGGTCAATCGTTGGCCCGGTTCAACCGGTTCGTGGACCAGCATGGTACTGGCATAAATAAATCGTTCAACCTCCAGGTGACGGTTAAGCGCCTTCAGCAAATCCCGGGTTCCGTTTTCATTGATCCTGGTGTAGAGCGGCGAAGCTTCCCCGGTAAAATCAAAATAGGCGGCCAGATGCACGACTGCCGCAATCCGTTTACCGTATTGCGCGGCCACGTGTGCCAGTGCCGCGTCGATAGATTCGGCGTCGGTGATATCCATCGCAATTATGCCTTCACCGGCGCTTTGCGGACGGTCGCAGGGAATTACCTCAAATTCGCTGCGCAGGCGCCCGGCCAGCGCCGAACCAAGATTACCTGCGGCGCCGGTGATCAGAACCGCTTGCCGGTGCGCTTTCGACGCCTGTCGCTCCAACATGTTGCCTCGCTCAGGTTAGGGTATGGTGACTGTGCGCGGACGATGTTTCCAGAATTCGACGCGCTTCGTTCATGTCGCCTTCGTTGCCTGTGTGTACCACTACTGTCCAGCGACCGGTTCGCGCTGAGTGCCCTGCCCGCATAATCAGCGGGTCATGATCCGGACGCAGCGCCAGAAACCCGGCCCACAACAGGGCCGAGAAAGTACTGATGGTGGTGATGGCGATAAACGTCATAACCGGGCTGGACGCTGTCAGTCGGGGGCCAAACAACACCAGCAGTCCGGATACGATTAACCCGATCACCAATCCGGCCACGCCCAGCACATAATGGGTTTTCAGCATGGTACGTGCGATGCCGTGACTTTCCGGTTCGATTTTGGCCGAAAACGCGGGGTCATGCGGTGCAATAAGACGGATATCGGCTTCACTCAGGTTGGCACGTTCGACCAGCGCCGCCCTCGCCATCTCTGCGCTGCGACGGTCTTCGAATTCTCCGCTCACCTTGCCGGTCTTGTGCTCTTCCATCATGGGAATGTTCATCTCCAACTCCCGTATTTAGGACTGTGATGCTGCGTAGCAAATCCGGCACCAACCTGCTGTCGAGCACGACTGTACTTTTGCGACGGTGATCAGGGCCGCCTGATCTCAAGCCAGGAATGAATGATCAGCGCGGCGATAACCACCGAACCGCCGACAAAGGTTGACGCCTGCGGCTCTTCATTTACGATCCACCAGGCCCACAGTGGGGCGAGTACCGCCTCCAGCAAAAAAAACAGGCCGACCTGCGGTGCCGGTAAATAGCGGGTGGCTATCAACATGGAAACGGAAGCGATCGGCTTTTGCAGCAGTCCCATCAGTGCCAGCCACCCCAGGCTGACACCGGACACGGACAAAGGCGAGCTGAATGGCAGCAGGCAGAGCGCAGACAGGGCTGCCCCCACCGCCACTGCCGGAATACGTGGAAAACCCGGGTGTTTGCGTAACATCGTAAACAGGAAGCCAGTGGAAACCGCCAGCAATAGTGCCAGCCAGTCGCCGCGATTACCGGTAAGGTTGACCGACCCGGTAACGACAATACCGACGCCTACAATCGCCACCAGCATGACCCACAGGGTTCGGGCTCTGATCGGTTCACCCAGCAAAAATCGCGAGAATAATCCCGCAAACACAGGCGTGACACTGAGGATGATGACCGTGTTGGCAATTTTGGTGAAGCTGACCGAGAGAACAAACAGAAAGGTATTGAAGCCAAACAGTGCACAAATTATTAACGCCGCGCCGCGATAACGGACCAGCAATAAAAACTTATGATGCGCCTGGGTAGCCAGTGAAAAAACCACCAGCGCCAACGCGATAAAGGCGCCCCGCCAGAAGGCGGCGTCCCAGGCCGACACATCGGCCAGCCGGATTAACGTCGCGTCCCAGCTTAACACCACCACGCCGACCAGAGCGATCAACGCGCCCTTGCGGTAGTCGAAAGCGGCGGGCTGCTCTTTTGTCATCCGCCGGTCAGCTTCACACTTTTATCCAGGCACCGGCCCCGGTTTTGCAAAATTTTCTCGCCACTGCAGAAATTGCATTTTTATGCGCAATTTCCACCTGCCGCCGCAAACACCCCTCTGCGTCGCCCCAGGCACGATTAAAACTCGCCTTGTAGAGTAATTCTGCCCGGTCGGGCATTGCGTCCGGGTGGTCCATCGAATCGGGGGTATCATAAGGCATCGTCTTCACCGTAGCGGGTAATCACATAGCGATAAAACGGTGGCTGCAAGTTCAGTGCCCGGATCGCCGTCCACCCCCGGGGCTGACCCTTACCGCGATCAGCCGCCTTCCCTGAATCCGGGATACAGGGTCATGCCACCATCCACATAGAGGGTTTCCCCCGTGACATAATCCGACTCGTCCGACGCCAGCCATACCGCCGCCTTGCCGATGTCCTCGGGCAAACCAAGCCGCCCGTAGGGAATCAACAGGTTGGTCTGGGCTTCGGCCTCCGGTGTACCCCACGCGCTGCGATTGATGGAAGTACGGATTGCCCCCGGTGCAATACTGTTGACCCGAATAGCCTTTTCGGCCAGCTCCTGGGCGATGGAACGCATCAGCATGCCCACACCGCCTTTGGACGCGGCGTAATTGACATGCCCCGCCCACGGAATTATTTCATGCACAGATGAAATAAAAATCATTTTGCCGGCTGCCCGTGAAATGTCTGCCTGAATGCCGCGGCGTATAAACTCACCGGCAGCTTCGCGTGCGCAGAGAAACTGCCCCGTCAGGTTGACGTCGATGACCTTTTGCCATTGTTCGAGGGTCATCCCGACGAAAGGTGCATCCACCTGAATACCGGCGTTGTTGACAAGAATGTCAATGCTGCCCCAGGCGTCAATCATCCGCGTGAACATCCCTTTTACCTGGCTCTCTGAACTGACGTCGGCCTGTAGCGCCATGGCCTGGCCACCGGCGCGCTGTATCTCGTCGACAACCTCCAGCGCAGCGACTTCGTCCTGCAAAAAATTGATGACCGTTTTTGCGCCGGCCGCAGCCAGTGCAACCGCCACCGCACGACCAATGCCTGTATTCGCTCCGGTTACCAAAGCACGCTGTCCCGTGAGGTATTGTGATGGCATGATTATTCCTCGTATTTCAATAGTTACGACACGAGCTGAACAGTTACGTTTTAGGTTCAGCGCTGAATAGTTACCTTACGTTTTTGCGTAACATACCGGTTAAGCACCGACGAATGCGCAGATCGGTCGCTTACAACGCATGATTGCAAAAAGGTATCCAACCAACAATCAACAATCAACAATCAACAATCAACAATCAACAATCAACAATCAACAAACAGGATGCATGCTTCGATGGACCAATGGGCCGACAGCCACTGTCATTTCGACTTTGAAGATTTCAACGTGGACCGCGATGCCGTGTGGCGGGCGTGTCACAATAATGCCATGAGGTACATGCTGGTGCCCGGCATTGAGCCCTCCCAATGGACGCGCCTGCCGCAACTGCACAGGACTTACGCCGGCCTGTTCTTTGCAGTCGGTCTGCACCCGTGGTGGATTGCGCAACAGGCCGAACCTGTTCACCATGAACCCCTGACCCGGGCATTAAAAGCCGCGGCAGCACAGACCGGATGCCGAGCCATAGGCGAATGCGGCCTGGACAAGCGGATTGATCTGCCCATGGCCCGACAGGAGGCAGTGCTTGAATGGCATCTTCAGGTCGCCCGGGAATTGGAGCTACCCATCGTTATCCACTGTGTTCGTGCGCACAATCCGTTGATTCGGTTGCTGAAGCGATATCCCGTAAAAGGCGGCGTTATCCATGCGTTTAACGGCAGCCTGCAACTGGCGCAAACCTACTGTGCCATGGGATTTTACCTTGGCGTCGGCGGCAGCATAACCTATGAACGCGCCCATAAAACGCGAGCGGCCCTGGCAGGAATTCCCCTGGAGTCCCTTCTTCTTGAAAGTGACGCGCCGGACATGCCCTTGAGCGGACGCCAGGGTAAACGCAACAGCCCGGAGAATATCCCGTTGATCTGCGAAGCCCTCGCCGAACTGCGAAACGAGTCGCCGGCGCGGATTCTTACCGTCACAACACGCAATTTTCAGAACGTGTTCAGGGTCTGTTGACGCTTTATCGACACAACTGCCGGATCGAACCGTTATATTGGCCACGTCTATCGCTGCCGGGCACCGGCTTTCGCATGCAGTACGCGCTCTACGGCCCGTGCGGCAGCGACAAAGCCGAAGCTGCCGGTTACCATAACCGAAGAGCCATAACCGGTGGTACAGTCCAGCCGCGTGCCACCCTGAACGAACTGCTTGCGTTCGCACACGCTGCCGTCAGGTTTCGGGTAAACCATCCGTTCCGTCGAGTAGACTGCGTCAATTCGGAATTTGCGCCGGCTATCCCTTGCGAAGTTATGCTGCTGGTACAACCGGGCCCGGATGCGTGCCAGCAACGGATCGTTGTCGGTTCGCGCCAGGTCGGCAACCGCGATTTTTCCCGGGTCCCGCTTGCCGCCGGACGAGCCTACCATGACCAGTCGTATTTTGGCGGCACTGCAATAGGCGGCCAGCGCGGCTTTTGTCTGGGTCGCATCGGTCGCATCGATGACGACATCGTGCTGCTTTCCAATACAGGCGGTCATATTGCGGGTGGACAAAAAATCGTCAACGCCGTTTACCACCAGCTCCGGATTGATTTGCAGCAACCGATCCGAGGTGGCGCTCAGTTTGGATTGCCCCACGGTGGATGCCAGCGTGTGGGATTGCCGGTTGGTATTGGTGATGCAAACGTCGTCAAGATCCATCAGTGTCAATTGTCCGATCCCGGAGCGCGCGAGCGCTTCGGCGGCCCAGCTGCCTACGCCGCCCAGACCAACCACAGCAACGTGTGCCTGTGCCAGCCAGGTCAGGGCGTGCTGCCCATAAAGGCGCCCCAATCCACCAAACCGGTACAGATAATCTTCTGAAAGTTGAATGCTCAAAGCGACACCCCAGAAACTGACCGGAATAATGCCGCAAAAACGCCTGTTTGTGATTGACGGTTGAAGCGTACTCGTCTGCTACGTAACATGGGAACTTCTATCCTGTACTAAAGTGAAACAGCAGCTTGTAAAGGAATTTTATCCAGCGCGCAACTATAGGGAATGGTACGCCTATTCACACTGTACGAATTTTGATCGGAAGCAACGGAAGTCTCACATACGCAACCTAATATTAATACGATAATTTGGCGGCACCTACTGTGTACACAAGTCGAACAATTTGGGTACAATTCCCAAAATTCAAATACAGTAATGATTGGTTCAGGTAGCGTTAATTGAAAGTTGGTATAACTCTTGATCAATTTTAGTTTTTCAACAGGGATTTTCGCTCAAATAATGAGCACATTCAAAATTCACCGGGCTGTCTGCCCTCACGGACCGAAAGACAAATTCAAACGCCACCAACGTGACGGTGGCGCCAAACTTCGCAAATAATCAGTATTGCAGGAGACGTCTAAATGACTTTAAAAAGTTCCACCGCTTTTCCACCCGTTATTCCAAAGGGTTCCGAACCAGCCAAAGAAGTAAAAGGAGATGCCCGGAAACCGACCGCCGATACTGAATCTGCGGGGACGCCGGCCGATGGCGACGTATTGCGCGAAGCCATCTTCCATGAAGGTGCAATGGAGCCGATCGACAACCTGCCGGGCTATTGATAAATGTGCGGGTGATAAATGTGCGGGTGATACATGCGCGGCTGATACCGCGCTGGCTTGCCTGCCTGAACAACCCGAGTGTCGGAACCACCCCGATCGTTCGCACGGGACCGGTATTGTGTTCCGCCGCCGTCGGGCCGTTTCCGGCGGACCGTCCCATCTCTGCAAATCTGTCCCATGTGCAGCGGCCTGACATTCTGCAAAGCGTCTGGTGTGTAACCTGTTAAATCCGGGCTGCCAGGCGCAAACTTTGAATTCCAGCGCACCGGATGCCCATTTACCTCCGGGCCGATGAACCTGATGGCCGGCCCGGCCGGCAAGCGAGTCCTGCAGATTACTTCCCGCTAACGAACCCGTTCGGGCACACGACAAACGTCCAGCATGTATTACAGCGCTTTTATTGCCGCGGCGTAGTTGGGCTCGTCGGCGGTCTCTGCAACCTGCTCCGAGTAAATAACCTTACCGGATTCATCGATCACAACCACGCACCGGGAATACAGCCCCTGCAGCGGGCCCGTCCGGAATGTCAGCCCATAATCTTCGCCGAAACTGGATCGGAATCCCGAGACCGCCGCCACATTTTTTATCCCCTCCGCACCACAGAAACGTCCCAGGGCAAATGGAAGGTCCATGGATACACACAGCACATCGGTATTTTCCAGTCCGGTCGCCTGCTCGTTGAAGGCGCGCACTGACATGGCGCAGGTACCGGTATCAATGGAAGGAAAAATATTGAGAACCAGCCGGCGCCCACGGAAATCCTGCAGCGAGACTTCCGACAGATCCGGCTTGACCAGTGTAAAATCGGGCGCTGCGGAACCAGTCTCCGGCAGCTTACCGATCGTTTCGATTTTGTTGCCCTTAAGGGTTACAGTTGTCATGGAAGATCCTTTGAGATGCGTTGAGTGTCGAATGAGTTGCGCATTGTACGCGCCCGCAGTTTAACCGGTTTGCTATTATCCTTACACACACCCATCAGAATAAGGTTTTTTAATGCAATTTTTGGAAGCAGTCCTGCGGTTACGATGGCGCCTGTTGCTGATCGTCACCGGCGGGTTCCTGAGCGGCTGCGCATCAGCTCCGCCCTACCAGTATGGGCACCCCAATATCAGCAGCGAACGGGCGCCGCCGCTCGCCAGCGACGACCAGGTCGTTATCGGCCGCCCACATCGGTTGCTGGATGCCTCCGGCTGGATCTGGCCCAGCAGTCTGCTCGCCAAATTGCTGATCTGGGACACTGACATCGACAGCCACCGCATTTCCGATGAGACGGTCACCGCCACGGTGCAGTACCTCGAAAAAAATGACCTTGACGATGTTCTGGTGCTCGTCAACGCCTATGCGCCGGGCCGGCAGTGGTCGCGACTGTTCAAAAACCGCGAGGTCGGTGCAGTCTGGCGCTATACCATTGGTATCTTCAATGTGCTGGGGTATACGTTTATGCCGGGGCGAATTACCGGTGGTGACCACTACAACCCGTACACCAACACCATCAGCCTCTTTTCCGACGAGATCGGCGTCGCATTGCACGAGGCGGCCCATGCCAAGGACTTTAATCGCCGGAAGTACAAAGGGCTGCATGCGGCGCTGTATAACCTGCCACTGGCACCGCTGTATTATGAGGCGGTGGCAACCCGTGATGCGCTCAGTTACCTGCAGGCCGAATGCCAGACCGATAATCTGAGGGATACCTATCGTGTTTTGCATCCCGCCTACGGGACCTATCTGGGCGTCGCCGCATTCTCCGGCACGCCCGGTGCCTATTTGATGGCCGTTCCCGGCCATATCTCCGGTGCAATCGGGGCACATCGAAGTCGGGACCCGGGCCGGTCCTCCCACTGCGATACCAGCGTCCCCGCGGCGGCGAAAACCACGCAGCCACCGTTAGACAACCCGGAGCCGCATCCGGCCAGAGCGATAAGTTACGAACCCGCGCATTCCGGAATACGATGTGCCACGCCGCCATAAACCGTGTATTCATCAGCGCGGGCCTTGAGCCTGCGTTACGCGAACGTTTGCCGTAATGACCCACCATCAAAACGGGCCAGGCATCATCAAAACGGGCCGGGCATAACAAACTGTGCCTTCATCGCATTTTTAAAACGGCCAGGATTGCTATGCTTCGCCCTGCCTGCAAATCGGTCCGTGTCCGGGCCTGCGCGTGCGCATATTTGTTGCCGGGGCGGGCAACGTTATACGGCCACACAGGACGTATGCGAACCGACTTATTTCTCACGCTGGAGAGCTCATGTCCGTTATCGGTCGCCGGCAGTTTATTTCGGCAGTCGCCGCATCGGCAGCGGGGACCGCTTTGGCTCCGTTGCTCCGGTTGCGGGCTGATGCGGTTGCACCGGGTCAGCGCCCCTGCCTGGTCAACGGATCCACGGAAGGCTTTGGCAAACTGCGGGCAAGTCTGCCGCTTAATGCCGCACAGCTGGACGCGACAGCGGTCGGCGATCTGCGTGACGTTCCATTGCTGCGACTGCCCTCGGGTTTTTCTTACCGCGCCATATCCCTGACGGGCCAGACAATGGGCGATGGCGCCCGGGTGCCGGCATGCCACGATGGCATGGCCTGTTTTCGCGCACCGGGCGGTCATTATCGGCTGGTGCGCAACCATGAGCTGGATTTTGCCGAGAATCACTTTGGCAACAGCGCCGGCTGCGTAGCCGCCAACGGCAAAACCTATGATCCTTTTATAAAGGATACAAAATTCGGTGGTGGCGGGACGACCACACTTATCCTGAACCACCAGGGCGAACTGGTCCACGATTACATCTCGCTGGCGGGCACATTACGCAACTGCGCAGGCGGTGCCACACCCTGGGGCTCGTGGATAAGCTGCGAAGAAACCATTGCCACTCCGCATTACGACCGCCGCCTGGCCCGCCGGCATGGCTACAATTTTGAAGTGCCGGCCGCGCTCGGGGAACCGGTCGAACCTGTCCCGCTGGTCGCCATGGGCCGTTTTAACCATGAAGCCGTCGCCTGTGACCCCCGCAGTGGGTATATCTATCAGACGGAGGACCGGCCGGACGGGCTTTTCTATCGCTTTGTTCCGAAAGTCATTCGCCCATCCCGGTTTGGTGATCTGCAACGGGGCGGCCAGCTCTATGCCATGTCCATTGACCGCGTAGCGGCCATCTGTGACGGTGCAAAGTTGCCGTACAATGATGCCGGCGTCGATACCCGTCGCGGCCTGAAGTCGTTTCTCGGGCAGCCACTGCATGTCGAATGGGTACCAATCGACGATGTTGATCCCGCGCAGGATACCGTTCGCCGGGAAGGTCAAATCAAAGGTGCTGCTATTTTTGCCCGCGGCGAAGGCGCATGGTTCGGCAACGGTCTGGTGTATTTTTCTGCCACCGCCGGCGGGGATGACGGGATGGGGCAAATCTGGGCCTACTGCCCCCGCACCGACACGGTCACTCTGCTGGTAGAATCGGTCCGCGGCGGTTTGCTGCAAAACCCGGATAATCTGTGTGTTGCTGCCGATGGCACCCTGTATGTCTGCGAGGACGGTTTTGGCGAACAGGCGCTGATGGGGGTGGACAGGCAGGGCAGACTATTTCCTTTCGCTGTTAATAATTACAACAGCAGCGAATTCACGGGCGTCTGCCTGTCCCATGACAGTCGTTTTATTTTTATGAATATTCAGACATTTGGCGCTACGCTGGTTATTTCACGCGATGACGGGCAACCGATAACACGTTATGACCGTACCCGACGTGTATCCGCGAGATCATCCAAATTGGTGAACGCCTTCAGTTAACGCTGCGGCGAATCCGGACACCATCTGAACGGTTAGGACGGCGTTGAACGGTTAGGACAGGTGTGGAATAGCGACAAATTGCTTTAATTTTGAAAGTCATTCTGGCATCGTTGCGCGCGGCGCAGGCACCGCACCGGTTTCGGTTTGCGATCGACAACATGATATACCCGTAGCATTTGACGTTCAGGTGTTCCGCGTGAGGTCAATTTTTGTTTCCGGGCAGGCGCGACGACGCTGCATGGCGGGAACAAAAAAAGGGGGGGTGCTTTCGATGCCTGCATGTCACTCGCTACGGTATCTATAAAAGGGTAACTGTCCAGCGCAGGCTGTCACTGCCCAGATTGCCATCGTCAACACAACAAGGATCTATTTATGTTGCAAAACTTATTGAAAGGACTGCTTGTTCTGGGGTGTGGAATGAGCGGATTGACCCTGGCGGCGCCTGCCGCCGATACCAACAGCGCAGCACCGGGCAAGTCACCTCGGCACCTGCTGCCCGGCCCGGATCTGGCACCGACAGACCGGCCCGAAGCTTCTCTGCATACCCCGGGCAAAGGCGAATGGAGTTTCGATCGATTAACCGTGACACCCATGCCGAAACGCCCCGACATGGGGATTCGCATCGTCGGCGGCACACCGGTTGACGCGGGCAAACGCACCTATCAGGCTTCACTGCAATCGCCTGCCGGGCACTTCTGCGGCGGGACGGTTGTCGGTGAGCAATGGGTACTGACAGCCGGACATTGCATGGACCCCTATCATATCGCCAATGGGTTCAGCGTTTTGGTCGGCACGCATGATCTCGGCGGTACGGGTGGTGTCCTGATTCCAGCGACCGAGGTTTTTGTGCACCCCGACTTTGACGGCTACCGGTTAATGTCAGACATGGCGCTGGTCCGCCTGGCCGAACCGGTGCCACCGGGAGTCGAAATCGTCCCACTGGCGGACGAGGCCATCATGCGTGACTTCGCCGACACAGGGGCAGACGCCACCGCCACTGGCTGGGGAGCCATGGGTCGCGATGTCATACAGTCCACCGTACTGCAGGAGGCCACTCTGCCGATTGCCGACCATGCCCAATGTGCCAGCATTTATAGCGAGCTTTATGGCGACGGCGCCATTACCGGGCAGATGTTCTGCGCGGGCTTTCTCGATGGCGGCGTCGATACATGCCAGGGCGACAGCGGCGGCCCATTGACTGTCGATGTAAACGGACAGAACTACATTATCGGCATTACCAGCTGGGGCAATGGGTGCGCGAACCCCGGCTATCCGGGTGTCTACACCAGAATTGCCTCGTTTGCAGACTGGCTGGCCGACATCCAGCAACAGCCACCGGTATCCCTATCCCGCATGGACGACACGTTGCGCGTTGAACAACTGGAAAGCGCCGGGGATGAATATCACTATTTTTCATTCCAGTTGCCGTCGGCGAAGACCGGCCTCACCATTACTACTGAGGGAGACAATGGCGATGCCGATCTGTATGTCTACGGCGGTGCCTACGCCACGTCAGCGCTGATTCAATGCACATCGACCCGCTCCGACAGCAATGAAACCTGCCAGATTCCCCTGGCGCCGGCCGGCACCTACCTGATTGCAATTCGGGGCTACCTGGCCTTTACCGGCCTTGATCTGCAGGTTGACTATCAATCCAATGACATCACCAACGGGACGGTGCTCGAGAATATTCGGCTCCGCAAGAATCAGGCTGCCGATGTCGTGCTCAATATCAGCGAACCCACCGCAGACCTTCAGGTTGTGCTCAGCGGTGGCTACGGCGATGCGGACCTTTACGTGACGGGGCGCGATGATAACGACGACGTGATCTTTGAATGCGAGTCGATCGACCTGACCAACGAAGAGCAGTGTACCCTGGCGGCAGTAACACCCGGGCGTTATGTCATCGCGGTGGTGGCCTATACCGATATTGGCGACGTCTCATTGCTGGTATCCCATGCCGCGGATGAACCGACGCCCATCACCACCCAGGCCAATTGCGAATATCGGGTATTGCGACAGATTAACCGGTACACGGTAGCCGCCGTGACAGTTGAAAACACCGGGACTGCGCCGCTGGAAGACTGGTTTGTCAATTGGACTTACACCGATAATACCGCTGTGCGCACAGTCATCAACGGCATCCGACGCGGTAACACGCCGGTGCACATTGAAGGCACGTCGCGTAACAGCTACCTGCCGCCCGGCGCGCAGACTACGGTACAGCTCGTCGTCCGGACCGAAGACGGCGAAGCGGAGATTCCGGAACTGAGCGGTAACTATTGCCGCTGAACGGCTGGCCGCGAGGGTAAGCCGCCGGTTGCATGGATGACACCGACGGCTTGCATGCTGTCACACCCGATGATCGATCAAGGCCGATAACAGCGAGCGCTTATATCTTGCAGATAACCTTGTTGCGGCCCTGATGCTTCGCCTCATACAGCGCTTCATCGGCACGCTTGAACAGTTCATCAAGATTGCCGTCGGTGAGGGTTGCCACACCAAAGCTGGCTGTCACATGAATGCCGGCATGAACCTCTTCTTCGGCCAGCTTTTTCCGGAGGGACTCCGCCACGGCCTGCGCCTGCGCCAGGTCCGTTCCCGGACATACCAGAATAAATTCCTCACCGCCCCAGCGCGCCAGCAGATCAGAATTCCGCACACTGGTTTTGAAGCGCTGGGACACTGCCACCAGTATAGCGTCGCCTACATCGTGTCCGTAAGAATCATTCACCTTTTTGAAATGGTCAATATCGATCATTACCAATGAAAATGCCCGGCGGCTCGCTTTCCAGTCTTTAAGGCCGTCATAGAGCCCATCCCTGATACCTATGCGATTCAGCAGCCCCGTCAGTTGATCCGATTTGGCCAGCTCCTCGAACTGTTTGTTCTGCAGGTTCAATATGCCGTTAATGGACAGCAGCTCCTGATGGCGTTCCCGGTTGCGCTTCACCTCGAGGTTCAGGAGAACAACACGGTACAGCAGTATGCCGAAAATCAGTACCGACCAACCGATGACCATCCACTTAAACAAGCCTTCCTCGCTCACCAGACTGCCTTCGAACTCGAGATGCTCAAACCTGAATTCATGGATGCCGCCGGGGCTCGACCGGGAGCTCGTCTGGATCTCGAAGAACATGATATCGCTGAACTCCGGGTGTGAATGTTTGAGTGGAATCCCCTTGTCCACCAGCCACCAGTCCGCCACGCTAAAATCCAACAGGTTGATCTCGACCCCCTCATCCAGACCCTCCACCGGTAATTCCACTACGTTATATTTGGTTGACGCATGATCGCCCTCTTTGTAATACGCTGGGTGCCGATTGCGAAGATAGACGCGGATATGGCTATCCGGACCCGTATAGTGCAACCGGATGTGCATGGTATGAAAGTTCGAAAGATCAAGGCCTTGCGTCCCATCAACCACTAACATCTGCATGCTGCAATAGGGATTGCGGAACTGCTGCCCCAGCTCGCATCGCCAATGCCGTTCGGGTTCGTCAATCCAACTGCTGCGACTGTTGCCGCCGGAGTAGACATCGTCAAGAATGGTTGCGGGCCACTGATCCGGCACAATCTCAATGCTGCGGCCGAGCCAGTCCTTGGGAGTTACGATCAGGATTAATGACAGACAGGCCATGATTCCCAGCAATTTGTCAATTCCGGAAATAGAAAAGCCTTCGTTGCGAATTTCACTCATAAACAAGTAGGTCCAAAAGAGATCTCCTGCACTTAATGCCTGTCGAACGGGCAGGAATTCGCTCGTTGAGAAGAAGGCGGCCGCATTGCTTGCGTCTGGGCGTTATTGCTACCAAGTTTAGTCAATATGCGCCAAACGCGACATTTTAATAGCCGCGCCGGCTTTTATGGTCAGGGTTTGCCGGAAGCGCCACGTGTCGATTTAAACTGCTGCACTCTGATGAACCTTTCTGCTCAATAGGGCCAGGTCCAGCGGGTTATCGCTTCCTGGTCAATTCCGTGGGTATGGGCATAGCGCAGGTGATGGATAATCTCCTGCTGCATGGCTTCGCGCAGATGCGCCGCCCGCGAGCCCAGGCTGGGTACCCGCTCGATGACATCGATCACCAGATTGAAGCGGTCTATCTGGTTGACAATGGCCAGTTCCAGCGGGGTATTGATGTTGCCTTTTTCCTTGTAGCCCCGCACATGCAGCCGTTCGATATTGCTGCGGCGGTAAGCAAGCTTGTGAATTAGCCAGGGATAACCGTGAAAATTGAAGATGATGGGCTTATCTTCTGTGAAAAGGATATCGAACTCCCGATGAGTGAGCCCATGCGGATGCTCGTCTTCCGATTGGAGCCTGTACAGGTCCACCACGTTGATAAAGCGCACTTTCAGCGCCGGCAGGTGCTCCCGCAGCAAGGCAGTTGCGGCCAGTGATTCCTGGGTAGGTATATCACCACAGCTGGCCATAATCACGTCCGGTTCGTTATGCCCGGTGCCGTTGTCATTGCTGGCCCACGCCCAGATGCCGATACCTTTCGTGCAGTGCACCACCGCTTCATCCATTGACAGATATTGCAGGTGCTTTTGTTTGTCCGAAACGATCAGGTTGATGTAATCCCGGCTTCGCAGACAATGATTGGCGACGGATAACAGGCAATTGGCGTCGGGCGGAAAATAGATGCGGGTGACATCCGCACTTTTATTGGTTACCAGATCGACAAACCCCGGATCCTGGTGGGAAAAGCCGTTGTGATCCTGCCGCCAGACCACGGACGACAGCAGTATGGTCAGTGACGATACCGGCGCCCGCCAGGCGACCTGGTTTTTGCAGATATGCAGCCATTTGGCGTGTTGGTTGAACATGGAATCAATGACGTGGGCGAACGCTTCGTAGGAGTGGATCATCCCGTGCCGACCGGTCAACAGATAACCTTCGAGCCAGCCTTCGAGCGTGTGCTCACTCAGCATCTCCATTACCCGGCCCGTTTGCGACAATTGGCCACCGTCCTCATCTTCCGGCAGGTAATCGGCCATCCAGGTTTTATTGGTCGCTTCGTAGACCGCATCCAGTTTATTGGACGCGGTTTCGTCCGGACCGAACAGACGGAAATTGCCGGGATTGCGACGGATGATATCTTTCAGAAAATGACCAAGTACGCCCGTATTCGATACCTCTGTGCGCCCCTGCCCGTCTATCTCGACGGCGTAATCCCGAAAATCCGGCAGGTTCAGATCTTTGCGTAATAATCCGCCATTGGCCACCGGGTTGGCACTCATACGCCGGCTGCCTTCCGGTGCCAGTGCCTTGAGTTCAGGCCGCAATCCACCGCTCTCATCAAACAGCTCTTCCGGTCGATAACTCTTCATCCAGGCTTCCAGTCGGGCCAGATGATTGTCATTGCTCTGCATGCCTCCCATGGGTACCTGGTGGGCTCGCCAGGTACCTTCCACCTGATGACCATCGACGTTGTCCGGCCCGGTCCAGCCCTTGGGGGTGCGCAAAATAATCATCGGCCATAACGGGCGCACCGTCGTCGCCCCCACCACGCTGCGAGCCTGCGCCTGATAATCCCGAATTTTCAGGATGCACTCTTCCATTACCTGCGCCATGGCCTGATGCACCTGGGTCGGGTCCCGGCCCTCCACGATATAGGGGGTGTAGCCGTACCCCCTGAACAGGCTCACCAGCTCATCTTCGCTAATACGCGCCAGAATGGTCGGGTTGGCGATCTTATAACCGTTGAGGTTCAGCACGGGCAGCACAGCACCATCGCAGGCCGGGTTCAGAAACTTGTTGGAATGCCAGGCGGTTGCCAATGGCCCCGTCTCCGCTTCGCCGTCACCCACGACGCAAACCGCAATCAATTCCGGGTTGTCATACACCGCCCCAAAGGCGTGGGACAGACTGTAACCCAGCTCGCCCCCTTCATGAATGGAGCCGGGCAACTCCGGTGTGCAGTGACTGCCGATGCAGCCAGGAAAGGAAAACTCCTTGAAAAACAGCCGCAGCCCCGCTTCGTCTTCACTTTTGTCCGGATAGATCTCTGAATAGGTTCCTTCGAGGTAAACCGGGCCGAGCACCCCGGGTGCGCCGTGGCCCGGCCCCGCGATAAACAGTGCATCGATGTCGTATTTCCTGATCAGACGATTCATGTGGACGTAGATAAAGCTCAGTGCCGGCGACGCGCCCCAGTGGCCCAGCAACCGGTGCTTGACGTGATCCCGCACCAGTGGCTTTTTCAACAAAGGATTATCCCGCAGATAAATCATGCCCACCGCGAGGTAATTACAGGCGCGCCAATACGCGTCCGTCAGTTCGAGTTCCTGTGGGGTCAGTACCGGGGTTGTGCTGGTAGCCTGGTTCATGCGCGTCGACTCCTGTGCTATTCACTAAGAGGGGGAAGGCGAAAGATAACAGGTTACGGGCGATTCTTTAACCGTTATCGGTTGGGTAATCGACGGGCTGCGGGTTCGTGTGTTTTAAACGCAGGCCAACGCCCGGCAGCCGGCCAAACGGGCGCCGGGGCCCGCCCAATCGTTGAATCAGGTAAAAAGCGTACTGACGAGATAGGCCGTGTAGGCAATATAGCAAAGTACCAGGCCGCCCCCTTCCGGGCGACTTATGCGCCCCGGCCTGCCGCGAAATCCATAGCCCAGCACAAACAGCGACGCCGTCAGCAATGCCATAACCATAATATCGCGACTGAACACCTCGGGCCCCACGCCCATCGGGTGAATGGTGCCCGCAATGCCAACCACCGCCAGCGTGTTAAAGAGGTTTGATCCGATGATATTGCCCAGGGCGATATCGTGCTCGCCCTTGCGGGCAGCGATAACCGAAGACGCCAGCTCGGGCAGGGAAGTGCCAATCGCCACCACGGTGAGACCGATAATAAGATCACTGACACCAAAACCCTGTGCAATTTCAACCGCACCCCATACGAGGATCCGGGAGCTGACGATCAGCAGCACCAGCCCGATGCCGAGCCACATGACAGCGCGGCGCAACGGCATGGCATATTCATCCAGCTGCTTTTCCATGCCTGAGCCCAAGCTGTCGCCCTGCTTCTGCATGCCCTGCCAAACAGCCCATCCCATCAATAGCGCGAACACACCTAACAGTACCGCCGCGTCCATTCGGGTAATCTGTCCGTCCCAGACCTGCCAGGCAGCGAGAACCGTTACGCCCGCCAGTACCGGGAGTTCTTTGCGCAACACCCGCGATTGCACCGCGATCGGACTGATCAAAGCGGTTATCCCGAGAATCAGGGCGATATTGGTAATATTGGAACCATAGGCATTACCCAGCGCAATCCCAGGGTTACCCTGAGTGGCCGCTATGGCTGATACCACCATCTCCGGCGCAGATGTTCCAAACCCAACGATGACCATCCCTATCAGAAGGGGTGACATACCGAAATGACGCGCCGTGGCGGCTGAACCTTCCACAAAGCGGTCCGCGCTCCACACCAGGAGTGCCAGACCAAACAACACTGCAAGTACTGCCATGATCATACTGTGTCGAACCTCTCTTCGGAAAATAGCGATCCGCCAGAACTGGCAGGCCGCGGCATGATGAATTGCCGGTCGACAAAATCCCCGAAAGGCGTCGCCGGTCAGATTGGGGCGGCGTAGTAGAACGCAATCAACCGTCGGCTGTCCATTGCCGCATGACAATGCAAAGACGGAATCGAACTTTTTTGCTGTTCATCCGGTGTCTGATGACGTGTAACTATTGGCACTGATTCAGACTCAACCGATAAAACGTCAATCGCACCGGGCTACGCGATGCCGGCAATGACTGCCTGCAATTGCTCATAGGACACGGGCTTCAGCAGGTGCTGGTCAAAACCGCTTTCAAGCGCCTTCTTCCGGTCCTGATCCTGCCCATATCCCGACAGCGCAATCAGGCATAACCCCTTGAGGGATGGCGCGTTGCGCAATGTACGCGCCACACCGTAACCATCCTTGCCGCCCGGCAGGCCGATATCGCAAATGACAAGGTCGGGCTTCCGGCCAAGCACCAGCTCAACACCGCTATCGCCGTCGGCAGCGATCTGGACCTGGTGCCCGTCCATCATCAGCAAGGCCCTCAGCGTCTCTGCGGTGTCCCGATTATCCTCAATGATTACGATGGATCGGCTTTCCGGATTGACCGTCCCGGGCTGGTCCGGCATATCGCGGGATTCGTCTGCCTCGATCACGGGTAAACGCAGCGTGAACGCGGCGCCCGCGCCGTAGCCGTCGCTGCGCGCGGAGGCCGAGCCGCCATGAAGTTCGGAAAAACCCTTGACCAGCGCCAGCCCCAGACCGAGACCGCCCTCGCTGCGTGCCAACCCCTGACTGGCCTGTGTGAATGGCGCAAAAAGATGCTCCACCAGCCGGGGTTCGATGCCAACGCCCGAGTCCGCGACATCAACGACAGCAAAATTCCCGGTCGGCTGCCGGTCAACCGTTACTGAAAAACGCACAGTCCCGCCGGCGGGGGTGAACTTGCACGCGTTATGTAACAGATTACCGACAATCTGGGCTATTCGCGTACGGTCCCCCTCCATCCAGAGACGGGCGGCATCCATTGCGACAATCAGCTCTACGCCGCCCTGCTCAAATCCGGATCGGAAATCCTCGAC
>CAYSTJ010000001.1:60295-80393 GCA_964434105.1 uncultured Cellvibrionaceae bacterium | reverse complement strand
AAAATCGTCCTTGCGACGGCTTGCTTCCTGCAGGGCTTCCTCGGCCTGCTTTTGGTTATGAATGTCGGTGCAGGTCCCCATCCACCTGACGATTTCCCCCTCCTCGTTACGTACCGGCAGGGCCCGGCCCAGCGCCCACCGGTATTCGCCGGAGTGATGACGCACCCGATATTCGATTTCGTATGTTTTTCCGGTTGCCAGACTCTCCTGCCAGCGGGTCCGGGCCAGCGGCCGGTCCGCCGGGTGGAACAGGTCATTCCAGCCCTCGCCATCCGTGCTGCCTGCCGGTACACCGGTAAACTGGTACCACCGCTGGTTGAAATAATCGTGATGGCCGTCTGCCCGCGTGGACCAGACCATCTGTGGCATGGCATCGGTAATCGTCCTGAATTTCGCTTCACTCTCCTTGATGGCCTTTTCGGCCAGTCGACGGGTCGTTACATCGCGGGTAATTTTCGCGTAACCAAGAATGTTGCCCCGCTCGTCGTCCAGTCGCCAGACGATAATCTGGGCATGGTAGACCGAGCCGTCCTTGCGAGTTCGCAGCCCTTCTTCTTTATAGCGGGAGCGCTTGCGCGCCATGGCCAGTTCGAACTGCGCGTGCGCGCGATCCTGATCGTCACGTGCATAAAACATTGAAAAATGCCGCCCAAGCGCTTCACTTTCACTGAAGCCAGTCAATCGCTCGGCGCCACGGTTCCAGCTGGTGATCATGCCGTCCGGGTCCATCATGAACATGGCGTAGTCATCAATACTATCCACCATGAGTCGAAACCGGTTCTCGCTTGCCCATAATTGCGCGGTGCGCTCGGTGGCCTGCTGTTCGAACTGCTCCGCGAGGTGAGTGATCCGGTGTTCGCACTGGCGCAGTCGTATCAGGATATGGGCGCGGTTCAACAGTTCGCGCGGCGCAAACGGTATCGGCAGGCAGTCGTCAGCCCCCTGCTCCAGCAGTAACGCCCGGCTTTCCGGCTCCACGTCGCGGGTAACCAGCAGCAATGGCACATTCTCCAGCGCCCTGTGCTGCCGTATCTGCGCAATCCGCATACTGTTGTCGGCGCCGTCCTTATCGACGACCACAACGACCAGATCCGGCACAGTATTGTCCACCCGCCAGCTGTTCCCGTCAGGACGCCTCAGGGACACCGCAAACTCCGCGATAAGGTACCGTTCGATGCGGTGACATAGCTCAACGTCGGTCTCCAGTACCAGCACGCGCGATGTCGAACTCCCGGTCACTGCATCCATTACGGACTCTCCACGTTGTGGCTCGCCGGCCACGGGTAAATGTTTGCAAACATTGAGTGCCGCCTGCCAGGTGCGATCTGATCCGGATGGCGGCCCCGGGGGAAGTGGAGGCTTTGGTCCATCCAGATGAATGTTTTCAGTTACTCATAGCGCCGAATTTACAAATCCCGATATGTAAGTGCCTGATACCGTGGCGACGAAAATTATTGTTGGCCGGCACATAGGTCGCAGGCACGATGCGTTCGCCCTCACATACGGCTACCGCATGGTCTCGCCCGGCGCTCGTGAGCACCCTGCGGACGGGTGTGTCATCGACATTAGAAGCACAATTCAGGCCATAAGCATTGCGGAATCAATGCGCGCGGCATATGTCTGGGGATTGTGGCACATCAATTATATTTTTTAAAATGCCGCCAATAAAAATGGCCCCGGAGTCGGGGCCTTGTGGAAAAATTAGTTGTGTAGACCGAAAGGCAAACACCGTGCTGAACGTGACCGCAAGTCACCTTTCGGCGATCGACCGGGCCCGGCAGCACAGCCTCAATCAGCGGTAACTCACCAGTGTGTTGATCCGCTCCAGATCATTCAGGACCATCCATCGCCCGCCACCATTCACGACACGCTGCTCCCAGTGATCGAGCCGCGCCTTGTACACGCGCGGATCGATATTGTCGCTGCGCAGTTTGGTCACATTCAGCGCCACCACCCGGACGCCGTCAACGTCGATCGGAAAATCGCGTATGTGCCCTTTGGGCAGATCTTCCTCCATATCCGAAAAGATCAATACGGTCTTTTCCCCGGCACCCGTCTCGTCGAGAAAGTCCACCGCCTGAATCAGGCCGCCGGTAATGTCGGTATTGGCGCTACCACGCGTGATCCCCGCCACATATTTGTTAACCTGCGTCTGAAACAGCCTTTTCTGATCATTGGTAACGCTCGGCCGATCGTCAAAGGTGACCTTGGCGATAATATTCTTTTCCGTGAAACTGCCGCTATCGATACGTGCGATCGCCAGCGAGTCGCCGCTTTCCAGGGTCGATAACAGGTAGTTGATAATGACCTGCGCCTTGCCCAATTCTTCGGTATAGGTGCCGGACGTATCCAGCAGCAGGAAGACCGCACGCCTGTGCTGCGCGGAATCCGTGCATGCCGCCACCAGCAGACAGGCGCACAGCAGGGCAGCCAGACACGACCCACGTTTTTGCGTTTTAAATAGCTTCATAGTACAACCTCATTGGTAAACGGCATCAGGCCATGGTATCGGCCAGGTCCATCCCGGCTATGGCTTTTGGCCCCGATGATTTGCGGCGTGTAACCGGCCTCGCCGCGGCGGTTCTATCGTCCGCAGCCGGATCATCGGCCGGATCACCGTCAGAAACCTCATCGTCTTTCGCACGGGATGCCATCAACGCCTTGGCTATCCGCTCGAGCCCCAGCGGCAAGACAATGACCAGATCGTAGAGATGCCGACACAACAGACACAGATGATTGGCGATGCTCCCCAGCGTCCGGGCCATAACCCGCAGAAGTTTCAATACACCGATCAGCAACGTGCCCAGCACTACCCGCAGTGAATGGATAAACGACTCCAGCGGAATAGCAATAAATGCCAGCGCGAAAGGCAGGATAAACCCGAGGATCATCTGCCCCAGTGACGGAATCCAGCGAAACTGGGCTTCTACCGCACCGGCCGCCACACCCGCACCGGCCAGTGTCTGCGTCAACGCTTCGCGGTCAAGCGCCAGCAAATCGCGCATATAGGCCAGGGACGCTTCGATCGTCGCCAGTATGGTCAATATGGTAAAGGTTACGACAATCATGCGCTTGCGCAGACGGTCGTCCATGCTGCCGATGACAGGAAACAGATGCGTGATACGCAGCGATTCCATCAAAAATAATCCCATGGCAATCTCGATCAATATAATCGCCAGTGCTGCGATATCCGACGTTTTCATGGTGCCGATATAACTGCTGCCACCCACCATTTCCGACATCGGCATTGCGATCAACTGGAAATTAATCAGGCCGCCCAGCAAGGCAATAACCAGCACCAGGCCGGCGATAAAAAACTGCGTTATCGCCGACGCGGCCAATGAATCTGCCGCCGCGTCATGCTGGCTGCGAATTTCCCGATAGGTCTTCATCTGGCTATCGATTATGTTCGAGCGCTCATCCAGGCTGCTCACTTTTTTGTTGATTTCGTGCAAAGTACTCTGCGCCTTGCGCCAGTCGGGATGCATGTCGCTCAATAACTTGTGGCGCTGTGCACTGGCCTGTTTAAAAGCCTTGAGCGTTTTATTGTGCGAATCTTCCACGGCTGATTTGACGTGCTGCAGAATTTTATTGACGGCCGGATCACCGCTGGCCGGAATCGACGTAATGGTCTCCACCACCTCCTTCCAGGCGGGCGGCAAAGGCGCTGTTTCAGCAGCCTTTTGGTAATCGATTTCGATTTTGTCAATGACGTCACCAATCTGGCGATGCAGCGCCGGGTACTGACTCAGATCGCGCTGCACAATGTCACTGATACGGGAAAATTCTCGCTCAATGGACTTTTCCGCCTCTCTGGCACCATGCGCCAGCAATACTTCCCTGTTACGCGCCGCAATCCGCTGCTCCAGCGCCGCCAGTGAAAAACCCCACAGCCGCATGGTGCGATACAGCGCGCGACCGGTGCTGTAAAACACCTGATGCGCCTGCTTGCGTCCCAGGTACAGAATAGTTATCGCAATTGCGCCCCAGATCACCAGGGATAGCGCTGCGTTGTCCGACCAGACAGTCAACAGGTCGTTTGTCATAAATCACCTCCAATTCAAAGTGTTGCTGCCAGTGAATAGCTATACTGTCACTGGCAGCTGCGGCGAACGGACCATACCGAACCGCCATGCAGAGGATTATGCAGGGTGCCTGTGAAAAATTGGTGAGCGATAAACCCCGGGTCTACATGCATTGACCAGAAAGGCCCGGTAAACGCAATGGGTTATATCAGTGAGCGAACAGGTTCGCATTGTGGGAATATGACTGACATTCTTTGGGTGGAAGACCAGTTCCACTGGATCGACAAATTGAGTCCGACGCTGGAGAGCGCCGATTTTGGCGATGCGCGCCCGCCCAATAAACTGTTGGTTTTCAAGTTTGCCGATGCTGCCTGTCAGTATATTCGGCGCGCTGCCCATGCACCGGATATTGCTATTCTCGATGCAAATATGAACGGCAACGATGAAGCAGGATTTACGGTCTCGCGCGCATTGACCCGCAAATGGCCCGGCCTGCCTATCATCTACCTGTCCGAGCACAGCGGCACCGGCATTGAGCAGCAGGCTTTGGAGAAAATGGAAACACGCGACTTTATCGCCAAACACCAGCCGAACATTGAAGCGATTCTTTGTTGGCGCATCAAGGCCGCGCTGCGTCAGGCGGCTCTTCAGCAAAATGCCGGTACACTGGATCCAAATGACTGGATTCGCAGCGGCGACCTGTCTATCGATTTAGGGTCCTGGGATGTTTTCTGGCACGGACAGAAATTGATGAACCCCAAAAATTGCCGACGCCCACTCGCACCTGTCCCACGCAAAATTTTACGCTTTCTGGTTGAAGCGTCTCCGCGGCCACTGTCCACCTTGCAGATTGCGGAAAGGCTGGATTCGGACAGTTTTAACTACGCCACTTATCGTCAGCACATTCGTACCTTGCGACAGGCCTTTGAACAGGCGGGCGAGCAAAGCGGACACCCCGGCTTTATTGCGTTGTGCAAACTCGGTCAGGGTATCGTGACGTTCGGCGATGAAGGTGCCTATTGCTGGAAGCCGGTTAACGGAGTAAAGGGCCAATGACACCACACGAGGAAACCGCACCGGCATCGACGCAAGTTATCGATCGCCGCGCTGGGGAGCGCGACGGAGAAACCCCGCTATCCGGAGAGCCGAATCGCAAAAAGCCGCTCAAGGTGGATATCGCCTACCCCTGGCTGAGCCCGCTCTGTACCATCGTACTGGTGGGCTGTTATATGGCCATGGAGCAGTTCCCCTGGCTGCATACAACACGCTGGCTGGGTATCGAGGCACCCATTTTTATCGCTGGGTTCGTTGCTTCATCGGTACTGCTCTCGCTAATAATCGACGCCCGTCGTTTTGTTCTGCAAAAGCGACAGACACGCCGCAATATCGAAAAACTGGAGCTGGAAATCCAATACGCCTGGCAGAGCAAAAAAAGACTGCAACAACGTACGCATATTTATTCCGACCACGCAGACAAGTTAAAACGGTTCATCAGCGACAAACTTATCGAGCAGATTGAATACGACGAAAAGTTTTTGCATTTTAAAAGCATCGCGGCAGAAATTCGCCACAACGGTGTCATCAGTTACGACATAGTCCGCTCCGCGCTTGAAAAAGCCGCCAAGGAAGAGGATCAGCAATTAATTGTACAGGGCTCGCTGTCCGACACACACCGATTTGGCCTGCCGAACAACCCGAACAGTGGCTCGCAGCAGGCCCTGCAAGCCATGAAATATCTGTGGGACCTGCTCGACCTGTCCACCGCCGACAATATTGCCCTGCATATCGGCAACCAGCTCATTGAAAGTGAAGAGCAGTATTACCAGATTGAATTAAATCGTGACCAGCAGTCACGCGCAGACGATGCGGACGCGCCCTCTTACAGCAAGCCAGCCCTCAGTGATATGCCGGTATTTTTACCGAGTTATGCGGCGATCAAGGCCATGGGGCCCTACCTGCAGACAGAACAGATGGACCGGATGATCGCGCAGGTCAGTCATGCCTATAAGAATGCCGGCCAGCCGGCCAAACGCCCGGAGTGCTTCGAGAACGACCAGTTCAGGATCCGTCTGGACCACACCGAGCATCTGCTGGGCAACGAAAACCATCTCATTCTGCTGCTGGAAAACTTGGTCAAGAATGCGCAGTTTTTTTCCAATAAAACACGTTTCAAACAGAAAACCGACCGTATCGCCGTCGAGTTACTGCAGCGCGCCGGCTGTGTAGAATTCGCCATCTATAATCGCGGCCCCCATATTCGCGAGGAAGACAAGGAGCAGATATTCCAGTTGGGTTATTCTACCCGGCGGGTTAAGGAACATCACGGCAAGGGGCTCGGCCTGTTTTTTGTCAATGAAATTGTCAAAGGCTATCAGGGAAATATCCGTATCGAGAATATCGACAACCGCGAGCATACGTATACGGTGCGAATCGCACTGGCAAAAAACCAGGTCATGACCAAGGTGATCGAACGCCGCATCGAGAATGACCGCCCCATGCTGCGCGAACTCGGCACGGCGGCTCTCTCGGACACGCTGCAATGGGATTTCGAACAGGCAATCGAAAGCGTGGAAGTCTCGTCAACCGTTAATCCACAGACGCATGTCTTTACGGAATTCGCGACGACCGGCACCTCCCCGATGATGGACCCGGCCAACCCGTTTATGCCCGAGTGGCTGCTGGAAGTTTCACGCCAAAGCAAAAAATCGGGATTAAAATTTACCGCACTGGATATCAAGGGCGCAAAATTCTCGGTAACTTTGCCTACCGCCGAATCCCGTTTAAGCGGTGATGAACCGGAAGACAATTTAAGCTGAATGCTGACAGGCACCGTTGCGTTAAAAAGGACCGTCCCTGGTCATGCCTTCCGGGTAAACAAAAACATTTTGGTAACTATTCAGCCCACGTCCTGACACATTTTTTATTATTTTCAGCCTCTTAATTGAGGAAGCAACGCCGTACCGTCATCACCAAACTGATTGACGGGCACCCCCATGGCATCCAGCATGGACATAAACAGGTTGGCGACCGGTTGTTCATTTTGATAGCGGACATGACGACCGGTTGCGAAATAACCGTTGGCGCGCCCCGCCAGCAGTACCGGCATATTGGTGTGGTTGTGGCGATTGCCGTCGGAAATTTCGCTGGAGAAAAATACCATGGTGCTGCCAAGTAACGGCTGCCCTTCCACGTCCGTGGTTGCCTTCAGTTTTTCGAGCAGGTAGGCAAATTGCTGGACTTCCCAATGATCGATAATCTTCAGTTTGTCGTAATTGGATTGCAGGCTCTGGTGATGGGAAAGTTCGTGATGCCCCTGATCGATGCCGAGAAAATCATAGCGACGGTTGGAACCGGCATTTTCCAGCATAAAAGTCTGTACCCGGGTTATATCGCACTGGAATGCCAGCACCATCAGGTCGGACATGAGTCGGGCCTTGGCGGTAAAATTCTGACCGCCTGCCGGCCGCGCGGGGACGTCGCAGGCAACGGTACTGTCATCCTGCAGCTGGCGCTCCAACTGCTGGACGCTGGTGAGATATTCTTCCAGTTTGGCGCGATCGGCCGCCCCCAACTGTTGCTGCAGACGATGGATATCATCGAGCACATAGTCCAGCACCGAGCGCTGCAACGTGGCGCGCTGTCGCTGTTCCCACGACGTTCGGCTGGTGTCATAACCCGCAAACAGGCGATCGAACACCTGTTGCGGGTCGGTCAGCTTGGGTAAGGGTGTGCGCGGGCCTGCCCAGGCGATATTGCGGGCATAGGCGCAGGAATAACCGGAGTCACAATTACCGGTCGAGCCGCCGCCGGCCATGCCAAGCTCCAGCGATGGCAACGGCGTCAGATGGCCTATCTCGCGGGCGGCAACCTGATCGAGAGAAATGCCATTCAGGATATCGTCTCCCTGGGTCTTGCGGACATGTGTCGCCGTAATAAACGACCCGGTTCCGGCGGCATGGTCACCGGGACCATCCGGTTGCGCCGGACGATTGGCTAGGTTGGTGAGCACCAGCAGGTCTTCCTTGACGGACGCCAGCGGTGCCAGTGTCGGAGTCAGCGTATAATCGGCGCCCGTCGCTGACGGCGTCCAGGCCTGCATATGAATGCCACAGGGTACGTAATAGGCAAGCATGCGGGTGGGCCGATCGGTTGCGGCAAACGCTGAGCGTCCCCCCGGCAACATGGCCTCCAGCAGTGGCAATGACACCAGGGTGCCGGCACCCCCCAAAAACGCACGTCGGTTCAATCGGGTCTGCTTCATAGCTGCGCTCCTGCCGTATCAGCACCGCGCCGCATTCGAAACGCCGGGCTCACTACGATTTCTTCGATGATGTCGCGAATACGGTGCCCATTGGGCGCGGTATTCTGGTAGATGCGGTATACCGCCGGGTAGTCCGGCGGCTCGTGACCATCGTCGGAGGCGAGCGCCTCAACGCCGCGCCCCAGTGCATAGGTCATCAAATGCTGGGTTACACACAGAGGCAGTTCGGGTGATTCGGCCAGAATAGCGCTTAACTCCAATGGCCCGCGAAACTGGGTGCCGCCAGGTAACGCGCCGCTGGCGTCAACCGGCTCACCGTTTTCCATGGTTCGCCACTGCCCGATGGCATTGAAATTCTCCAGCCCGAATCCAATCGGGTCCATCAGCACATGACAGGAATAGCACACGGTGGATGAGTCACGGTGCATTTCAAAGCGCTGGCGTGTGGTCAACCCTTCCTGGTCACCGTCATCGGCGAGGTTTTCCACCCCGGGTGGCGGCGGTGGCGGCGCTTTGCACAACAGTTTTTCCAGCGCCCAGGCACCACGCAATACCGGCGACGTGTTGGACGGGTGGGAGGTCGCCGTCAGGATTGCCGCGTGACCCAGAATGCCCCGGCGCTCGCTTTCCTGCCACTGGTGCTTCACAAACGTATCGCCGGCCGGTGCGCTGACGCCATAATGCGCCGCCAGTCGGGCATCAATATAGCTGTAGTCTGCCGCCAGCAGTTGACTGACTGGTGCATTACTGGCGATCCATTCCTGCAGAAACAGCCGCGATTCCTGCCGCATCGACTGGACCAGCGCCGCATCAAAATCGGGATAGCGTGCCAGGTTGGGATTGGCCTCCTGTACCTTATCGAATTTGAGCCATTGCACCGCAAAGTTCTCGATCAGCGCCGCGGCCCTGTCATCATCCAGCATGCGCTGTACTTCGCGCCGCAGTACCGATTCGTTCACCAGTGTGCCGTCGGCGGCCCGCGCGAACAGCGCGTCGTCAGGCAGGGAACTCCACAGGAAATAGGACAGCCGTGACGCCAGCTCCCACGCGTTCAGCGCTCGCGGTTGTGTGCTATTCAGACTGGCATCCAGTTCGGGTCGGTACAGGAAGTGGGGCGAAAGCAGAATGGCGCGCATTACCTGGCCTATACCGGTGCGTGCATTGTCACTGGCCGCTTCGCTGTAAAGTGCCGTCAGCCGTTCTACCTCAGACGACGTCAACGGCCTGCGCCAGCTGCGCTGACCGAATTCCCGAATGAATTGGCCGACACAGGCAGCACCAGTGGTGATATCACAGGGAATCAGCGCCAGGGTGGCACCACTCTGCCCCGCCAGGCTGACCCAGTGCACGGCAAGATTGCGGTCTGCGACGCCCTCCACCCAATAGTCGTTGATAAATTCAATTTCAACCGTATGAGGCCCGGTGGACAGCTGCAGCGGCACACGATAGGTCTGCATGGCGCGCTCCGGCGCCGCGACAGTCTGCCGGGCGACTTCCACCCCGTCCACCAGTACCGCCATGATGGCGTCGTCCGGCCCGGCCGCCTGCTGGCCGGCACGAATCTGTAATTCATGCGTGCCTGCGGTATGGGCTTCTACCTCCAGCACCAGGATGGAGCCTCCGCGGTTGAGCAGCGCGCGGTCGTCGCTCAGCACAACGTGCACGCCGCCCAGGTGTTCTGCTTCATAATGCTGCCGCGCACCTGCCAGTGCCCGGTCCAGGGCATCCTCCACCAACAGGTCGGCTGCCTGAAAATACTGTTCGGTATGGGTCAATGAGACGCTCAAAACCCGCGCGATATTGTTAAAGCCATAGCCAAAATCATCTTCGGGAAAGCGGTCGGCCGGGGTGAGCGTGGTTGCCAGCAAATCACGGACGGTGTTGTTGTATTGCGCACGGTTAAGCCGATGGATGGCGACTGGCGCGGCATCAACCGGCCCCTCAGCGGCAGCGATGGTGCCCAAACCGCCCGAACTGGCGTTGCCCGCCCCCGGGCCGCCGGACGCGTGACCAAAATGCGGGTTATTCAACATGATATAGGCGGCCGTCTCCGTGGCGCAGGCGCCGGTACAGCGGGACGGGTCCAGTAGTGGCATGGCGTTTTCAATGGTAAGCCGCAATCCTTCCGCGTCCAGCGCCTTAACCAGATTCTGATCGTCAACGCGATGACAGCCTGCGCATTCGGCGGCAAACCACTGGGCGCCTCTAATTGCACTTTCGGGCGAAGTTTCCGGTGGCGCGCCACCCGAACTCGAGCCGCCTGACCCGTCTTCGACGTCGGTTGACTGAGGGCCATCCTGACAGGCGGCGAGCGCGAACATCACCGCCAGACACGCTACTATCCGCCGACCATCTGCATACCGAATCATGGCTCACCTCGCCGCACAACCTGTTCCCCTGTCGGCCAGAACGCATCAGCCGGCGCGGGAATTCGCGTTGGTTTTTGTTATAGTCAAGATAACTTTTTAATCGGAAAACCTAGAGGAATACAGCGGGAACAAGCAGATTTGTGGACTGGGTAAAGTGTTGTTGATCAAAGTGTGAGCACCCTCTCATAAGATGCATTATACGTCATTAATGTGCTTTCTGCGCCACCTGCCGGGGCAGCAGTGCGGCTCACCCGGACGGCAGACCGCTATCCAGCCGATCGTCTGGACACGCCGTTGCCCTTTTTTCGGCCAGGATCCTTCTCACAACCGCATATCATCCAAAAACTCTGAACACGGGTCCATACTGGTCACCAACAGCCGGTCACGCGCGCCTGTAATGGTGTTTGGAAAATTCGCTGCCCTAAATCTCCCGCAAAGAACAGACTGTTCGGTCGCTCGCCACCCAGTGCTACCAGAAATCGCAATTGCTCCACGCTGATATCCGGTGTCTCATCCACTACGCAGCACTCATAGGGCGGATGCTTGCGGCTGGTCAAGCCCATTTGTTCCCGCGCGCCAAAACTAAGCGCCGCGAAATCCCGCTTCGGGGCCGGGGATGCCTTGACGCAACAACTGGCCGGGCACCAGATTTTCGTCTACTTCCAGTCGGGCCTGAGGAAGAAGGAGTTGTAAATAATCGTCGCCGCCGCTACGTGTAGTGGTCAAGGCTTCGACGGGTTTACGCATTGGGTTTTTTAGCCATCCAAATATTCAGTCCAGAGAGTCGGGATTCGTAAGGGACTTTTTGTCGGCAGAAGCAATACGGCGCTCGACTTTTCTCACATCTTCGGCGGCAGGCAGTGCTTCCGGGCGAATGCCACGTTCGAGCAGGGTGTTGCGCACGGCCTGGTTGTTGGTGATGTGCTCGCTGGAAATGGCGCCCTCGGTTTTCATTTGGTGCTGGCGGGCATTGAAGATGGTGATCTCAGTGGCGAAGTCTTTCGCCTTGAGAATAATGGTTGGCGCAAAGTCTGCTGGCGGGCGGTTGTCGGGTACCTGCCAGTGAGCTTTCATGGTCTGGGTGGTTTTTCCAAACAGGGCTTGATCGCCTTTACTGCGAATCACACCAAAGTTCTGGTTGCCTCCGGTTTGCTCATAGATCACCTCGGAAAGCTCCTTTTCTGTGGTGGTAAGCTTTTTACGGGCTGAAAGTCTCTCAGCTTCCAGTAACCGTTTCTCGATCAGCTCGGCCTTGCGGGTTTGTACCGCGAAATAGGTTTGGGCGAAGGCTATGGGCTGCTTTTTGGAGTCGCCGTTCTGGGCGATCAGGTAGCAGGCGTAGCGGGTGAGCATCAGGTCCGGTACGTCTTTTTCAGCGCCTTTGGGCATGGCGATCGTTTTGTTAACGTCAACAAAATGATCGCCAGGGGGGTGCTCCGAGACTTCACAGGCGATCTTTGCCTTGGTGATTACTTGGGTAAAATTGCGCCATTCCGTATACCCCAGTAGATACTGGAGATCTCTGGCAAGCCAGTATTCGACGCCGGTTTCGGTCTGCTGAGCGTGACCTTCAAAGGTTTCGGTAAGTGATTGAATTAGCTCTGATTTCATGCGTCGTCCTCCGTGGCAAGATTGGAATTGGTCGGGAAAAAACCACCACCGATAAGAGGGGCAATACTTCGCGCACCCAAAAGCACCTGGTGCCGGCGATGATGGCTTTTTTTGTGGCCCGGAATTTTCGTAGCCCTGAAATAGGAAAGCCCCAGGGGGTCGGCACACTCTCGGGATGGTTGAGGGGGCTTACTGCCAAGGGGCGGATGTGACCTAAACTGTAATCAGGTTGCCCGCAGAATACAAGTCTGTTATCCCGGCGAGCGGGCACTGCCTGACCGCCTTCTCTCACCCCGCTGCGCGCCCATAGTCGGCAACCGGCAGTATCTACAACCCTTTGTCTATAAATTGTGTAACTATTCAGACGCCCCGATTTGCCCCTGCACCTACAAATGAAAACGGCGTTAAAAAAATGGTCACAAACCTGTCAGGAATACGCACCAACATGCGCCATGAAAACGAACCAATAGCCAATTCCGCACTATTATCTGCCACCTGCACGCCGAGTTTGCACCATATTTAAACATTCATCTTTCGCAAGATCTGACCTACCTTAAAGAGGTAGAGATATTTTCCTTAACAATCAAATACATACGTATTATTAAACGATTGGTTCATTAATTGCTGTGTCGGAAGCGCTAACCTGCCCTCTCCACAGAGAGGCCGCATCCAATCGTTTTAAAAGAGCCTGACCTATGTCCTATTTACTCCCTTCAGAATTTACGTCGAAAATGGTCGACGCGGGTGAAGCCAAACTGTGTATGGCTACCCGGGATGTCCTGATTCGTGCCTACATGGCTGGAGCCATCCTCGCTATCGCGGCTGTGTTTGCAGTCACCGTAGCCGTGCAGACGGGTTATCCGATTATCGGGGCCATGTTGTTTCCGGTGGGCTTTTGCATACTGTACCTGATGGGATTTGACCTGCTGACCGGCGTATTCGTCCTGACGCCGCTGGCGCTGTTTGATCGACGCCCGGGTGTCACCTGGCCGCGCATTTTCCGTCACTGGGGCGTTGTCTTTACCGGCAATTTTCTCGGTGCGCTGACAGTGGCTTTGCTAATGGCCATAGTTTTCACCAACGGCTTCTCGTCGGCGCCGGACAAAGTTGGCGAAATTATCTCCGGCATCGGTGAGGACCGCACACTGGGTTACAAGGAGTATGGCGCCGCCGGCATGCTGACGATTTTTATTCGTGGCGTGCTGTGCAACTGGATGGTGTCGCTGGGTGTGGTTGGCGCCATGATTTCCACCACCGTTGGCGGTAAGGTCATTGCGATGTGGATGCCGATCATGCTGTTTTTTGGCATGGGCTTCGAGCATTCGGTGGTGAACATGTTTTTGTTTCCGTCCGCCATGATGATGGGCGGCGAATTCTCCATCATGGATTACATGATCTGGAATGAAATCCCGGTGGTGCTGGGCAACCTGATCGGCGGCCTGTCGTTAACGGGATTGACCCTCTATACCACACATGTACGCACTGCACCGCAACGTGCATTCTAGCGGGAGCCAGCCATCATGCCGCAGACACGCCTCCAGCAGCAGATCCCCGCAGGCGACAGCATTGCCGCGTTGTCCATAACGCTCGGCCAGGCGTCCAGCCGTGGCATCAAAGCCCTCAATCAGGATTTTCATGGTGCCTGCATCCCGGCCGGCGCTGTGCTGAACAGTAAGGGTATAACGCTTGCGCTGGCGGATGGCATCAGCAGTAGCAACGTCAGCCAGATTGCCAGCGAGACGGCGGTCAGCGGCTTTTTAAATGATTACTACTGCACCTCCGATGCCTGGTCCGTCAAGCAGTCCGCCCAACGTGTGCTGGCATCAATGAATGCATGGCTATATTCCCAGACGCGACAAAGCCCCTATCGGTTCGATCGGGATCGCGGTTATGTCTGCACCTTCACGACCCTGATCCTGAAGTCCGCGACAGCCCATGTATTCCATGTGGGGGATGCGCGGTTGTACCGCCTGCGGGCCGGTACGCTGGAACTGCTGACACGGGATCACCGCACCTGGCTGTCGTCTACGGAAAGCCATTTGAACCGGGCACTGGGGGTCAGCCCTCATGTGGAAATCGATTACCAGGCCCACCTCCTGGAACCCGGCGACGTGTTTCTCCTCGCCACGGACGGCACCTATGAGTTTCTGTCCGATGACAGCCTTATGCAGGCAATGCAGGCCGCCGATCCGCAGCAGGGCGCCGATACCGTGCTCGAGATGGCCTGCCGCAATGGCAGCGATGACAACCTGACCGTTCAGATCGCCCGGGTGGACACGCTGCCCGTGCCGCACGGCAGCGAGATACAGCAGATCGCAAAAAACCTGCCGCTACCGCCGGACCTGAATGCAAGATCCCAGTGCGAGGGGTATCGCATCGTCCGCAGCCTGCATGCCAGCAGCCGCAGCCATGTTTATCTGGCCACCGACCCGCTGGACAAGCGGGTCGTACTGAAGACACCCTCAATCGATCAACAGGACGACCACAACCACCTGGAGAGATTTCTGCTGGAGGAGTGGATCGCCCGCCGGATCAACAGCCCTCACGTTCTGAAGCCACACCTGGCGGACGAAAAACGCAATGCCCTCTACATCGTCATGGAATATATCGAGGGCCAGACGTTGCGGCAGTGGATGATTGACAATCCGGATCCTGACCTGGAAACGGTGCGGGGCATTGTGGAGCAGATTGCCCGCGGTCTGCGGGCGTTTCACCGGCTGGAAATGCTGCACCAGGACCTGCGACCGGACAACGTCATGATCGACACCACCGGCACTGTACGGATCATCGACTTTGGTTCGGTCCACGTGGCCGGGGTCACCGACAATGCAGCGCCGATGACACCCCGGCGGATACTTGGCACAGCCCAATACACGGCACCGGAGTATTTTTTGGGCGACGCGGGGACACCGCGCTCTGATCTCTTTTCGCTGGGTGTCATTGCCTATCAAATGCTCACCGGCGCACTGCCGTACGGGATGGACGTGGCGAAAACCCGCTCGCGTGCCGCGCAAAAGCGGCTTGTTTACGACACGGCCTGTCGCCCGGAACGCGCGGTGCCGGACTGGGTGGATGGCGCGCTGCGTCGGGCCGTGGCGATAGACCCCGGGCAGCGCTATCCATCCCTGTCGGAATTCCTGTACGACCTGCGCCACCCCAACCCGCGCTATGTCAACAGCAGGCGCCGACCGCTGGCCGAGCGCCATCCCGCGGGCTTCTGGAAAAGCGTCGCACTGGTGCTGGCACTTATCGTGGTGGCCCAGTTCGTATTGCAGGCATAAACGTCAGGCGCACAGCCGGGCTATTGAATAAAGGCATCCCGAATCATTCGGTACCCCACCGGGTCATACCCCTCAAGTTCCAGCGACCGGAACGGATAGTAGGCATTGTGCAGGAAGTAGATCTTGCTCAGTTCGGCAAAGTATTCCCGCTCGTTGGTCGTAGCATAGGCCGAATTGAGCGTCCGACCGTTTTCCGTGGCCACATTCCGGTACAGTCCACCTTTTTCTGCATTGTTATAGGCATCGCGCACGGATTTGCCAATTCTGCGATAGTGGTAATAGTAATAGGCGTGGCTCAACTCATGCAGTGCGGTTCGCGCGGCTTGCTTGCTCGAGTAACGCAGATAGTCTTTCGCGGAGCGTATGACGATACTGTTGTCAAACCGTGGGGAGGTGCGGTTATTGCGCGGGAAATACCACTGCCCGCCGCGTCGGCCGCCGCTGCGTGATTCCTCTCCACTGAAGATAAAATAGCGAACCTCATCGAATTGCGGCCGCGCACTGGCCGGAAAAGCCAGCAACGCCACATCAACCGCACGCTCCAGCTTCCGGGCAGCCCTGCTCAACAATTCTGGATCACTGTCGATCAGCTTTTTCTCAGCGATGATGTTCAAGCGGTAACCGTCAAGCGGCGCATAGGCGCGAAACGCGTAATTGTAATACTCCTCGCTGACCAGCGCGCCGTATTGGGAGTGCAGGTTGTGCACCCGGACATCCACACTGGCCGCCGGTGTTCCGGTCGACTCCTGACACAGACGCCGATTATCGGTGAACAGCAGTTTGCCGTTTTTGTCGAGGCATTTGATGATTTCCGTTGCCGCTCCGGCATTGGCCATCAGGGCCATAATCAGTGCGAACCCAGCGCGCAGGTACAACATTTGATTCAATCCTTACAATTTCGCTTCTCAGATAGTTTTGCAGCAACGCTGCAACCTTTTACTGGCTGCCACCAGGTCAGGCTGGCGCAATAGTGGCTATTTTCAAGTAACGACGCATCCGATTTCCGATCATTGACACGCCTTTTTGCAGGTTGCCGGCACGACCTTCAGCGAGGGGTATTTGCGGCGCTTTCGGGCAGAAACGGGACAAAGGAGCTATTCTCATGGGGTGCAACCTAGGACTTGTTAATGAGCGCGGATCCTCAGCCATCACCACCCAACGCGTCAAAATCCCGATCGACCGCTGGTGGGCTCATCGCGAGCCTGTCGGCTGTCTATCGGGAGCTGGTGATTATCATCCTGACACTGGTCATTCTGGCGACCGGCGTCTGGACAACGGTCATCGGAAAATCACGACAGGAACTCGAAAAATCAATGCTGCGCGAGGCGCGCCTGCGTTTCCAGATGGGGCATCTGACTCAACCCGCGGGCGTCAATGCGTTTGAACTGTACCTTGATACGCTGGAAAAGTTTCCGAAATCCCAGGACGCCCAGATCGGGATCCAGAGCCTTGCCGAGCGCTACCTGGAACTGATCGAGCGATCCATCAGGTGGCATGACCTGCGTATTGCCCGGGAGACACTTGACACAGCAGACACACTTAAACCCTGGCTGGAGGGCACACCGCTGATCGACAAACTGGTTGCTTCCCGACGGGCGTTGCAACAACTTGAACAGGATATGGCGGACCGTCGAAAACGTTTGCCCAGCACCGCAGTCCGTGAGTTCGAACCCTACGAGGTTTTTCAGGACCGACTTAAGGATGGCAACCCGGGTCCCAATATGGTCTTCATTCCGGGTGGCAACTACCTGATGGGCGCTTACCACGACGAACCGGGCTCCGATCCCGATGAAGGACCGCAGGTGGAAGTTAACGTATTGCCATTCGCCATAGGTCAGACCGAGGTAACCTTTGCCGAATACGATACCTTTGCGGTGGAAACCGGCCGAAATCCGCCGGATGATTACGGCTGGGGGCGCGCCGATCGTCCTGTGATCAACGTGAGCTGGGTTGACGCGCGGGATTATGCCCAGTGGTTGAGCGAGGAAACCGGCTTTGTTTACCGCCTCCCCACCGAAGCGGAATGGGAATATGCGGCCCGCGCTGGAACTGTGACGCCTTACTCGACAGGCGCCTGCCTGCACTTCGGCGAGGCCAATGTAGACGACCGTGAATTCAACACGTTTGCCGGATGCCCCAGTACAGGCAAATTCCGCGGTGGGACCGTGCCGGTAACCGCTTTTCCCCCCAATCCCTGGGGGCTGTATAACGTACACGACAATGTGCGGGAATGGACGATGGACTGCTGGTTAAATTCATACGAAGGCAGACCGACCGATAGCGCGGCCCGCTATCTCGCAGACGGCGGCAGCTGCGGCCCGGCTGCAGCCAGGGCAATGCGGGGTGGCGTCTGGAATGAAGGTATCAGAAGCGCCCGCTCTGCCAACCGCTATGCCCAGGCAGAGCACCGAAAAGATACCGGCGTCGGTTTCCGGCTGGCACGGGATATACAATAGCGCCTGTTTTGGATCAGAATGGCGGTAATGAACAGACAGGCAAACGTTCACCACATTTTAAAGAGAACTCATGCGCATATCGCTTCCCGGTTTCCGATGCCTGGTTCGGGCCATCCAGTCCCTGGCTCCCCTCCTGTTACTCACTGCACCCGCGCTGGGTCAGGACAATTTTTCCAGCGGCAAGGCGCGCGTCAGTGTCAGCGCTGGCACCACAACAGCCTATAACGACTCGTATTTTCAAATAGGTGTCGGACTTGGTTACTACGTCATGGATGGCCTGGAAATTGGCCTGGATGCACGATCCTGGCATGGTGGCGCGTTGAGCATCCAGGAGATCGCTCCGTCCGCCACCTATGTTTTCAACAATTTCGGCGGCTTTAAACCCTATGTCGGCATGCTGTACCGGACGACGTTTATCAAGGGGCAGGACAACCTTTCTGCCATAGGCGGCCGGGCCGGGGTGTTCCTGCAATCATCGACCAACTTCGTTATGCGCGCCGGCCTGGTCGCGATCCGTTACCAGGACTGCAATCGAAGGCCCTATCTCGACTGCACCGAAACCTATCCTGAGGTCTCGGCCGGTTTTTATTTCTGACCGGGTCTGCGGCTGTCTGCCCGGTCCGAACCTTCAGGTCCGGTGCCGAAGCCCCGCTTTGCCGCACCCGTGCGCCGTTTATGCCGGCACCCGCGACTGTCTACCTCGTGTGTGCGGAAGTGTGCCGGTATTTCGGCCGTTGTTGAACCGAAAACCCAAAGCACCGGAAATGTACCCATTCAACGGGTAAACCTGCGCTGAACGTGAGGAAGGCGGAGTTTTTACGGTGCGGATTCCGCTATTATCTCCAGCACAACGAACGGCTTAAAGCCCGGTTTGAGGCTGTCGTGATCGTTCCCTACTCCTGCACCATCAACTGGAAACCTTATGTCCATAGAATCCAACACGGTAACCCTGCTTGCCCGTCTCGGCATCATCAGCACATGTTCCGCCCTGCTACTGGCGTGTGGCGCGGAGAGCGACCCCGTCGGCAACGGCAACTCATCAAGCTCCAGCTCAAGCAGTTCAAGTTCGTCGAGCTCAAGCTCTTCAAGCTCAAGCACTTCAAATTCCAGCAGTTCAAGTTCATCCAGCTCGAGCTCCAGCAGCAGCTCTACCTCATCCAGCGGCAATAACGTCAGCGACTTTATAATCAATGACGACTTTGAAGGGGCCGCCGCCGGCGAAGTCCCGCCCGGGTGGCGTACCATACTCGGTTACGGCCTGGTCGATTTCAGCCGCACGCCCGATGCCGGCTCCGCCGCCGAGATTGACTCAACCACGGCGTATTCCGGATCGAATTCAGTGCGCATCAGCACGCCCAACGCCATGGCCCCGCACTTTATCTTTCAGGAACTGCCCGGCGGTCTGAGCAGCGTCTTCGTCCGTGCCTGGGTCTATTCACCGGTCCAGCTCGGTGGCGGCTCCGCAGGTGGCGCCGGTGACCACGCCCACTTTATTGGAACCGTGGAAGTACCCGGGCAGGACAGCGGCGCCGAGCTACGTTTCGGCCCCGTCCAGCGTGCCTATCTCGGCGGTTTTATGCCGACTTACGGCGATGCGTTCACCAACAGTCAATCACCCGGCGCGATACCGGCAAATACCTGGACCTGTGTTGAATGGGGTGTCGCAAGTGAAGGAAATTTCGATCATATGTATGGCTGGGTGAATGGCGAACCGGTACTCGCAGCCGAGTCCGCCAGCGACTGGCAGAACGGACCACGCGCTGATTTCGTCAACGCCAACTCCATGTCCCACATCAGCTTCGGCTGGCGTCAATTCGGCTCGGTAGCCGATGTCAGCGACATCTGGTTCGACGATATTGCCGTTGCGACGAGGCGTATTGGCTGCGATTAAAAGCGGGAAACTGCACACGCAACCCTTCGACAGGCTCAGGATGAGCGGGCTTTTGGTTAGCACCGCTCACCCTGAGCCTGTCGAAGGGCCCGAACCCACCCAATACCCCACTCCGCACCGTCCCGCTCATCCTGAGCCTGTCGAAGGACCTTAACCCACCCAATACCCCCCGCTCCGCTCATCCTGAGCTTGTCGAAGGACCTT
>CAYSTJ010000001.1:0-60195 GCA_964434105.1 uncultured Cellvibrionaceae bacterium | reverse complement strand
CTTAACCCACCCAATACCCCCCGCTCCGCTCATCCTGAGCTTGTCGAAGGACCTTAACCCACCCAGTCCGCCCCGTTCCGCTCATCCTGAGCTTGTCGAAGGACCTTAACCCACCCAATACCCCCCGCTCCGCTCATCCTGAGCTTGTCGAAGGACCTTACCCCCGCTCCACTCCGCTCATCCTGAGCTTGCCGAAGGACATGATGCTCTCGAAGGACCGAAACCAGCAAACGCCCTCCAGTCTGCCTGCTACACTTAACCCATTACCGAAAAAAAACAATCAATTTTGCACCTATCACAGAACAGGGACACGCAAGCGCGGGCATATCTGATGTCTGCACAGTTGATTTAAAGCTGAATGCAGTATCAAATGGGTCTATGAACGGCATTCGATCAAGCTACGGCACCGCCACTATTCAAACCTGTCACCCCAGGAGACAACCTGTGAAGCAACCCACTTCTCACTCAGCCACCTCCTGGCTCAGGTGTGTATCGCTGGCCTGCATAACCATGACCACCTTCGGCTGCGACGCCAGTCGCGGCTGGCGGGGCGACCTGGAAGGCAGCAATGCCCCGCCGCCCAGCAGCTCATCGAGCTCATCCAGTTCCAGCACTTCGAGCTCATCCACATCCAGCTCCAGCAGTTCTTCATCTTCAAGCAGCTCATCGTCCTCCAGCAGCTCATCGTCCTCCAGCTCAAGCAGCTCAACCGGTGGACTGACAGTCACAGACGGGCTGATACTACGGCTGGATGCGGCGACACTGGATTTGGAAGATGGCGACGCGGTGGAGACCTGGACAAGTCTCGACCCCATGTCACTGACAGCAAGCCAGCCCGCACCCACTGATGAAGGGGAAGCAGACCGCAGACCGGTTTTGGTAACCAACGGCATCAATGGCAATCCCATGGTCAGATTCGATGGTTCCAATGATCGACTGACGGTATCCCAAAACCTGTTTACATCAAGCGCCATCCCGCGCACTTTGTTTGCAGTTCTGGAATCCGATGACTATCGGGGGCATGTTATCGGTGCGGGACCGACTTTCACAGGTCGTCTTACATCGATCGGATACGGATTGGGAATTTTCGCCAATAAACCTTTCCTCAAGGCCAGCGATTATGTGGTCATCAATGCGGAGGCGGATCCTGTCAAATCCGCGGCTGTCGGTAACATTGTATTGTCACCGGAAAACCTCCGTCAGGCCGGACCCCAAATTGTTGCCGGTAGCTTTTCCAATGCCGGCTCGCGACTGCGCACCCGCTGTTTTATAACTGAGAACCCCGATCCGTTTAATATTCGCAATCTGCCTACCACCCGCATTGGGAGTAGTGTAAATAACGAGAATAGCGATGAATCTTTTGAGGGCGGGATCGCCGAAATACTGATTTACGACCGGGAACTTACATTGGAAGAGCAAAACAGCGTACTCAGCTATTTAAGCGGCCGCTACAGCACACCTATCTCAGTTGGTATCGATTCGAATAACAATGGTATTTTCGATGAATGCGACACCGGTGCGGTGTACCTAAAAGATCCGGAGATCACCGTCGAGCTTCTTTATCCGCTCGACCAAAACGTTATGATCGAAAATGCCATCAATGCCGAATCTGCCACAACCATTGAAATACATACTGAAGAAACCCACGTAGAGGCCGAAGGCGTCAATCGTATGGAGCTTCGTTTTGATTTACGGAGTGAATACAATGTTACAACCATCCATTTCTGGAATTTTTGGGATGACAATTCAGACTGGAATGTCGACGAAATGACCTTCGTATTCTTTGACTCTGCTAATGAGGTGATCGATGATATAGTACTAGTTCCCCAAAATGGCTATGAAGACATTTCCGCTGAAGATTTCCCCGTAGACTTTTTTGGCGTACGCTATATCGAAGCGGAATTCCGTAGCAACGAAAACAGAATTGAATTTATGAATATCGGTTTTACAGGCGTGCCCGTCAATAATTCACCCTAACAATACCGGGTTTTCTAAAAGCATTGGCGCAATGGTCAGCCGGGAGTGCCGCATCACTGCATGGACTGCAAGCGCCTCCTTTTTCCAAGCCGCCCAACGATGTAAACATTGAGTGCCAGCGCCTCTGACCCTCAACCGCTCTGGAATGCCGCATACGGCATCGTGGTATAGGATCACAAGTCAAGGTTTGCCCCAACCCGACGCTCGCCGCTACTATAGACCTTGCGTCCATTGCCCGCCTTGGTTAAACTCGCGTCTACACCAACATTTGAGGGAGCAAATGTATGCCTTTACTCGAGTATCGAAACAACCCCGAATTCGACACCATCGCCTACCGCATCAAACCCGGCGATAACGTCACCAGGATCGTCGAATCCTACTACGGCAAACTTCCGCCAGCCCGCCTGAATGCGTTGATCCAAAAGATCAAAAGAGATAATCGCCTCAAAGACCCCGACCGGGTACACCCTGGTCAGTTACTGAAAATCGATGTCCCTGTCCAGTACTGCGCCGCACCACCCAAGCCTTACTCACCGTTGAACACCGAAGTGCTAAGCCAGGACGACCTCTGGTTCGACCTCATCAACCACAACTGGAAGTCGGCAACCAAGGCGGAAAAGGACTGGGCAATAACGCTGGCCCCCCTGTTCCTGGGCGCCGGTGGCGCCAAGCTGACCATGATCGACAAAACCTTCTCCTCCAACACACCACTGCTGCTGGATATGGTTCGAAATTATGAAGCCTACAAAACCGGCGAGATCAGCAAAGGCCAATACGACTATCGCCGCGCCAAACTGGTCGGCCAGTTTCAATCCAACCTTGGCCCAACGACCCAAATACTGAATCCGACCAGACCACAATCGGAAGTGCTACGGATATCACGTCGAAAGGGACAGGTGCCCACTGAAGCCCTCAAACAGCAGATCTCCCGCTTGCAAACTGCGTCTAAAGTTGCGTCCAAGGGAGGGCTTGTGCTTTCCGTGGCCGGGTTAGGACTGGCCTGCCATCAGATTGCGCATACAGAAGATCGCAAGGAAAAAAATGAAATTCTGGTGGAGAGTAGTGCGGGGTTTGTAGCAGGTTTCTTCTATGGGGTAGGCGCTTCCGTAGTTATTATTGCGTTAGCTACTCCAGTTGGCTGGGCGGCGGCGTTGGCAATCGGGGTAGGTGGCGCTGTCATCGGGTATGGTTCTGGACAAGGAGCAAAATATCTATACAACATTCGAGGGGAGCGATTAGATTTCGTTTCAATTGCCAGGATCGATCAGATCTGTAAGGCCGGCAACCACCAAGATGCTGCTACAAAAAAGCCGTTACTTTCACGTAACGCCATGTCTGTATTGTAGCTTAACGACAGACCTCCAATGGATATTTTAATCGTAATTTATTTGGGATTTCTTGGGCTGGGCTTGCTTATTGCGTTGATCTTTTATCCTGTGTGGTATTTTTCTCACCAGCTACTTTGCCAAAAATTGGACTCACTCTTATTCAGAGAACCTTATTTCAAAGAATCGGAACTGCGGAATTATCAGTTTTATCCTCTTTGCGCGCTGAAAAGCGGAAATTATATGTACCTTATTGCTTTACCCAAACTTGCAAAACTGCGACGATTCCGAAATTTTGAGGGTGAGCTTCCGGTATCGACCGGATTGCGAATAGTGAGCAAACTATTTATCTATACGGGTGTTCTTGGAACCGTTACCGGCGTCGCCTTTTTTGCGTTCAATGCGTATATATTGGTGGCGATGTAGACCGGTATAGCTGCAGATCTACTGCCCGATTAGCCGCAAAGGATAATTGATCTTCCCGTTCATGTCCCATTAATGCAAGAGACAGGACAATGACACGCAGGTTAAGGGCTTTGCTCGGGATAAGTACCACCCTCCGCGAGCAGGCATCGCTCGGGTCACGCCCGAAGCAGGCAGCCTGTAAAAACAGGACGGCCGGATACTTGACCAAACGTGCATAGCTATTGCTGTTGGCGGCCATATTTGCAGCCGTGTACTATTGACCGCTGGCTCTTGTTCAATCACTACAAGGAAATCGATCATGCTAAAGAAAACACTTCTGGCAGTAGCCTTAACCGGATTATCGTGTTCAGCCTTCGCCCAATGGGAGATGAGCGCAGGCTATGTCAATTTTTCAGCGGACGTTGACGACGGCACGGATATATCGCTGAATGCGCTGGCGGCCAGCATCGGTCATGCATTCCCGATGACGGACACCTTCAAGTTGGTGCCTGAATTCAGAGTGGGATTCGGGATCGGTGATGACAAGGTCGAGGTATCCGATATATTTGGTTCTAGCACTGTTACGACCGAGCTTGATTCATATTACGGTGTTGCGCTTCGCGCGGTTTTTGAAACGCCAGCAGGCGTGTATTTATTCGCTACACCCTCGATTACCAAAGCCAAACTTGATTTTTCAGTATCTTCTGATGGTGTAAGTGTTCCGGATTTAGGTGGCTCTTCCACATCTGATTGGGAAGCAGGCATTGGGGCCGGGGTTGGCTTCCAGCTTGGCGAGTTTGTTGGTGTTGAAGCGGCGTATGAAGTGATTGATGAGACCGACTTTTTGGGTATTCACGCCCGGTTTTCATTCTAAATAACACAGCGGCAAAGTATGACCACCTCTCACTTTATCGCCCACCTGAATCGCCTTACAGCGACACATCCGGTTTAACGTGATGTGCGCTGTAAAGCGTTTTGTGATGGCAGCCCTGTCAATAACACCGCAAGCCTACATCTCCCCAAACACCCGCACAAACTGATGTGTCTCCGAACCCTTGCGTGGCCGGAACAGCGCCGCCGGCCTGCCCCGGCCACCTTCCGTCGCACCCTCGCCTGCCTCTTCCAGTACGTCGGCATTAAGCATGCGACGCCGAAAGGATTTTTTTTCCAGAGATTTATCGAGCAGCGTTTCAAAGGCTTGCTGCAATTGCGTCAAGGTAAAGGGCGCGTCGATGATATGCATCGGCAACAACGTATAGGCGGTTTTATCGCGCAGGCGTTTGCGCGCTTTACGCAACAGCAGATTATGATCGAAGGCGAGCTTCAGTTCGGATGCGGCCGTAACCGGCCACCAGCGGGCGTCGGCGACTGTTGCGATAAACTCCGCCGTGCGCTGGTATCGCACCAATGCCATAAACAGCACTGTCACAGACCAGCCCCGGGGGTCGCGTGACGGACCGCCGAGACTGCATACCTGCTCCAGATAGGGGGTCGCCACCCCGGTTTTGGCGACCAGCTTGCGGCAGGCAGTGGCTGTCAGATCCGCATCGGCTTCTGTATCGACGAAACCACCCGGCAGCCCCCACCGGCCTTTGAATGGATGCCCGGCCCGCTGCACCAGCAGGACATGCAGGTCACCTTCGCGCAGGGTAAAGATACACTGATCGACCGTCACCAGCGGGGCGTCGAAATCGTGGGGGTTATACTGGTTGAGAAATTCTGCTTCGGACTGCGACATGGTTTGCGGGTTTCCGGTGATAATGGGTCAGATTCGGGGTGTCAGCGCTTGCATATATGTGGCTATAAGCCAATAATATCGCACCTGCACCCGTTTTGACAGAGGCAATACAGCCAGACAGACGGGACCCATCTGCTTCCGGCGGCGGCGCACCCCGACCCACACCTGATGAAGCAGGCAGACAGCGTTAATCAGTCAATGATCGCGGGATAGACCAGCGATTTTAAAATCTCCCAGCAAGGAGCTTGCTGCATGCAATACGATTATGACTTTGCGGTCTTTATTGGCCGGTTTCAACCTTTTCATGCCGGCCACCTTAAAGTGGTTATGGCCGGACTGGCTCGGGCGGAACGCCTGATCCTGCTGATTGGCTCCGCATGGCAGGCCCGCAGCCCGCGCAACCCCTGGACGCATCAGGAGCGCGAGACCATGGTGCGGGCCTGCCTGTCGGAGGAGGACAACCAGCGACTGCTGTGTCTGCCATTGATGGATGTCCCCTACAATGACGAACTCTGGGTGCGCAATGTGCAGCAGACAGTCGCCGGGCTCGTCACGGCGCATTACAAAACGCCGCACCGGCCAGCGCAGATTGCCCTGGTTGGGCACCGCAAGGATCAAACCGGATTTTATCTGAATCTGTTCCCGGGCTGGACCAGCCTGCCCGTTGAAAATCATCAACAGCTTTCGGCGACGCCGTTACGTGAGCGTTTTTTTTCCGGCGAGGCCGATGCCGCTATTGACGAAATGACCCATGCCGGCGTTTTGCCGCCCGCGGTGGCAACCTACTTGCGGCGTTATGCCAGCGAGCCTGACAACGACGGTTACCAACAGGTGTGTGAAGAGATTGCCTTTGTCCAGAAGTACCGGCGAGCGTGGGCTGCCGCACCCTACCCGCCGACTTTCGTCACCGTGGATGCCGTGGTGGTGCAATCCGGGCATGTACTTCTAATAGAACGCCGCGCCAACCCGGGCAAAGGGCTGCTGGCGCTACCGGGCGGCTTTGTCGAGCTGAATGAGCGATTGCGTGACGCCTGCCTGCGGGAGCTGCGGGAAGAGACCCGACTTAAAGTGCCGGCGCCGGTACTGCGCGGCTCCATTCGGCGCCAGGCCGTGTATGACGATCCATTCCGCTCGGCCCGTGGCCGCACGATCACGCACGCATTTTACATAGAGCTTGAACCCAACGCGCAGTTACCCAGAGTGAAAGGCAGCGACGACGCCCGGCGGGCCCAATGGGTGCCGCTGGGTCAGCTCGACCCACAACAATTGTTCGAAGATCATTACTTTATTATTCAGGATCTGATCGGCGCGCACTGAACACGACCGACCGGTTGTTTCGCCATCAATTCGACCCGCGAAAAAAACCTTGACCAATTAAGTGGCTCTATGCCACTATTGCTTTATCGACGGAAGGGGATGCCAACCGTCGCGCAGCTGACGCTGCATCAGAACGTGCTGGATAGACCGGCACCGAACAAACCGACAGGAGGATCTCCGTCATGCATAACTTTATTCTCAATACCGATTCCTACAAAACTTCCCATTTCGCGCAATACCCTGCCAATACCGAATACGTATCCAGCTACATTGAATCCCGCGGTGGTACCTATTCTGAAACGGTCTTTTTTGGTTTGCAGGCGTTTCTGAAAACTTACCTGACCCGGCCGATTTCGCAGGATGACATTGAAGAGGCTGCGGAGATCTGTGCACACCACGGTGTACCGTTTAATCGCAGCGGCTGGGAGTACATACTGACCGCCCACGCGGGCTATCTGCCAGTCGAGATTGAAGCGGTACCGGAGGGCGCAGTGGTGCCGACCGGCAATGTGCTGGTTCAGGTGGTCAACACGGACCCTGCCTGTGCCTGGGTCACCAGTTATGTCGAAACCGCCCTGCTGCGGGCGGTCTGGTACCCCACAACAGTGGCCACGGTTTCCTGGCACTGCCGCACGATTATTGAACGGGCGTTACGTGAAACGGCGGACGACCTGTCAGGCCTGCCCTTCAAGCTGCATGACTTCGGCGCCCGCGGTGCCACTTCCGATGAAAGTACCGCCCTGGCGGGCATGGCCCATCTGGTCAGTTTTCGTGGCAGTGATACCCTGGCGGCCATTCGTGCGGCTCGCCACAGCTACGGTGCATCGATGGCGGGTTTTTCCATCCCCGCCGCGGAGCACAGCACCATCACCAGCTGGGGTCGCGCCGGGGAAGCGGCTGCCTATGCCAATATGCTCGACCAGTTTGGCGGACCGGGTCGCATAGTCGCCGTCGTAAGCGATTCCTACGATATCTGGCATGCCATTGACAATTTGTGGGGCGGTGAGCTGAAAGCGCAGGTGGAAAGCAACGGCGGCACACTGGTTGTACGCCCCGACTCCGGCGAGCCAGTGGCGATTGTGCCAGAGGTTATCGAACGATTAATGGCAAAATTTGGTTGTCATATCAACAGCAAAGGTTATCGGGTACTGCCGGACTGCGTGCGGGTAATTCAGGGCGACGGCGTCAATGCCCGTTCTATCGAAGCGATACTGGCCGCCATGGCGGTTCGCGGCCAGAGTGCTGACAATATTGCTTTCGGTATGGGCGGGGAATTACAGCAAAAGCTGGATCGCGATACCCAGAAGTTTGCGATGAAGGCCTCTGCAGTCTGCACGAACGGCCAATGGCAGGATGTTTACAAGGACCCGATCACCGACCCCGGAAAACGTTCCAAACGCGGTCGTCTGGCGCTGGTCCGGGATGCCGCCGGCTACCGCACGGTTCGTCGCAGCGAAACTGCGCTGAATGAACTGGTGACTGTGTTTCGCAATGGACGACTGACCCGGCAGTGGCAGTTCGACGATATCCGGGCACGGGTCGCCAGAACGGCCGAGGCGCGGAATCCGGTTTTAAATCACCCCATGCCGTGTAAGGACAGACAGCGCATGGACCGACAGCCGATTGCCGATCCATGCGCACAGTAATGGCCGCTATGCACCAGCGGCTTTAAACGTTGCACCAACAATGGCCTGCGCTTCTTCGACAATGGCATCGAGATGCGCCTGGCCCTGGAAGCTCTCCGCGTAGATTTTGTAGATTTCTTCCGTGCCGGAGGGTCGTGCAGCGAACCAGCCCTGCTCGGTGGTTACCTTGAGACCACCGATACCCGCGCCATTGCCCGGGGCGTGGGTCAGCTTTTGGGTAATGGCATCGCCTGCCAGCGTCGAGGCGGTCACGCTGTCGGAAGACAGCTTTTTCAACACATTCTTCTGCTGGTGTGTTGCTGGTGCATCGATGCGGGTATAGACCGGCGCGCCGAACTGATCCGTCAACGCCTGATAATGTTCGGCCGGATCCTTACCGGTCACCGCCGTAATTTCTGCCGCCAGCAGCCCCAGAATAATGCCGTCCTTGTCGGTGGTCCAGACCTGACCATTACGTCGCAGAAACGAAGCGCCGGCACTTTCTTCGCCGCCAAACCCATAGCGTCCTTCATACAGGCCGTCAACAAACCACTTAAAACCCACCGGCACTTCGGCCAGCGTACGGTTCAGCGCGCCGGCGACCCGGTCAATCATGCTCGACGAAACCAGCGTTTTGCCAATGATCAATTCAGGCGACCATTCCGGACGATGGGCAAACAGATACTGAATAGCGACGGCCAGATAATGGTTGGGGTTCATCAAACCGGCAGAGCGTGTGACAATGCCGTGCCGGTCGTAGTCAGGGTCGTTGCCAATGGCGACATCAAACCGGTCCTTAAGCCCGATCAGGCCGGCCATGGCACAGGGCGATGAGCAGTCCATGCGAATCTTGCCGTCCTTGTCGAGGGTCATAAAGCTGAATGTCGGATCAACCTTGCGGTTGACCATTTCAATATTGACACCATAGGTATCGGCGATTACGTCCCAGTAGGCGAGGCCGCTGCCACCGAGTGGGTCCACACCAATGTGAATCCCGGCGGCGGCTATCGCCTGCATGTCGATCACCTGACTGAGATCATCCACATACGGCCTGACCAAATCCTGTTCCTGCACCAGCCCACTGTTCCAGGCCTGCTTGAACGACTGGCGCCTGACCGCGGCAGACTGTGACGCAATAATGCTGTTGGCGCGCGCCTGAATCAGATCGGTGACATCCGAATCGGCCGGACCGCCATTGGGTGGGTTGTATTTGAATCCGCCATCCTGCGGCGGATTATGCGACGGCGTAATTACGATCCCGTCTGCCCGGCCACTGGTACGGCCGGCGTTATATCCAAGGATCGCGTGGCTGATCACCGGCGTCGGCGTGTAACCACGACCCGCCTGCACAATGAGCTGCACCTCGTTGGCGGTCAGCACTTCAATCGCCGTGATAAACGCGCTTTCAGACAGCCCATGGGTATCGATGCCAACATACATGGGACCGGTAATGCCCTGTTGCTGGCGATACTCGGCCAGCGCCTGGCAGATCGCTGCAATATGCGTTTGCGTAAAGGTGCCGAGCAAAGACGAGCCACGGTGGCCCGAAGTACCAAAACTGACGGGGGAATCACCCTCTGGTTCGCGGGTGTAGTATTCGCTGATTAAACGGGGGATATTGACCAGATCACAATCTTGTACCGGTTGGCCGGCGCGTTCGTGTAATGCCATGGTAAGTCCTGTCAATGTGCAGTGAGGGAAAACACGAATTGTGCCGCAAAACGCTTTTAAAATCACGCGCTACTACTTTTAAATCACGCGCCACTAATCGCCAGCATCATTTTGTTGCTGGACTGACTCGCTTCGGCTTTCCCCATCCGGGAGCAGGCTGCTCCGGATGGGGAGCCACTGTGCGTTACTTCTTGTATTTGGCCGCCAGTTTACTGCCAACGCTCATACCGGTATTAAAGGCAGCGATGGTTACGCCCACTATTGCAACGCCTACACCGATGGCAGGAAGAATGCCGCCTGCTACCTGATCCAGTTCTGCCTGGTTTAGTTCGTACGCTGTTTCAATGCTCATGTCAGTTTCTCCGAAAAATAGTGTCAATTAAATTTACTTCAGGGTGTAAAGTGCTGGATTTAGCAATCAGGCAACCCAGTATGCGAAGGCGACGCCAGCAAGAAAAGCCATCGGAATTAGCCCACCGCCACTTACGTCATCAAGTTCTTCGCTATTCAGTTCGTATTGATTAATTGTATTCATTGTTTTCTCCAAACAGGATAAGGTTAATTTTTATGACTATGTACATCGCCTTTAATGTTTCGCCTTTCAGTGTCAGGCAAACAATTTCCAAAAACTGTCTTTTACAATCCAGCAACAGTTTTATCCATACGTATCATCCGGAAAACTCCACGATCCTTTTTACCCTGACCGGATGGCTACTGCTCTCGATCCCGGTTGAGCGCATTAAACCACCGGATGAAAAAATATGAACCTGTCACAACTGGCAGGATTGCGACAAATCTGTATTTTGTGACGGATTATTTTTGGCATTTGGTAGAATGGCATTTGGCATTCAGGTCGCCGGTCACTTGCCATTCCGGCCTGAATGGCACCCCGACGACCATCCCGGGCCGGTTGAATTAACTCAGAAGTACGGCGAAAATCCAGACAGCGCCTGATAGACAAATCGCAACTTACTTACCAATATCTTCATTCCATTCGGCCGGGTTCGCCTGAATAAAACGTTGCATCAATTCGATACAGGCTGGATCCTGCAGCAGGGTGATCTTTACCCCCCGTGCGCGCAGAAGATCTTCCTCACCCATAAATGTCCGGTTTTCACCGATAACGATTTCGGGAATGCCGTACAACAAAATCGCACCGGCACACATGCTGCAGGGGGACAGCGTGGTGTACAGGACTGACTGCCGATAAACGGATGCGGGCAATCGACCGGCGTTTTCCAGGGCATCCATTTCGCCGTGCAACACGACGCTGCCGCGCTGCAATCGTCGGTTATGACCGCGGCCTATGATTTTGCCCTGATGCACAAGTACGGAGCCGATCGGAATTCCTCCTTCGGAAAAACCCAGAACAGCTTCATCAACGGCGGCTTGCATACAGGAATGCTTCATCGTTAATCTCTCTCTTCATATTGAGCGGGACTGTCGCAAACACCGGGTTCGATGCTAGCCGGGCCGCTATTGATTTGACAACATAACATCGGCTTCGCGAACGGAACATATCGGCCGGAAGATAAATGGCCCGACACAATCTACACTTGCAGAACAGGCGGCCGTCATGGCCTGCTGTGTTTTTGGCACCATTGCCGGGAAGCGCTTCAGGCTCACCGGACGCTGGTCATTCAAAAGTACAGGCGACACGGGTATGGCTTCACAGTATATCGAAATCCTGACCCACCTTTTTGGTGCGTTGGTTGCCGGCGGGCTGATCGGCCTGGAGCGTAGCTACCATGGCCGGCCGGCGGGCTTTCGGACGCACACGCTGGTATGCCTCGCCTCAAGCCTGTTGATGATGGTCACTTTCTATCAGGCGTTATGGCTGCCCGATCGCGCGCTGGATACGGTGCGGATGGACCCCACTCGGATGGCGCAGGGCATAATGACCGGTATTGGCTTTCTCGGCGCCGGTGTGATTTTCAAGGAAGGACTGAGCGTGCGAGGCCTGACCACTGCCGCCTCTATCTGGATTACAGCCGCCATCGGCGTTCTGGTCGGTGTCGGCCTGTTTTTCGCCGCCGCGGTCTCGGTGGTGATGACGCTGGGTATATTGTCGCTCTTCCGGATTATTGAAAACAGAATTCCGCATTACTCCTACGTTCATCATCACCTGAGCTTTCGTCGGGGCGATGCGATTGAAGAAGTGGACCTGATTGCCCGACTGAAAGAACACGGATTCAGCATTTCCAATCTGAGCTATCGCATTAATGACGACAATCTGTTTGAATACCGCATGATTCTTCAGACACGCGACCTGCGCAATGTATCACGGCTGGCGGACCTCTGGAGCAAACATGACCAGGTGCGGGAATTCAGGATTTCGCCGACCGGCGATTGATTGACCCGAATCAGTCACAATCATCTGGTCGCGTAAACTGTCGTCGCCTAAATTCGACCCTGCCAATTTTGAAGGATTTCGATGCATGCTTGAACTGTACATCACCAATAAAAATTATTCCTCCTGGTCGTTGCGCCCCTGGGTGCTGATGCGCCACCTGAATATCACGTTTACAGAAAAGCTGTACGAATTTCGGTCGAATGGGCATCACAGCGGCTTTGACAGTTTTTCGCCAACAGCCAAGGTCCCCTGCCTGAAGGACGGCGATAACCTGGTGTGGGAGTCGCTGGCCATTATCGAATATCTGGCGGAGAAGTTTCCCGGCGTATGGCCGGCGGATACGCACGCCCGCAGCTGGGCCCGTTGCGCTTCCGCAGAAATGCATGCCGACTTCAGCGCATTGCGTAATGTCTGCACCATGAACTGCGGCGTGCGGATCAAGCTATACAATTTCACCGGTGAGCTGAAACGCGACGTGGCGCGCATAGACTTTTTGTGGAATGAAGGACTTGAACGTTTCGGTGGCCCATTTCTCGCTGGCCACGACTTTTCCGCCGTAGACGCGTTCTTTGCACCGGTGGTGTTCCGGGTGCAAACCTATGGTTTGCCGCTGTCCGAAAATGCCCGACAATATCAGGCCCGCATGCTTGCACTCCCCGCCATGCAGGCATGGTATGAGGCCGGCCTCCAGGAAACCTGGCGCGATGACAGCCACGAAGCCGAGGTGCGCCATGCCGGGCAATGCCTGCAGGACTTCCGTGCCAAAGCGTAATGGTAACTGAGCAGTTCGTGTTGCAACGGTTCAGATTGTATCCAGATTTGTACAGTGACGACAGACGCTGAACAGTGTCTTGTCCCCGTATCGATTGACGTCAATTGCCGGGTGGCAGCCCGCCCGGAGGCCTGGGCTAAGCTGCCGTTCGGTTATACCCGGTCTATGAGATGACTGCCGGGTCGACGCTCAGTCCCCAAGCTGCTCGCGCATATCCTCCTGCCGCCTGCCTGTCAGATCGTCCACCTCGGTCGCTTTATCCAGGGCCTGTTGTTGTGCCGCGGAAATGACGCCCTGCGGCCCGTCGGACTTTTCGGATGAACAGGCCGCAACGGCCATCACGGCTGTAAAAATAACCCATCGCCGGGCATGTCGCATAGTCTTTCTCCGGTTAAGTTTGTTCGTCTCCCCCAATCCTGGAATAAATAACACGCTCGCAAGTCCCTGCGGGCTGCGCCTGTGAGTAAGTGTATATCCTGACCCGGGCATTTACCGGAATAAATCAGAAACGGTTCGGAAGGAAGGGCGACCTGCACCACAGAAAGTTTTATCGCTTGCTTTACAATCCCAATCCTTCATTTCGGGTACCCCAGACAGGAACACTGCATGATCAAGTTTGCTGAGCGCTCATTTCACGTGTGCATCATCTCTGGCGCCCTGCTATTGTCGGCCTGCGGTGGCGAACAGCAGGCGTCACGCCCGGACAGCGACGACGGCACGGTGAACGCCGGAGTCGCCGTACCGCCGGGCAATAACAAAACCCTGCCTGACGGTAGCGACATACCGGCAGACATTATTGACCCGCCAACTGACATTATTGTTTTTGCCGGCTGCGATTCCGAAGGCCAGGTTTCACTGGTGGATTTGCTCGACCCGCCAACTGACGGCTGGGGGTATGTGGACCACGGTCTGTTGGTGAGCAATCTTTGGGATCCACGGCTCGGCAATAGTGAAGGCCTGGTACCGGGTCGGGAATATACCGTCTCTCTGGGCGTCAGACCCACGCATTTCGAATCTTCCGTGGCCAGCCTGTCCGTGCTGACGGGCCATTGTGTCGAAAACCCGCCCGGGATGCTTAACCGGGAACTTGTCAGCCTGGCCGCGATGGAAACAGCGGTTACCGGCGCGGATTATCAACGCCTGACGCACACCTTTGTGTATGACGGTCCGGCCATCGCCGAGCAAAATATGAATGCGGTGGTGCTGGTCGGCATGGGGCCGGGCACCCCTTTTCTGGTGGACGACCTGACGATTGTGGACACGGCCACCGGCACAACGGATATCAGCAGCCACTGTTACGCAGGCCCGACGGAATGGGCGCCAGGCCCGGACGACAGCGCTGACAGCACCCGCTATGAACTGTATCTGCCGCCTGCGGAGAAGGGCCTGACGCCCGGCCAGCAGTACACGCTCACACTGCCCGTAACGCCGGGCGGCGGCGACAGTACCGTCGACATTTCTGTTCTGGGCATGACCTGCAACAGATCGGTTGCCGATGCACCGCCTGATGCGTCGGTCGGCGACACCCGGTACCAGACCGTTCTTGCGGCGGAAGCGTTCGGGTTAAGTGGTGAGGCGGAGCAGGCGCTGCAACTGGAATTTATATACGACGGCCCCCGCATCCAGGGCGATATTCCGTCCGGTCTGATAGTCGTGCGTACGCCGCCCGGGGTGGAACTCAAACTGGGAGAACATTACCTGACCGAAATGCACTGACCCGCCGCCGGCTTATTGCAGCGGCAAGCCTGCGCCGGCCCCGGCCGTATGCGTATTTAACGACGTGCACTTTGCGCGAGCACCGGTTGCCGGCGGACCATCAAGCTGCAGCCCCCGCCGGGGACGGGACGGTGCGCTGTGCCTTGCGATCCCGGGATCGGCTAACCCGTTCGGCATTGATTTCCGCACCGAACAGAAAAATAAACGCGCCGATAAAGATCCAGAGCAGCGTTACTACCACTGCACCCAATGCGCCATATTCTTCATTGAACTTGCCGAAATTGGCCACATAAAATGCAAACCCGGATGACGCGATAATAAACAGAATCGCCGTGATTACCGCACCGGGTACAAGCTCCTTCCAGTTTCTGTGCCGGCGATCCGGGGCAAAGTTATAGAGCAGTAAACACATTGCCACCAGCAGGAAGAGAAACAGTGCCCAACTGACCAGCGTTGTAAAAACCGCTGCTGTCTGTTGCGACAAAAACACGCTGACAATGATGGGTACAATAACCACCACGGATACTGCCACAATAAACGCAACGATCGACAGCAATGTCAACGCGAGCGTGGTGGCGTTGAACTTGATGAAACCACGACTCTCATTGGTGTCATAGGCGATATCCAGTGCCCAGGCCAGGGCTTTCATGGCTTTATTGGCGCTCCACAGAGAGATCAGTATCCCCAGTGTCATTCCCCAAATGTGTGTGCCATTTTCGCGGGATGCCAGAATTTGCAGGCGTTCTTCCAGAATACCCATCACCTCCGCGGGGACAAAGCTGCCGGCCGCGGCCACGTGGTTCTGAATGGTCTGCGGATCGGCAACCAGCCCATAGAGGGAGATTGCGCTGGCCAATGCCGGGAAAATCGAAAGGAAAATGTAAAAAGCGACCCCGGCTGCGACCAGGGACAGACTGTCTTCCTCGATGCGTTTTTTAACGCCGAGGGCGGTTTTTTTCAGCTCTACCATGGGACCTGCTCCTCTTCAGACGTTATCCCGCCAGTTCAGCGGGGCGGATCACGACTTATGGGGAGACAGTTAGCAAGAACAGGATCATCCAGGGCGATTACCTGGCGCGGTCATGCCACCGATCAAGTCTTGGCAGGACGGCCAGATACGGTTGTTTTTCAACCCCCGTCACCTGAGCGTCCGCAAACCACGCTCAAACCTCCCCACCCACGCCCTTGAACTTCTCCACAAACGCCGCAATTTTTTGAAAAACGCCTTGCTTCCTGATCAGATACTGCGGGTTCAGCGGGCTCATTTTTGGTCTCGACAAAGCGCAGCCACTCGCCTTCGCTGAAGGTTACTGCGTTTAACGTCTCAAGCTGGACACCCACGTTGGCCAGCATGGCCTGGGCGGTATTCAGCCCCGGCAGATATTGGTAACCCTGGCTGGCCAGATCGTTAATCAGCTCCTGCTCCAGATCGTTTTCGCCCTGGTAGCTTTCTGCGACCTGCCATTCCCTGTTGTACTTGTCGAGCACAATAAAGTGGTTGGTTTGGGCTATAGGCTCGTACTCGATCATCCCTACGGGTCCTTGTGCATTCAGATTATTTTTAAGTCGCGGTCACGACAGAACTTGCCAGTGGCCTGTTTTATCCGAGCCAATACGCTTGACTTTTCCCGCTTGCTGCAGCTTTGCCAACGCCCGGCCTATGGTACGCAGGTCTCTACCGATAGCATTGGCCAGCTGCTGGCGCGTCAGCGCGGGGTTGGCCTTGAGCAGCGTGACAATAGCCTCGGGGGTTTTTAACCCCCCGATTTCCGCCAGCTTATTTACAGGGGCGTTTACAGAGGCATTTACAGAGGCGTTTTGTGTCAGAGTTTGCGCAATGACAGTCAACATGAAGTGAATAAAGGGCGTGCTCTCAGCTTGCTGATCTGCCTGCTCGAGGGCCTCGTAATACTGCTGCTGTTTATCCTTGATTACACTTTCCAGTGGCAGCGATAAAAACAGCGGATGCCACCTGGACAAAATCAGGGTCTGCCACAAGCGCCCCATGCGGCCATTGCCATCGCTGAAGGGATGGATGAATTCAAATTCATAATGAAACACGCTGCTGGCAATCAGCGGATGTTCCCTGGCCTGCTGTAACCAGCGGGTCAAATCGGCCATCAAGCCGGACACCTGATGCGCCGGCGGGGCAACATGGTGCACTACATCGCCTTTGTGAATCCCCGCTGCCTGGGTGCGAAAGGCCCCCGCATTCATCAGGGCTTCCGACATCATCAAACCATGGGCGGCCAGCAGGTCATCAAGCGTGCCGGGGTTAAAGCCGGGAAGAGCCTCGTAGGCGGCAATAGCACCTTTAACCTCTGCCAGCTCCCGCGCACTACCCAGCACCCGCTTGCCATCCACTATCGCCGTTACCTGCTCTTCAGTCAGCGTGTTGCCTTCAATGGCCAGGGTGCCGGTAATGGTCTTGATGCGGTTTTGCTTGCGCAGCTGCGGCGAGCTTTTAAATGCACTGGCATCCAGCCTGCCCACCTGCTGGCTGATGTCTGCCACCAGATTGAGAATGTCGGTGGTAATGGTGAACGGCGGTTTGTAGCTCATGCAACACCTTCTTTTACATCCTGCTCAGTGGTATGTTCCAAAATGAAACATAGCATACTCTCCTGTAACGCATTATTTTCAAAGATTTTTCTCAGGTGCTTAGTCATCGTTCTTCAGCTTCCGCTGCTGCGCCAGTCAATGTTTGGCATTTTCGGAGGTTACCACTTTTTTCCCGGTTTCCGCCTCCAGCTTCACGCGTGCTTCTTTGGCCACGCCGCCGCCGCGTTTGGCAACGTCTTTGTGCTCGGGCATGCCAGGCAAACCAGTTGCGAGACATTGGAATAGTCACGCATATTGCCTTCCTTGTCTGGGTTTTCATCACGCCATTGTTTGGCGGTTTTGCCATACAGGGCCATATTGAGCAGGTCAGCTTCTGACGCATAGACCAGACTGGTTTGTTGAGGGGTTAAGGCGGGCGAAATGAGGTTTTCTTTTACGGCATCGGTGTGAATGCGGTAGTTAATTTTGCTTAGTTGGCGCTTTACATTCCAGCCCAGCTGTTGCTGCTCGGCTTCCTTGAGGCGCTGGAACTCCTTGATGAGGTATAGTTCGAACTCAACCGAAATCCAGCTGGCAAATTTAAGTGCAATGTCTTTATGTGCGTAGGTTCCGCCGTAGCGGCCTGCTTTTACAATGAAACCTATGGCATTGGTGGTATTTGTCCACTTTTGGGGTGAGAGCGTAAAAGCGTTAAGACCTGCCTGCTTTTTAAACCCCTCGAATTCGAGGGGTTTAAAATCTGGATTGTATAGCGTCTCCCAAATTCCTAAAAACTCAATGGTATTACGATTTCACATCCAGTTACCTATGGCTGCGCTGCTCTCAATGGCCGGAGACCAGCCCAATACCGGTATAGCCAGGGACTTTCACCCTGCAAGGTGCAACACGCGTCGCTTGTCGCACTAACGCCGCAAGCAGCTGCGGCTTTGTAGTGGAGGCGAAGCCGCAACGGAAAAGCTGTTGCTGTGATTGGCTTTGTTAACGATCACGGCGAACCCTGTATCATAATGTCGAGAGTGTCTTGGTAGTCTTCATCTAGAGATTTCAACCTGCGCTGGGTTAGTTCTGCTTTGCACTCAGTGGCGACGTACGCTTCCAGGCTGCCACCAGCGTAAATATTCGCTGTGCTTGTACAATGAGCATCGCGGTAGTTTTTCCACGCCAAAATCGCTTTCTCCAGATGACTACCGCCCAGAGCGCCAGAAAGTGCTTCGTGTTTTTTCTGCAAGTCGAGTTCAAGGGCCTTCAGATTTTCCTGGGCGCAACTTGTCATTTGATATTGCGAGCCGCGGTCGCCGCACGTGCCAGGCGCTGCGCAAGCTTGCAATAGAACTACCTGAAGCAGAAGAAAGGTATACCTCATGGCTTCACCGCTTTTTCGAATAGCGCCTTCTCAGCGATTTGACGGTTGGCCCCTTTAATTTCTATCTTTTTTCCTGAAATAGTCATCTTATTCCATTTTGAGAAATTCAGACGCGGGATCAATAAACCTGGCCATTTTCAACCTTCAAACGCTCGATAGCCGCTAATACTTGCCGCACCTGATATGGCTTGGCTTTACCTTTGGCATTTTGGCTATCTACTCTCGGATCACCCTGCCAAGGCGTCTTGTAGACTCTATGGCTGGAGCCGGATTGGCGAGCCCGGCCAAAGGCCGCCTTGCATACCTGAGACAACACGGGAGCCAAGCGGGCGCGTTGGCTTCAGGTGCCGCACCTGGTTATGTGGCGACAGACTGGCTTTTGGGCTCCGGACCCTCAAGCAGCAATGACGCGTCATCGCGAGCTTCTTCGTGACGGGAGCGCCAGTTATCACCCAGCACCAGCATGCAGGGTGTCAAAAACAGGGTTAAAACCGTTGCCAGTGTCAACCCGCCGGCAATGGCACTGGACAACTGCGTCCACCATTGCGTGGAGGGTGCGCCAAAGCCCAGGCTGGGTTCGAGCAGATTGACATTGACCGAGAGGACCATGGGCATTAAGCCGAGAATGGTGGTGATAGATGTCAACAGCACCGGTCGCAATCGCAGACAGCCGGTTTCAAATGCGGCATCATACGCAGAAAGGCCGTCTTTACGAAGCTGGTTGTAGGTGTCGATCAGGACGATATTGTTGTTTACCACGATACCGGACAAGCCAATAATGCCCATGCCCACCATCACAATCCCGAAAGACTGACCGTTAATCAACAGCCCCAATAATACGCCCGCCGTGGAAAAAACAATGGCCGACATAATCAGCGCCGTCTGGTACCAACTGTTGAACTGCACCAGCAGAATCATCAGCATCATGAAAATTGCGGTGACAAATGCGGTCAATAGAAACTGCGCCGCCTCCTCCTGATCCGCGCCTTCACCTGCGGTTCTGACCATGACGCCGGAGGGCAGCTGCGCCTCGAGAGCCAAAAGCGTCTTTAGCCTTTCCTGCACCTGGAATCCTTCCGCCAAATCGGTTTTAATCGTCACGGCGCGGTTGCCGTCCACCCGGTTGAGTACGCTGGTTTTTGGTGCCGGCGTCACCTCAACGAAATTATTCAGCGGCACCTGGCCACGTGGCGTGTTCACCGTCAGACGCGTCATTTGTTCCAGCGAACGCCACTTTTCCGGAAAGCGCACCCGGATATCCACCTCATCGCTGGCATATTCCGGCCGGTATTTGGCCAGCAACAGGCCGTTGGTGACCATTTGCACCGCGTTCCCAACCGTCATCACATCCGCACCAAATCGCGCCGCGGCTGTCCGGTCCACCTCGACACGCCACTCAATCCCGGGCAGACTGCGGTTGTCTTCAATGTCGATAAACCCGCCCAGTTTCTGCATTTCCCCGAGAATCTGTTCTACCGCCTGCGCAGTGGCCGCCGGTTCCTGACTGCTTACCTGCAATTCAATGGGCTTGCCTGCCGCCGGCCCGCCCTCCTGCTCCCGAAACTCCAGGATCACCCCCGAAATATCCGCCGTTAAATCGCGCATCTCATTCAGAATGGCTCTCGCCCGCCGCCGCTGATCCCATTCGACAAACTGGAACTGGATGGCCCCGACAACATCCGGCGGCATTTCACCCATGGCGCTGACCATCGACCGGGCATAGAACGCCTGCACTTCCGACATTCCCTGCAAACGCTGCTCAACTTTCTGTAACAGGGTGTCACGCTCGTAAATCGACAGATCGCCGCGTGCACGCACCCATACCTGTGCCGATTCCGGCTCCACAGAGGGAAAGAATTCCACACCATGATTAAAGCCGATATATGTCCCATAGACAGCTACCATGACCACCAGCATGCCGCCCAATGTTCTGCCGGGCCGCAACAACAGGCGCCGCAGCAGCTTTGCATAGGCTTGACCGACCTTGTTGGCTTTAACCGGGTGGGGGGAAGACGCCTGCCGCTTGAGGCCGCCCAGCGCAGGCAAAAATACCAGGGCCATCGCCAGCGATGCCAGCAGACAGACAATCACCGTGGCCGGCAGGTATTTCATGAATTGACCGACGATACCGGGCCAGAACAGCAAGGGCGTGAATACCGCCAGCGTTGTTGCCGTCGATGCGATAATGGGCCATGCCATGCGGCTGGCGGCATCGGCCCAGGCTTTTTTGGGCTCCTGGCCATCGGCCTGATTGCGATCCGCCAGCTCGCTGACCACAATGGCGCCGTCCACCAGCATGCCCGCCACCAGAATAAGCGCAAACAGAACAATAATGTTCATGGTGTACCCGATGATCCAGATCATCAGAATGCCCGTCAGAAATGCGCCGGGTATGGTAATGCCGACCAGCACGGCGGAGCGTACGCCCATGGTCGCAATGATCAGAATCAACACCAGCACGACTGCCGTCAGTACATTGTTGAGCAGGTCGGACAGCATGGTTTTCACTTCTTTGGACTGGTCCATTATATAGTCCACTTCCAGGCCTTCCGGAAACACGGTTTCGGCTTTAGCTACCAACGCCTGCACCTGTTCGATGGTGGCGATAATATTGGCGCCAGCGCGCTTTTTGACCTCCAGCACCACCGCTGGCTGACCGTTGATGCGCGCAAACCCCTGGGGGTCTTTAAAGCTGCGACTGATGGTGGCAATGTCGGCAAAGGTCACTACGGAATCACCGTCCACCTTGACCGGCATGGTCAGAATATCCTGCAGGTCTTCGATCACACCCGGCACCTTCACAGATAACCGGCCCGCGCCCGTATCCAGACTACCCGCCGCAACCAGCCGATTATTATTGGAGACCATGTTGAACAGTTGCACATAGTCCAGGCCATAGCTGCCCAGCACCTGCGGGTCGACGACAATTTCCAGCAGATCTTCACGGTCGCCGCCAATGTCCACTTCCAGCACCTCGGGAATCGCCTCGATGTTCTCCTGTAACTGTCGGGCAACGAACACCAGCTCACTTTCCGCGACCGGGCCGGACAGGCCGATGGACAGCACCGGAAACAACGCAACATTGATTTCATTCACTGTCGGCTCATCGGCTTCACTCGGTAACTTGCTGCGTGCGGCGTCGACTTTCACGCGCACGTCCTGCAACGCCTTGTCGGCGTCGAATCCGGCGTCAAACTCAAGCATGACCGATGCGTGACCTTCGCTGGCAGTGGACGTCATCTTCTTGATGCCCTCCAGCGATCGCAGTTCATGCTCCATGGGCCGAACCAGCAGGCGCTCGGCGTCTTCCGGACTGATACCATCCAGCGTCAGCGATACATACATCATGGGGATGGCCACGTCCGGGTACGATTCCTTCGGGATGGCCGAATAGGCGTAAAGGCCCGCCAGAAACAGAAATACCAGCAGGGTCAGGGTAGCCCGCGTCCGGTGAATTGCCGCATAGATCAGACTTCTCATTCGGCGGCCCCCGAAGCGCGTACCTGCTGACCTGGCCGGACAAAACCGCCACCGAGGGTAATGACCCGCACGCGATCGGGCAAGCCGGCCATGGTTGCGCCCTGGCTGTCCACCCCCAATACCCGCACCGGATAAAATTCGACGCGGTTTTGTTCATCGACGGTGTGTATGCCCAGCTGGCCATCGGCGTTCAGACTCAGCAGGGCGGGTGACAGGCGATGCGCCCTGACCGGCGCGAGCTGTATTTCCAGGGTCACACTGGCACCGGCCACCCGCCAAAGTTCGGGGTTGTCGGCCCTGACTTCCAGGTAGAAACTGCGCGTGGCCGGGTCCGCGGAGTGGCTGATAAACTGCACCTCGCCCTGCAACCGGCGGCCGTCCAGCAGCTTAAGCTCTACCACTTGCCCTTTGGCCAGGCGCCCGACTTCCTGCTGTGGAATCTGTGCTGTTACCTTCAACCGCTCCACATCCACCAGATCCATTAGCGCTGTGCCTGGTTGAACCAGTTCACCTGGCTCCACGTGACGGCGGTCCACAATTCCCCGAAACAGGGCGCGGGGCCGACTGTATTGTTCAGCCAATTGGGCGGATTCCAGCTCCGCCTGCGCACCCGCCAGCTCACTTTCCAGCCGGATCAGTTCGGCTTCCGGTACAAACTGCGACGCGTTCAGCGCACGGGCGCTGTTCAGGTCGGTTTCGCGCAGCCGCAGATTGGCCTGCGCCTGCGCCAGGGCAGCCGCTCGACCTTCGTCTGATAGCTGCAGCAACGGCTCGCCTTCTTCCACCTGGTCGCCCTGCTGTTTGAACAGTCGCCCCACGCGACCGGTAACCTGCGCCTGAACGCCGACCTGCTGCCAGGGCAGTAGCTGCCCCTGCACCACCAGCACACTCGGTTGCAGGTGCGCTTCGGACCAGCGCGTTTCCACGTGGTGCAAACCCGCTTCCTGCGTCGATTGCGGTGCGGGGGCTTCGTCCAGCGCGCTGTTTTTGTTACCGATCAATAACCAGACTGCCAACAGGACAGACAGAATAACGGCGATTGTGACGGGTGAAATTCGGCGAAACTCAAATCCGGGGGGCAACGCCATGTTATCGGGTCCTGTATTGATGGGTAAATGGATAAACGGTAGCGGGTGGTGTGAAGTCTGCAGGGCCGGTTTCAAACCGTCACAAACGCCAATGACCAATACGCGCGCGCCCTGTGCAAGGTTTATTCAAACCCCACATAAAAAGTCGACGTAACTATTCAGCTCACGCCCCGAGTTTGCCCCTGCCCCTGCACCTGCAAATGAAAGCTGCGTTAAAAAATGGTCACAAACCTGTCGGGAACCGGTTTGAACGCCTGCCCAGGCGGCCCGGCGGGGGAAACGCAGGATGCGCGGCGTATCGACACGGGTAAAGTCACATTTTTCGGCTTGCCCTGAACAAATCTGGACGCAAGCTGAACAGTTACGACACGCGCTGAACAGTTACAAGTCGACATCAAAAAACGGCGTCCGACGTTAGCACCACCCCATCCTTTTGACAAGCATCGAGAAGCCTTCGAGACAAAACGTTACAATTTTTTGGCGGGGTATTCGTTGGGGAGACTACGGTAGAAGTCGTTGAATTTATCGGCCGACACCGGTCGACTGAAATAATAGCCCTGCGACTGGTCGCAGGCATGCTCCCGTAGAAATGCCTCCTGCTCCGCCGTCTCCACACCTTCGGCAACCACGGTCAGGCTGAGCGTCCTACCCATGGCAATTATCGCTTCGGTAATGGCTTTGTCTTCAACGTTGGCGGGAATCTCACGGATAAAAGAGCCGTCGATTTTCAACGTATCAATGGGGAAGCGTTTGATCTGGGCCAGCGAGGAATAGCCTACCCCGAAATCGTCAATCGCCAGACGTACGCCCAGGGATTTAATCCCGGTCAGAATGCCTACTGCCCGTTCGACATCCTGCATGACCATGCCTTCGGTAATTTCCATTTCCAGCATATGGGGCTTCATGCCGGTCCGCTGCAGTACGGTCTGGACGTCGTTGTACAGCTGATTATCAAATAACTGCCGGGCCGACAGATTGACCGCCATGCACCAGGCGGGCAGGCCCTGCTGCTGCCAGTTCATATGCTGATGGCACGCCGTTTCCAGCACCCAGCGCCCGATCAGCACTATCAAGCCGGTTTCTTCTGCAATAGGAATGAACTGGGCCGGAGAGACAATCCCCAACCTCGGATGCAACCAGCGTAGCAGCGCTTCAACCCCGGCAATTTCCCCGGTTTTCAGGTCTCGCTTGGGCTGATACTCCAGATAGAGCTGGTGACGATCGAGCGCCATTCGAAGTTCGTTTTCCAGAACAAGGCGTTCCAGCGAGCGCGCTTTGATATCCGCGGAAAAGAACTGGTAGTTGTTTTTGCCTTCCGCCTTGGCCTGATACATGGCCTTGTCGGCATATTTCATCAGCGTCTGCTCGTCCTCGGCATCATCCGGAAATACGCTGATGCCGATACTGGCCGTCACACGGCATTCCTGCCCCATAACGTTAATGGGCTGGATAGCCGTCCCCAGAATCTTGCTGGCAACGCGCACGATCAGGTCGGCATCTTCGACTTCCGGCACCAGCACCACAAACTCGTCGCCCCCGAGACGCGAGATAAAGTCGCTGCCGCGCAGACAATAGCTCAGCCGCTTGGCCATCTCCACCAGCAACAGATCACCAGCCTCGTGGCCCAGCGTGTCATTGATATTCTTGAAACGGTCGAGGTCGATAAACAGAATCGCCAGCTTGCGGCCATGTCGCCGCGCCGACTCAATTGATACCTGCAGCACTTCACTGAACATCACCCGATTGGGTAAACCGGTAAGGCTGTCGTGAGTCGCCAGAAACCGGACATGTTCGTCCGCCAGTTTGCGCTCGGTAATATCCCGACCGATGCCCCTGTAGCCCTTCAATTCCCCCTGCCCGTCGAGCACGGGCAAACCGCTCAGTGACAGATAATTGACCTGTCCGTCCGCCGTCTGATGCCGAAGCTCCACATCCTGAAATGGTTGCAATGCGGACACCGCCGCGTGGTATTCATCCCAGGTCCCGGCCAGGCTGCTGGTGTTCGGTAACTCCATCAGCGTACGGCCGATCAGCTCGCTGCTTCGGTATCCGGATTTACTGTTGACGTCCGTAATCTGTACAAAACGCAGATCCTTATCCTGCTCCCAATACCAATCCGACGATAACTCGGCCAGGCTGCGAAACCGCTCCCGGCTTTCGCGCAATGCCTGCTCAGCCTGACGCCGGGCCGAAATATCCCGGCCTACCCCGACCAGCCCGATAATCTGTCCGTCCAGATTGTGCACCGGCACCTTGCTGGTTAACAGCCAGCGAATCTCCCCCGTGGCAATATCGACAGCTGGCTCCTCCTTATTAAGCAAAGGCTTGCCGGTACGCATGACCGCCTGATCATCGTCATAGAATGACTGCGCCATTGCGGGCGGAAAGAAATCGAAATCATCTTTGCCCACCAGCGCATCGCAGGTGGTGCCCATGCTGCACGCCACGGCCTGATTGGCCAGCGTGAATTTGCTTTGCAAATCTTTGGCAAACAGATTATCCGGAACAGCATCGATCAGTGTCCGGATGAGATTTCGCGACTGCACCACGTTTTCGCTCAACGCCTTCAGTTCTGCGGTGCGCTCTGCAACGCGCATCTCCAGTTCGTTGTTGAGCTTCTCGGCGCTGAGTTCCGCCGTTTTGCGGGCATGAATATCACGGGTGATGCCTATGATACCGATCACCTGACCATGACTATCACGCAGGGGCACCTTGATCGACGAATGCCAACGTTTTTTGCCAGTCGAACCGTCGGTAAGCTCCTCCTCCCGGTCGACCAGCGGTAAACCGGACCGGATGACTGCCTGGTCGTCTTCGAAGTAACGCCGGGCGACAGCCTCCGGGTTGAAATCGAAATCCGTCTTGCCCAGCACCTGCTCCGGAGATTCCGCGCCGATCATCCGGACAATGGCGGAATTGACAAATATAAAACGTCCCTCCCGATCCTTGGCAAAGATCAGGTCCAGCGTATTCTCACAAAGGGTGTGCAGCAGATTACGCTCCATGGACTCGCTCATGGGGTTGCGCCATATCATCTTCCCGTACTACTTCAGCTTCGCTTTAAGCGACAGTTAATTTCTCAGTATAGGTGACGGAAAAAAGTCTGGGCGTCAGGTTTTTTCATACCGTGGACGCGCTGCCGCCAGGGCGACTGTGGTTGCCCCCCCAGAGTCAACCCGGATTTTTGCAGCCCGTTAGATGTTTAGAGCATAAGCAAATAATTATTCATTCCTTTGCGAGTCGTCGCCGGTTAGCTATCCTTCTCCTTAACCTAACGTATATTTTATTCAATGAATCCGGTGTTTTATGTCTTCTGCGCCCATTTTCAGTTCCAGCAACAGTGCCGGCCTCTCTGCGAGCGGCATCGCTGCGCTAAACCGACGCTACGCGCCGTTGGACTTTTCCGCCCGCATCAAAATGCTGTACAGGGATTTCGCGCCGGACAAAGTGCTGGTGACGTCGTCTTTTGCGGCAACTTCAGCGTATTTTCTGCATATAATTTCCAGTATTCGGCCGACGCAGGTGATCACGTTTGTGGATACCGGCTTTCATTTTGGGGAAACGCTGAGCTATCGCGACGCATTAATCCAGCGCTTTTCCTTGCAGGTGCAGGCGGTTCGAGCGGACGCCTACCAGCATGAATGGAGCGAACGCGAGCGACTGTATGAAACCGACCCCGATTTCTGCTGCTCCATCAACAAAGTACAACCGCTCGAAGCGATCAAACCCAATTATGATGTCTGGGTATCCAGCCTGATGGGCTGGCAGACAGAGCATCGGGCGCAGCTCGCTATTTTCGAGGAACGCCGCGGCATTATTAAATTCAACCCCATGATTGATGTCACCCAGGCAGAAAGGGACGCCTACATCCGGGAACATGATCTGCCCTTCCATCCGCTGGTCGAAAAAGGCTACTCATCAATCGGCTGCTCGCACTGCACGCAGCCCGGCGAGGGGCGCTCCGGGCGCTGGTCGAGCAAACCGAAAACCGAATGTGGTCTGCACTTTTAGGACACGCCGGCTTGTCGACGGGGCTAGAGCGTCATGCCCATTTTGATCGTCAGAGACGCGTCTACGCCGGATGCGGGCGGCAGCTGGGTGCGCTGCGCCGGCTGACCACCGCCAATCCAGAGTTGGGCCGTACCGGGCGCCACAGAGCGCTGACCTTCCGAATCCACTGTGCTCAGGTCTCTTGCATTCAACTCGAAGGTCACTTTGCGCGTTTTGCCTTTGCCGATATGCACACGCTGAAAACCTGCCAATGACCGGATGGGCGCGTCATCGAGATCCTCACGGGTAACATAGAGCTGAACCACTTCTTCCGCATCCATACTACCGGTATTCGTTACATCCACAGATACTTTAACCGTGCCGGACGCGTCCCACTGCTGCGGCGATACTTTTGGCTTGCTGTAACGAAACTCGCTATAGGAAAGCCCAAAACCAAACGGATATAGCACCTCGCCCGTGTGGTATCGGTATGTACGGTTTGCCATGGCGTAGTCACCAATCGGCGGCAGATCATCAACCGACCGGTGGAAGGTCACCGGCAGTCGGCCCGCCGGGCTGAAGTCGCCCGCCAGCAGGGAAGCCACCGCCTCGCCACCTTCACCGCCCGGATACCAGGCTTCAACGATGGCTGTAGCCGCTTTATCATCTTCGTTGACTGCAAGCGGACTGCCGTTCATCAGCACCAGGACGACGGGCTTGCCGGTTGCGTATAGCTTTTCCAGCAACGCAGTCTGCGCACGGGGTAAAGCGAGATCCGTGCGATCTCCGCCACTGAAGCCGGGCAGCGGCACCGGCATTTCCTCCCCTTCCTGCTGCGCAGTCATCCCGCCCACGAATACGACGACATCTGATGCCGATGCCACACTCAGGGCAGCATCGGCTCCCGGATCAGATGGCAGACTCCAGACAAGTTTCTCATCACCGGTCTCACCACGCTGGAAGGCTTCAATTTTTATTCGATGGATTCTATCGGAGACCAGATCTACGGCACCACTGGCGATTACCGGTCGCCAATCGACGTTCCATGCGTCGAGAATCAGTGCGTCATCCACCCAGATTCGATATCCACCGTCCGCCATATAGCGCATAGTGTATGTCCCGGTTTCAGGTGCTTTCAGATACCCTGTCCAACGCACCGCACCACTGGCCACTTCGTTTTGCCAGCTTACCTGTGCATTGTTATCGACGCGTTTATTGATTGGTTTACCGGCAAACGCTTGATCGTCGTAGTACTCAGCATTCAACCCGGGCTTACGGCATCTGGCGTCAATACAAAACGATGCGTCCGGTACCGGGGACTGCACCGGGGCCAACAAACCCGTACCGGCTGCATAACGAATTTTTGCCTCGCCAAACCGATCGCGCATCCCTTTCAGAACCGTCACCGGTTTTGAGGGCGTGCCATTGTAGTTGCCTACCAGCGCGTCCACACTGTCGGCGTTGGGGCCGATGACAGCCACCGTTTTTACATCAGATCCAAAGGGCAGAAATCCGTCTGCATTTTTCAACAGCACCAATGACTTTTGCGCCATTGTCAGCGCGAGCTGACGGTGGGTATCCGTGTCGTTTTCACTCGCGGTGATTTTTGGAAATACGCGGGTACGAGGGTCGAACTGGCCTAATCGCATCCTGGCCGTGAACAGGCGTATTAACGCCGTATCGATCTGCGCTTCAGTGAGAAGCCCCTGTTTAATTGCGCTATGTATATGATCAGCTTCTGTGGCTTCACCGCAAACCAGGTCCATGCCACCTTCGAATGCGGCTTTTACTCCCTCCTCTGGCGTGGCGGTATAGCCATGATTTTCATGGTGATAAATATCAAACACGGCACCGCAATCAGAAACGACGGCCCCTTCAAAGCCCCACTTATCGCGTAAAATATCCTGCATTAAAAAGCCGCTGGCACAGGCGGGAACGCCGTTGACCGCATTGTATGCGCACATTACCGACTCTGCTTTCCCCTCGATAACTGCCGCGCGAAAAGCCGGCAGGTAGGTTTCTTCCAGATCCCTTTTAGACGGATGGATATCGTCCGAGTGCCTGGTTGCTTCCGGTCCACTATGCACGGCGAAATGCTTCGGTGTTGCAACCGTTTTCAAATACCTTGGATCATCGCCCTGTAAACCCCGCACGAAAGCAACGCCAAGGCGCGAGGTCAGATGGGGATCCTCGCCATAGGTTTCCTGACCCCGTCCCCAGCGCGGATCGCGAAAGATATTGATATTGGGAGACCAGACCGTGAGCCCGCCAAACCAGTCCGAGCCCCCGAATCGGTGCTGGTTGGCATAATGTTTCGCGCGGAACTCGGTACTGATTACGTCGGCAACGTCATGCATTAGTACATCATCCCACGCGGCCGCCATGCCGATTGCCTGCGGGAACACGGTCGCCTCGCCCAGCGCCGCAACACCATGAAGCCCTTCATTCCACCAGTTATATTCCCGTACGCCCAGCCTCGGAATTGCCGGCGCGTCGTTTATCAGTTGCGGGATTTTCTCATCCAACCGCATGCGCCCCACCAGGTCTTTGGCGCGCTCCGCAAAACCGAGAGAAACATCCTGAAAGGGATACCGCCCTTTTCCGGGGTCGGCGTGTGACGCGAGCGGAAATAAGCCAGTGAGAACGATAATTGACGCGTGACAAAGCCGTAAAAATGGAACTGGCAATTTTGGGCCCACATCCGGGGTCCGAAACCGGTCCTGCACAGGGGATTTTCCCATAGTAATACTCACCGTTAATTATTAGACGTTTTTATGCTGATTGCATTGCGGTAAACCGGATTGTAACTATTCCGTCCCTATCGGACCTTGAATGTTTTATTCTGCCGGATTGACAAAATATCGTGATAAAAAAGGGGTCAACACGGTGCTGCTCTCCAACTGTCTCAGCACAACATTAACCCCAAGGCACACAACCTTCATCTGGACGCAGATTTACTGCGTCTCAAAAAAACTGCGCGTGATTCTGTTTTCCTGTAATTTTCAAATCACGTCATCACCGATATGACAATTTTAGTGTCCTGCATGGCTGAGGCTCACCGGCCTATACCCCGAATGTTCTGGCTCCCTCCCCGGAAATCCGATCCACCGATGGGCATGTCGGGCTGGTCATTCCCGATTTACTGCGCCGTACTCTGACTTGGTTCGGCGACCATCGTACCATATAGTATTTTGATATTATGATATCGTTATTGCAGGTGAACGAGAAGGTGTAAATTCCAACAACCAGCGACTGCGTCACAGAATTCCCGTCGGAAACACAGCACCAATCGCTTTCGACGGGGAACGCAGGTCACATGGGGTTTTTGCCGGCTTGTATTTTTGTGACGGGGCGGCGGGGCGCCGAAGGGGATACCGGTACAGGGAAGGCATCGGCCAAATCCATTTGGCCCGTACAGTGCAGCCTACTGAAGCTGTACGACTACCACAGATCTTGCCGGAAGCTTGATAGCAAGGCCTTTTTCACCGGCTTTTTCGTTGAAGCTCCGGGGGGCAACGGCGTCTCGGTTGTTGAAGGTATTGTGAGAGTCCATCTCCTCAGCCGTCAGAAGCTGACCTTCAGCTTCCTTCCAGCCACCATCAAGGGTGATAGTCACGTCGTTCGACGGATGAATGTTTGTTAATGCCAATACCGTTTTGCCACCCTCCGTTCGGGCCGCCGATGCACTGACCTGCGGCGCAGATTTTTTCCCGAGTTTGTATTTGGGATTTTTGCGGATGTCCACCGGCAAATGTGTGGCCTGCTGGAACGGCACGTACATCTTGTATATGTGGTAGGTCGGGGTTAAGAGCATTTTTTCTTTGTCCGTCAAGATCATTGCCTGCAGCACATTGACCATCTGGGCAATATTGGTCATATGCACCCGCTCCGCATACTTGTGGAATACATTGAGGTTCAGCGCTGCAACCAACGCATCCCGAATAGTGTTCTGCTGAAAGAGAAAAGCGGGGTTATCACCCGCTTCGGCGTCATACCAGGTACCCCATTCATCCACATAGAACCCCACCTCTTTCTCGGGATCGTGTTTGTCCATAATGGCGATATTGGTTTTGATGAAATCTTCAATTCTCAGGGTGTTCACAAAGGTTGAATGCCACTCGGCTTCGGGAAACCCGGTTGCTTTGCCTTTTTTCTCCCAATCAGCGCGCGGCAGCGTGTAGTAGTGGTGTCCGATGCCGTCCATACGCCAGCCAAATGAACCCGGCACATTTTTCATCAGCGTCTCGGTCCATTCGGTCAGGTCTTCATAGCCGCCGCTGGCAATCAAAGCCGGACGGTTGTCCTCGGGCGTTTTCAGGAAGGTCGCATAGTGCTTGTAAAGATGCGTGTAATATTCCGGTGTCATGTTGCCACCGCATCCCCAGGATTCATTCCCGATAGCAAAATAATGCACCCTCCAGGGTTCTTCCCGCCCGTTCTTGCGGCGCAGATTGGCCAGCGTGGAATCGCTGGGTGACGTCATATACTCCAGCCACTCGGCCATTTCCCGGGGCGTTCCGGTGCCAAGATTGCCATTAATATAAACTTCCGATCCCAGAATTTCTGCCAGCTCAAAAAATTCGTGTGTCCCGAAGGCGTTGCTGTCCGTCACGTTCCCCCAGGAAGCATTCACCGTAACCGGCCTTTCCCCGTAGGGACCGATGCCATTGCGCCAGTTGTATTCATCCGCAAAACAACCGCCGGGCCACCGAATTAACGGAACCTGGAGCGCCTTCAGTGCAGCAATTACGTCGTCGCGAAAACCGCGGGTATTGGGAATGCTGGAGTCGGGCCCCACCCATATACCCTCATAAATACCCCGCCCGAGGTGCTCTGCAAACTGACCATAAATGTTTTTATTGATGGTCGCACCGGGGCGATCCGCGTGAATTTTTACAGTGACATTAGTCTGTGCAATCGCCGATAGAGCAAGCGTGCAGCCTATTCCAGCAGAAAGGACAGACCTGATGATCGGAGCGAACATAAAACGCCTCATTGCTTGTTGTTGAAAAGCTGAATTGCGAATCCGCACAGCAGCCTCGACTGGCGTCCACAGTAGTGAACCAGAGTTCCGGCGGATGCGTGATAGTATTCTTCGTGCTGCCGCCAGGGCGGACAGCGTGGCTGCCTCCCGGGCGAGTCGTTAATAAGGTCATTTCCATCCAGGGCTTTATTGATCAGAGGCTGATAACAGGATTGGTGGTAATTGAATCGTTGATGCGGGCTTTTTGGCAAGTATTGCGCAGCGCTCTACCAAACCATGGACTCTGTACTTCAAACACGTCACCGTCGCGAGTCTCGAAATTCTGATTGAAGCTGAGCGTACTGGTTCCGAAAAAATGAATGTGGATATCGCCAGGACGCAAGAAACAGCGGTATTTGAAATGATGGTATTCGAGATTGGCGATGTGATGGGTCATATTGGCCTCACCACTGACAAATTCCTTTTGCCAGACAACTTCACCGTTACGCAGAATTTTGGACGTGCCTTCAATGGTGTCCGGCAGGTTGCCGGGCGCCAGCTCGGGCCCGATTGAACAGGGCCGCAACTTGCTATGAGCCAGATACAGGTAATTGATTTTTTCAGTTTTATGGTCAGAGAATTCATTGCCGAGAACAAAACCGAGACGGTAGGGTTTTGCGTCTTCGCCAATGATATATACCCCGGCCACTTCCACTTCGTCGCCGAGATCCAGTGCGAACGCGGGTGACTCAACGTCACCGCCCGGCGGCACTACAATGCTGCCGTCGCCTTTGTAAAACCACTCGGGCTGCACACCTGCACCTTCGGTCGGCTTGCCGCCCTCGAGACCCATCCGGTACATTCGCATGGAATCGGTAAGATCAGCCTCGTCCGCTGCGAGCTTTGCATGCATTGCAGCACGGGTATCCGCACTGCCCATATGCGTCAAACCCGTACCGGATACCAGCATGTGCGCCGGGTCCGGGTGACAGACCGGTGTCAGTAAACGGCGCTCGCTTTCCAGCAGATCGTAATCCAGCCGCTTTCCGCTCCGGCGCTGTTCGGCCAGTTCGGCGATGCTGCATCGGCTGGCAATGGCTTCCTTTGCCATTGAATACAGGCCCCCTTGCCACGACAGTGCCTCAACCTGTCCCGGCGTCTGTACCAGGCCGACACAGATTTCATCATTGTCACCGCGATATTGGATCAGATTGCGCCTCATTCTGCCGTCTTCCGGTCAAAATCGGTTCGGGAGTTCAGAAGCAGCTTTCGTACAGCCTTTTCTGCTGCCGCCGGGTTTTTGGCGGCAATCGCCTGATAAACCGCTTTATGTCGCGGCAGCGACAATGCGTGAATTTCCTCGTGCCAGGACGTTAAACTGAAGGAGATCGCCAGCGCGTTATGAAGCGTGTGCCCGATATAACGGATCACGTCGTTATGTGTTCCGTCCAGTATTGCCTGATGAAACCGCACATCCGGCTCGATTGACGCCGCGATTGAGGTTGCAGATTCCATATCTTCGTAAGCTGCCGCAATGCGCGCAATGTCCTCGTCGGTCGCCTTTTGCGCGGCAAGCGCCGCCGCAGTCGGCTCAATAGCCAGGCGCGCCTCAAACAGCATATCGAGAAACTCGTCGGCGGGCAGCGATTGCGTCACCCAGCTGAGTACGTCGGCATCCATCAGATTCCAGCTACCCTTCTTCTGAACAATAGTGCCCACCTTGGGTTTGGACTGGAGCAGCCCTTTGGCAATCAGTATTTTGGTCGCTTCTCTTACGATCGGACGACTGACACCGAATTCGGCACACAATGCCGGCTCGATCGGCAATTGCTGCCCTTCCTTGTAATGACCCTGAACAATTCTCTGCCCCAGAAGCTCGACGGTTTGAGCATTCAGATTTTTTGGTTGTATTTGTCTGGTTTGCATAAATGTGAACACTTGATGTGGAATCTGCGCGAACTATATCATATGATGATTGCAAAGTGAATGTAGACGCAGGTCTGTCACAGCCCATTACACCTATAAAAAAAGATCAGTTTCATGAGCACGCCGAAAAAAAGCTTACGGTCTACCCAATGGTTCGGGACCAACGACAAAAACGGGTTTATGTATCGAAGCTGGATGAAAAATCAGGGTTTCCCGGACCATCAGTTTTCAGGAAAGCCCGTCATCGGCATTTGCAACACCTGGTCAGAGCTGACGCCGTGCAATGCCCATCTTCGTCAACTGGCCGAGCGGGTTAAACAGGGCGTATACGAAGCCGGAGGGCTACCGGTGGAATTTCCGGTTTTCTCCAGCGGGGAGTCCAACCTGCGCCCTACGGCCATGCTCACTCGCAATCTGGCATCTATGGATGTTGAGGAATCCATCCGCGGCAATCCCATCGACGGCGTGGTACTGCTGGTCGGTTGCGACAAAACCACGCCTGCCCTGCTTATGGGCGCGGCGAGCTGCGACATCCCGGCCATAGTAGTCTCTGGTGGCCCAATGCTCAATGGCAAACACCAGGGCAAGGACGTTGGGTCCGGCACCCTTGTGTGGCAAATGCACGAAAAACTCAAGACAGGCGAAGTCACTATCGACGAATTCCTCAGTGCCGAAGCCGGCATGTCCCGCTCGGCCGGGAGCTGCAATACCATGGGAACGGCCTCCACCATGGCCTGTATGGCGGAAGCGCTGGGTACGTCCCTGCCCCACAACGCGGCCATTCCCGCCGTGGATTCGCGCCGCTATGTGCTGGCACACCTCTCCGGCATGCGCATAGTCGACATGGTTGAAGAAGATCTCAGGCTCAGCAAAATTCTGACGCGTGCGGCCTTCTGCAATGCCATCCGCACCAATGCCGCGATAGGCGGCTCCACCAATGCGGTCATTCACCTCAAAGCCATCGCGCAGCGGATTGGCGTCGAACTGAATCTGGAAGACTGGCAGATTTACGGTAGAGATGTGCCGACCCTCGTCAACCTGATGCCCTCCGGCCAGTATCTTATGGAAGAATTTTACTATGCGGGCGGACTGCCGGCTGTATTGAGGCGTCTGGGCGAACAGGATCTTCTGGATAAAGATGCATTGACGGTAAACGGTTTAAGCCTGTGGGAAAATGTGCGAGCCGCACCCTGCTATAACAATGACGTCATTCGCACGCCCCAAAACCCGCTGGTTAAAAACGGGGGGATCTGCATTCTGCGTGGCAACCTGGCACCGCGTGGTGCCGTTTTAAAAACGTCCGCGGCCAGTCCGCACCTGATGAAGCACCGCGGTCGCGCGGTGGTTTTTCACAGCTTTGACGACTACAAACGGCGCATCGACGACGAAGCCCTGGATATCGATGAGCATTGCATTATGGTGATGAAAAATTGCGGCCCGAAAGGTTATCCCGGTATGGCCGAAGTGGGCAATATGGCACTGCCGGCGAAAATTCTAAAAAAAGGCATTACGGATATGGTGCGGATTTCTGACGCCCGCATGAGCGGCACGGCCTTCGGGACGGTGGTACTCCACGTCGCGCCGGAATCCATGGAATTCGGACCACTCGCTGCCGTGCAGGACGGGGACTATATTGTATTGGACGCGGAGGAAGGTGTTCTGCAACTGGAAGTCAGTGACGCCGACATTGCGACCCGGATCGAAAAGCTGAAAGAGAGGCAACCGTTCATCAAAACCGGAGGCTACCTCGAACTCTACCGGAATCATGTATTGCAGGCCGATGAAGGCTGCGACTTCGATTTTCTGGTTGGGTGTCGAGGTGCCGACGTGCCCGCTCACTCCCACTGAGAGTCTTCGAAATGCCAGGCAATCAATATCCCAGTCTGAAAGATAAAGTGGTGTTTATCACCGGCGGCGCCACGGGTATCGGTGCAGCACTGGTAGAAGCGTTTTGCCGTCAGGGCGCGGACGTTGTTTTTGTCGATATATTGACCGATGAAGCACGCAAACTGGTCCGCACGGTGGGGGAAATTCCGGGGGCGAATGAACCGCATTTTTTTTACTGTGATGTCACTCAAACGGAAAATCTGAAAAAAATAATCAACGCGGTCAGCGAGCAGTTCGGTGCCATCACCACTTTGATTAATAATGCCGCCAGTGACACGCGCCATGACTTCCGGGTTATCGATGAGGATTACTGGAATAACCGCATCAACGTGAACCTGCGGCACGCATTCTTTGCCATACAGGCGGTTTACCCGGGCATGAAAGCCCGGGGCGGCGGATCCATCATAAATTTTGGCTCCATGAGCTGGTACGAATGTCAGGGCAACATGACTGGCTATACAACATCCAAAGCGGCGCTGGAAGGCATGACGCGCGGCCTGGCCAGGGATCTTGGCCGGGACAATATACGCATTAATACCCTCATCCCCGGCTGGGTGATGACCGAACGACAGCTTCGCGACTGGGTAAATGACGAAACATTAAAGGAAATTCAACACAATCAGTGTTTGAAGAACGCGCTCACGCCACAGGACATCTGCGCCATGGCACTTTTCCTGGCCTCGGACGACAGCAGAATGTGCACGGCACAAAGTTTTATCGTCGACGGCGGCTGGATCTAACCAGATTGAGGCAAACATGACAGTTACTGGAAAACAATTGATCGGCGGAGAATGGGTCCCGGGCGCAGCAGGGAATTTCTGCGGCGTCGATCCCCGCAATGGCCGCGACCTGCATCCGGCCATATCTATCGCGTCCAGCGAGCAGGTAGACGAAACCGTACGCATGGCGGCAGCGGCGGGCCGGATCTTCCGTCGCACATCATCACGCGACCGGGCCACATTTCTGCGGTCCTGCGCCGGGCAGATCATGGCCCTGGGCGACGCACTCCTGGAACGCATCATGGCCGAAACCGGCTACCCGAGAGCGCGTGCCGAAGGTGAACGGGGCCGCACCTGCGGCCAGCTCAATATGTTCGCCGACTATATTGAAGCGGGGGATTACCTCGATGTGCGTATCGACACCGCCCAACCCCAACGACAGCCGGCACCGCGTCCTGATTTACGTCATATCAACCAGCCCATTGGCCCGGTTGTCGTGTTCGGCGCCAGCAACTTTCCGCTGGCATTTTCCGTCGGGGGCGGCGATACCGCGTCCGCCCTTGCCGCGGGCTGCCCGGTGATTGTTAAAGGCCATCCTTCCCATCCTGGCACCGGTGAGCTGATTGCTCAGGCACTGGCCGCGGCGGTTGAACAGGCGGGGCTGCCTAAAGGCACCTTCTCCTATCTGATCGACAAGGGACATGCCGTCGGATCGCAGCTGGTGCAGGCACCCGCTGTTAAAGCTGTCGGCTTCACTGGCTCATTAGCCGGTGGCACCGCGTTGATTGCATTGGCCAATGGCCGTCCGGAACCCATTCCTGTTTTTGCCGAGATGGGCAGCAGCAACCCGGTCTTTTTACTGCCCGCTGCGCTCGCACAGAGCCCGAGCGATATTGCCCAGGGGTTTGTCAGCTCATTCACCCTGGGATCCGGTCAGTTCTGTGTCAAACCCGGACTGGTTATCGCCGTTGACGGCGCACCGTTGCAGCAGTTTATCTCCGCCGTTAGAACGCTGGTACAGGCAGCGCCGCCTGCCGTTATGTTGAACAGCGGCATATGTAACACTTTTCACAAAACGCTGGAACAGCGTCGCGCCGCCAACGCTTTGGAAATTGTGGCCGAAGGCACGTTTCCGGAAAGCAGCGACGGTTTTCTTTCACCGGTAACCCTGTACAGCACCACAGCCGACAGTGTTCTGGAGAATCCACACCTGCTGGAAGAAACATTCGGCCCCGCATCCATTGTTATAAAGTGTCGGGATCAGGCAGAAGTGTTGAAAATCGCCCGACGACTTCCCGGTCAGCTTACCGCGACTGTGCATGGCACCCCGGAAGAGCTGGCGGATAACGACGAACTGATGGATCACCTGACCGAATCGGTCGGCCGCATTGTGGTCAACGGTTTCCCCACCGGCGTGGAAGTCTGTCACGCCATGATGCATGGTGGCCCGTTCCCGGCCTCTTCGGATTCGCGATTTACGTCGGTCGGTACGAATGCAATCCGGCGTTTTGTGCGCCCGGTTTGCTATCAGAATTATCCCACGGCCCTGCTGCCCCCCGCCTTACAGGATGAGAACAATCTGGGCATTGTCCGTTTGGTGAATGGAATAAAGACTTCCGCGCCGGTCGATCGGGAGCGCCAATAAAAATGCTGCGTTTACGCGATTGCATCCTGCGCTCAACCCTTGAAGCTTCATGTGGCCGCACCCACACTGCGGCTCATCAATCGGGCCGTTAACTGAATAAATCAAAATAAGAATAACGAATGGATAGGTTAATTATGCGAATCACTTTATCTCTGTTTTTGCTGCTGACCCTGACTGGCTGTAGCCAATCCAATGAACGCCAACCTGTGGATGGCGACAGGCCACTGGTTATCGGCTTCTCCCAGGTCGGGTCGGAGAGCAGCTGGCGCACCGCCTTCTCGGACTCGGTAAGAGCGGAAGCAGCAAAGCGCGGCATTGATTTGAAGTTTTCGGACGCACAGCAAAAGCAGGAAAATCAGATCAAGGCCATCCGTAATTTTGTTGCCCAGGGCGTGGACGCGATTATCGTCGCCCCGGTGGTTGAAACCGGCTGGAAACCTGTTTTGACCGAAGCCAGACGGGCCGGCATCCCTGTTGTCATCGTCGATCGCAATATGTCGCTGGACGACGACTCGCTTTTTTTGACCCGCATTGCCTCAGACTTTGTGGAAGAGGGCCGCAAAGCGGCACGCTGGCTGATGGACGCAACCGACGGTAACTGCAATATTATCGAACTCCAGGGTACGGTGGGTGCAACTGCCGCAAACGATCGGATGGCTGGTTTTAAAGAAGTTATTGTCGCATACGAGCAGGCCAACATTGTTCGCTCCCAGACTGGCGAATTTACCCGAAGCAAAGGCAAGGAAGTCATGGAAGCATTGCTGAAGGCCGAACAGGGCGGCAAAGATATCTGCGCTGTCTGGGCACACAATGATGAAATGGCGCTTGGCGCTGTGCTTGCCATCAAGGAAGCCGGACTCGATCCGGGTGATGACATATTGATTGTCTCCGTCGATGCAGTGCCCGATATTTTCAAGGCCATGGTGGATGGCGACACGAATGTCACTGTGGAACTGAGCCCCCATATGGGCGGCCCCGCCTTTGATGCGATTGAAGCCCATTTTCAGGGAAAACAGGATATACCGAAGCTGATTACTATAGAGGGTGATGTCTTCACCCAGGACACTGCGGCGGACGAATATGCAAGGCGCAAACAGTAGCTCCCCGATGTCCAGTCAACCGCCCGTGATAGAGCTCCGGAATATTTGCAAGCGCTTCAAGGGCGTTGATGCGCTGCAGAATATCGACCTTGAACTGCTGGCCGGAGAAGTGCATGCACTTCTCGGCGAAAATGGCGCGGGCAAGTCGACACTGATCAAGGTCATGACAGGTGTTCATCCCGCCGATGCCGGGAAAATCATTCTCAACGGAAAACCGATTTCGCCGCGGACACCCGGTCAGGCCCGGCATCTGGGGATCAGCACGGTTTACCAGGAGGTCACCCTTCTACCGAATCTCAGTGTTGCACATAACCTGTTTCTGGGGCGGGAACCCAGACGTTTCGGCTGCATTAACTGGCGTCAGATCCGCCGCCGTTCACGGCAACTGTTGAAGGATTTCGACCTCGATATTGATGTGGACGCGGCGCTGTCTTCCTATTCGGTCGCCATACAGCAGCTGGTCGCCATTGCACGTGCGATAGATTCCTCGGCTAAAGTGCTGATCCTCGATGAGCCCACGGCCAGCCTCGACGCCAGTGAGGTGGCCATGCTGTTCAGCATCGTGCGAAAACTCAAGGCAAACGGTGTCGCGGTGCTTTTTGTTACGCATTTTCTCGACCAGGTTTATGATCTGACAGACCGGATAACGGTACTGCGCAATGGTGCCAGGGTCGGTACCTTTTTGACACGGGACCTGTCCCGTCAAGAACTTATCCTGCACATGCTGGGCAAGGAGTTGCTCGCGGCGGAGCAGTTACCGCGCTGCCACGCCGATGGCGATGGCGATGACGCTTTGTTACAGGTCAATGCGCTTTCCGCGTCAAACGGTATCAATGAAATAAGTTTTCACGCACGCCGTGGCGACGCTATCGGACTGGCCGGCCTGCTCGGCTCCGGACGCAGCGAGGTCTGCGCAGCTCTGTCCGGGTTGAGCAGAATTACCGGTGGCGAGATTAAATTCCAAGGCAAAAATTACAACCCCGCGTCACCCTCCGCAGCCATCGCCGAGGGTTTTGCACTGACCCCGGAAGACCGTAAAGCCGAAGGTATAGTCGATCCGTTAAGTGTGCGCGAGAACCTGATTCTGGCGCTACAGGCGCAAAGAGGCTGGTGGCGCCCCATACGCCCGGCCGAGGCACGGCAACTGGTGACCCGGGCGATAAAAGACCTCAAGATCGTCTGTTCCAGCATGGAAAAACCCATCGGCGAACTGAGCGGCGGCAATCAGCAGAAGGTGATTCTGGCCCGCTGGCTGCTGACCCGACCAAAAATTCTCATTCTGGACGAGCCCACCCGCGGAATTGACGTCGGCGCTCACGCCGAAATACTGAACCTTATTCGAAACCTTTGCGCAGAGGGCATGACATTGATCGTCGCCTCCTCGGAGACTGAAGAGTTGGTCGCATTCAGCAACAGGATTGTCGTATTGCAGGATAAAGCCATGCTGACCACCATCGAAGGTAATGCCATTTCAGAAAATACTGTCCTGTCAGCGATTGCGCAGCCGGATTGACTGTCAACCAACCCTGGAGACGCAACAGAGACAATGATGAAACGTCAACTGACCCTGGAGAACCTGCCCGGAAATAAACTGATTCTGCCATTACTGGCACTCGCGATTATTCTGCTGACCAACCTGATCTTCTCCCCCGAATTTTTCCAATTTGAAATCAAGGACGGGCGCCTGTACGGCAGCCTGATCGATATTCTTAATCGTAGCGCGCCCGTTGCCCTGCTGGCGATCGGCATGTCCATCGTCATTGCCACCGGCGGCATCGACCTCAGTGTGGGCGCCGTTATCGCGATCAGTGGCGCCGTCTGTGCAAATTTGCTGAACAGCTCCGTTGATTCACTGCCCCTGGTGATAGCAGCGGGATTATGTGCCGGCCTTCTGGCAGGCGCGGTCAACGGCAGCCTGGTGAGCGTCTTCGGGATTCAGCCCATTGTCGCGACACTGGTGTTAATGGTCGCCGGGCGCGGCATTGCGCAATTGATCAATGATGGTCAAATCATCACATTCAATAGCGAGGCGTTTTCTTTTATAGGCGTAGGCGCTGTCCTGGGCCTGCCCACCCCCATCATTATTGTGCTGGTCGTCTTTGTGCTGGCCCAACTGGTGGTTCGGCTAACCGCTATTGGTCTGTTTATCGAATCCATCGGTTGCAACCCGAAGGCCAGCGCCTACGCCGGCCTGCACGTGCGGCGCATCAAGTTTTCGGCGTACTGTTTTTCCGGGTTATGTGCGGCCATAGCGGGAATGATCGTCAGTGCAGATATTCAGGGTGCCGATGCAAATAACGCCGGGCTGTGGCTGGAGCTGGATGCCATTCTGGCTGTCGTCCTGGGCGGCGCTTCCCTGTCCGGCGGGCGGTTTTCCATTCCACTTACATTGATCGGTGTTTTGATTATTCAGGCAATGACGACGACCATAATAATGAGTGGCGTCGATCCAAGATTCAATCTGCTGATCAAATCCATCATCATAATTGCTGTACTTCTACTGCAATCATCGATTTTTCGCGCGCAGTTGAGCCGTTTATTTATCAGGATGAAAACCCGCGAGGAAGCGCAACCATGACGTCGCGATATTTACCCGTCGCCGCCACCGGCGCATTATTCATACTGTTACTTGTAGCCGGCGCCTGGCAGTTTCCGGGTTTTGCCAGTCCTCGCGTTTTATTGAACCTGCTGACCGATAATGCCTTCCTCGCCATCGCGGCGCTGGGTATGACTTTTGTCATTTTGTCGGGCGGCATTGACCTGAGCGTCGGCTCGGTCATGGCACTCAGCAGCGTACTTTTCGCTCTGCTGGTAGAAAGCTTCGGCTGGCACCCGCTTCAGGCCATTCCCCTAGTGCTGATGCTTTCTGCGATTTTTGGTGCATTTATGGGTGCGTTGATCCATGTGTATCGCCTGCAGCCTTTTATTGTCACACTCGCGGGTATGTTTTTCGCGCGCGGCCTGGCCACAATCATCAGCGAACAGTCCATCCCGATAGAAGATCCCTTTGTCGATGCCGTCAATAATTTTGGCTTTTATGTATTCGACCGCGCCTGGCTCAGCAGCGCGGCAATGCTAATGGTTATCGTGTTTGCATTCGGGCTCTGGCTTGCGCATTTTACCCGGCTGGGCAGCTACATTTATGCATTGGGCGGCAACGCAACTTCTGCTGCTTTATTGGGGGTTCCTGTCGGACTGACGACTGTCAGCATATACGCACTAAGCAGCACACTCGCGGCCGTGTCAGGCATTGTTTATTCTTTTTATACGGCGTCCGGTTACGCGCTGTCGGGGCTGGGCCTTGAGCTTGATGCCATCGCGGCTGTGGTCATCGGCGGCACGCTGCTGAGCGGTGGCTATGGTTTTGTGCTGGGTACAGTGGCTGGCGTTATGACCATGGGCCTGATCCAGACATGGATCTCCTTTCACGGCTCGCTGAACAGCTGGTGGACCCGCATTTTTATCGGCGGGCTGGTTTTAACGTTTATTATTATTCAGCACCGGATTACGGCCGGGATCAGGCGGACGGCCTGAATGTCACCGTTGGAGTTGGTCGGGTAGTCTCAGAATGCGCCATGGTGCGGCGGCAGGTCGATGTGCTTTGACACAAAACTGACACAAAAATGTCATGTCGATTTCATTGAAAGCTGCTTTTATAGTTACGCGGCTGCCGTGATGCTGGATCACCCATGTACGGGAACTTCCGATCATACAGCCGCACTTGATGATGACAAAACACGGCGCGTATTACGCGGGTTGGAGATTCCGCACCTGAGCTCCCGTGTAGACGACTGTAACCTGTTCGATCCAATGGCCGGCAACCTGGCCAAGGCGGTATACCATGTATCTTTTGCTCCAGCGTATACACCGACTGGATACAATGGCATTTTGGTGGCTGAACATTGCAAAAGCATGCCCCTACCGTTTATCGGTCCGCTGGCTGTCACGCTCCGGTGACGGCTACCTTTATGCACTTATCGCAGTGGTTCTGTGGCTGTTTGAAGATAGTCAGGGCGAATTTTTTGCGAAAGCCTGTGCGGTGTCCTTTGCGCTTGAAGTGACGCTCTATTTTATATTGAAGAATACGATAAAGCGCGATCGACCCGCCGTAAAAATCGAGAACTACCAGGCCTGGATCATCCCGTCGGACCGTTTCAGTTTTCCTTCCGGACATACCGCGGCAGCTTTTGTGTTTGCGGGGCTGATCGCTATGCATTATCCAGTGTTTGCCGCACCAGTCTATCTGTGGGCCGGCTCGATCGGACTCAGCCGGGTTCTGTTGGGCGTCCATTATCCCAGCGATACGGCAGCCGGTGCTTTGCTGGGTAGCTGCTGTGCGCTGGTGGGCGTATACGTTCTTCAATAACCGCGCCAACTCAACCGCGCCGAACTGGAGGCAAACATGAAGTTACTTTACGGTGTGCAGGGAACAGGCAATGGGCACTTGACACGCGCACGCGCGATGTCAAAAGCGCTTGCCGACACAGGTATTCAGGTGGACTGGATTTTCTCGGGCCGAGTCAGAGAAAATTTTACTGAAATGGATAGCTTTGGTGATTTTCGTGTCCTTCGAGGGCTGACGCTGGTAATGGAGCACGGGCGGCTGTGCCACCGGAAGACCCTGTTGCAGAATAACTTTCTGCAGCTTTACCGGGACGTAAAAAATTTAAGTGTTGACGGTTATGATCTGATTATTAGCGACTTCGAACCAATTACGGCGTGGGCCGCGAAGCTTGCAGGCAAAAAGGTCATTGGCATCTCGCACCAGAATGCCTTTCTCCACGACATCCCAAAAATTCGCAACGATCTCTTAATGGCATGGTTTATACGGACATTTGCGCCCGTCGACCTCCCCATCGGCTTACACTGGCATCACTTCAACCAACCGATCCTTCCGCCCTTGATCGAGTCTTCAAAATGCGCCAGTGATCCAACGCCAGGTTTCTACCTTGTCTATCTGCCTTACACCGACATCGACAGTATCATTTCGCTGCTATACCAATTCAAACATTGCAGGTTCAATGTTTACCACGGTGTAGGACAACCACACTATGCAGGTAATGTACAGGTTCTTCCGTTTTCCCGCAGCGGGTTTCAGCAGGATTTGCGCCGCTGCGAAGGGGTGATGTGCCATGCCGGGTTTGCGCTGACCAGCGAAGCCATCCAGCTCGGCAAAAAGCTGCTTGTACAGCCTGTACTGGGACAGGTGGAACAACAGTCCAATGCACTGGCCCTGTGCCAGCTGGGTCTCGGGCGGGTCACTACCGAATGGACCGAGCAGGTTATTGAAAGCTGGCGGTCGATTCCGCAGCCCCGGGCGCGGCCCTATCCGGATGTCGCCAGTGCGCTCGCAGCCTGGCTTAAAGGCGGTGCGACGGATTTTGACGCATTGCGTGACGCGTTGTGGCGCGATGCTCCCTGGCTTCCGGACGAACTCAACCCAGTACCCGGGGGTGACGCTTTCGATATCAAACCCGCCTGACAGGTACTGGTGGCGCGCGCTTACTGTAAGGTCAGGTGAACAGCCAGAAGCTGATACTGCTACCGGGCATTTCGTTGGCAAGCGCTTCGACAGCAGATGTTTCGAGACTGAAGTTGCCCCTTTTGAACCGGGCCTTTTTACCATTAATGCGAAGTCTGCGGCTCTTTACCCTTCTCGCCGTGAGGGTAAAGAGCCGCTGCAATTGGCCCAGGTCCGCCGGACATACGATGACTGAACAGGGGCGAAAATCGGCACGCGTCTCGGATGTAGTGGGAGCACACACGCACTTTTGCCCGATAGTGCCCGCGCTTTCTTGAACCGAAACGGCCCAGACAATATGATATGACGATATTAACATTTGAGCATCCTGTGCTGCCTGATTAATGTTGCCTGACTAATGTTGCCTGACAAATAGTTGCCGCGTATGAAAGACATCCTGTTCAACAGCCATGACGTCGCACTCATGCTGGTAATTGGATTGTATGGTTTAATTGCGACGCGGATCGCGATCAGCACCGGCAGCGATCGCACCGCCCGCCTGATGGTCGCCGGTTTCTTCGTGTTAAATGCCATTACACTGCTCGACATCCTCCTTTTCTGGGGGGACTCCATCAGACACGCTGCATTCGCCGCCTCTTCGGCGCTCCCCCTGTCATTGAGTTTTGCCTCGTTTGCTGTCGGGCCGGTGCTCTATGGTTATTTTCGCGGTCAGCTCAATGAGAAGGCGGTCTTTCGGGCGCGCGACGCCCTCCACCTCCTGCCTGCCCTGGCTACACCCGTGTATCTTTACTGGGCATGCTATCAACATCCCCCCGAGCTGCAACGCGAATTCGTGTTAGAACTCTCCATACTGGGCGACCGCGGATCGCAGTTTTTGACGTTTCTGACACTAAAAAAGCTTATTCCGGCTTGTTATGGTGTGGTTTGCCTGATGTTGGTATTACGGGCACAGCAAGCCCGACGCAACGGTCCGTTCCTGACCTCCCTATCGGTTGGTTTTACGTCCATATGGCTTTGGGCATTATTGACTCACACGCTGGGCCAGTGGCTACCGGTCAGCATCAGTGACCCCATGGGCATTTTTGGCAACTACATGGGTCTGGCGCTCGGCGTATACATCTTTTTCAGGCTAACGGACAGCCCGGCTTTCACTCGGGCAATGGAAGCTGGCGGAACGGACAGAATTGATGACCGGCGACAACCGTCAAGTCGTCGTAAAGTCGAAGAGATATCCGTCACACTTGCCGGTCAAATCGATCGCATAATACATACCGAAAAACCCTACCTGAGTTCGCAACTGACACTGGAACGTTTTGCGGAACTCGTGCAGGCGCCACCGCGCCAGGTATCGGCTGTCATCAATAGCTGCTATCACCAGACGTTCCATGAATTCATCAACGGATTCAGAATAGAGGAAGCCCGGCGTCTGCTGCACGACCCTGAATGTCAGCATCTGGCCATATTCGAGGTGGCAAAACGTGCAGGCTTCAATAGCAAACCGACCTTCAACCGACTGTTCAAATGCTGCGTCGGTGCGACGCCCAGCGCGTTCCGTCGCCAGTATCCGCCTACGCTATACTTAAACGAGTCCTGATACTGAAGTCTCAGTTCATGAGACGCCGACATCGAGACTTTACTCTGCCCGACCATCACCGCAATCTCGAGACTGTCGTGTTGTAACAATTCAGACAATGATAATTGACAGACGAGGAAACCATGATGAAAACGACTACAAAGCGGCTGATTCAAGGCACGGCTGTGCTCTGTGCCTGGTTCGGCTTCGCTGGCGCCGTTGCGGCCAAGCCGTACAAAGGGGCCGAAATCTATACCTTTGAAGAAAATCTGTATGGCAAGTACGTTATTCGAATGCAGGCGGCCAAGGGCAGCGGAATAATCTCCAACTTCTTTCTCTGGAAAGACGGCTCGGAACTTGACGGGGTGTTCTGGGAGGAAGTCGACGTCGAAGTATTTGGCAAAAATAATGCAACGTCCTGGCAGAGCAATATCATTACCGGGCTCGGCGAAAGGATTTATTCCGAAGGCGTGCATCAGCATAACTTTTCGTTTGGCGATGCCTATCACACTTTCACATTGGAGTGGACACCGGACAAGGTCCAATGGTCAGTCGACGGACAGGTGATTCGCACGACAGAAGGTGGCCAGGCGCGTGACCTGACAAATCCGGCTCAATTGCGTCTGAACTTCTGGCCACCCAATATTGCGGAGTGGGTGGGTGAGTGGAATGACAATATCCTGCCCGTCCACATGTACGTCAACTGGGTCGAATACCATAGCTGGAACGGCATGAATTTTGAGCTTGCCTGGCGCGACGATTTCAATTCCCTGGACAGCAATCGCTGGGGCACCGCCGACTGGACATTCGCCGAGAATAGCGCGGATTTTGCCCCGGCCAACGTAACTACCCAAAATGGCTATCTGGTACTGTCGATGACTCGCGAGGGTCAGGAAGGTTATAACGGGACGCCTCCGAATGACACAGGTTCATCGTCTAGTAGCAGCTCTTCTTCAAGCAGCAGTTCCTCGTCCAGCTCTTCAACCAGCAGTAGCTCTTCATCCGGCAGTAGCTCATCGTCAGGCAGCAACTCTTCATCCAGCAGCAGTTCATCGACCAGCAGCTCAGGTGGCGGCTCAGGTGGCGGATCGGTGAGCCTGCTAACGCTGCTTGTCGGAACTCTGATGCTGCTGGGAGGATTTGTATCGCGCAGGCACGCTGTCTAACCGGGCATTAACAACCGGACCAGCCTGACGGCTTTCACGAGGAGAACGTCAGGCTGGCCGTACTATCGCGCACAAGTGACGCAACAGCGAATCGTCTTGCAACCACCGCATCAGCTGTGAAGCCTTTTCGGCAGACGCCAGGCGCCCGGGTTGCTTCCGAAAACTATCAGCCCTTTGCTGTGGGCGTGTTCTGCGCCACAACCACCCGGTTACGCCCCGTCTCCTTGGCCTGATAAAGGGCTTTATCGGCGCGAATAAACAGCTGTTCCACGGTTTCATATTCCTGAAGTTCGGCAACACCGATACTAACCGTGAAACTGACGTCGTTTTCAAACTCGAAGCTTTCCACAGCCTGCTGCAATTTTTCGGCCATGTTCTGCGCATTCAGCAACCGGGTGTTCCTGCAGACAACCACAAACTCCTCTCCACCCCAACGGGCAAAGCAGTCATCCGCACGAATGAAACCTTTTATCTGCTCGGATAACGCCATGAGCACCTGATCGCCGACCGAATGCCCATAGGTGTCATTGATTCTCTTGAAATAATCAACATCCAGCATAAGTATCGACAGTGGCTTGCCGCTTGCGCGTCGCTCGTCCAGGCCGGCCTCCAGTGCGTCTTTGACACCTTGTCGGTTAAAAGCACCTGTCAGAGGGTCCAGCTTGCTCCGTTCTTCCATTCTTTTGCTGTGCGCGTCCAGGAGGTTATTCAGCTGGGTCAGCTCGATCTCCCTTGCACGGTGTTGCTGTATCCTTCGGTTCATACCCATAAAACGGGAAGCCAAAAAAGCGATCGCGGCAATTATCCAGCCACCCAGAATCAGCTGATACCATTCCTGGCTGCTAACGCGCTGCCCGGTAAACAGTACCCGATTTAACCGAAACCGGTAATCACCTTCCGGCGCGCTGTTTCCAGTCTGTACTTCGAATACGACAATATTGTCGAACTGGGGATGGGTAAGCTTCGGCGACAGCTTGAAACGCTGGAACCACCAGTTTGCGACAAAAAAATCCCCGATATCGACATCAATGAATCCATTGATCACGTTGGTGTTAACTTCCGCCAGATTGTATTTGGTCGAGTCATAACGCAACGGCACGCTGTATGTGGGGTCATAATTGCGCAGGTACAAACGGACAGAATCGGCGGGTCCGTCGTAATCGAGCCAGATGCGGGCATTGCGCATATTGCGCATATTGCGCATATCCAATCCTTTGGTTCTATCGCTGGATAAAATTACCTCGAACCCGCAATAAGGGTGCGGGATCGCTTTGCTGAGCCTGCACTCCCACTCCCAGTTCTCGGCACTGACCAGGCGCGCCTGGCTTTTGCCGACATTATCGACATAGTCTCCATACACTGATACAGCAAAACCATCCGCCGGCGTGAGCTCCATGGTTACTTTAAGAAGCTTACGTTCTGCTACCAGCGCGATTAAGGTTACGAGGAGCAGGGCTAATATGGCCTTTTCCAAAGTCGAGAGAATCATCTTTTAAACCTGTCTGGACCCACCCTTACCCAGGATAGCCACCTGTTGATCGCCGCTGGATCCCTGACAACCCAAACACATATACTGCTTCTCATCAAGAATAGCACATCAGTTTCCATCGGATCGCGCCGCGTACCATTCCGTACGTACGGACACCCGACAACCATTACGGGGACAGATTACGAGAGATGGATCGCTGACCTAACGCTTTGAAATCATTACCCCAGCTTAAATCCTACCCCATAGATAGCCCGGATAACATTCGATTTCTCGGTTGTATTGATCTTTCTACGAAGATTTTTTATATGAAAATCCACCGAGCGCGCATATGACTCGGAAAAATTATCGTGACTTCCGTCCAGCAAGACCTCACGGGACAGGACCCGGCTGGGGTTTTCCAGGAACAGTTTCAGCAAGTTAAATTCGGTTTGCGTCAGCTCGATGTCTACCCCATCAACCTGGACTCTCCGCTCGGCGGGATTCATGGAAATGGCACCATAGTTTAAGGTAGCGCCTTTTTCGGGATCGGGATTACAGCGGCGGAATATTGCGTGGATACGTGCAATCAGCTCGCGAGGATTAAACGGCTTGCATAAATAGTCATCAGCCCCCCGGGCAAAGGCATCCAGCCGGCTCTCATCCGATCCCAACGCGGTAACCATGATGATGGGCACGTCTGACATAGCCCGGATCGCTTCGCAGACAGACATGCCATCCATTTGCGGGAGCTTTACATCGAGAACAATCAGATCCGGCTTTATCTGTCTGAACATGGCCACGGCAAGCATGCCGTTGTCGACCAGATGATAAACAAACTTTTCCCTATCAAGATACCTGCAAATGAGATCCGCAATTTTAGCGTCATCTTCCACGACCAGAACGGCTTTATTCATCTTCGCTCCTCGGCGGGCGCGGCAACGTCAGGCGCACGCACAACCCGCCCCGACTGCCGGCTAAAGCACAAATGTAGCCGCCATGTGCTTCGACTATTTCTTTACATATGGCCAGCCCCAACCCGGCTCCTCTGGCCGAGGTGCCGCAGGATGCATTGCCCCGATACAGCCTGTCAAACACGCGCGACAGGCATTCGTCCGCCACGCCCGGCCCTGAGTCCTCAATATCCATAACGGCCTCCGCTGCATTGCTGGAAACCCTGATCCACACACACCCCGGAGTGCTGATATACCGAAGGCAGTTCTCGAAAATATTGCTCAGCACCTGACCCAGCCTGTCACCGTCGGCAGTGACATGTACGGGGTCAGCCGTGTATTCCTCAGTCACCAATATTCGGTTATTATCGAAGCTGCTCGAGAAGCGTTGAACCTGGTACCTCATCAGCTCCTGCAGGTCTAAAATCTGACAATTTAATCGAAAACCCATTTCATCTTTTTGACAAAGCTGGCAAAGATCATCTGCTATTCGTATAACATGCATCACCTGTCCCTGCAGATATTCCGCTGTTTTTTCATCGCACCTGGTCAAATTATCACAAACAGAATATATCTCTCCCACCAGCAGCGTTAAAGGCGCCCGAAGTTCGTGCGAAACATTGGTCAGCCACTGCTTCTGGAGCGCGTGATAACGTCCGAGCTCTTCTGATATCAGATTAAAGCTTTCGGCCAGGTCCTGCAGTTCGTCGCCGGTGTTAATGCTTATCGTATTGTTGTCAAAATTCCTCCGTGCAATCTGATGTGCACCAATAGTCAGACGTTTAATGGGTGCTGTAATCTGCCTGGACAGCAGAATGGCAAGAATAAATGCGACGACGCCACCGACAGCAGCCGCAAAAAAGACAATCTTTAGTTGCTGATCGAAAAAATATCGGGCCAGCGGCAGCATATCCAGATTGATTTTCCCCACCCTGAGCCACCCAATGGTTGAACCGTCGAGCTCAATTTTTTTATAACTCGCCTCGGCATTCAGTATTTCGGCTTCTATCAAGGGGTTTCTATTTGTATCGAGTAACGATAGCCGCTGAGTGAATGTACCAAACGGAAATTCCCAATCAGGAGGCCCCAACGACTCTGATTCTGACCCGGCAGAAAGCTGAGGATCAGACTGGCTGTTGCCTGAAACGTTTTTCATAAGGGAAAAAAAAACTGAAAAGAAGCTGTTGTCAGCGGCATCAGCCCAGCGGGAGGGATCGTCGGCAAATGCGTGCCATGAACCCTCTACCCTGTAATGTTCACGCAGCCTTCCGGAGAAATTCTCCAATACGTCGATATCGATCCCGTTCAGTGCATTGCTGTACATGCTCTTACTGAAGTAATAACTCAGACCAACGAAAGATAAGACTAATGCGAGGATAATACCCGCGCTAATCAAAAGAATTTTTGGCGCTAATTTCAGACGCATGCTGTTTGCCCATAGCGGTAAAACCGAGGTGTCGATGGTATATCCGACAGACCACTTTTTACAAACCTAATTACACGAATGCATGAATTGCCCTGTCGCACCATCCAAACGCGGCATATGTCTCATTTTGCAGCTCTGGTTCTTATTCAGGAAAGAAACTCACGGGTTTCTCACAGTTTCTTCATATCATTGAATCTATAAGTCTCAGAAAATCTCAACCGGTACGCTACGGCCGGGAGTGGTTACGGGCGATTGAGTTGTATCTCGTCCCGACAATTTCACCTTAATCAATTCAGGTAGGCATATATGAGCTCACTCCTAAAAACGATTCACCGTCCTCGTGCGGGCTTCAAGTGTGCGACGCTTGCATTTGCACTGGCTCTGGCCAGCTGCGGCGGACAGTCAGATCCACCTGGCTCCAGCAGTTCATCCAGCAGCAGCTCCTCGTCGAGCAGTTCCAGCTCCTCCTCATCTTCTTCCAGTTCGTCGTCCTCCAGTTCGAGCTCCTCTTCGGGAAGCTTGATTGACACCCGACCATCCAGTGGTCAGCGGCAAATCAACGTAGATGGCAGAACTCGGAGCTACAACCTTTATGTCCCGGCCAGTTATCCCACAAGCGAAAGAGTACCGCTGGTTTTACGCTTTCATGGACTGGGCGGAAGTGGCGGCCAGGAGATCAATGCTACCGGCTATCGCGACATTGCCGATGCGGAAGGCTTCATTCTTGTCGCCCCGACCGGCGCTGCGGGCAGTATAGGCGGCGCATGGAATGTGGGGCCATGCTGCACCAGTGATAACTCAATCGATGATGTCGCGTTCGCCAAAGCAATTGTTGAAGATGTCAAAAGCATAGCCAATATTGATGAAAGCCGCGTTTACGCGACCGGATTCTCCATGGGCGGCGGCATGACTCACTATCTTGCCTGTCATGCGGCGGATGTTTTTGCTGCCTTTGCACCGGAAGCTTTTGACCTGCTACAGGAAAATGTGAATCAGTGTAACCCGTCGCGCGCCGTCCCGCTTCTCAGCCAGCGGGCCACCAATGACAATCTGGTGGTCTATAACGGAGGCCAGGACTGTTTGACCGGCGTCTGCATAAACTTTCTGGGTGCGGTAGACACCAATGACGTCTGGAAGGAAAAGAACGGCTGTACCGGCCAGACCGCACAGCAGGAGCAGTGCGCGATCAGTACGCAATGTTCAGATGGTGTGGAGGTGGGCCTGTGTACCAATAATATTGGCCACTCGCCCGCCGATGCTTCGATCGGCTGGAACTTTATGCGACAGTTTGTTTTACCATAAGGCATTTCAGGGGGCGCAGTTTGCGCCCCCACAATGAAAGCTCACGCGCGAAACTATTGCCGTCGGCCTGCGCTGGCTCCGTGGCAGTAGCGCAGCGCGGGCCGATTCCGCCACCCCAATCAGTCCAGTTCAACCCATCGACCAAGGGTCGCAGCAGCGAATATGCCGTCCACTGCCCGCATATTGCCGAGCGCGTCAGACAATGGCGTGGGCGCTGGACGGCCTTCAAGTGCTGCCAGCGAAAAAGCATTGATTTGTTCAAGGTATTGATTGGGTTCGCCAATGACAATAATGTCATCTGTCTCGCCTGACAGCAGCAATCTTGACGGGGTGTCACGCCGGGCGAAAAACGGATTTTCGACTACCAGCTGACCGCGTGTTCCGGTAATTTTTACCTGCTGGGAATTGTAGCTTTGGGTGGAACAGAAGAATGTTGCCATACCCGGCGCAAAATCCAGCAGACCGCTGGCATGGCGATCGACACCAAAGGCTGGGTCCATGTCGAGCTGGCCGCTCACACGACGCGGTTCGCGGTCAAAGATCCAGCGCGCGACGGAGACACAATAGCAGCCGATGTCCAGCATCCCGCCACCGCCCAGGTCGGGATTATTACGGACATTGTCCGGCTCATCGTTGAAATAGGTAAAACACGCTTCTACCGCATTAATCTGACCCAGAACGCCCTCGTCAACCAGTCGCTTCACCCGAACCCATTGTGGATGATACCGGTACATAAAGGCTTCCATAACAACCAGCTCGGGCCGGGCCTCTGCGGCGGCCAGCAGCGGCTGTATATCCTTTGCATTCAGCCCCAATGGCTTTTCGCACAACACGTGCTTGCCGGCGGCAATCGCCTGCAGGCTCAGGGAGACGTGCATATCGTTGGGCAGCGGCACATAGACCGCGTCGATATCGGGGTCGTTCAGTAAATCCTGGTAACTGCCGTAACAGCGGGGTATGTCGCACTGGTCGGCATAACGCCGGGCCTGCGCACCATCCCGGGATGCCACTGCCATTACCTCCGCGTAAGGCGATAAGCGAATTGCGGGAACGAGAAATTCGCGGGCTATTTTTGCCGTGCCGATAATACCCCATCGCAGCCGTCGCGTTGTCATTATAAAATTCTCCGGTCAAATGTCCGTTGCAGCATACTACGCTGCAACGGAGAACTGGTCTGGAGTCGACCGGTGGGGTCGATCTAGTCCTTGTAGGGGGCGAGCGTCCGGATTGCACCGTCAGCGTCGTAGGTGATTTCGGCCATCTTGACAGAGCGCAAGTGCGTAACGCCTCTGGACAGGATGGAATCGTGGTAGAACAGATACCACTTGCCCTGGAACTCACAAATGGAATGATGGGTCGTCCAGCCGATTACCGGTGTCAATATGGGCCCGCGGTAGGTGAACGGCCCGTAGGGGTTATCGCCGGTCGCATAACAGATAAAATGCGTATCGCCGGTAGAGTAGGAGAAATAGTAAGTACCGTTGTATTTATGCATCCACGCGGCTTCAAAAAAGCGGCGGTCGTGATCGCCAGCCAGCAGCGGCTGTCCATTTTCATCCAGAATGAGAATTTCACGCGGCGTTTCAGCGAACTCGGTCATGTCGTCGGACAGGCGGGCGACAATCGGCCCCAGCGCGTGTTCGCCGTCAGCCGGCTCTTCATGGGCATCATCATAAATATTGCCGCGGTACTTCTGTAACTGTCCGCCCCAGATACCGCCAAAATACATATAGTAGGCGCCGTCATCATCCGCAAAAACCGCCGGGTCGATGGAGTAGCTGCCTTTGATTGCTTCCGGTTGCGGCTTGAAAGGACCCGTCGGCGAATCGCCGATGGCTACGCCTATCTGAAAAATGCCGTCACTGCGCTTGGCCGGAAAATAAAAGTAATACTTGCCGTTTTTGCAGGCCGCATCCGGTGCCCACATCTGCCGTTCAGCCCAGGGTACGTCCCGCACATGCAGCGCCACGCCGTGATCCACTGCCTCGCTGTCGGGGCTGTCGAGGGAGAGCACGTGGTAATCCTCCATGCCGAAATGATCGCCGTTATCATTGAACGGGATGCCGGCATCTATATCGTGCGATGGATAGATATAGATCTTGCCGTCAAACACGTGCGCGGACGGGTCCGCGGTGTAAATATGCTCCACCAGCGGCTGGGATATCGCCTTTTGCTTCAAAGCTTCGTAATCGATATTATCGTTTTCATCTGCCATGAGTATTCACCTTTTGATAGTTACAGCATGCGCTTCATAGTTACAGCACAGTTAGATGTCGCGACGTTGATGTAATTCCCGCTCGATGCGTGACTCCATCGTCCGATTGATCTCATAAAAAAACAGCAACGCGACGGCGACGAAAAATGGCAATGCCGAGTATAGACTGACGGACAGCCGGATGCCGGTCACCGTATCGGGAGACTGGCCGCTGGACAGTGCATCATAACCATACAGCGCGAGAATACCCGCTACCAGCGCGCCGCCCACACTAAGACCGGTTTTCAGCCCGAATATCATCGCTGAAAAAATAATGGCCGTTGCACGACGATTGTTTTTCCATTCGGAATAATCCGCCACATCGGCGATCATGGCCCATAACAGCGGAATAGTAATGCCATAAAAAAAGCCATGCAGTATCTGCGACACAAACACGATACCGATAGAATCCGGCGGAAAGAAGAAAAAGGCCAGTACAAATACCGTAGACAGCAGTAAGGCGCCACCGAAGACGTTGCGCTTGCCAAAGCGGTTGGCAAACCCTTTTGAGAAGCCGATACCGACAATCATGAATATAATGCCACCGGCATTGAACAGACTGAAGGCGGAGGTGGGCGCATCTTCGGGCCACCGGAATTCCGTAAGCCCCATACTGGTCAGGGTAGCATTCAGACCGCGCATAAAGCCGTTAAATCCGATGTCGTCGAGAAAGGTTGCCAGGTGCGGCTCGCTCAGATAGTACTGGAAATAGTAAATATAAGTGCCACCTTTCAGTGCCAGCGTGACAAACACCAGTATGGTTACCAGCAGCATGATTAACCAGGGACGATTGCGCACCAGATCCTTCAGATCGTCCATAACGCTGGACGTCTGCCCGGCGTGGGGCACAATGCGCTCCCTGGTGGTCAGAAAGGTAATAATAAAGAATACCACCCCGACCAGCGAAAAAATGGTCATGGCGCTCTTGAAACCTTCGGCCCGGTCGCCGTCACCGAGAATCAGCACCAGAGGCAGAAGCAGCACCTGAATAATGAACTGCGCCACCATCACCGCCACAAACCGGTAGGAAGATAGACTGTTGCGCTCTTGCATATTGCCGGTCAGCACACCGCTGAGTGCTGAATACGGCAGGTTATTGGCCGAATAGATAATGACAAGAAGCACATAGGTAATAAAGGCATAGATCAGCTTGCCATCAGGACTCAGGTCGGGTGTACTGAAGGCCAGTAGCGCTATGACACCAAACGGTACGGAAGTCCACAGAATCCAGGGGCGGAATTTGCCCCACCGGGTACGGGTGCGGTCTGCGATCAGACCCATTACCGGGTTGAAAAACGCGCCCAGCATGCCGCCAACAAAGATAATGGTGGACGCCGGGCCAGCCGGGATGCCGTAAACATCGGTGTAGAAGAAGGCAATGAAGGTCATCAGCGTCTGGAAAATCAGGTTCGCGGCCAGATCGCCGAGGCTATAGCCTACTTTTTCGGTAATTGAGAGTCTTTCTGTAGCTTGGGACATTATTGTTATCATCTGCTTGGACTAGGGACACCCGGACCAGATCAGCATTGGCCGGGACAATTCAACCTCCCACCGGCATGATCGTCAGCCCCCGGAGTCGCCTTCAGGACGCGTAAACACCGCCGTCAGGGCGCATTTGTTGGCGTCATATTCATGGCGCGATATTCCGACCTCCAGGAGACGCAACGAGAATGGCGGAAGTTGCCGCCCGTCCTGTATTTATTGAATTGGCGACCAGGCGACGGACTGCTCCTGAGGCGCAGGAAGAATAAACGGCTCAAGGAAGTGAAACAAGTAGTATTCGGCATATAGTACCAGAGACTTTATCGATTCGGAACTGGCTCACACCGCCGCGCCAGACGCTCCGCAGCCAGCGGCGCGGTCGCCCATCGCGCTGGATGCCGATCGGGACCTGGTCGAAACAGCGATGGCAGGCCCACGCGGCCCTCTGCCTTTTCCCACAAACCCTGGCGTGACAACGGTCAATTTCTGACTATACTCAGTTTTAAAAGCGAGCGGGCACCGCCGGTCGCCAATCAGTCGGTTCCACAATGGCAAATCTTGCCAGGCATAATCAAGCTTTTCCTGTCAGCGTCATGCATCCCCGGATCCAGCTTCTTACGGTTTTCATACATCACCACAACAAGAGGCTACCATGATAAAACGTCTCAGCGCCGTCATAACCCTAGCGTTGCTCTCAAACGTCACAGCGGCTGCCGAAATCAAGTTTCGCGGCTTCGCGTCCATCGTTGGCGGTACGACCTTGGCGTCAGACGAAACACTCTACAACTACAACGACGAACTGAATTTTCAGGAAGATTCGCTAATAGCGCTACAGGCTGAAGCGACCCTGAGCGCGCGCACGACCGCGACCATGCAGCTGCTTGCCCGCGGCGAGAGTGAGTATGAGCCGCGGATTGAGTGGGCCTATCTCAGCCACCAGCTTACCGACACACTCAGACTGAGCGCCGGTCGCATGCGTATTCCCTTCTTTCGTTTTTCAGATTTTATGGATGTTCACTATGCCTACAATTGGATAGAAGTCCCACAGACCGTATATAGCCTGCAGCTAGCGGGTTACGATGGCGTGTCGCTTCTCAGCGATAACACCATCGGAAGCTGGGACTCCTCACTGCAAATTGTTTTCGGACAGCTGACAGGCGACATAATGAATGATCTCCCGGGGGAATTGCAGAATCTATTCGGCGGCGCCTGGACCCTGACCCGGGACTGGCTGACATTGAGAGCGAATTATATCTCGTCAAAAGCCACGATCGACATTGCCGAGACCGATGCATTGATTGCGATGCTTGGTGCAGCGGGAGACATGACATCGACAGATGTCAGCGGCACCCAATCATCCATCCGGATCGATGAAGACCGTGGACAGTTTTTCGGACTCGCAATGGGCATTGATCATAACGGTTATCTGCTGGATGCAGAAACCATGAAATACAAGGTTGAAGACAGCCTGACGCCCGAGACAGAGGCGTGGTATGTCACCGCTGGTTACCGTTTTGGATCCCTCACACCGCATGTCACCTATTCAGAACTGAAATCGGACGGCAACAGACGAATTGTCGACAATCTGCCAGCCGGTGTGGGCGGCGTACCGATTCCAGATATGGGCACTGTCATGCAGATTTTAAACGGTGCAGTGGCCGCGTCGGAAGACAGTATCAAATTAACGACACTGGGCGTTCGCTATGATGCCAGTGCCGGCATTGCCCTGAAAATATCGTTTACCCAGCAGGAAGACGTTACTGGCGAAACATCCAACCTCCTGCGTTTCGGCGCTGATGTAGTCTTTTAAACAAAAGGTGACACCATGAAGGTTTTTGCATTTTTTATAGCGGCCATGCTGGTGGCGAGTCACGCTTTGGCCGAGACCGTTGTCATTGTTCATCCGAGTAACAACAATATTATTAACAAGGAAGAGGTTCAACGCATTTTTCTCGGCAAAAAAAAGAGTTTTGACGACGGCAGATCCGTCACGCCCCTTAACCTGACCGACACGGTTGCATCGCGCGCCGAATTTGAAAACAAGGTGCTCGACAAAACCCCCGCTGAACTTAGAGCGTACTGGTCCAAGCTGGTATTCACCGGTAAAGGAACGCCGCCGGCGGAGATGGCCTCCACCGATGAGCTGCTTGCCCGAATTGCGACTGACCCCGGCGCAATCGGCTACATTGACGCGGCCGCGGTAACAGACGCGGTTAAAGTCGCGTTCAAATTCTAACGGCCACCATGCAGGCTTGCCTGCAGTACGCAATCCCGTCCCGGCGAACAATGCCTGGGTGACCGACATTGTCCAGCCTTGCCGGCTATGCGCCGGGAACAGCAGACAGGATCTGAGCCTGACGGTGCGGCCACTTTCTGGCTGGGGCGGCGCCGGTATTATTCGGGTTCCTGGCACTTCTGCAGATTGTCATTCTCCAATAGCTTACGGATAACGCGACACGGATTGCCCGCGGCAAATACGTCGTCGGGAATATCCCGCGTCACTACACTCCCGGCGCCAATCACAGCGCGCGATCCAATGCGTACGCCCGGACAAATAATCGCTCCACCACCGACCCATACATCCGAGCCGATGTCGATGGGTTTTGCGGACTCCTGACTGCGACGCAGATTCGCTTCAAAGGGGTGCGTCGCTGTATAAATCTGGACGGCCGGACCGAAGAGCGTGTAATCCCCGATTGTGACACTCGCAACATCAAGTACCACGCAGTTGAAATTGAAAAATACGCGTTCCCCGAGCCTGATGTTCTCGCCATAATCGCAGTAGAAAGGCGGCTGCATCCAGACTGTATCGCCGCCCTCACCAAATAGCTGGCGCAATATATGCCGGCGCTCATCCTGCTGTATCTCACGGGTGGCATTGAGGTCCTGACAAAGGTCCCGCGCGCGGTTGCGCGCCTGAATCAGCTCGGAATCAAGCGGGTCATAAAGCTCACCGTTCAACATTTTATCGCGTTCAGTATGCATTCTGCCTCGCTTGACAGTCTGATTTGAAAATCGGTTTCCCTGAGTGGAATCTGACGGACCAGTTTTGTCGGCAAGGCTCCGCGTTACCCGTCCGCTGCGGTTGGACGGAACCATCGGACGGTACCCCTCAGCGTTTCAACCTGTCAATGGATAGACGAAGGATATCAGTTTCCATCCGCTGCGCTAAGTCCGCCGTTATAAGCCAAAAGGGTATCTTTATAAATGGTGCTGCCAAGCCGGTTAACAATGCCTATGGCCGTACTTCGCACGGCCACGTATTGCGTCGCGTGAGGCATCGCGACACGCCCGGCCGGACAAACTGTGTACCATGCCATACGCTGGTGGCACTTCAATCGATATAATCCGGGGAAATCCCGCGATATCTGTCAGTTGCGGATAGACATGCCGCGGCGCTGCGGGCGGCGATCTGTTTGATTAATCAGGGGTTATTCATGGGTAAAACGTATTTTTTTAATGCGATTATT